>CAYRYU010000149.1:0-13142 GCA_964428355.1 uncultured bacterium
GGCGATTGTCCCGGTCCCCAGCCAGTCCCCCATGCCTGCCCAGCCTTTGCCTCCGTAGGTGTCAAACGGATCTGAGGGGATGTCGGGGGGCCGACGGCCGCTCTTGGCGAAAGCCCGCCATTCTGCTCCGCTTCTTAGTCTCAGACTCCTCGCAAATTCCCTAGCCTCCACAAAGGGCCTGAACTCCCTTATGCGCAGTGGGGTAGTCGCGATTCCCAGCCAGTCGCTCATGCTTGCCCAGCCTTCTTTGGCGTATGTCCTCCATGGGGTTGCGGGGATGTCGGGCGGCCGGCGACCGCTCTTGGCGAAAGCCCGCCACTCTGTCACGCTCTCAATCTTCAGACTCCTGGCAAACTCGCGGGCCTCCGGAAAGGGTCTGAACTTCCGTTTGCGCGGGGCAATGGCCTTGGTCCCCAGCCAGTCGCCCATGCCTCCCCAGCCTTCGTCCTTGAAAACTTGACGTGGGTTGGCAGGAATGTCGGACGGAAGAAAACCGCTCTTGGTGAATGCTCGCCACTCAGCCCCGCTTTTCAACCTCAAGCTCCTGGCAAATTCGCGGGCTTCGGCAAACGGCTTGAACCTTTTTAGCTGTGGAGCGATGGTTCCGGTCCCCAGCCAGTCGCCAAAACTTCTCCAGCCATTCTTTTCGTAGGTCCTCCATGGGGCTGCGGGGATGTCGGGCGGCAGACGACCGCCCTTGGTGAATGCCCGCCATTCTGCCCCGCCCTTCAGTTTCAGACTCCTGGCATATTCGCGAGCCTCCGCGAAGGGCCTGAACTCACGTAGGCGCGGGGCGATGGTCCCGGTCCCCAGCCAATCGCCCCAACCAGCCCAGCCTTTGTCTCTGTAGGCTTGGGGTGGGCCAACGGGAATGTCGGAGGGCAGCCGGCCGCTTTTGGTGAATGCTCGCCAATCATCCTCTCCTTTCAACCCCAGGCTCCTGGCGAATTCGCGTGCCTCCGCAAAGGGTCTGAACTTCCGTCTGCTCGGGGCAATGGTCCCGGTCCCCAGCCAGTCCCCCATGCCTGCCCAGCCTTTGCCTCCGTAGGTGTCAAACGGATCTGAGGGGATGTCGGGCGGTAGACGACCGCTCTTGGCGTAAGCCCGCCATTCTGCTCCGCTCTTTAGTTTCAGACTTCTGGAAAATTCTCGAGCCTTCGAGAACGGTCTCCAATTTGCCCGGCCGACCCGCTCCCAGAGCCTCAATCGGACCTTTTCCCGGAAAGTCTCCAAGCCGATCTGGAGGGCGACAGGGACGTCCCCCCGGATCTCGACGATCCTTTCGCCACTGCGGCGCGGCTGGGCGGCGACCCCGCGGAACTCTTCCGCGATCCGGTCGTCCTGGGTCGAGAGGGCAGTGACCACGCGGGCCACCTGCCGGAACTGCGTGGTCTCGGCAAACTCGGAGAAAGCCGTTCCAGAGGGAACGACGATCGGCACGACGATGTAGCCGTACCGCTTCCCCGGGCTCGGCCTCATCGCCCGGCCGGCGGCCTGCACGATGTCGACCACGCTCTGTTTGGGGTCGGCGAACAGGACGCAGTCGACGGCGGGAATGTCCACCCCCTCCTGGAGGCACCGGGCGTTGGTGATGAGTGCTGAAGGGTTTCCCCGGAACTCCCGGAGCAGGTCAGCCCGCTCCCCGGTCGTCTTCTTGCTCGAAATGTGGTAGCAGGCAGGGCAGCCATCCCCTTCCTTGGCCCCTCCGATGCGTTCCTGCTGGTCTCGGAAGTCGGCGGCCGCGCGAATGCTGCGGTGAAACGAGATGGCGTGGCGGACGCCCTCCTCGGCAAAAGCCCGCTGGAGCGCGATGCCGGCCGCCAGGGCCTGTGCCTCCCGCTCGCCCAGGTCTTCGTCCGGGGTCCGCAGGTACTGGTTCTCCTCGATGAACTGCCGCACCCGCTCGTCGCTGACGGTGATCGTCAGGATCTTGTAGTCGGAGATGATCGGCGGGTTGGCCTCGATCGCCTCCTTGAAGGTCAACTGGTGGAAGCAATCCCCGTATACGCCCGAGTCGTCCATGGACAGGACGGCTTCGTCCCTCCCCCGGACGACCCGCTCGGTTGCCGTCATGAAGAGGCGCCGGGCGACGGCGACGTTCCGGTCGGACAAGGGGTGCCCGAACGCCCGGCCGGGCTCCCCGACGGTGCGGTGCGCTTCGTCCATGATCCCCAGGTCGAAGCCGAACCCGGCGGACCGGGCAGCGGCGGCGAGGGGCCTTCCGCTCTGGTACGTGGCGAAGACGACCTTCCTCTTCCCCTCGTTCCCACGAAGGAACCGCCCGATCTCCACGGGGTCGGTGGTGGCGTCCACGCCCAGCTCGAAGCTGGTGCTCAGGAACTCGTCCCGCTCCTGCCGCCCCACGCTCTCGTCGCCGCAGACGCACAGCCAGTCGGGGATCTCCCCGCGGGCCAGGAACTCCCGGGTCCAGTCGGAGAGGCTCTGCCTGATGAGGTGGAGGCTGGGGACCGCAACCAGGACGGACCGGGCCCCCAACGCCTCGGCGATCCAGAAGGCGGTCAGGCTCTTGCCGGTCCCGCACGGCATGATGAGCCGCCCCCTGCTTGCCCCCTTCGCCAGGAAGTGCTCCCTCGCCGCCTCGACGGCGCGCTTTTGGTGCGCCCTCGGCTCCCTGGGCTGGGGAGCGGGCGGAGCCTTGGCGGTTGCTTCCTGGATGCGCTTCCAGTCCTCCGCCCCCAGATCCAGCCATCGGTCGAGCCCGATCTCGGTGGTCCTCCTCAGGAGGTGGGGCTTCCGGACCGGCTTGGCGCAGGTGTGGGCGACCACAGCGAGGGAGAATCCCCGGCAGACGGTGAAAGCGAGGTTCGTGAAGGTCGAGAGCTCCCGCACGGTCAGGGGGGGGCGAGTGTCCGACCGGAACTTGCACTGGATCGCCCACAGGTCGCCGTCGAAGGTCTCCGCGACCAGGTCGATTCCCTCGTCGGCCCGGGGAAGGCCGGTCCGCGCCCGAAGGGACTCGGGAAGTTCGTCCTTGGCCCTCCAGACATGCCTCAGCTTGGTCTGATATTCCGGGTGGGTCCTCAGATACAGCTGGGTCAGCCGCTCGAACACCTTCCCCTTGTCGGGTGCGTTCCCCGGTGCAGTGGCGGGAAGAGCAGAAGCCTTGGCGAAGAATTCGTCCCAAGAACATGTGAGGGCGATGAAACGGTCGGGGGTGGACAACATTCTAGCCCTCTCGGCCCAGGGAAGCGAGTCGAAAGGGCTTCCGGAATCCGTCCCCGGGGCTCATGCAACCCGCTCCCTGTTTTCCGTTTCCCATCCTTTGCAGGCAAGAAGAATGAACCGGGGGATGGGGCGTGCCCCCGTGCTGTATGCACTAATGGTTCGGGAAGTCACCCCCAGAGCGTTTGCGGCGGCTGACAGGGAAAGGCCGTTCCGGGAACGCCAGGAAATGAATTCCCGGGTTGCATGGTCGGGGGCATTCTGCGCTTGCGCATCCATCCACAAGGTGTCGGCTCCGATCTGGATGTCGTATGCGGGCCATTCCACCGACCATCCACGGTCCGCGATTTCCGCTCCGAACCAGGCTCGCCCCCTGTGCAAGGGCGCCAGTCCGGGAAGGGTCTTGACATCATCCGCCAGGGAAACCAGGAAGGTTTCCCCGTTGATGAATTTCAGCTCAAGGCGAAAACCGGTCAAGGCTTTCACAGAGTCCAGGCGGGGCCTTTTCATGGATGCCATCTCTTCCACTCCTCGATCAATTCTTCCCGGTGTTCCGCAACCCAGATCATGACCTCCTCCTTCAGGGAGGCCGGCCACACTCCGTCCCTCACCTTCAGCGTTTCAAGGTCGATGACGACGTCGAGTCCCCCTCCGGTGAGGTGGACATGCCCCGGGGGATGGTCCTTTTCCCGCACCTCAAGCCGGTACCTTCCGCTTCGGAACCGCTGCTTGGTCGTCATGAGACAATGATATAGAAATTGCTTCTATAGTGCAAGTCGATGGGGTGAATTCCCAATTCTCGGATGACGAGGGGTCGATAAAGCGGGACGAGGATTTGGTTTGGTGTGGACCACCTCCACTGCACAAATCCTCGAACGCACCCCTAAGTGCCGACGAGGATCTTTTCTCTTCGGCCCCCAGCCGAAAGGACACTCACAACCGCAGAAAGGACACGGTTCTTGAGGGGGGCAATAGGCGAAATGTGAGTCAAGGCCGCCCGAACCTCTTTGCCCGATCCACAAGATGGCCTTGGGCAAAGCACATGGCCCCTTTTCCCCCTTGATTCCGCTCGTGGTAGAATGTCGATATGAGTGAAGTCGTTAGAGATCCTGAGATTCTCGGTGGAATCCCGGTTTTCCGGGGAACGAGGGTTCCCGTGCGGAATCTGTTCGACTATCTGGTGCGCGGCGGGACCATCGAGACGTTTCTGGAAGATTACCCTACGGTTTCTTTTGAACAGGTCCGCCAGGTCTTGCATGCCGCGGAGGTTGCCGTTGAGGAACGCGTAGCGTAGCTCCCATGAAGGTGATCCTCGATGAGTGCCTTCCCAAACGCTTGAAATCACAGTTTCCCGAACGCGATGTCACCACCGTCCCGATGGAAGGCCTTGCGGGAGTCAGCAATGGCAAACTCCTGGACGCAATCCAGGAGCGTTTCGACGTTTTCTTAACCATCGATGGCAGCCTGGAATATCAGCAGAAGTTCAAAGACAGGCCAATCATGGTGATCGTGATCCGGTCGGTCAGCAACCGTTTTGAGGATCTGCTCCCCCTGATACCCGCGATCAAGAAGGCCTTGGAACATATTCAACCAGGAACCGTCATCCGCGTCGGGTAGTTTTCCTGTGGAACATCCAAAGGGATGAGCAAAGGGAGGGCGTCTTGAAAGTCCTGAGAAGGAAAAACCGATTATATGACACATCAAGGTTCGGTGTTCCTCAAATCCGGGTGTATCACCGGAAGGGGGTGGGGAGGAAATCCCCTCGGTATCTGCTCAAGTGCGGGTGCTGTGACCAGAAGATGGAGATTCACTACGACCCGGGGGGACTTGAGATCGGCGGGGTTCACGGAACACTGGAAGATTGGCGAGAGATACTGCTCCCGCTTTTGGGCTTGGGAAAGGCATGAATCCCATTTCTCCCCGACAAAGGGTTGCCCGTGGATTCTTCCCCCTCCCTGAACCGGGATCGGAAAAGGATCACGAGCCCCAGGATGGGGCGAATGTGCCTGAAAAGCCAGGATGGCGCAGTCTCTGAGGACACCTTCGCGGAAGAGGATGATCTCTGGTCGATCAGGTTCCGGGGGATTCATTCAGACAACCCCGCCTTGCGAAGGCGTTCCATGAGGGTGGTTTTCTTGGAATGGGTTGCGCATAATCGGCGAAGGGCGGAGGAGAACTGTGCCGCGCCTTTCTCGCCGGCGAGATCCCGAAGATCCTTGAGGATCTCCACAGCCTCATCGTATTCCCCCGGATTGCGGGTGGCGATATGAGCGTCGACGTGCTCCCAGAGCTTTTTCTCGAGGCCGCGCAGCGAGGCGAGGTGTTTCTGCCGCTTTTCCTTCGCGGCAGCCTCCCGCTCCACCTTCTCCCTCGCTTTCCGCACCGCCTCCCGCTTCTTCCTTTCCTGGAGTAGGGCTGTCGCCCGCTCCCTGATCTGTCCGACGGTCCGGCCGGATCGAACCAACCCTGGAAACGACTCCACGTTGCGATTGGACAGCTTTCCCCGCAGCCGGTGCAGAATCTCGCGGGCCAGGTCCTCAGGCACCTGCTCCGATCCAAAACGGCCGACGATGCTTCCGGAGCGGTCCCTGACCGCCACCTCCACCCGAAGATCACGGAATGGTGACGGTTGTTCCCCCATTTTCCCGGGGTTCCCCTCCGCGCCTGCCGTGATGAGATCCGCATCGATCCGAAGAAAATCGGCCAGGGCTTCAAGGGGGGGCGTGAGCTCTCCGAGCCCGGGAGGGACCGGGGGCTCGACTGCTTCATCCTCCGCCTCACCTACATTGACGGCTGCCAGCCATCCCAGATAAAGGGCCCGGAGGTCACCCTGCCGGAGATCGTTCCGAAGGGAAATCAGGGTTGGCAGCCACTCCTGGGCCCCCTCAACCCACTCCCCGTTTTCGTCCGTCGATTGGAATTCGAAATGGAGGCTCCCGGCCTTGCTCCAGGTGTTGAGGCCGGGTTCGAGAACGTAATCCCCTGCAACCTTTGCGGAAAGCCAGGAATCGGGGATGCGAAGCATGAATCGGTGCGTTCCCCAGTTCGCCAGATAGACAAACCCATCGAAGTACTTTTCCAAAAGGAACCTTGGCTTTCCCTTGAAGTCGCCCCATTGGTACTCGTTCACAAAACGGTTGGGGGAAATCTGTGCCCGGGTCGAGAGGGTGCGCAGTTTGGCCATCTCCTCCCTGGACAACGGTCGGTCGACCGCCTGGAATTCATAGTACTGATACTCGCTCATGGGTCCTCCTCTTTCCACGATTGGCCATGACCCGGTGAATCTGGTCGAGAACGTCATCCAGACGTTTCCCAACATCCTCTGCGAGAAACCTCAACACGAAATACCCGTTTTCCTGCAACAAGGAATCCTTCCGACGGTCGCTCCGCCAGGCTTCCGGACCGGACAGATGCTGGGGGCCGTCCAGTTCGATGGCCAGACGGGCCTCGTCGCAAAGGAGATCGATCTCCATTTCCCCGTTTCCATCGAAGGGGATGGGCAAGGCAACGTTCAGGTGGAATCGGCCTCGGGTCTGGGGAAGCCCCCTGAGCAGTGTTGCGGGTCGCGTCTCGAGGCGCCGGAAGAGAAAAGCCTCGGTTGAACTTCGGGCCCTGGCTTCTTCCCCCGTTGCGAATCGCACCCCTTCCCGGGGCAAATTGGAACAAGGCTCATCTGCCTGGGGACGGACAGCGTGCACAAACAGGTTGGCCAGAGGCGAGTCGACTCCGTCGAGAACCAGCCTGCGGACACTGGCGGCATAATCCTTCTTCCAGGCCGGGTCCACAGGAAGTGGAACATCGGTCGGCCATCCGGGAATCGCACTTGCCGGGAGAAGGATGGAATACCCGATGGCCTCGTAGCCCTTGCATCGCCTCTCGAACATCCTGGAAAGCATGGGAACATCGAGATCGGCATAGTCGTACACGCGGACTTCCTGCTTCCTGTCGTTCAAACGATGCAGCCGTCCGACATACTGGGCAATGGTCCCACGCCAGGACACGGGAAGGGTGAGGAAGAGGGTGTCCAGTCGGGAATCATCGAATCCTTCCCCGATGAATCGGCCGGTTGCTAGCAAGACCCGCTTCTGATCCGGGGGAATTCCATCCAATCTCTCCCGAATGGTCCGCAATTCCTTCTTTTTCATTCCCCCGTGGAGGACGATAAGGTGCGGGATCTTCCCCTCCAGACGCCTGGCCAGGTCCTCGAGGTGGGCCTGGCGCTCGGTCAATACCAGGGGTGAACGCCCTTCTCCAACGGCCTCCAGGATGTCCTCCTGGATGAGTCGGTTTCGCGACCCATCGATCTGCAATTCGTCATACAGGTCATGGAACTGGGCCCGGAGGTCCGGGTCTGGAGCTTTGACAGGTCGGAACCCGGTGGGGCGAACGAATACCGAATGGGCGAACGGCCTTTCCCTGGCCTGGGCCTTTGCATCCACCCGGTGCCGAACCGGGCCGCACTGCATGAAGATGGCCGGGTGTTGGCCGTCCTTGCGCGTGACGGTGGCGGACAGGCCGGTGATGAACTTCGCTTTTGCCCGCCGGGCGACCTGAAGGAAGCTTTGGGCAGACAAATGATGACATTCATCGAAGATGAGATGTCCGTAACTCCCGACCAGGTCATTCACAACGTCCTTTCGCACGAGGCTTTGGATGACCGCCACGTCCAGGAGGCCGGTCGGCTTCTTCTTTCCCCCGCCGATCCTGCCGATGGATTTTGATGGAATACCCAGAAACCCGGCGAGGCGCTCAACCCATTGATCCATCAGCTGCCGGCGATGGACCACGACCAGGGTGTTGACCCCACGCCTGGCCACCAACCATGCCCCGACCACCGTCTTTCCGAACGCCGTGGTGGCAGCTAGAATTCCGATGTCATGGGCCGCCATGTCTTCCGCTGCAGGTATCTGGCCCTCGCGAAGATTCCCTTGAAATTCAGCGGTGAAAGGTTTGCCGAAAACCTTTTGTCGCGGATGACGAGCTCGATTTTCAAGTCGGAAAACAGGTGCCGTATGTCATCCAGGCAGCCGCGGGGAACGGCAATATGCTTCGGATGATCCTCCGCGCAGGCCACGATCCGGGGAATCTTGAACGTCGACAGGCGCATGGCCTGGGCTTTGTAAAACTCAGGATTCTGGAAAGCCGCCACTCGAATGATCCGATTCAACAATCCGGGCCCAAGTTCTTCCTTCGGGATATACACCTGGTCTCCAAGGACGATCTCAATTTTGTCGGGAAGGGTGCCGGCAATGGGTGGCTCTCTTCTGCGGCGAGAGGCGGAATGACCCAAGGGGTTTCATCATCCTCATCCCTCGGTGCCAAGCGCACTCCCATGATTCCGCCCTTCCCCTCGGCAACTCGGACGATTTCCTCGACCAGGGAGGGTTGAATGCGTCGAATGCGGACAAGGAAGGCCCACTGATCAGGAAAGGGAGCTCCTCCTTCGTCGAGGAAGACGCTGTTTTCCTGTTTTCGAGCCACGCCTTGGAGGGGGAGAGCGATCAGGTTTCCGAAACCGCCCTTGGGAAGGGTGTCCTGGTTGGGAAAGAGCCGATCGTAGGAATTGAGTCCGAGGGCTGGTCGGCGTTCCATGGTCTCGGTCAAGAGCCAGGAGCCCAGTCGCCTTGCCAATCCGGCGGGAATCGCCCTATCGAAGAACATCCAGACGTGTCCCCCCCGGCCGGACCGGGACCGCTCCAGGTAGGCAGGGAGTTCATGTCTACGGCAGGTTTCGAGGAAGGCGCGAGCGTCCTCCAGCCATCCTTCCTTGTCAAAGTCTGCGGCAAGAAAAAAACAGGTTTCATCCTGGAGGATGGGGAAAATCCCCATGACAAAGGGTTGGCCCTTGGAATCCCGTCCGGTTAAGTGCCAGAAAATGGTTTCGTCGGTGACTCCCAACAGCCGCCTGTTTGGGCAACGCCCGCACTTGGTCCTTCCCTTGTCGCAGAGGGTGCGATCCCACTCGTTCGCACAGGCGGGAGCATAACCCTTCTTCCCCGTCTTCTGGCTCTCGAACCGCCTGGGATAAACATCTTCTCGGCCCCTGAACAGAAATCGGAAAAGGGTCGCCTTCGCGGAAGGGGATGATCTCTGATCGATCAGGTCCCGAGCCTGACCTTCCTGCGCCGCTTGGGGAATAAACTCGTCGGCCATCTCGTCCGAAGGCAAGGAACCATTAATCCTTGCCCGAAATGACTTCGAAACCGGCTTGAGAAAAGTGTCGGTCAAAAGTCAGAGCCATCTTGATGCGTTGGGCCCTCATCAGGGAAAAAGAGACGCAATCATTGAAGGAAAACGATCATCCAGGACTTCGAGGGCGATCAGGAAACCGATGTCGACGAAAACCGCGCTCATGGTTTCCCGGAATACAGGTATCTATCGGTGCTCTCCGACGCGTCCTCAATCCCCAGCCTCACAGGCTTCTTTCCCAGGTTTCGGATCGGGTCGGATTCATCCAGGGGTCGGACGACAATGCCGGATTTTTCCCGGTGGATTTCGACAACCTTGGCATTCCCAAGAAGTCGCCGGGGTATGAGGATCCCCTTTTCCGTCACAGTGGCTTTCATGGACTCCCCCTTTTCCGATTCTCCCCTCATTCTACCACACAAATGAGTCAGTCGGCCTTTGGAGAGTTGGAGAGTTTCCACGATTTCCCGGGGGGCACGGTTTGTGAAATCTTGTTGGTAGGCGCGATTTGAAAGTCGATCCCAGTGGAGGGAATCGAACCGGCGTCCGAGGATTTACCCCGGTGTGGACCACCTCCACTGCGCAAATCCTCGTACGTCGGTTTTTCGGCGTTCGAGGAAATTTTCTTCGCACCTTTGGGGTGCGCGATGCTGTCACGATATCTCCGGGCGGCCCTGGGAAGGGCGCATTACGAGATCCTCGAGGACGAGGGGACGTTCTACGGCGAGATTCCCGAATGCCCCGGGGTCTACGCCAATGCTGCCACGCTCGAGGCCTGCCGCGAGGAACTGGAAGAGGTCCTCGAGGAGTGGGTCCTGTTCCGCGTGGCGAAGAACCTGAAACTGCCCACCATCGACGGCGAGGCCCTAAAGATCAAGAAGGTCGCCTGATGCCGCCCTGGGGCCCCATCGACCGTCGCGTTCTCATCAAAGCCCTACGTTCAGCCGGTTTCCAAGGCCCCTTTTCCGGCGGCAAGCATCAGTTCATGCTTCGGGGCGACCTCACCCTCCGTATTCCCAACCCACACCAACCGCCATCGGCCTCTCCCTCCTCACCCGCATCCTCCGCCAAGCGGGCATTTCCCGCGAGGAATGGGAAAGGTTGAGGTAGACCCTTCTTTTTCCATGGGTGCGTCTGCTAGAATGTGTTCGATGGAAACGGGGGAGCTTCAGAAGCGGTTCGAGAGGATCAGGGTCTGGGCCCAGAAAGGGGAACGGGCGCCGCACAAACCCCTGTTGCTCCTCTGGGCCCTCGGGCGGTTGCAGGCAGGGAAGCCTCGTCTCGTCCCCTTTATGGAAATCGAAGAACCTCTTCGGAATCTCCTGCGCGAGTTCGGACCACCACGGAAGTCGTACCACCCCGAGTTTCCTTTCTGGCATCTCCAGACCGACCATCTGTGGGAAATCCCCGGGATGGAGACTCTCCCCAGACGGCGGGGAAGTTCCAATGTCACGGCGAAAAACCTGAGAGAGGGCGGCATCGCGGGGGGATTCCCGGTCGAGGTGTTCACCGCCCTGAGGAACGATCCAGTCTTGTTGGGAACCCTGGCTAGGCGGATTCTCCAGGGGTCGTTCCCGGAGTCCTACCACGATGATCTCCTTTCCGCGGTGGGGCTTGAGCTGCCTGTATCAGGGGTCGAAATGGAGACCAGAACGCTGAGGATCCGTGATCCCGAGTTCCGCGAGCGGATCCTGCGCGCCTACGGGCAGGAATGTTGCGTCTGTGGCATCTCCCTGCGCCTGGGTTCAGCCCTGGTGGGAATCGAGGCCGCCCACATCAAGTGGCACCAGGCCGGCGGCCCGGACATGGAGGCCAATGGCCTGTGCCTCTGCACCCTCCACCACAAACTGTTCGATCGGGGGGTCTGGGGTTTCGACGAAAGCCGACGGATCCTCGTCTCCGAGGATGCCGCCGGCCCCGGGGCGGAAGACTGGCTCTACCGTTTCCAGCACCAGGTCCTCCGCCCCCCAAGGCGCACTGATTACCTCCCCCGGGACGTCTTCCGTAACTGGCACGTGGCCGAAGTGCTCCGCCATCCCTTCAGCTGAAAAGACACCGATGAAACGTTCCCTGTATTCCGATCCGGTTGCCAGTTTCTGTTCAAGCCCCCCCGAGGCCATCCTCGGCCGCCTCGTCGAAAGGTATGCCTTCCCCCTCGAGCAATCCCAGAAAGATGCCTGGGTCGAAGAGATCAAGATTCTCCAACCGATCCTTTCCGGTTGGCCCGGGATCCTATACTTCGAGTTCGCAATCCCGCGCATGGGGAAGTTTGTTGACGTGGTCCTGGTCACACCATCCGTCATTTTTGTCCTGGAGTTCAAAATCGGAGAACATAGTTTTCCGAGACAAGCCATCGATCAAGTCTGGGATTACGCCCTCGACCTGAAGAATTTCCACGAAACCAGTCATGCAGCCTTCGTCGCTCCCATCCTCATTGCAACCGAGGCCAAAGATCTTCCTCTGCCGGAAATCGTTTGGCCCGAAGCAGACCATCTTCTTCCGCCCCTGAGAACCAACCGAAACATGCTGAGAACAGCCATGCAACGTGTACGGGACTCCGTGGGGGCGAAGTTTCTTAACCCGGACGAGTGG
The DNA here is from genome assembly GCA_964428355.1 of uncultured bacterium. Classification (GTDB taxonomy): domain Bacteria; phylum Muiribacteriota; class Ozemobacteria; order Ozemobacterales; family Ozemobacteraceae; genus CAYRYU01. Next base: position 11,962 of record CAYRYU010000149.1, read on the forward strand.
GAAGATGGGAGGTATTCCCCGACCCCGACCATTATCGAGGCCGCGATGGCCCTGTATCGTGGACATTCCGTGAAGGAAATTTCCCGACATGATGCAGGGGCAATAAATCTCAGCACAACATCGGAGACCGTTTCTGAAATTGTGCGGCATTCAAAGGAAAAATCCCGGAAATCCCTTTGCTTCGTGACCGGGGTTCCCGGGGCGGGAAAAACCCTGGTCGGGCTGAATATTGCCACGCAAAACCAGAACCCGAATCAGGATCTGTACAGTGTTTTCCTATCCGGGAATGGTCCCCTGGTTGCCGTGTTGCGTGAAGCGTTGGCGCGCGACAAGGTAGCCCATGCCAAATTGAAGAAGCAGACGATTTCAAAGGCCGAGGCCAAAAGTCAGGTAAAAATGTTCGTTCAGAACGTTCACCATTTCCGAGATGAATGCTTGCGAGATGACCGGCCGCCCATTGAGCATGTCGCGATTTTCGACGAAGCGCAGCGAGCATGGAATCAAGATCAGACTGCAGCGTTCATGAGGAAGAAGAAGAAAAATCCAGATTTCAAAATCTCTGAACCCGAATTTCTCCTTTCCTGTCTCGACAGACATGGAACGTGGGCCACCGTCGTATGTCTCGTTGGTGGGGGGCAGGAGATCAACACCGGGGAAGCCGGGATTCAGGAGTGGCTGGATTCGGTCGAGCGATCGTTCCCGAATTGGGATGTTTATGTTTCACCTCAACTGGCGGGTCCCGGGTTTTCAGCAACGGAAGTTCTGTCACGGCTATCTTCCCGAACCCAGGTGTTTCACAGGAACGACCTCCACTTGCATGTGTCGATCCGGTCGTTTCGATCGGAACATGTCTCCAAATTCGTAAGCGACATTTTGGATCTGGAAATGAGAAGCGCCCGATATAGTCTCGATCGAGTTCGCGAAGTATTTCCGATCGTTTTGACGCGTGACCTTCTGACGGCCAAGCAGTGGTTGCGGAAGAAGGCCAGAGGGTCGGAAAGATTTGGCATGATGGTTTCCTCCCGAGCCAAACGACTCCGCCCTATGGCTGTTGACATCAGGACCCCCACAGACCCGGTGCAGTGGTTCCTCTGTGAAAAGGAGGATATCCGATCCTCTTTCTATCTTGAAGATGTCGCAACCGAATTTCAGGTCCAGGGCCTTGAGATTGACTGGGGGTG
>CAYRYU010000150.1:0-12974 GCA_964428355.1 uncultured bacterium
ATCCTGGCTTTTCGGGCACATTCGCCCCATCGTGGGGCTCGTGCCCTCAAGGACTCCGCCCGTCGGGCCAAGGACGGGCCATCCGTGGCCCTGGCCCGACACTGCCGCATCCTGCGGTTCGTCCTGGCTTTTCGGGCACATTCGCCCCATCGTGGGGCTCGTCTCCCCGAAGGATGAAGCGGGGTTTCATCCTGGGGGTGGTCGTTCTGTCCATGATCCTGCTGGGGGTATTCGTTTTCGGGTATCACCGGGTGGTCTCGCAGCAGAACATCGTTGCCCACCACGAACATCTGGGAACCGTCGCGGGGATGATCGCCGAGTCCGGGGCCGCGCTGGTGATCGAGCACCTCTCGGCGGACAACGACCCGGTCCTGAGCGCACTTTTTCCCGGGTTCAAGGACAAGACCCTCCCCCAGGTTCCCTATACTGAAACCTCTCAGGCGAATTCGTCGGTCGAAGCAGCCCTCGTTGCCGACATCAACGCTTTCATCGCCCAGATGCCGGAACTTAAGCCTCCCCTTCCGGTATGCAAGAAGGTTTCCGTCAGTCTCGACAACGTTTTCCCGATCAACCCCGAACAGACCGACGAGCAACTGGAAAAGGGTCGGGATCCAAAGGAAAAATACGGGGACGTCAATGTCGAATGCCTGGTCGAGTACCAGGGACTCTCGAGAAAAGCCACACTGAAACGGCAGTTCCGCGTCGTCAGCATGGTTCCAGGCCCCTTCGCCCGCTTCACTCTTTTCGTCCCCGACACCCCCTTCATGGATTCCTACAACGGCATGGGGGTCAAGTTCGGGGGAGGGCTCGACCCCAATTATTCGCACGATTGCCCCTCAGGGAACCCTGTCAAAATCGGCGGTCCCCTCAAGCTCATCAACGGAACCGAGCCATGGAACCAGAATGACGGAGAACATCGGGCCGAAGATGACCTCTCGAAGAGGGGGTGGGTTTTTCTGGGGCCTTCCCGCGACTTGAAGTATGTTTCCCTCCGGATTCCAGGAGGCTATGACTCCAACTCCGGAGGAGGCTTCATGTTTCACCTGCCCCCGGGAAAGAACCAATCAGGTCAGGATATCGTTCCGCTCGAGGAGATCACGGGTTCGATTTTCTGCCTTACCCCGCGGGGAAACAATTGTCGCATCAGGGGCCAGTTCCAGGGATTCTGGACCCAAGCACCCAATGAGAACATCTGGAAAAATCTTCCCAAGGGAGTTCCCGCCTCCCGGGCGGCGGCAAGTTGGCTCTTCCCCTTTGGAGACAAGTCCGAACCAAGCCGGACACTGATGGTCGGTCCGGCAATGGCCGGATTCCTGAAGGTCCATTGCCTGATAGATCCCCCCCCCTCATTTTCCTGGTCATTTTTCATAAGATACTGGGATAAACAGAATCCGACCTCTGGCCCTTCATATTATCCCACCCTGGGTATTCCCGAAGGTTCTGCCGCCGGCCAGGAGAAGTTCAAACTCGAGGAGGTTTTTCTCGCGGTAAACGGAGACCAGGGGGCGGTAGCGTATTCCACGCTTCTCCCGCCAGAATTTTTCCCAGTCGACAATAACGGAACCGTCGAGGGTGGGGTCCCTTTCAATGTCATCTTCGAATTCATGAGATACCCAGCGAACCAGGGCTGGACCTATCCCGACCCGAAAAGTGGGTCCCCGGTTCTTGAAAACCTGGGCCCCTATCATGTTCCCTCGATCACAAAAGCCACGAATGCCGGAAGCGGGGCACTTCGCGGGATGCAGTCCCACGAAGCTTTCCAGATCCTCTTCACCGAGAACGGAGGAGCCGGCTTCGACAATACCTTCTTCCGTGGCGACCTCTCGAAATACCAACTCGACCCGGAGTCGCTCGGGAATCTGGCCGGGCGGATAACGGACGTGATCGACCTGACCGGATGTCAGAATCCCACCGACGAAAAGCAGATGTTCCACGACCATCTTTTCCTGAAGAACAACCAGACCGCAAGCCTCAAACGTTCAGGGATCTACCTGGTTCTGAGGGCCGATAACAAGGCGGGAACCCAACTGCACTTTCCCACCGAAGATCTTACCCTCGATCGGGACATCATCATCATCGTCAGTCAGGGCGATATCCTGCTTCCCGGGAAGATCAAGGCGAACATGGTGGACAGCGCCCCGGACAAGCTATGTACAATCGTTGCGCTGAACGGAAACATCTATCTCGGAACCGATGACGAGATCCATGCTTATCTTGTTGCCATCAATCCCAAGATAGACAACAACATCGGGGGGCGCCTTCTTTGTTCGAACCAGTCGCGGGAGATGAAGATCTTCGGCGGTCTGGCGATCCGGACGATGGGCGTATTCAAGGCCGGAGGTGACCGGACCACCATGGGTGATTTCTTCAAGGGGGGAAAACTCAGGTTCAATCCGCGGTTCAATCCCTCCTCGCCGGTGTATCCCGACAGCCGGAAGTTCATCGCGGACGAGAAGAACGTGGTCCTGGTGATCAGGGGAGGAGTCGAGTGAAATCTCACCGGAACGGGCTGTCTCTCCTTGAAATCCTGATCGCGTTGCTGGTCTTTTCGTGCCTGTTGATCCCCCTTTCCCAGCTTCTTTTCAGTTCCCAACGGTATGGAGGGGCTTCCGCCTACGAGATCATGGCGGTCCACTACGCTTCGGAGATCGTCGAACAGGTCAGGAAGCTGGCCCCTCACCTGAAATCGGTCTGGCTGGCAACTGCAAAATCACTTCAGAACCTGCTGGAGGATCCTTCGGTCGTCGCCGCCCTGAAGGAAAAATCCACGGACCTGGAATTGCAGGCCGTGGTCCTGCCACAAACGGGTTTTGCCCTTTTGCTTTCCCCTCTCGATCCCCATTTCGTGGGACGGACCGTCATCGCAAGAAGACTGGACAGCTCAGGAGCCTCCCTCCTGAACCAGGGGACTGTCTGGAAGGTTTCGGTCACATTGGATTGGAAACTCCAGGACTCGGAAATGGCGACCCATTCGGCGGTTTTTTCCGCCCTCGTGAGGGAGGAATGAACTTTATGGAAAATTTCACTTTTTCGACTCAACCTTTGGGATGATGGACCAGTAATAGAACATGGATACACAAGAACAGGAACTCCTTCAGGAACTTAAGTCCGGAAAATACGGCAAGTTCTCACGTCTGACCGAACGGTACGGTCGCATGTGCGTGCACTTCTTCCTACTGAAGTGCCGCTGTCCGATGGAAACAGCCCTGGATCTCTGTCAGGAGACATTCATCCGCGTGTTCCGCAGTCTGCATGGATTCGACGTAAACCGCCCCTTCAAGGCCTGGCTCATGGCCATCTGCCGGAATGTCGCGGTGGATCACCTCAAATCCGAGGGAAACCGAATCAGGAGCATCCGGTTGTGGATTCCCCCGGTCGGGCCGAACCCCGAGCAGACCGCCCTCAACACGGTGGCTATCCACGAGGCGATGGAGAAGCTCCCGGAGCGTCAAGCGGAGGTCGTTCTGATGCACTATTTCTGGGATCTGTCCTGCGCCGAGATCGGCAAGGTCCTGGAAATATCGGAAGGAACGGTGAAGTGTCACCTGTTCCAGGCCAGGCAGAAACTGCTCGAACTGCTTCAGGAGAAACGGAAATGAGTACGAAATGCTCCGCCTTCACCGAGATGGAAAAGCGCCTTCTTTCCGAGGATCGGCCGATCCGGCCCACCCCGGCCGATCTTTCACACGCGAAGAGCTGCCCGGAGTGCGCCGCGTTTCTCGAGACCCTGAAGGGCTTCGAGTCAGACATGACGGCAGGGGTGAACGAGACCTGGAAGCACCTTCCCCCGGTCGCTTTCAATCCGCCGTCTGGGGGGCCCGGCTCCGGATTCCCGCGATGGCTCCTGTTCCTCTTTTTCCTTCTGGATGCGGTTATTGTTGCGGGAGTAGTCTGGTATTTCGCCTGGTACAAGCCTTCGGTCCAGCCTCCTCCGAGCAGGCCGATGGTGGTGGCGGCACTTCACCTGGAATCGGGGACGATTGCCGCAGCCGGGGAAACCCTTGTTGCGCCCGCTGAGATCACCCCGGGGCCCAAGGAATGGCGGATAACTGACCCTGTCAGGATGACCTTCCGTGAGAAGGTCTGTTTCAAATCTGAATCCGCTGTTTTCGGATACACGGAGGAAGGACTGAAGCTCAAATCGGGGAAGATGTCGGTCGCCCTGCCAGGAAAGGGGTTTCCCTTCAACATGTCCACGCCCCATGCCTGCCTCGGGGTCAGGGGAACGATGTTCGACGTGGCCGTTTCTGCGGCCGGAACCCTCGTAAACGTCCAGGAGGGGGCGGTCTGGGTTCGCGGAAATTCCGAAAAGGGGGAGCGGGTGGTAAGCGCATCGGAAACCATCGAAATCGCTTCCAGCGGAATGTTCCTTTCCGCAATCCAGGTTCGGTCGCTTCCTGTGAAGATTGCGACCACAAGCGTTCTCGTGGCAACCTTCTCGATGCTGGTCGCAACCTCTTCGCCGGTCATTGCCACCGGCCCGGCCATTATGCAATACCAGGCTTCGGAATCCTCAGTCATCATTCCCACCAGTACGGTCGATCTGGCAACGGAGTCGATCGAGCCGGTTTCCCAAATCCCCACCACCACTATCACCGAATCTGAAGATGCTTCCGCACCCGAAACTCTCGGCGACAGCATGAAGGGTTTTTGATGAACCTGAGCTTCATTTCTGACAGGGTTTCGATTGTTCGCCGGGGTTTTACCTTCGTCGAAGCGGTCATCGTTCTGGTTCTTTCGACGATCGTGTTCTATGGCGTCCAAGCCATTTTCTCGCACGGAATTCGGACCTCGATGAAAGGGGTGGATTTCCTCGAATCGACCCGGGCCGCGAATGCCCTTCTCCGCAATCTCCAACAGGACTTGAGGGAGTCCCTCATCGTTCAGACTCCGGGCGGCCGGCGGGTGGTCCCTTCGACGGTGACCGGAAAGTTCGATCCCGAGGCTATCAACGGAGGGCCGCTCGGAAGCGAGGTCAAGTTCGGCCTGATCGGGGCAACCGTCACCTACAAGTTGATGCCTTCCCAGACCAACTCGATCATTTCGACAGGCGACCAGGGTTACATCGTCCGGGAGGAAGAAGTGACCGGTCAGCCAAAAAAGGTCAGAGAGTTCGGTGTCCCAAGGGTGAAGAAGTTCGAGGTGGTCCAGCTCTTCCGTGACCAAAGGGTCACCCAGAGTTCGCCCCCTTACAGCCAGGGTCAGCTCTACGTCCGGTTCGTGATAGGGTCTGATGACCCGCGCTTTCCCGCCAGTACCATCCAGTTCGGTACCCTGCTCTCGACAAGCCAGCTCGCCTCCACCACCTGGTGGAACTACATGTTTCCGCTGCCCCAGAGCGGGGGGTAGCCACTGATGTCAAATCGGTAGATCATTTTCAGGAGGATTCCATGAAAAGGATTGTCTCGGTTCTCTTGGCTCTCTTGATTCTCTGCGGTTCCCTTTCCGTTCCAGCTTTTTCCGAGAAACTTTCCCCTGAGGAAGCGAAGAAACTCCTCCTCGACCAGGCGGCAAAATTGGAGGAGCTTGCTGCGGCATGGGAGGCAAAGGGCCTGAAAACCATGACGGAAGAAGAGTTCAAAGCTCAAACCGGATGGTCCTTGGGGCAGTTGAATGGAACCAACATGCACATTCGGGGAATGTCCATAACCGTCGAGCAGATGCGGAAGTACGCCGCGGACTTCCGAAAACAGGCGGAACTGGTTCCTGATTATGTTCCGCCCGCCGACCCCATCGATGTGGGGGCGATCCTTCAGGGTGTGGCCAACGGGGTTGGGGCGATCGTGGGGACGATACAGGCAATCAATGAACAAGAGGCGGAAAGATACCGGCAAAACCGGATTTCCCTCATCCAGAGTTCGATTCCCAAACTCGAAGAGCAGGCCGCAACATTCGACCGATTGGTAAAGCTTCTCGATGACAATGGCCTCCAGACCATGACTGCTGCGGAGTTCAAAGCACAAACGGGTCATGTCCTCACCAGGGGTGGATATGCCATGCCCAACGGGTCGATTTCGAAGGATGAATTGAAGGAGCTGGCGGCAGAGTGCCGAAGGAGGGTGAAAGTCGCCCAGGAGGAACTCACAAGTCTCGAGGCGGAATCAAAGGCATACAATGAAAAGGTCAATGCCACCAAACCGGAAGGATCCGGAAGCACCGGGAGCGGGGATCCCTCCAAGATCGTGAATCCCCTCGTTCCTCCGCAGAATGGAGGCAGTCCGTCGAATTCCGGTTCACCCCAGACAACCCCAGGAACGACCGGTACAAGTGGCTCCGCCGGAGCCACAGACGGGGATCTGACAAACTCGTTTTCTGGTGACACCGCCCAAGCGGGAACGGTTTCTGCGCCGGAACAGGGCCAGACTGTTGCGGTCGTGAATGAGGAACCGGGAACCCAGGAAAAAAAGGACCCCGACCCGACATCGGAAACGAAAGACCCCGAACCGGTTGACCCGGCCAAGGACACTCCTGCGGCCGAAAGAGACCGTATCGAGGACAATCTCGGGGATACCCTTGACGCGACCCAGGAAATCATCTCGAAGATCGAGAAGGAAACCGATCCTGCGATCAAGGAAGCCTTGAAGGTCAACCTTCGAAACAAGCTGACGGATTTGGGGGCCATCACGCAAACCCTGGGAGAAGAGCGGTTCAAGGATCTACCCGCCGATACCGAATTGAGTGGACTGGTTGGAAAGGCTGGCGATGCAATCAAGAAGGGTGAAGGGCTGATTGCTCAGACTGACACCCCCCCCACCACCTCGACAAAACCGGCTGACCCGACTTCCACGACACCTGCTCAGCCTCCTTCGCCTACCCCCACTCAGTCGCCTTCAACGACTCCCGCGCAGCCGACTTCTCCAACACCGGCTTCAACGGGCTCAGTGGACACTCCCGCAACAGACCTCAAGGTGGGGGATTTCATAAGCAGCAGCAACGACAGCAGGGGAAAGTTCAAGATCGAGGCGATAACAAAGAACGAAGACGGTTCCTACAGTATCAAGACCGACAACGACCGGATCAAGCTCCGCCTTCAGCCTGGCGATACCCTCAAGAAAATTCCCTGAGGATTTCGAGGGTGACTGCGCGCACGGTTCGGAGGACTCCGTTCGAAACGAGGGGGGAAAACATGAAACCACAGTCTATTCTCATGGTGGTCACCTTGGTTCTCCTTCTCGTGAATCCCTTGCTTGCCCAAATGACCACATCCAGCAGCACGCAGACGGTTGGAAACACGACGGTTTCGAACACCACTACCCAGGGAAGCGGCTTCTACTCATCCACGACGATCATCACCAGCGGAGGAGCGCAGCCGGTGGCGACTACCACCACGACGACTTCGAACACCCCCGGCGGCTCCTCCCAGCCAATCCCCCCCGACCCGGATGAGCCGACACTGGAGTCGTCGATCATGGCTGCGGCTGAAACCATTGGTTCTCTTTCGAACCTGCTTTCCGCAGGCAACTCGGTGACAACCATGGGGAACGGAACCCAACAGAATCTCGATCCGATCAAGCTTCCGGAAAAGCTCCCGGTACCGAAACTCGAGCCCCTTCCCGAACCCAAACCGGAAGAGAAACTGATCAGGAAGACTTCCACATGGCTCGAGGAGTATCTGAAACGGAAAAAATCCGGCTACTGATACTTCCCCGTCAACTTCGGACCAGCCGCCCGCGACCCCGCCGGGCGGTCTTTTCTTTTGGTTCGATCGCGCTTATTGAGGCCTGAAGAAGCTTGCCCTGGCGAAGAAGTTTGCCCGGGGAAAAGGGATGGGGTATCATTTGAACCGAAAACAGTCCGTGCACCAACATGGAGGATCAAACCCCGTGGCTGCCCGAACCCCGATTCCTGAACATCTCCTGGGCTCGATCAAGGGTTTCGTTCGGGAACTCGATTCCGAAACTGCATTGAACCGCCTTGCCGCGGTCATGAATCTGCAGAATTTTATCGGGTTTTCGGAAGTCCGTGAAGCTTTGCAGCGGCAACTCGAAGTCGAAACCGACGACGAATGCCGCGATCTGTTGGGGTCGGTTCTGGAAAAGTCCGCCCGCGGCCATGAAAGACCTAAAGACAAGGGCCTTCCCGACGAGCTCGACGAACTCCTCCGGATCCTCCTGCAGACAGATCCAGCCAAAATCGGGGACCTCCTGGAAACGTGGAGTGGCAGGTTCTTCGACAAGTTCGAGACCGTCATCGACCGATGTCTCGATGCCGAATTCCGGCCCGGAGCGCTCAGCGCGATCCTCCGGAAATCGAGGGAAAAATCCACCCCCTCCGCATTCAAGCGGCGCCTCGAAAGGCTGTTCTCCGATTCCCAGCCCACGGTTTTGCTGAGAACCTATCCCATCCTGATCGAGGTCGAACCCGGGACCGCGCTCGAAAGACTTCCGAAGCTCCTGTTGCACAGGGCACTCCCCGTCCGCATCATGGCCGTCCGGACCCTCTACCGCCTGTATCCTGAAGAATCCCTCCGTATGCTCGGAGAGATGCTCCAGGACGAGAGGGAAGTCGTTCGCACAGTCGGAATAAGCCTGATGATGACCTTTCCCTTCCAGGACGTCTTCCCGCTTCTCCTGCAAGCTCTCGAGGAGGGAAAGATCCAGGGGCGGGTATTCCCCTTGGTCGTCGAACTGGTCAGGAACAATCCGGACCGGGATTTCTTCCGTCGCCTGGCGGAGTTGTACTGCCGTCTCGGGGGCGACAACCTCGAAGCGAAGACCCTTCTTCGCACCGTCGCGGAATCCATGTCCCTCGTTCAGATGGAGATCGGGACTCCCGGAGCGATCATGGGAAAATATATCGAGGATGCCAGGAACCGCTTGAGCCGGCTTCTGACAACCGAGATCACTACCGAGCCCGATCCCACTCTCGCTCCCGAACCCGCTCCCGCCAGGCCGGTTGAGAAAACTGTCTCCGAAAAGACCCCCTCGAAGGAACCCACACCTATCTCAGCATCGAAACCGGTCCCCTCCAGGGAAAAGGACGAGGAGAAATCCGGGTTGGAGTCACTTATCGCGGCGAAAGCGGATTTTTCCCGTATCAAGCCGCTCCTTCCTGCCCAACCGACCGCGGAACTCATCGGAAAGCTCCTTTCCATACCAGGTTCGGGGACGATGAAGGACCAGGCCGCCATATCCTGGCTTGTCGGATGTCTCGAGTCTCCCGATCCGAAGGTGGTTATTCCCGTGATGGAATTCCTGGCCTTGCGCGCTCCCAAAAGCCTCGTTCCCCAGCTCCAGCTACTGTGCTTTCATCCCGATCCCGTCGTGGTGAACCAGGGAATCCGACACTTCCGACGTCTGGACGAGAACGGGTTCGTCCTCAAGGTCCAGTCCTGGATCACGGACGGAAGCGACTCCCGCCCCCGCCGTGCCGCGCTGACAGGACTCGCGCAGATGAAGTTCTCCCGTGCTCGGCCGCTGGTTCTCAAGGCTTTGGAAAAGCTCAAGGAACCCGATCTGATCCAGGGATTCGGAAACCTTCTTTTGATGAACCCCGAATCCGATCTGTCCGCGACCCTGCAAACCATGGCGGAAAAGGAGTCCGGGAACCGCAAGGAGTATCTTCTCAGGCTTTCGGATCAGTGCGCGCAGAATTACCGGGCGATGCGCTCTCTGACCCCGGACGGCAAGGGACGGAAAGGCGCTCTCGCCTCCTTTCTCTCGGGCGAACAGTTCGAAACCCTTCTCGACGAGGTCCGGAAGATCCATTTCAATGCCGGGGCCGCCGGGGTCAACGCCTGGCTCAGCGATCCGGTCCATCAGGCCCTCGCTTTCATTGTCCTGACGGTGATTTTGACCGGTTTTCTGATTTCCAGCCCGATGTTCAAAGGCCAGTCGAAACCCACCCCCGCGGGCCGGGCGGGGAGCGGAAAAACCAACTCCAGTGTCATTCCCATGCCGAATTCGAGCCAGACATTCAAACCCGGTGAGGCTCTCATCGGGAACCTCATCCTCTTCGACACGAGCAACCTTTTCTGGGTCTTCAAGTGTGACGACAAGAGGGTTTTTCAGGTCATGTTCCCCGCCAATGCCAAGGTGAAACACAACCAGCGCCTGGAGCTCAAGCTTCAGGACAGCGGAAAACAGTTCCGGGGCCGTCCCATCTTCTCCGTCACGGATCTCAAACCCCTCGTTACCAATCCGAAATCCCAGTAACCTGATCCGATCGCCAACGAAATGACCCCGGCGTGTCATCGCTTTGCCGGCCGGGATCACTGCAAAGAGTCCGACCCTTTCGTTGCGGTTCAGTTCTCTCCCGTGTCGTTTGCGGGGTCCCAACCCGGAATCAGGATCTTCAGGGCCTTGATGACCTCCGTTCGGACCTGGAAATCCTCGTCCCCCTTGATTTTTCTCAAGGCGGGAATAGCTTCTTTCAGGGCAACCTTCCATTTTCCCACCATTCTTGCGGCAATTTCCCGGACACGGGGATCGGGATCCGAAAGTGCCTGTAAAAGGATTTCCTTTGCCGCTTCCGCCCGGTTCATCCCGATTTCCAGGGTGGAGATGACGGGGCGCCTTTCATCGGGAGGACCGGACTTGAAAGCCGTGACCAACTTTGGAACCGCGGCCGAAAACTCACGGGAATCGGCCCATGAGGGCCGGAGGCGGTTCAGGAGGGCGGTGATTCTTGCATGATGTTCGTCGAGATTCGTCTTCAAACCCGATATCAAATCGCTGAGGAAGAGAGATTCGGCCTTTTTCATTTTTCCGATCAGCTCGATCGCCAATGCAAGGACCGCGGGGTCCCGGCTGACAAGCTGCCACCGCAGGCCTGCGACAAGGGTCTTTCCCTGGGGGGAGGAATCCCAGTTCGGGTCAATCTGGTCCAGGCCTTCGATCACTTCCGAACGAAGTTGGGGAGGGGAGTTGTTCAATGCTTCGATGTATGCCGCCAGATAGGGCTTTCCGTCCTTCCCAAGACCTTTGACAGTTTCGAAAGCCCTGCGCCGCACTTTTTGATCGGGGTTCCTCAAATCTCCCAGGGTCTTCTCGAGGAGTTTTTTCCCAGTTTCCGAGGAAAGCCAGCCCGGCCCCACTTTTTTGAGAAAGACTATCAGGGCTGGAATGTCGGCGGTCTTGGCGGATTCGAGAACCGAGACCAGCGCGTCCCTGTCGGGTTCGGGCCATGGAACCGATGCGGTTTCCAATGCCTTCCAAGTGGCCTGTCTGATGGACTCTTCTCCGTCGGTGAGGCCCCGCAAAAGGGGTCTAACCGCCTCGGAGGCATGGATTACCAGCTTGGACAAAACCCTTACTGCCGCCCCTCGAGTTTTCACGGAGCTTTCGGCGGCAAGCTTCCCCAGCTCGGGAATGGCATTCCTGGAGACCTCGAGGGAAGGCCAATCGGAAGCGATCCTTCCCAGAAGCGTTTCCACCCTCCCCGAAATCTCCACCGAATCGTCCGTCAAGCCAATAATCAAGGCGGGAACTGCGTCACGACCTTTTGGGGAGGTTTGCCAGGACGGATCAAGCCGGTTCAGGACTTCTTCCCCGATCTTCATCGTGGATGGAGTCCTGGATGTCACCATACCGATCCCCTTCGTTAAGGCCGTCTCGAAAGATTGGTTGCCCCGCCAGTTGGGATCGACAAGCGGAAGAGCCTGGAAGCTTGCCCGCCGGATCTGGTCGTCATCGTCGAAGAGACGTTCGAGGAGGGTCGGAACGGCGGCACTCGAATCGTTGCCCAGGCTTCCAAGGAGATTGACAGCTTCCAGCCGGCTTTCAACCGACTTGTCCATGGTCCTTCCCGTCAATTTTGCCACGAATGAATCACGTCCGATCAACCCGCAGCGGAAAAGCAGCTTTCCGACCTGCATGTTTCCGACGGGACCATAGAGGAGGAAAAGCGATCCGAGGATTACCGCGGACAGAGCTCCAAAAGAGATGGCCACTCTGAGCAGGGATTTTACCCTGACCCCCCTCCGGTACTCCTTGAAGGTCGTGGGGTCAAGTCGGGAAAGCGCCTGGGCAGCCGGCTCCCGTAGTTGGGGGTCATCAGCCTCGGTTGCCAGGGACTTGAGCCGCTCTCCGATGGCTTTGTTGAAAACACCGAAATCTCCAACGAACCTGATCACCCCGTACTGGGTTTGGAAATCCCATTTCGCCATGCGTCCCAGAAGCGACAGGATGAAGATCTTCGCGGCATCGATACTTTTCACATTGGGCTCGACAGCCTTGATCAATTCCAAGGTGGGTTCCCGGAGATCATTCCTCCATTCAAGAAGTATGTCGAAAAGAGTTGAGGTGCAATCCCTGGCCTGTGTGCCCAATTTTTTCAAAATGCCCAGCGCCCATTTTTTCTGTTCGACGCTTCCATTTTTCAACACCGCCTGGATTTCCAGAAGCTCCTTTGCGCCAACCGCCCCTTTTTCCCAGGCGGGGGGGATGAGTTCAAGACAATCGATCGCCTCCTGCCTTTCGGAAGGGCTCTGAGCTGAAAGCTTCGGAAAGAGGGCTTGTCGGATTTCTTTCTTGAGAGTCTCGTCGGTTTCGGATACCAAAGCAGAAGGGCGGATCTTCCTCATGGTTTGTACAATTTGAAGTTTCTCTTCGATCGGAAGACCGTTGAGGAGGCTGGAAAGGACCGGAATTGCGGAATCCGCTTTCTCTCCCACCAATCCAAGGACCCCGAGTGCCTGATTTCTGATCTCCTTGTCAGTGGATTTCAGTTTCGAAACCAGTTCCTCGATGCTGAACTCCTTCCGGGGTTGTTGCTCATCGGGAAGGTGGCTTCCGGTGCCCATTTCAGTGGATCCGAAGGAAACGCCGCCTTCGGATTCCATTCCTGGGACTCCGACGTCCTGCGAACCTTTGGCCTCCAGTTTCTGCAGAAGTTCGGCGGCTCCGGCGATCCCCCTTTCCTTGAAACGGTGGAGAGCCTTGATTGCGTTGGCCCTTACGGTCGGGTCCGCGGCTTTCAGAAGGGATATGACCATCTCGAGACTTTTCTGGCCTGGAAAGAACTGGAGGACGAAA
>CAYRYU010000151.1:0-12654 GCA_964428355.1 uncultured bacterium
CACAGCCAGTAATCGAGGCCCCCGGAAAGCCAAAGGCACAACCTCTCCCGCCATCGATTTCCCGTCCTGTTATGCCGAAAGGCGGCCAGCCGCCCAAGGTTGAAAAGGTCGAGGTTTTCAAACCCCAAAGCAAACCGGCCAGCTTCACCCAAGAGGAACCCCCTGCTCCTCAGAAGCCCGCTCAACCCATCCCCCCCTCAATACCCCTTCCAACAATGGACGAATCCGGTTTCGGAGAACCCCCGAACATTCCTGAGCCGGTTCTTTCTCCCCTTCCCGATCAAGCTCCGGTTCCTCCCGAACCTCCTTCCCCTCCGACGCCCGAAGCGCCTCCTGTCGACCTCGGTTTCGACGAATCGTTGCTTCCTCCCTTGAAACCTGCCTCCCAGACTCCGGAACCTGCCACGGTACCGGAAGCCATGGAAGATATCCCCGATCTACCGCCGATCAAGCCGAAACCTTCGGCCCCCCTGAAGCCACCGGTCATGGCCCCCAAGCCTCCGGCCCACCCCTCACCACTGGAAGAGGCGGATCTCCCCGACCTCCCACCTCTGAAGCCCCAAGCCCCTCCGCCCGCCCCCTCCCCGAAAAGGGCTCCAGTCCGGAACCTGCAACCCTATACCGATGACGAAACCCCTCTTCCCCCAATGAAACCACCCCAATTGGGCGGAAGGAAGCCCCCGACTCCTCAGCCTCTTCCCAAGGAATCCGCTGACGAGGATATCCCTCTTCCCCCGCTTAAACCACAAACACCCGCTCCGGCGGCCTCAACGTCGGACGAGGATATCCCCCTCCCTCCCATCAAGCCGAAAGCTCCGACTCCAAAACCCTCACCGGGAAAGGATGGAAAGGCCACCTCTGATGACCTTTTTGCCTCGCTTTTCGATCCTGCCGCCGAGAAATCGGGCAAGGCTCCTGCCAAGGAGCCGAAAATCGAGGCGGGCCCCGGCAAGGAATCCCCCGACGATCTAATGAACCTGGACCTCGGAATGCTTGACCTGTTCCAGAAACCCCAGGCCCCCGGGGCGAAAAAACCGGCCGCCGCGAAGCCTCCCGCCAAACCCGACAAACCCGGTGCTCCCACGAAGGATGACCCACTCAACCTCGCGGGAATCCTCGAGATCGACGATGCGGACAAGGCCAAGGGAAAGAAGGGCGATCCCGGCGGCAACAAGGACCCCTTCTCGATCGACGATTTCGACATCACCAAGTTCAAGGTCTGAGGTCCGGTAACCACTCTTGCCGCTGAATCGGCCAGGGATCCCCGTTCGGAATCGTGCTTTCTTCGCGTCGTGGCCTTCGGAAAGCGGGATACGTTAAAAAAGCATCTGGGGGACCGTGAAAAGCATCAGCGCCATCAATCCCAGAACGAGCAGGAACCCGATCACCCCTCCGATGATCCGGAGTATTCCGAGCTTCGGCTTTTCGCCGTATTCGGGCTCTTCTTCTCCCCCGAATACCATCCAGTAGCCGCCTTGCAAGATGAGGATCATCGCGAGGATGCCCGGAAAGCCGACCACGAATTTCATCGGACTCTTCCTGTTCATGATCCCTGGAAAAGCCTTTTCAACAAACCAGAACAACACCATCACCAGAACGTAAAGAACCATCCCGCCCAAGAACAGTGCCAGACCGCGCTTCCGGTATTGGAATGGAGTCGCATCGGGAGGCAATCTGATCATTTCCAGGATTCGATGGCCGAAAGAAAGTTCCTTGATCCGGCGGATTTCATCCGGAGGAGGTTCCGGTATTGCCTCCCGGGGTGGGGTTTTCGCCTCTTCTGAGAGTTCATCCACCAGCGGGACCCGGTCATAAGGGCACTCGTCAACCTTGCTCGGGAATTTTTTCCTGCAAACCCTGCATATTCTCATCCGCTTCCTCCACCCACCCCGCCTGACTTCGGGACATCCTGCCTTCGCCGGCCACTTCCCGGGAATCCTGGAACAACCGTTTTCAGGATAGCAAACCCACCTGATCGGAGCAATCGTTCATTCCCGTTCATTCCCGGCCGGCTCAATCCCGATCCGAACCGAGTACCTTTTTTTTGCCTTTTTGCTCCTACTTGATTAACATTAGGGAACGATCAAGGATTACCATTCCCAGTTCGGAGGTAGGATCTGATGAAATTCCTTCATCCTCTTTTCATGGCGGGTGTTCTTTATTTCGTTTACGTTCAGCGAAACCTCGGGCTTTCGATTTTCCGGCTTCGCGAAAAAGACCCCGCTTTCGATCAACGGCCCGCGATGCTCGCCACCCACAGGAGCTATGGAATATTCCTGGTTTTTCTCTGCCTTCTGGGTTTCGTGGGGGGAATACTCTCGACCGCCTATCTTCTCGGCTGGGCGCCTTTCCTGCAGACCTTCGGCCACGGATTCGTCGGAGCGCTCGGACTTTCCGTCCTCGTGATGATGCTGGTTCTGGGCATGAACGCCAAGTATGTCGTGAAGCCGAAGATCCGTGAACGTTTCATGTCGTTCCACACCAACATGATCTACATCTTCGGTTTGTTCTGCCTTTTCTCGGTCCTTACCGGAATCCTTTCCCTCGTCTGGGGTCCCGGAAAACTCCCCACCAACTGAGTCTCCCCCCCTTTGGGCAACGCCAAACGGAGGTGGTCGTAAAGATGCACCCGATTTTTTCCTTTCCCCGGAGAAACTGGTGTCTTGTGCTTGCAGGGTTGTTCTTTTTCGCCCTTGCATTCGATTATCCTGCGTCCGGAGCGAAGAAGAAAAGCTCAAAGAAAAAGACAACCGGCACCGCAACCGAAGTCGAGGAAGGGAGCGATGTTTCCGAGGAGGTGACTGACCCCGCTTCCGGCGTGTCCGATGAACCGGCCGCCGAACCGGCAAAATCGAGGAAGTCGCGTTCCACGAAGGGTCCGAAAAAGCCATCCTCCTCTCGTTCGAAGAAATCCAAGAAAGGTTCGGTTGAGGAACAGGCGGCGGCACCCACGGAAACTTTCTACGAGAACGCCTGGCGAAAATTCGAGATCGGATCGGCAAAAGAGCGGAAAGAGGTTATCTCGGAACTCAAGGAATTGGTCAAGAAAGACCCGGGCGATGGCACGGGGAACTACTATCTCGGAATCATGCTCGCCGAAGAGCAATCCTACAACCCCGCCGAGGAGCATTTCCGGGCCGCTGCAGCAGCTTTTCCCCAGTCCGCAGATATTCTGTTCCGTCTCTCGGAAGTCCTCATCGCCAGGAGGAAGGATGACGAAGCGGTTTCCACTTTGAAGCAGGCGGAAGCCCTCGACCCGAACCACCCCGGGGTGAAGAAAATGCTCGGAATCAGGGCACTCGCAGACGAGAAGTTCGACGAGGCGATCCAGCTGTTGTCCAAAGCCCGGGAAGGATACCCGGACAACCGTGATGTTCTCCGCTGTCTTGGTTCGGCCCTGGCGGCAAAGGGGAAGTTTTCCGAAGCGGTCCCGCTTCTGACACTCGTCCTGTCTCTCGACGACATGGATCCTGAGATTCACCTGATTCTGGGCAAATGCTACCAGGAAATGGGAAAGGTAAAGGAAGCCGCGGCGGAGATGGAGAAAGCCAAAGCCCAGGGACGCAAGGAAACGGAGATCAGCAAACTGGTCGGATACGACCTTGCCCGGGCCCTGTACGATACCGGAAAGACCGAAGAGGCGATCAGGGAGTACCAGAAGACGATCAAATCCGATCCCGATCCCGCAACGGGTTGGTTTGAACTGGGGAAGATACACGAGGACCTCGGGGACACCGAGGAGGCTTTGAAAGCATACAAGAAAGCGTTCGAATTCGACGGAAAGAAAGGGGACGCCGTTTTCCGCGTCGCCGCCCTCCTACGTGGTTCGGGAAAGTTCGATGATGCGATCGCGGCTCTCGAGTTGATCGTGAAGAAGAAGGATTGGAGCGATTCCGCCAGCCAGGAGATCGCGGACATCAAGGCCGAGCGCGACGAGGAAAAGCGCGATGGCTTGCTGGAGATGGCGCAGGGTGGAACCGAAGAGAACCGGGAGAAGGCGTATTTCAAGATGCTCGAGATGGACAAGAAGGATCAGACCGCCCTGGAAGGCCTGAAGCAACTTGCCTACGAGCAGGGCGATCTGGACAAGGTTTCCTACTACATCAAGGAGCTGAAGAAGGCGGGACACCTGACCAAGGAACAGGCGGACATCCAGTTGAATGAACTGACCTACCGGATCGACGCGGGCGAAGACCTCCAGACATGGGAGACCCGCTTCGAGGAATACCGCTCACATGAAGAATGGGATAAAGCCCTGGCGATGAACAAGAAACTGAAGGAATACGCCCAGGCACAGCTCGAGAGCTGGAAGAAGGCCCCCACCGGGACCCCCGAAAAGCGTGCGGTGAAGGCCGAAATGATCAAGCTCACCAAGATCCGGATCCGGCTCCTGAACGAAACGACGCGCGATCTGCAGGCTGCGAAAAAAAGAAGCAAATGACTCTTGGGAAATCTCCAGGGAATGCCGATATCATCGTCAGCCCTTTTCATCCCAAGACATAGGGAAAGGAGCATGTTTATGCGCCGTGGCTTTTCGTTGATAGAACTGCTCGTGGTCATCGTTATCCTTGCGATCCTCGTCGGGGTCGCCGCCCCCTACTACTCGGACTACGTGAAGGAGGCGAAATACAGCAAGGCCAAGACCGACCTTGACATCCTCAAGCAAGCCGTGGTGCTGTACAACTCGAGGGAGGATATTCCCTACCAGGGCCCGATCTCGTCCAACACACTCAACCCTGTTCCATTGCTTGGGGAGAGCGATTTCGTTGGCCTCCAGGGCCAGTATCTCACCAACGTCCCCCTCGATCCGTGGAGCAAGAACTACAAGCTCGATCCCTACGGAGGTTTCGTATATTCTGACGGCCCCAACTCCCAGGACGACCGCGACAACATCCGCGAGTATTACATCAAGGAGCTCGCTCTCAGGAAGATCGAATGGGAAGACTCCAACAATGACCGCCAGATGAACGCCAACGACATCATCTATCTGCATTTCAACAAATCACTGTGGATCGACCCCGCTCAGCTCCAGGGTGGGACTGGCGGGGATTTCGACGTTTACGAGAACGGTGTCCCGATCGCCACGATCGCTTTCGGAATCCAGTGCCTTGGAACTGACAACGTGGGATACACGAACAATCTGGCCACCGCTTCAACGATCATCTGCCGGGTCACCGCAGCAAATTCCACGAGGCTGGGAGTCCATTCGGTTGCGTTCAAGGACGAGATCGCCAAGCTCCAGAAGTACCAGGAGGTCACCTATGACCGCAACAACTCGTCCTCCACACTGCTCCGGACGAGGGTCGAGATGAGCACGGGCGGCACCACCCCACTCCGGTTCGCCGTCAGGACGAACCCGATCAAGATCGTCCAGAAGGATTGATCGCGCTTTCCATCCGAAAAAAAGCCCCCCGGAGGGATTCCTCCGGGGGGTTTTCGAATTCGGGATTCCTTCCTTAGGATTCCAACTTCAGGATTCCTACTTCAGGGATTTCAGCACCGAGGCGGCCGCTCCGAGGGTTTTCTCAACCTCTTCCGGCCCGTGAGCCGCGGAAACGAATGCAGCTTCGAACTGGGAGGGGGCAAGATAGACCCCCTTGGACAACATGCCCATGAACCAGCGGGAAAAGAGCTTCGTGTCGGCCGCCTTCGCGCTCTGGAAATCAATCGGGGCCTTTTCGGCAAAAAACGCCGTAAACATGGACCCGAACCGGGTAACCGAGCAAGCAACCTTGGCCTTTCTCGCAGCTTCCTCCAGGCCTCGGCAAAGGTCTTCGGTCGTCCGGGTCACCTTCTCATAGAAGCCGGGATCGGCCTGGATCTTTTTCAGCGTTGCGATTCCCGCAGCCACTGCGACAGGATTACCCGACAAGGTTCCCGCCTGGTAGACCCGCCCCTCGGGCGCGATCATGGACATCAGGCGGTTCTTCCCCCCGTAAACGGCGAGGGGCATCCCACCACCAACGATTTTCCCAAGGCAGGTTAGGTCGGGCGTGACTCCCTCCATGCCCCCCACTCCGCCGAAACAGGCTCGGAATCCGGTCATCACCTCATCGAAGATGAGGACCGAACCGGCGTCCCTGGTCAACTTCCGAACGGCCGCAAGATATCCCTTGAGGGGGAGAACCACCCCCATGTTTCCGCAAACCGGTTCGAGAATGACTCCGGCGATACGGTCCTCGTGAACCTCGAACGCCTTTTCCATCGCCTTGAGGTCGTTGAAGGGAATGATGATCGTCCCGGATGCGGTCGAAGCCGGAACCCCAGGTGAATCGGGGATTCCCAGGGTCGCAGCACCGGAACCGGCGGATACCAGCATGCAATCTGCGTGTCCGTGGTAGGACCCTTCACATTTGATAATCAGATCGCGCTTGGTATATGCCCTCGCAAGCCTGACGGCCGACATGGTCGCCTCTGTTCCCGAGCTGACGAATCTCATCTTGTCCATTGCGGGAAAAGCGACCCTGATTAGCTCGGCCAGCTCGGTCTCGGCGACCGTGGGCGCCCCGAAGGTGAGCCCCCGGCAGGCAGTTTCCGCGACAGCCTTAACGACATCGGGATCGGAGTGGCCAAGGATCAAGGGGCCCCAGGAACCGACGTAGTCGAGGAACTCGTGGCCCTCGACATCCCTGATGTAAGCCCCAAGTCCGCTCTGGATGAAGACCGGGGATCCGCCAACGGCTTTGAAACCGCGAACCGGGCTGTTCACGCCGCCCGGAAAAACCTTCAAAGAGGCTTCCAAAGCCTGATCATTAGTGGGCATTTCAATCCTCCTCCTGGAAGTATTTCATGGTCGTTTTCTTCAATTCCCTGACTGTCTTGAAGACCTTGTATTCGTCGATCCCGAACTTCTCGGAAAGGCCTGAAACGATGGACGCGAGAGAAGGTTCGTCGGTGGTATGGATCATCGTGAAGAGGTTGTAGGGCCAGCCGGGAGGACACTCCCGCTCATAACAATGGGAGATCTCGGGGCATTCGGCCATCCCCTCTCCCACCTTCGCAACTTTCGAATGGGGAACCTTCCAGGCGACAAGGGCATTGACCTTGAGCCCCACGCCTTCAGGCTTGACCGCAAGTCCTACGCGGCGGATGATCCCCTTGGCGACCCAGTCCCGGATGAAACAGATCACTTCATCCTCGGTCATCTTGGTTTCCTTGGCTATCCGAAGAAATGGCCGCTTTTCGAGTTTCAAGCCTTCCTGAAGGATCTTGACAAGGTCCTGGTTTATCTCTTTCTTCATCTTCCGCTCCTTCAAGAGAGGTTGGCCTTCACTTTGAAAACCCGTTTCGAGGGAAAAAGGAGAACCTTCTCGACCTTTGTCCTCTGGCCGATCTCCTCCAGGATGGCGTCCCGGCGCTCCACGCTCTTGGCGATGATCGTGAACCAGAGGTTCGGGGAACCCTCGCGAAGATAGTTGTGGGTGACTTCGGGAAACTTCTCCAGGATCTTGGCGACTTCGGCCACGCGCGACGGCGACACGTCCATCGCAGCAAGGGACCCGTTGTACCCCATCGCTTTGCTGTCCAAGAACGGACCCAGATACCGGATAGTGCCATTCTCCATCAATCTGGCCAGGCGGGAAATGACCGCCACTTCGTCGATCCAGATCTTGTCCCCGATTTCCTTGAATGGTTCGGGGACCAATGGAAATCCGGCCTGGAGAAGACGGATGATCTCCTTGTCTTTTTCCGCCATATCCATTTCCTTTCCTTCCGGGGATCCCGGAACTAATGACGACTGAATACCCGAAGAATATACCACAACTCCCATTGCCGAGGAACAAGAACGGTACCCCGGGGTCAGGGGTGGTCAGGATTCGCCCTTGTCCAAATCCGGACCTTTCCCCCCCGAACCTCCGAGACAGCCGGGATCAGCGGCAAGGTAATCTCCGTGGGCCGACAGAGCCCTCGCTCTGCACCCACCGCAAAGCTTCCGATGGGGGCAGACGCCGCACTCCCCTCCGAAATCGTCGGGACGCCGGATGGCAGCGAAAAGCGGGGAACCCGAGTAGAGTTCCGAAAGCGGCGTCCGGCGGACATTTCCAACCACCGAATCGAAGTATCCGCAGGGTTTCACATCCCCCGTGCTTCCGACGAAAACGAAACCGTCTCCTGCCATGCAGCTTCGACCCCGTCCGGGATTCTTCAGCCCCAGCTCCGCCCTGATCCGCACATACTGCGGGGCGCATGTCACTTTCATCGGAAGGGGCGATTCATCTGAGGTTCTCGCCACCCAGCGGAGCAACTCCTCCGTTTCGGCGGCATCGGGCCGGTTTTCAATTCCCGATCCCGCCGCTCTTCCCGTCCTTACGACGAAGAAGAGGTGCCAGGCGGCCGCCCCTGCCCCGATAACCATCCTCCGGATATCCTCCATCCTCCGGAAATTGTCAGGAAGGACGGTAGTGTTTATCTGGAAGGGAATCTTCGCGGCCCGTAACCGGCTGAACGCATCGAAAGCGCGTTCGAACGCCCCCGGGCTCGCCACGAAACGGTCGTAGTCCTCCGCCCGGGAATAATGGATCGAGAAACTGAATCGTTTCACCCCCGCGTCGGAAAGTGAAAGGATGCGTGGGCCGGTCAACCGCTCCGCATCGTTGCAGGCGACGACCATCGTGTGGCCTGCTGCTGCCCCGGCTGCGGCGAGGGCCTCCAGGTCGGTTCGCAGGAGCGGTTCCCCGCCGCTCAGAATGACGATCGATGGACCCACCCTGGCGGCATCCTCGAGCAGTGCCCGACCTTCCGCGGTGGAAAGCTCGTCAGGCCCGGGAACCAGGCATGCACTTGCCCGGCAGTGGGGGCAACCGAAAGAACAGGCCTGGGTCGTCTCCCAGGCGAGAAGCTGGAGACGTCCCTGGACGGATGCGTTTCCCACATGACCGGAAGGATGACCTCCTGAGGGTCTCATTCCCTCTCCTTGAACCAGCGGGCCGCTTCCGGAGCGAAATAGGTAAGAATGAGGTCGGCCCCAGCGCGACGAATGGCGAGAAGGCTTTCCATAACGACGGACTTTTCATCGATCCAGCCGTTGGCGGCGGCGGCCTTGATCATCGAATACTCGCCCGACACCTGGTAGGCCGAGATCGGACAGTCGAACCGTTTTCGGGCCGCGGCAATGACGTCCAGATAGGGGAGCCCGGGTTTCACCATCAGCACATCCGCTCCCTCCGAAAGGTCCAGTTCCATTTCGCGAAGGGCCTCGCGAAGGTTGTGAGGGTCCATCTGGTATCCTTTCCGGTCGCCCTCGGCAGGAGCTGAATGGGCGGCATCGCGGAAGGGGCCGTAGAATGAGCTGGCGAACTTGGCGGAATAAGCCATGATGGGCAGTTTTCTGAAGCCCCTTGCATCGAGAATGTGGCGGATGGCTTCCACCCGGCCATCCATCATGTCGGAAGGGGCGACCATATCAGCTCCCGCCCGGGCATGGACCAGGGCCATCTCGCTCAGCAGGGGGAGGGTTTCGTCGTTGAGAATGCGCCCCTGTTCATCGAGCATTCCGCAGTGTCCGTGGTCCGTGTAGGCGCAAAGGCAGACATCGGTGATGAGGAAGGCTTCGGGGAACTCCTTTTTCAGGGCTCTCAGTGCCTTGGGGATCACACCTTCGGGATCGCGGGAGGAACTGCCCTTCGAATCCTTGATCTGGGGAAGACCGAACAGGAGAAAAGACCGGACTCCCGCTTCGAATGCCTTCTGGACAGGTTTTGCAATCTCCCCGACGGGCCATCGGGATTGACCCGGCATCGATTCGATCGGCTCCGGAGCGGGGAGTTTTTCGGCAATGAAAAGTGGGTAGATGAAACGGTTTGGCGGGAGTGTCACCTCCTCCACGAGCTTCCGGATACGGGGATCGTTGCGCAACCGGCGCATGCGGTGGACTGGGAATCCCATTGAGGTCCCTCCTGGAGCAGATTTCCCCGATGTTACCACTTACCCGAATCCGGGGCAATCCACGTTTCTTCCGAGTCCAAAGCGAAGTGGTTGACGGGGATTGCCACGGAGCGCACAGAGTTCACCGAGCTGAAATTGTTTCTCTCTAGGTTCTCTGTGACCTGTTTAAAAGTAATCCAGTTCCCTCTTTTCCAAGGTCAGGACCTCTGTGGCTCGGTGTCTCCGTGGCACTTCCCTCAGCCGCTCTGCCACGGTGTCTTTCCTCGCCGTTATCTCCCAAGGTCGGGTCGCCCTTGCTCAGGTTGCTCCCTCGGGAACCACGTCCCTCGTCCGGGAGTATCGGGAATGGTAAACGAAGGGTTGTCCCCAGATGTCGATGCAGTCGCCATCAAGGAGGGCCCGGTATCGGAACCGGCCGGAAGCGCAGATTACGGGAAGATCGTCCAGGGCTTCAAGGATGTGCACCCCGTCACGCTCGCTGATCAGGAAAAAATGGGCTGGACCCTCGAAGACCGAGAAATCGCAGTCCTCGCTGCTTCCAACGAGGAACTCTTCGGTCTCCAGAATGAACTGAATCCGGAAGGTTTCCCCTGAACTTTCCTCAAGCCAGGCCTCCTTCAAAACCTCGAGGGACAGGGAAAGACCCAGGCCGGCACAGAAACCCAGAAAAAGGAATCCCGTGGCAGATCCACCCCTGGGCACGAGGACGAGATCCGAAAACAGGCCTCCAAACCACATTCCTGGCAACAATCCCACCAGGGAATTCAGGGCCGCCCGCGAATTACCTATCAGGAGAGCACGGGAAATCCCGATCGATGAAGCGAACACCGTCCACCAAAGGAATCTTGGAAGAATCTTCCCGGAGGAGGCCGAAATCTTCAGCAACTCGGTCGAGAGAGCGAACAGGACCGCCCCCATCATCGGAACAGCCAATCCCGTCGCCCCGGCAGTCAGAAACCGGCGAAAGGCCTTGGAAGCCCGCTTCTCCCCGAACAATGGCGGGAAGGCAAAGACGAGGCCCAGGAAAATTCCCGAAAAGACCCCGGTCGAAAGAAGCGTCTGGAGGAAACCCTCCCCGAAAGCCCAGGGAGTCCCTCCCCGCATCGTAAGCCAGGTTCCATAACCGGCAAAAAGTCCTGCCAGGACAGTTTCCAATAGGGACCTAAGGTTCAATTCCCACCCCGCTTCGGACGGAATCGGCCTTCACGAAAGCAGGTCGCGGGGTCACCTGAAATCAAACGGCACTCCACCTTTCCCCTGGAAGCCCCACACCCCGCAAAACACAGGGTTGGAAAACGGCCGCCACGGATGATGATTCAAATTGTCCGGCCCTGCCAGGGCAGGAGCCGGTTCAAGCGATCGTTTCGACGAGGGTCAGCTTGGAGACGAAGTAGATCCCGTAGGCCTCCTCGAGCTCCTGGGCGGTAATCGCGGTATTGGCATCCTCGAGGAATCTTTTCCGGTCGAAGACTATGTTCAGCACATCGCGGGGGTGAACCGCCCGGAGACCACGCTTGTCCCGTTTGTACAAGCCCATCAGGGTGTCGATGTTCGCCTGGTCATACTTGAGCCCCAGTTTTTCCGAATATCCCTTCCAGATCAAAATGTATTCGTCAAGGTTGGGGTTCCGGACATTGATCTTGTACGGAAGACGGCGCAGGAAGGCATCGTCCACGATCTTCATCGGGTCGAGGTTCGTGCTGAAGAGAATGATTTCGTCGGTTGGAACCTCCAAACGCTGCCCACCAAGCACGAGAAAGTCGATCTTGTTCTCGAGCGGAATGATGAACCGGTTGAAGATCTCCTCGACCTCGCACCGCTGCCTTCCAAGATCGTCGATGAGGAGAACCCCTCCGCAAGCCTTGACCTGCGGGGGAGCATCGAAGCACCCGAACTTCTTGTTGAACACGACTTCCAGGTCGTTCAGGGTGAGTTCGCCGCCCGCAGTGATCATCGGCGGATGGACCACCAGCCAACGCTGGTCGTATCCCTCGAGATCGACCGTCTCGACAGCGGTGTGGCAGCTGGGGTCGAACATTCTCACGAGCTGGCCTCCTACTTCCACGGCATAAGGAACTACCGTTGGAGGCAGAAGCTTGACAACGCTGCTGCAGAGGAAGGTTTTCCCGTTTCCGGGGAATCCGAAGACGAACGCGGGTTTTCTCGCGCAGACGGCCTGGCCTATCTGAAAGAGTACATCCTTATAACCCAGGTGATGGGCGAACTTCTCCTGGAGTATCTTCTGGTTGATCGAAAAGTTCTTCTTGTTGGCCGCCAGGACCGCCTTGGTGACGCGGATGTACTCCTCGAAGTTGACAGGAGCGGCACCCAGGTAGCTGTCGCGTTCGTAGATGTTGCGGGCGCGTTCGGTGCCTTTGGGGTAGAGACCGTAGAGGTAGTCGGAGCCCATGCCGCTTCCACCTACCATGCCCACCATTTCATGTTGTTTCAGCTCGTTGATCAGCTTCTGGATCAATTCGGGCTTGACCTTGAGGCTCTTTGCGATCTGCCGGGGCGTTTTGCTCCCGTGAACGAAAAGTTCCTTCATGATCATGTTGGTGATGATCTCGGTGTCCACCTTCAAATCGATGATGGATTCTGGCTCCTTGGGGATGAAACTTCTCAAGTCGATGGGAGGCATTCGCGTTCTCCTTCTCAAAAGGCATTTTCGGGAACTGGGCAATTGAATGTAAACGAAAAGTATAGTAACCATTTTTACGGGCCATTTCAAGGATGACCCCCGATCGTTCCTCCCGCCATTTCCACCGC
>CAYRYU010000152.1:0-4370 GCA_964428355.1 uncultured bacterium
AATCCATCCCGCGACCATTCCACGCACCCATCTCGGCCACATTTCCAGACCTCCAAATGTTCTTTCAGAGTTTATAGCACAAAATCCCGGTCGGTAACAAGGAACTCCAAGGAACTCCAAGATAAGGGAGGCACGCTTGCCATTGGTGCATTTCCGAAGGTATACTCCGGCATAAGCCTATGGAGAAGAACCGAGCTTCGGCACTCATTTCCCGAAAATGCACGGTCGGGAAAATTTTGATCAACTCGTTCGTCATCCATTTCCTGGCTCTACTGACAATCGGAACCGCTTTGGGAGCCCCGCGAAGTCCTGAAACAAAACCCGCCGAAGTTATCCGGATCCTTTTCTCATCCCGTACTGTTCTGAACATCGAACCCCAGGATGCCAGGGTTGCCCTGAAATTCTGGTCTGACATGCAACTTCAGGAAGAAGGCGAGGGATTCGTTTCCGAGGTCGAGATTTTCGATTCTCTCGAAGATCTTGCCAAGAGAATCGAGAAAGGAGAGGCGGACCTTGTCGTTCTTTCGGGGCTGGAATTTCTCGAGATCAGCCCCCGGGTCGCTTTGATTCCCTCCACTTGTTCCGCGATCGGCGACACGACTTCGGATGTCGAGGTCCTGCTGGTTCACCGTGACTCGGGGATTTCTTCGGCGAAAGACCTGGCCGGAAAGACTGTAGGTTGCGAGGTCTTTGGAACGGGGGATCTTCCCATTCTCTGGTTCGAAACCCTTCTAATGAAAAGCGGTTTTCGCGACAAAGTGAAGTTCCTTGGGGAATTCAAGACAGCGTTGAAGGGTTCTGCGGCGATTCTTCCGGTCTTTTTCCGCCAGGCTGATGCCTGCATCGTCAGGGAAAGAGTTTTCAATACGATGGCCGACATGAATCCGCAACTGAAGAAGGAACTCGTGGTGATTGCCCGGTCCGAACCCTTTTTCCGGGGGCTCATGTGTTTCCATCCCGATTTCGACCCCGAACGCCGCAAAAGGATTCAGGATGTCTCCCTGAGGATGCACAAATCGGAAAAAGGAAGACAGATCCTCGCACTTTTCCGAAGCGAAACGCTGGTTGCCTTCGAACGTGGATTCCTCGATTCCACCATCGCTCTCCTCGATGAGCACGCGGCGCTGAAAAAGCGATGGTTGGAATGACCCGGAGCCAGGATCCGACACCTTGAAGATTCTTCCTGTTTGGAGACGATCGATGAACCGTTTGCTTTCCACCCTCTGGCTTTTTCTAATCCTGTCCAACCCTGTTTGGTGCCTGGAATCCTCTGGCTCCGCTGAAATCAAGGTTCCCCCGAAGCTGAGCCTGGATGAATGCCTCAAAATGGCCATCGAGAACAACAGCCAGTGCCCTGCCTCGAAACTTGGGGTGGAAATCGCCGAAGCCCAGCACCGCCAGGCGATGTCCTCCCGTTATCCGAGATTCAATCTGAGTTCCTCGATCACCAGGACCGACGAGCCCCCCAACTTCATTTTTCCTGAGGAGTTTTCGAACTACCAGATATCCGGGATGGCGCCGGTTCCGGTTAACGTCGGGGTAAAGGTTCCGGAAAAGGATATCGAACTTGCGGGCCGGGAGACTACGGTCCACAATCTTGGGATGACCTTTCCGGTTTTCACCGGAGGGATCCGTGAGGGACTCGAGGGGCAGGCCAAGGCCGGAATCGAGGCCGCGCGGGTTGCTGTCCGGAAAACCGATCTGAAGGTTGTTTTCGACGTCGAAAGGTATTACTTCGGGACTGTGTCCGCCCGGAACCTCCGAAAAATCGCGGAGGAGACGCTGATCCAGATGGAGACCACGCTCGAACTGACCGAGCGGATGTACAAGCAGGGTTCCGGGAAGACCAAGAAGACCGATTTCCTCAGGACCAAAGTCATCGTGGAGGGAATCCGAGGAGCGTTGGCGGAAGCTAAAGGTAAGGAGGCGGCGGCAAAAGCTGCGCTGGTGAATGCTCTGGGCCTTGGTTGGAAAGGGGACATCGATGTTTCCCTCGAGGAGATCCCGGTCACCGAACTCGGGATTTCCCTGGACGAGGCGGTCGAGGGAGCCTTCCGTTTCAATCCTGACTGGGCCTCGTTCAAAGCCGGGCTTTCGGCGGCTGAATGCGCTCTGCGGGAAAAGCGTGGGGGGGGCCAGCCGAAGTTGGCCCTGATCGGGAATTTGACGGCTTTGCAGAGCGGACACGATTCGGGGATCCTTTCCCCCCGTAACAAGCACTCCTGGTCCCTGGGCCTTGCCCTTGACGTTCCGGTTTTCGACGGCAACCTGACCCTCAACCGGATTCGTGAGGCCCGGGCGCGGCTCCGCAAGCTCGAGAAGGAGAAGATCCTCCTTAGGGAAGGAATCGCGCTCAAGGTTAAGAACCTCTTCCTGGAAATCCGGGCCCGGCTTGACCAGATCAAGTCCTTGAAAACCGCTCTCGAGGCTGCCCGGGAAAATCGGGAACTGAATGTCCGTGCCTATCGGGACGAGCTGGTCGAAACCAAGGAGGTCATCGAATCCCAGATTTCGGAAGCATTGGCCAAAGCTGCTCTCGAGACCGCTCTTTTCGACATGGCATCCAAGCGGAGCGAGCTGGATTTCACTCTTGGGTCCGAGGTGTGTCGCTGGTTCCAGGTGAGTTCCCCGGACAAAGGCGGAACACAAGGGGATTGATGAATCGCTGCTGGTGGGGTTTCCGAAAGTCTCTCCTGGCTCCCGCCCTGGTGGCCGGGCTGTCGCTCCTGCGGATGCTTTCGCCCTCCATGGGCGTGGCCGGGGCCGAACCGGCCAAGGAGGCCCCCCTTACGTTCGAAACCATCCGGATGGCCTTCTCCCCCAAGACCATTACCTACGCGGATCCGAAAGATGTGTCTGTTGGCCTGAAATATTATGCCGATCTTCAGATCCAGGAAAATGGTGACCGCTTCGTTTCCGAAATCCGGATCGTCAACTCCCTCGAGGAGATGGTTCAGAGGCTGGAAGCCAAGACCATCGACATGGTCGGGGTGTCCGCGCAGGAGTATCTCGAGCTCCGCGAACGGGTCTCACTCATCCCCTCAACCTGTCCGAGTTGGGATGGAAACCCTTCCCACTACGAAATCCTTCTGGTTCGCAAGGATTCGGGGATCTCTGATCCCCTTCAGCTGGAAGGAAAGAAGGTCGCGGTAGACCATATCGGAATCGGGAACATTGCGATGATCTGGCTCGAGACTCTGGTGATGAAGAAAGGTTGGACGGGAAACGGGGATTTCCTGAAACCGGTCGCGATGGCGGAGAATACTTCGGGTGCGGTTCTCCCGGTCTTCTTCGGAAAGTGGGATGGGTGCATCGTCAGGGAAAGGGCTTTCGAGACGATGGCGGTTCTCAACCCCCAGTTGAAATCCGAACTGGTTGTTCTGGCGAAATCCCCACCCTTCTTCCGAGGGGTGGTCTGTTTCCGTTCCGATTTCGATCCTGCAAAGCTGGAAAAGATCGAGCGATCCACCCTCGACCTCCATAAGTCTGCAAAGGGGAGGCAGATCCTGATGTTGTTCAAGACGGACGGCATCATCCGCTTCAAACCCGAGTTCCTCGAAACCACCATCGCCATGCTTTCCGAACACGCCCGCCTGAAAAAGGGGTGGAAATGATGCTCCGGCCAGGGGAACAGGACAGCGGGGTTTTCTTTTCGGTCGATTCCCGATCGAGGCCGGGGCATTCCCTCTTTTCGAGGACCGTCTTTTTTTCGTGGGGTCTCATCATAGTTTCCCTGGCGGTTTTCGTCGGACACCTCACCCCCCTGGTCCAGGTCACGCTGGAAGAAAGCCTCAAGACCCACGGAGAAACCCTTTCATCCTCGATCTCCCAGGTCGCAGTCTCCTCGATAATCGCGGAGGATTATAGCTTTCTCGTGGAGCATTGCCTCAAGCTCCTCCAGGACAGACCGACCGTGAAATTCATCGTCGTTGCCAAGAGGGACGGGTTCAGCCTGGTCTTCCGTCCCGGCTCCTGGCGTCAGGAAATGTTGGACAAATCATGGATCCCCGTTGGAAGCGAGACCACCGGCATTTTCGAGACGAGTTCCCTCGTTTCGGAAGAGGTTTACCGGTTCGCTTTTCCCCTGGTCCTTTCCGACCTTCATTGGGGCTGGGTCCACCTCGGGCTGTCCATCGAAACCTTCAGGGCGGCCCAGGCACGAATCCTCCGTTCCGCGGGAAGTTCTCTTCTCACGATCATTTTCGGGAGCCTTCTCGTTTCCCTGTATTTTTCCAGGAGGTTGAGCGGCCCGATTCTCAAACTCGAGAAGGTCGTCAACCAGGTGGGCGGGGGGGATCTGTCGGCAAGAGCCGATATCCGCACCGGGGACGAGGTCGAAAGCCTTGCCACCTCCTTCAACAAGATGGCCT
>CAYRYU010000152.1:4470-12637 GCA_964428355.1 uncultured bacterium
ATCCGCACCGGGGACGAGGTCGAAAGCCTTGCCACCTCCTTCAACAAGATGGCCTTGGCGCTCAAGGAGAACGAGGAGAATCTGAAACAGGCGAAGATGGCGGCGGATGAGGCAAGCAAGGCCAAAGGGGAGTTCCTTGCAAACATGAGCCACGAGATCCGCACCCCCATGAACGGGATCATCGGAATTCCAAGGCTCATGCTCCAAGGTGAGCTCAACCCCAGGCAACGTGACAACGTTCGGCTGATCATCGAAAGCGCGGAGGCACTTCTGAGCGTAATCGATGACATCCTCGACTTTTCCAGGCTCGAATCCGGGAAGCTTCAGCTCGAGGAGATTCCATTCGACCTTACCGCGGTCGTGGAGAAGAGCCTCGACCTGCATGCCTTCCGCGCTCACGAAAAAGGGTTGGAAATGGAATACCGGGCGGACGCCAGCGTTCCCTCCCATGTCGTCGGAGATCCCACGCGGCTGGGTCAGGTCCTCGGCAACCTGTTGAGCAACGCGGTCAAGTTCACTTCCCGCGGGCAGATCCTCACCCGGATCGATCTTGCGATCCAGGGGAAGGCTGCCCTCAACCTCAGGTTTTCGGTCACGGACTCCGGCATCGGAATCACCCAGGAGCAGATCGACCGGCTCTTTCAACCGTTCAGCCAGGTCGATGCGTCTACCACCCGGAGGTTCGGGGGGACCGGGTTGGGACTTTCCATCTGCCGCAGGCTCGTGGAGATCATGGGGGGAGACATCGGCGTGGCGAGCCTCCAAGGGGGGGGGGCGACCTTCTGGTTCACCGCCAACTTCGCTACCGTCCCGGATTCTCAGGAGTCCTCCAGGAATTTTTCCGCGATTTCCGGAATGAGGATCCTGATCCTCCATCAGAACCTCAAGTGCGGGGAGTTCATCGCGGAAACGCTTCGTTCATGGGGGGGACGGGTGGAGACCATCGGGGATGCTGAGCATCTCATCGCCCGTCTGTTCAGGGAAAACCTTGGGCCCGATCCGGTCCGGGCCTTGCTGCTCGATCATGGCACGCTTCAAGCATGGAAGACAGACTGGGAGAACCACCTCAAGGACCTGGGAAGACTCGAGTCCGGGGTCCGGCCTCGCTTGATCCTTTTGACAAGTATTATTCGCAGTTCGACGTTCACCTCCTGGATCGGGGAAGACCCTGTAGTGGAGCTGGTCAAGCCGGTGAAGCGGTCGGCTCTTTTCCATGCGCTGACGATTCCCGAAGGAATGCTGAGAGAGTCGGTTCGAAAGCAGGTATCGTCGAAGACCGGCCCGGATGGACAAGAGAACCGGCAGGAGGGTGGTTCCCCCTTGGTTTCCCCTGGGGGAGGGGTTCCAGGAGGCCAGGAGAGGAATTCCCAGGCCTCGAAAACGCGGGGGCGGATCCTCCTGGTGGAGGACAACCCCCTCAATCAGAGGATCACCCTCGAAATGTTGAAACTCATGGGCTTCGACGGACAGTTTGCCGCTAACGGAAAGGAGTGCCTGGAGAAGCTTTCCCAGAGCGAGTTCGATTTGGTCCTGATGGACATCCAGATGCCCCAGATGGATGGCTACGAAACCACCAGGCGGATCAGGAAAGGAGAGGCGGGCGAAAGGGCATCCTCCCTTCCGGTCGTGGCCATGACTGCCCACGCTCTTCCCAGGGAGCGCGAAAAGTGCCTTGAAGCAGGAATGAACGATTTCCTCTCGAAGCCTATCGTCCTTGACGCTCTCTCGGAGCGGCTCGATCGTTTCCTTTCGGCACAGAGGGAGGCCTCCTCCCCCGCCCAGATTTCTCCATCCGCCCCCGAACCTGCCATTCTCGATGCCTCTTCCCTCCTGACCAACCTTGGAAACAACAGGGGCGTTTTCCTGATGGTCCTTGGTGAGTTCGAAAATGGGGTACCCGGGATTTTCGGGAACCTTGTCCGGTTCCTCGGATCTGGCGACCTTGAATCAATAAAGACCGAGGCTCACAAGCTCAAAGGCACTGCCGCGAACTTCAGGGCGGTCCGGTTGGGGGATATTGCCGCCAAGATCGAGGTTGAAGCCCGTGGCGGGAACCTGGAAGACTGTCGGGAGATCCTCCCACGATTGAAGGAGGCTTTGGAGCTGACGTTGGATGAGGTCCGTAGAGAGCGCAGCAACGCCTCCTGATCCCTGCGGCGGAAAACCCGTTTTGCCGGCTTGGGCGCATTCCTGCTGGGCGCAAATCCCTCTTTCCAGGAGAGGCCTCAAAATGGACCCCGGATACAGGGGTGGGCGTGAAAATTGTGCCGGTCAGGTATTTGAGGTAGAATCTGGCGATGAAGAATTTCCTCTTGATCGGCATGATCCTGCTTCTGGGGACCATCCTCGGGATCGGCTCGGTCAGCCATCTGAGGCCCCCCGGCTTCCCTGAAGACGGAGAGGTTCTCCAGCTTCTCAAGAACTTTTCCTCAGCCGGCTTTCTGGAGGGACTTTGCGCCCGCTTCGATGCAGTCGAGATGGATGCTGGGGATATCCGTGCCCTCCTGCGCGCACTGGATACGGTTTCACCCCAGTGTAACGCCCGGGACCTTGCCAACGCCGACGGAATCCGCGGGGTTCTGATGCTCAAGTTCGGATATCCCCGGGCTTCCATCGCCCTTTTCGACAGAGCCATCCTTGGTGCGGTTGATTCCGATCAGAAGGAAGGCCTCTTTCTGCTCAAGGCCGACGCCCAGAGAAAAACCGGGGATTTCGCGGGGTTGAGGGAAACCGCCGGAGACCTGAAAGCCCTTGGTTGCGATCCCGAGAACGTCGGAATCCTGACCGCTCCGCTCCCAGTTCCCCGGGAAGTCCGGCCCGTTTTGAAAAACCGGCTTCTGGCGGGTTTGATCTGGCTCCTCCTTCTGGTCCTTCCGGTTGTCATCGTCGAGCGAGAGCGCCGAAACTGGCTTCGCCGGTTCCCCCCGGGCTCGGAGCGACTCCACCCCTTCCACGGCTTCATGAGATCACCCGTGGGTGTCTTCCTGTGTGTCCTGTTCTCGATCTTTGTGGTGGTTTTGGGGTTGCCCCGGAATTTCGGGTCTGATCGGGATGCGACATGGGGAGTGATCCACTGGCTCCTTTCATATATTTTCGTTCTCTATCCGCAATTCCTCCTCGACCGGGAAATCCGCGGCACCACCTGGAGCTTCGTGGGGTTTCTGGTTGCTCTTCTCCGGCTCAACTTCCTCAAGACGATCCATCTTCTGGTCCCAATCGGGGCGTTTTTCGTTCTGCGCTGGATGGCGCAAGCCCTTCCAATGTGGCCGGTTCTTTCCCCGTTGGGCGTTGGGCTCGGATTCCCAGCCGTCTGTGGGTTGCTTTTCATGCTGATTCCTTTTTCCATCCCCCCCTTCATGGGTTTCAAGCGGATCAGGGCGGATGAGTTCCCCGAACCGGAGCTCGGCCGCGAGTTCACCCTCTATCGATGGGTGATGTCGGGGGGGAAGGTCTTCAATGCTTTCGCATTCGGTTTTTTCAGTCCCACCCGCTCCCTCGCGGTCAGCGATGACCTCCTGAATGAGTTCAGCAGGGAGGAGACGGCCGGCATCATCGCTCACGAAGAAGGACACCTCCGCCTGGGTCACCTTTTCATCTATTTCCTCTATCTCTACGATTGGTCCCTGCTTGTAGGTTTGTATGCCATCGCCTGGCCTCTCCAGTTCCAGAAGTTTCTGGTACAAGGCCCCGGATTGAAGGAGCTGTTCATTATCCTGACGGCCTACTTCGTCTTTTCCCGTGTCTTCAGCCGGATCTCCTGGAAATGTGAGCTAGAGGCCGATGCGTTCGGAGCTGGAAAGATAGGTCGGGAACCATTTCTTTCGGCCCTTTCCCGTTTGGCAGAGGCCAATTTTCACCCGCATCGCCTGCGCGAAGGGGAGCTTCCCACTCCCTCCCATCCCTCGATCCAGGAGAGGAAAAGGCGCCTCAGGATGGGGGTCGGGGAGTATTTCGAGCCCAAGTCGGTCCCGGCCCCGGGAGTTCTGGTTGCGCTCTGGAGGGGCCGGCTCGCCCTCGACTGGAAATGCGGTGAGGAAGAGGCGGTTTATCTCAGCTCTCTCGACGATTCTTTGACCGGGGGCGAAACGGAAAAGGTGTTTTCCGATCTGGCGGCAAGGCATTGCGGATTCGGGGCAGAGGTCCTGGTTCTTCGCGGGGGACGTGGGTTGGAGATCCTTCTTTGCGCCCAGAAATCCGCTGTTTCCCGGGCCGACCCCGCCCTTCCACACGAAAAGGTCTGCGGGATTTGCAGCAGGGGAATGCTGAAGGCGATCCCTTCCTCGACCGGTGTCACCTGGAAAGGCACCATCACGGGGTGCGTTCTCGATTGTGTTTCCAAAAGCACCGGGTAGGGTGTCCCCGGGTCATCCGCGCAGGACTGACCTCCCAGGTTCAAACCGAAAGGGCTCAAGGACTGACAAGTTACCTCGAGAGGAGAGAAACGGATATAGGGGTCGAAGTGGGAATCGGAATCTGATATGTGAGTCCAGAAACTGGTAGCGGAGGTTACGGTGGGTGGTCTGGATTTCAGGAAGATTCTGGGGAGGGCGTTTCTCGTTCTTCTCATCCTCCTGGCTTTCCCAGACGTCGGGGTTCTTGCCTGGGAGAGGGCCTTCGGGAGGCTTCTCGTGGTCGCCCGACCGTTGGGAGAGCTTCAAGCCAACTGCTTCCTTCTTTCCGACACCCGGACTGGAGAAGGAGTCCTGATAGACCCTGGCGACGAAAAGGATACGATCGTCTCCATGGTCGGCTCCAGGGTGACAAGGCTTCTGGGCGTGCTTCTGACCCACGGCCATGGCGACCACTGCGGCGCGGCCCGGGAGGTTGCCGGGCTTTTTTCCTGCCCCATTTTCGTCCATCCGGGTGATGGGGAAGCAGGGGCCCCCTCAGGCCTGGGTTCCTACGTTCCGTTGAAACCGGGGGATGTCCTGAAGTTGGGGGGGGGGCGCCTGAAGGTGCTTCCGCTTCCGGGCCATTCTCCTGGCAGCGTGGGTTTCCTCGTCGAACCGGGGTTTTCGGACGAAGATCGCGATCACGATGCCGCCAGCGGATCGCTGGTCACGTCGATGCCATCGGAAACGGAACGGCTTCCCTCACTTCTTTTCGCGGGAGATACGGTCTTCGCGAACGGGGTGGGCCGGACCTGGGGAAAAGGCGATGAAAAGCAGATGTTGGAGGGAATCAATGCCTGGGTTCTTCCCCTGCCCGATTCAACCATTGTCTTTCCAGGCCACGGATTTGCGGCCGTTTTGGGGAAGATCCGCCCCTGGCTTGAGGAACTGGTTTCCGGGAAGGCCAGGTAAACCCGGTCCCCTGGTCAGAAACGGCGGACGTGGATGTGGCGGTGGAAGATGTCGAAGAGGTCCGACTCGAGCTCGTCGAGCGAACGGGATTGCGGCTCCCAACCGGGTTCGAATTCGACGAACACTATGACATCGGTTTCGTCCTGAAGATCGTCGCGGTTCCCGAATGAGCCCATCCTGCTGATGCGATACTTCTTACGTATCTCGACGAGCCGGTCGGGCTTGTGTTCCGGAACTGGAGACTGGGGCGGCGGGGTAAGATCCCCCGTCGCCTTCGAAGGCCATGTTCGCAGAGGGTTGAGGCGGGAGTTTTCGACTTCGAGATCGACGATCCTGCGTTTCAACATCGCGATGTACTCCCGAACCAGCGGATGGGCCTCAGCCAGGATCTCCTCCCAATCCCTCGTGTCACCGGGAGGTTTTTGGGGGTCGGTGAGATCCGAATCCCGGGAATCATCGGAGATCATCAGACGACGGCTTTGAGGGATTCCTGCTTGTCGGTGTATCTTTCCATGGCCAGTCCAACGAGGCGGTCAACGAGTTCGGGATAGGTAATTCCAGAGGCCTCCCAGAGTTTGGGATACATGCTTATGCTGGTGAATCCCGGAATGGTGTTGACCTCGTTCAGGATGAGCTTTCCGGTCTTTCTCTCCATGAAAAAATCCACCCGGGCCATCCCCGCACCATCGAGCGCTCTGAATGCACGGACCGCGAGCTTTTTGATCTCCTCGATCTTGTCGGGGGGAATCTCCGCCGGGATCGAGAGTTTGGACCGGTTGTCCACGTATTTCGCCTGGTAATCGTAGAACTCGTTGCAGGGAACGACCTCGCCGGGAACCGAGGCGATGGGGTCGTCATTCCCGAGGACCGACACTTCGAGCTCGCGCCCGTCGATGAAGGCTTCGACGAGGATCTTCCGGTCGAATCTTGCAGCGAGGTCCAGGGCGGCGCAGAGTTCCTTGCGGTCGTGAGCCTTGGAGATTCCGACCGAGGAACCCGAATTCACGGGCTTGATGAAACAGGGATAGGAGAACTCCTTCTCGATCTGCTCAACGACTTCGTCGGGGTCGTCTCGCCAGGCTTTGCGGAGAATCTCCCTGAATGGTCCAACCGGAAGGCCTGCGTCGCGAAAAACCCGCTTGGCGGCGGTTTTGTCCATCCCGAGGGAGGAAGCCAGGACTCCGCAACCGACATAGGGAACGTCGGCCAGTTCCAGCATCCCCTGGAGAGTGCCGTCCTCGCCGTATGTTCCATGGACGATGGGGAAAACCACGTCGAGCTTGACCCTGTCGGTGGGGTGTGAGGGCTCCAGGAGGATCATCCCCTTGTGTGTTGGATCGCCCATCAGTCCTGCCCGCATCTCCCGCGGGGTGGCAGTCGTCTCCGGGATCGGGGGATGAGTTTCCGGGGCAGGGAGGAGGCCTTTCGGATCGGCTCCGACAAGCCATGTGCCCTTTTTGGTGATTCCGATGGGGATGACTTCATATTTTTCCTTGTCCAGCGCCTTGATGATGGACTGGGCGGAAACGAGGGAGACCTCGTGCTCTCCGGAGCGCCCCCCGAAAACCACGCCGACGCGGACCTTTTGTGCTGTAGCCATGATTGATGACCTCCTTGGCTGACCTTTTCCAACCAATCTATCGGCAGGATACCCCACCGACCTTACCTGCCGAAAGGGCACCGCATGGGCAGTGGTTGGCTGGTAGTTCCTCGGGAGATTGAAGTCCCTTTCGGGGGAGGAAAATTTCTGGTAAGTTAACCCAAATCCGATTCGGGGAAAAGATGCCTTGGAAAACCGGCTTGTGGTCGTTGCCGAAGCAGGAATGCTTTTGGCAGCCGCGCTCGCTTTGTCCCAGGTGAAACTGTTCCAACTCCCCCAGGGAGGGTCGGTTTCGATCGGTTCGCTCCCCCTCCTTCTGCTGGCTGCCCGCCGAGGTCCCGTTATTGGAATGGCCGCGGGTGGGGTCAGTGGTATTCTGGCGATGATCCAGAAGCCCTTCATCGTGAGCCCGCTCCAGTTCCTGCTTGATTATCCCCTTGCATTCGCGACCGCTGGTTTGGCGGGAATCATCCCATGGAAAACCCGGGGAAACGCGGTTGCCGGGATCACCCTCGCAGGCGTGGTCAGACTGGCATGTCATGTGATTTCCGGAGTGGTGTTCTTCAGCAAACCCGAACAAGCCGTTCAGGCGGCAATCTGGGCCAGCTTAGCCTACAACTCCGCGCATCTCATCCCCGAGACCCTGCTTTGCGCGCTTGCCGGAGCATTCCTGGTCAAAGGCCACTCCCCCCTCACCGCCCGCCAACCCTGATCCAAATTCGGGGACATGAGAATCTTTTCCGATTTTGGTCTTTTCTGAATCGGGGTTCCAATGGGTTCGACAAACGTATGAGTGCAAAAATCCTGGAAGAAGGGGGTTTCCAGAATTGATTCTCATGTCCCCAAATTCGGATGCCCCAAATTCGGGTTCCAGGGGAAATGAAACAGGGACGTGAGAATTTTTTGAAATATCTCACGTCCCCGATTTTAACAGGACTTCGGGGGACGGAAAACTAACCCACTCCGTGGGGGTTGAGGTTGAAAGACAAGATCAAACGACCGGCTTGACCTTGTCGCTTCCCATGCAGCGGGTGCAGATGTACCCTCGGACATCCTTGCCCTTGTAGATGACACGCCTTCTCTGCAGGTTGATGTTCCACCGGCGCTTGGACCGGCGATGCGAGTGGCTCAACTGAAAAGAAACCTTGGGGCCCCGTTCACAGACCATGCAAAACCTGGACATATGATTCCTCCGATACTTCGGCGATGTAAAGTCTGATGATACCAGAAAACAGGGCATAATGCAATCACAACGGTACCGAAT
>CAYRYU010000153.1:0-12079 GCA_964428355.1 uncultured bacterium
ACGTTTCAAACACACCCACGAGAATCTCCGAGTTCTTCTCGAAGAAGAAGTGACCGGGGTTGTGTTTCCGCTTCAGATTGATTCCACCTGCACCCGTTTCAAAAAGTCCGGGTTGGTTGAAACGTTTTCGGGGGTGGAAACGTATGCTGTTCTCGATCGGGGTCAATTAGGGAGGAAGAGATATGACCAATCGTTTTCTCAGAAAGTCTTCGGTTTTTATCATGCTTGCTATCATGGCCATCACCCTTTCGGGTTGCAGCGAGGCTCTGGACGGAGCCTTGAAATTCGTCAAGAACGTCGTGAGCACGGTAAAGGACGTTTTCACGAAGATCTCCTCCACGGTGAAAACGGTCAAAGATGCAGTCAAGACAGGAAAGGAAACGGTGGATACCGTCAAGGATCTGACCAGCGGAAAAAACTCCGCCGGGTCGGGTTCCAAGAAGGGCGAAGGGATGCCGCCCCCCGATGACGAGACCGATGACTCCCGCGTCACTTCACCGAAAGATACCGCCACGAAGACTTCCACGGGAACCGGTTCCCGGACCGGGGTTCCCGAAACCGAGGCCGAA
The DNA here is from genome assembly GCA_964428355.1 of uncultured bacterium. Classification (GTDB taxonomy): domain Bacteria; phylum Muiribacteriota; class Ozemobacteria; order Ozemobacterales; family Ozemobacteraceae; genus CAYRYU01. Next base: position 570 of record CAYRYU010000153.1, read on the forward strand.
CCCGGCTCCGCGTCCGACCTGCAGGGGAAGATCGCTTCCTCCCGGAAGAACATCGGGGAGAAGATCAACGACCTCAGGAATCTCCTGAATACCGACCTCCCTCCCGGCGCAAAACTCGAAATCGAAAAGGCGCTGTCGGGAATGGAGTTTCTCGACAACCTGCTTTCGGGCCTTGCAGTGGATTCCTCCAATGCCCAGACTGTCAGCGAACTCGAGCGGGTCAAGGGGCAGTTCGCGGATTGCGAAAAGTATTTCAACGGTCTCGTTGCAAGCGCCAAAGCCGCGGTGGCAACCATCGAGAAAGTCGCCGAGGGAGCGGAAAAGGCAGTGGACACTGTTAGAAAATGGGTAGACAGGCTTTCTGGCGCAGAGACCACTGGTTCAAAACCGGACCCTGCCTCCGATTCCTCCCCTGGACCGGGCGATTTTGCCGGGAACGATCCGGAAATCCAGCGGATTTTCCGGGAGGAGCTGACCTCCAAAATCAACGAGTTCCACGAGGTCAGCATCGAGTTCAACCGGGCGGAAAACGACCTCTGGGATGGTCTGGGAACGCTTGACAGGGAGATGCTGACCAAATCGAAAGTCTTCCTCGAGGACCTGAAATTCTTCGGAACCTCGGGGCTTCAGACGACTCTGATCAAGGAAATCAACGATTTCTATGAATCCATCCGCAACAAGCCCATGTCCAAGGAAATCCTCAAAAAGGTCCAGGAGTTCCGTGACAAGATGAACAGCAAGATCGATTCCGGGGTCGCCGAATACCGGGAATTCCGGCAAAATGGCCTTGAAGCGGCCAAAACCAGATCTGAACAGGAAAAGTCCCTCCTCCCCCAGTTGTCATCCGAAGCGCGGGAGGCTCGGGAGGCCCTTGCGGAAAGTCTCGCCAGGTTGTTCGACGACCGATGGTCGTTGGAGGGAAGCTCAATCTCCGACCCTAACCGGTTCCCTGATGGGTGGAAGAAAGCAGGATTTGGCGAAGAATGCCTGTCCAAGATCAGCGCAATCAGGAGAAAGGCCAACGAAGCTTTCGAGGCTCGGGAAGCGGTTTTCAAGGAGCTTTCCAAGGGCCCGCTTTCTTCACAGGATATCGAGAGGGCAAAGAGGGAGACCAGGGAGATCGACGATCTTCGGAGCGAGCTATACAAGGAGCATCGGGCAGCGGTCGCCGAGGGAATCCGGGAGATGGGGATCAAAGAAGAGGCCGCGATCGAGGAGATCTCGACAGCGATCTTCAACAAGGATTTTGCGAAGGCTGCCGAACTGACCAAGGCACGACGCTGAGAGAAACCGTCACCCCGGGGTTCCCCGAACTGGGATCTTCCCAATCTTTCGGCGGGGTTTTCCGTTTCTCGACGGGGGTCCGGTTCGAGCCCCAGCTTCTCAGCGGGCTGGGGCTTTTAAGGTCACTTCGTCTGTGGAGCGGTTCCCGCAATCGGGACCCGGTTGTCGCTACTTTTCCTCCCCCTCGGGATTCCCCAGAAGAAGAAACGAGCCTTTTCCTCGGAGTTCCTCGGGTCGAACTCGATTCGGATTTCCTCTACCAGCGGAAAACCGGTTGCGGGGTCCGTTCTCCTGGAAATGGGAATCGAACGATAGAGATCGCAGGAAAATGTGGCGGTGAGAACGTCGGGGCCCATCTTCCCGAAAAGGGTGCTGAAAAGGAATCCGGAAAAGAAAGGGTATCCTTCGGGCGCTTTCAGGGTAAGGGTTCCGGACGCGAATTCGACCGGAGTCCGTGGGATGAGCGGAGGGGTGACGTTCAGGATGCAGCCTTTGAAATCGGGCCTGTCGGGGTAACGAAGCCGGAATTCGGAGAATAGATGGAAATGGAAAAGCTGGGCATCCACCAGGTAGAATTCCGCTTTTCTCCCGCTTTTCCGGAAAACCTCGGAGTTCCTGAAAGAGTCGTAGGTTTCCAGCAGCACCTGACAACCCTGCTCGAGGCCCTTCGAGATGGATGAAAGGCCGGTCACGAGGATTCCCAAGGCCAGAACGAAGTTCCCGAAGTAGAAAGCCATATAGCGCTTTCGGTTTCGGGAACCGGGGGTTTCCTCACCCTCTGGACTGACCGTGTTTCCGCTTGCCTGGTCCTGACCCACCGGCAAAGGCCAGAGGACGCGCACGAGGATCAGGCAGATGAAGACCGAGGGAAGGGAAAAATAATGGGGAAAGGGCAGAAGGGGCAGAGTGGGAAGGAGACCCAGGAAGAAACAAGGAACCGAAAGGCGGAAGATCCGGTCATTGCCCCAGAACCGCCCTATGAATCGGAAAAACGCGAAGATCACGATCAATGACAGGGGGATACCGATCCAGTGGAAGACGGGAAATTCTGTCAAGAAGCGGATGTTTATCACTGGGAAGAAGAAGAAGACCATGGGTATCAGATAAGCCAGTTTGTACAAGCAGAAAAGGGGAAGCAGCGGGGAGTCGGGAGGGAAGATGTAGAAATAGAAGGTGGGAAGCCCGACCCCCCCCAATACACGGGTTCTGAGGGCAAAATAGGCCACGAAGACCGCTGACATCGGCAAGAACCATGTTATTGCTGCCCTTGCGGAAGACCAGTTTTCCTCCCCGCGCGACCGGTGAAGATGGAAAACCAGGACTCCCGCCAGTAACGGAAGTGCCGCCGCCGATTCCTTTGAGAGAAGGGCCAGAACCATGAAGACCAGCGGGCTGAGAATGCCTGGAAACAAAGACCTTCCCGGCCCGGCGTTCCGGACAACGGCGCGAAGAAAGGCGAGCGAGAGGCCCGTGCAGAGCAGGTCCCCCGTGGTCGAGAGCCAGACCACGGTGATAATGGTCTGGGGAAAAAACAGGTAAAGGAAAGCGGCTCTGAACGCCTGTTTTTGGTCCCCGAGCAGTTCCTTCCCCAGGAGGAAGACCTGGACGACGATCAGGACCTGGAGAAGAATGCTCACCAGATGGTAGCACCAGAAGCGGGTTCCCAGAAGGGTCGTTTCCAGCTTCATGAAACCGACGGTCAATGGGCGGAAGAATCGCGGACTTCCCTGGAGAAATTTCGGGACCGCTCCGTCGTGGATCTCCTCGAACAGGAACCGGAACGCCCTTCCGAGTGACTCGAGTGTCCAGGCGGCCTCACGGGAGTTCAGGTAGTTCGTGGCGTCATCCAGGAACAACCCCGTTCCCAGCGTCGGCGAAAAAACGATGCACGTCAGTACCGACAGGATGAGAATCGGCCGCCAATGATTGCCTTTCCCCGTGCCGGGGACCGAAGCCTGGGTCAGGTGGTCGGTGGCCATCACCTCATCCGATCTGGCGGAAACGCCCCGCCATGATCGATGATACCAACAGATTCAGAAGAACCGCAACCATGCAGGGGCCCACGGGCAGATCCCAGGCTAGGGCCAGGGTCAGCCCCCCGAAAGCTCCGATGCATCCGAAGACCGTCGATACGACGAACAACGGGGAAACACGTTTGCAGAGCTTCAATGCGCACAGGGGGGGAATGAGGAGGAACGCGAAGCATGCCATCGCTCCAGCCTGTGTGAGGGTGAGCGTTACCGCCAGACCTATGGAAAGGAAAAGGATCGAATCGAAAAGCCGGACATCGATTCCCATCGTTCTGGCAGTTTCGGGATCCAGGGAAATGAGGAACAAGCGCCTCCGGATGACGAACAGGAAAACGACCAGGGGAAGCCCGAAGCCGAGCAGGAGCCGCGTATCGGCACAGGTCGCAGCGAGAACGCTGCCCTTGAGAAGCAGTTCGGCCGCGTGAGCCTCCGCTTTGGTCAATGCGAGTAGAAGGACTATTCCCGCCATCGCAACGACATATCCCAGGCCGATTCCCGAATCAAGAGCTCCGCGGTTGCCGGTTTCGAGAGGTTTCCATGCCGCCGCAACCGAGAAGAGAAGCAGTATTCCCGTAGCGGCGGCCCAAGTGGGAATGCCCATCACCTCGGCGATGACGAATCCCAACCCGGCAATCTGGGGGATCGCGGCCCCGAGAAACAGACCATGCCGAAGATGAAGATACAGCCCAGCCGGTGGCAGGATCACCCCCGACAGGATTGCCACCAGGATCGCATCGTGAAAGAAGTCGAAAAGCTCGAACAGGGACTGGTTGGGATTGCCCATCTTTCCTGCTCCTTCAGACCCGGGGAATGCGTACCGGCATACCGTAGATCGAGGTAAGGAGACCGTCAGTCAGGTTCGTCACCGGACCCTTGAAAGCGAGCCCGCCCTGGTGCAGCAGAAGAACGTCCTGGCATTGGGAAAGAATGTCCGAAAGCTGGTGGGATACAATCACGAGAGAGATCTCCCTTTGCCGGCGGAATTCTCCAAGCAGGTTCAAAATCAGGGTCGATTGGGCAAGGTCGAGGCCGTAGGTGGGTTCGTCAAGAATCAGCACCGATGGAGACGAAACGATTGCCCTCGCGATGAGCACTCTCTGCTTGAGCCCACCGGAAAGGCTTCTGAATGGCTCCTCCGCAATGGTCGCGAGGCCGGTCTGCAAAATGGCCCCCGATATCGCCCCCCGCATGCCCGCGTCGGGTCCCCGCCAGGCCGGAAGCCTGCCGTAGAGCCCCATTTCGATGATCTCCCTGACCGAGAAGGGAAACAATTCATCAAGGCTACCCCGTTGCGGGACGTATCCCACCTTCTTGTGCAGACCTCCGTTTCCGCTGATCCTCCCGGATATTGGTTTCAGCAAACCGAGGATGGCTTTCAGGATGGTGGTCTTCCCCGAACCGTTCGGTCCGACGATTCCGGTCGAAACCCCAGTTCGGCAAGGAAAATTCAACCCTTCGAGGATGATGCGGTTCCCGTATCCCAGCGAGACATCGGAGAACTCGATCCAGCTCAGTTCTGGCATTTCAATGCCTCGGAAAGCATCGTTGTCAGGCGGTCGAATAGATCCGAGTAGGTCTTGATCCCTTCAGCCCCTTCAACCGAGGCGGGAAGGACCAGGACCTTTCCTCCCGCTTTTTCCGCTGCCATGTTCGCGAACCGGTCCGAATGGTACTGCTCGCGGAGAATGAGTTTGCAGGAACTTCCCTTCATCGTGGAGACAAGTGCCGCAAGCTCCCGCCCGGTCGGTGGGATTCCGGGGCGCGGCTCCACGTGACCGACTATCTCGAGCCCAAAAGCATCGGCGAAATAGACCCAGGAGCTGTGGAAGATTGCGACCTTCCGGTTTTTGAATCCCTCGAGGGCTTTTTTCCAGCCAGGGATCCTGGATTCGATATCGGTTCTGAAGGATTTGAGGTTATTTCTGTATTCGACAGCGTTCCCGGGGTCGACCTCGCAAAGTTTCGCTGACGCCAGCTCCGCGATCCTGATCCCATTCTCGGGGTCGAGCCAGTAGTGCGGGTTCCCCAGGGGGTGAACATCACCCATGGAAGGGTCGACCCGGACCTTTGGAATCTCCTTGACCGGAATGACCTGCGAACAGTCGACAAAACCGGGGCTTCCCTGCTGGATCGACAGGTTTCTCGAGCTTTCGAGAAGCGGTTTGAGCCAGATTTCCAGTTCCAACCCGATGCGGAAAAGAAGCCTTGCCCGGGAAAGGCTCATGATGAAACTCGGCTTGGGTTCGACGAAGTGTGGATCCTCCGTTCCCTTCCCGATGCTGGCCACCTTGACCAGGTTTCCCCCAACCGCCTTGACGATTGCCCCGAGGTCGGGCGTTGTGGTGACGACCTCCACCGCCCCAAATGCTGTCGAAATGCCCACTCCCAGGAATATTACTGAAGCGATGAGCAGTTTTCGTGTCATGTTCATCTGAATTCTCCCGTTTTTTCATTCAGTTCCGGTCAGCCGTTCGAGGAACTCGTGAACCAGCTCGTGATGGTCTTCGTCGATCACGATCGGACCTGAGGCGATCAACCCACCCAGGTTGAAGCCCTCGAACCAATTTCTGGGATCCAGGCGCGGGGGAACGAACGTTTGTCCTGCGTAGATAGGGTCTCCTGAACCAAGGGCCAACCCGAACGGCTCGTCAATCAGGACCGAAAGCGACGCGGTAACCGTTCCTGAAGTCACTACGCCCCGTATCAGAAGAGAAAAGGTGGCTGTTGGATCACCGGTTCCAGTGGCGCAGGAGAGCATCCACCCCGAGTTAGTCCCTTCCCTGATCTCGAGGGAGCCAAGGTTGGATGGTTGGAGAAGGTCGATGGTTCTGTTCACGTCCAATCCCCCGGTGACCAGAAGACGGGAATCGCCGCCTTCACGGTTGGAGTCAGGTACCGCAGGAGTTCCGGTTTCCACCTCTCCCTCTTCCTCCCCTTCGTGGGCGGCAATCGAAGCTTTCAGGAGGATTTCGGGATTCGTCAGAGCGGCTGCATTGATCGCGGCTTTTGCCTCGAGGATCCGGATCCCCGTGCCATCACTCAGGGTGAAATCCGAAGGGTCGAGAAGGACCTGGAGAAGGGCGGTTCCCCTTTGCGCCGGATAGGGGGTGAAGTCCGTGGCCGACTGTCTCGAACAGCCGTGGAGCATCGCGATGAACAACAGGGAAAAAATGGTAATGATGGTTCTTTTCATCTTCGGCTCCTTATCAGAAGTTGGAAAGGTGGGGCTTGTGCGGCCCCATTCCCCAGATGACCTCGAACAGAAGCTCGTTGTTGGTGACTCCCTTGAAAGGGTCCCTGACGTTGCGGAACTGCAGTTGCAGCCGATCGTTCTCGGTCAGCCAGTATCCCAGGAATGCTGAACGTGCGACCGCATTGAATCTCGAGTCCCCGGGCTTCTCCGAACAGTCATATTCGAGACCGAGATGCCATGTGCGATCCTTCTTGAACTTGTACATCGCTGAGAGGGAATACCCTGCCGCGGTCACGGGGGACCTCGCAACCTGCTCCCGGCGGTTCCAGAGCCACTCGCCCCAAAAACTCAGCCGGTCGAACTGGTTGAAGCGCCTCCTCAGAAGCATACTGGTGGCGATGACCTTTGAATCTAGGTCTCCGCGCTGGTTCCAAGCCCCTTGCAGGAAGCTCGCTGTCACGTTCATGTCATCCCGGTCGGTGAGAGGTGTTTTCGTGAGGAGGGTTCCCCCGATTGCTCTCGTCTGCCCCGAATTGAAGAGGACACCGTTGTTGCCTTTCAGGAAATGCAGGTCGGTTCTCATGTATGTTTTCGATCTGAGATCCACGGGCGTGTTGAAAGAAACCCCTTCTTCCGACAATCCCTCGTCACCGAGGAAGTTCAGGTTCGACAGGGGACGGGCAACCATCGGCCAGTCATGCGTGTGGATTCCGTTCAACATCCCGAACGGAACCAGGAATTTTCCGACCCTGGCGTCCCACTTTCCCGGAAGCAGATACGAAAAATCGACGTAACTCTCCTCGGTTTCTGCATGCTCTCCATGGAAGCCCAGAGTGAGATTTCCCCGGGCGTAAGGCGAAACCGCCTTCGTAAGGGATATCTCGGATTCCTGGAGGGAGACCGAATTCCGGTCGGGATCCCGCTTGTCATCCGACAATTTGCCCACGGCGATGCCAACCGCGCTGATGTCGGGGTTCATGTTCTGGTAGGTTCCACTCTGGGGAACGGGAGTTGCTGGTGACCGAGCGGGGGCTGCGGGAGCCTTCGCCATCTCACGATCGAGGTCGGCCCCCATTTCGAGTTGTTCGATCCGTGAGGTGAGGGATGAAACCAGCTTTGTCAGGTCCTCGACCTGCTTTCTGAGATGTGCCACCTCGTCGGTTGAGGCCCTTCCATGGGCCGGGAGGAACAGGGTCCAGAAGAAAATGAAAAATACGGGTAACGGAGGGATCGCTTTCCGCATTCTTGGATGCTCCTTGCTTTTTCACCATCGAAAAGTGGAGGGATGTCCGAAACATCGAACATCACTGTCCTGTGGAGGTTTTCACACCCTGATATGAAAGGTGGAAAATAGTGGAGCTTTCAGGAAAGCGGTGGAGGGCGCGGAAAAAGCTGGGGAAAGAAGGGTTGAAAAACTTCCTTCAGTAGGAAATAGCTGTGGAAGAGAGATTGGGAAGCTGAAAGAAGGGTAATCCCCTGCGAAACCTGTCCTGCTTCAGCTTGTTGGACGAAGGAACAGAGAGGGCAGTCGGAATGATCCTCCCCGGTGAAAGGGGTGAAAGCCTTTCCAGGTGCCGATGGGTGTTCCCCGTGGCCATGAAAGGGGACCAATGGAAATCCCAGTAGAAAGACCAGCAGGAGCCTGCAAAACTGCCTGACAGTCCTTCGGGTCATTTCGAGGCTCCAAGTTGCCGTTTCAGGTTTCTATTTCCGGAGGTTCCGCATGTGCTCGTTCCATGCAGCGGAGACCGAGTCGGGAAGCGTCTGGGAGGATTTCTTCACGTTTGCTGGACCGGGAGTATCGTCGGGGGATTCGCTGAGCCTAGCTATCAGGCCGTCCTCCCCGTCGAAAACGTCGATGACGATGTAACCGCGGATCATGCTCTTCTCGTATCTCCGAAGAACGGGCGGGGCTTTCAGGGCGATGGAGAAATCCTTGTCGGCGGCATCGATGTGGCTTTTCACGACCCTGGCCTTCGGGGAACGGGCTAGAAAGCCCGTGATCTCGGATGCCGGGACGAACGAGGGAAGGAGATACTCGTCCTTGTCGAGGATGTAGTCTCCAAGCATCGTCTTCCAGCGCAGCCGGATCGCATTCTTGAGGAACCTGGCCGTCCCGTAATATTTGTAGGAATCGGCGATCTTGTTGAGATCGAGGCCCCTTGCGGCCTTTTCCCGGATTTTCAGGACGACAGGGCCGTAACAGCCCGCAACGTCTGCCCGGCGGGTTGCATATACATAGTCTGCCTCGTGGTTATAGGAATCGCCCGCCGCGCGTTGACCCTCGTTCGCGAAAAGATCACGAAAGATTCCCGCCCGCCCGGCGGCCTGCCCGGCGGTGCTGTCGGCTCCGTCGTCAGCGGTGAAATGACTCGAGATGATGCGCGCGTGTTCCCTCTTAGCGGCTTTGTATGCCTTACCGAGATCTCCCATGACCGGGACGGCCGCCTTGTAGAGCTGCCGGAGGTTGAAGCTCATCTCGTCCTCCCCAAGGAGATGCCGGAAAGCCTGGAGCTCCGCGGCGGCGTGCGCGGAAGGTTCGAATGCCCCGGTTCCGCGATAGACCTCGGAGAAGAAACCGGAGTCGATCCGTTTCTTCCCTTCGGGGGCGTTCAGATCGTAGAGTGAAACGCGGTCTTCCGCCACAATGGTGCTCTTTCCCGTCTCGGGGCCGCCGGTCTCGGGCTCGACCTTCGACCCCTTGTCCTTGAGGGACGCCTGCCACTGTTCGACGATATGCCGGTGCTCCGGGATCGTGGAAAGTTTCAGTGGAGCGTTGGAAAGGAAGAGAGCAGCCCCGAACCATGCTCCTTCCCGGTTATCGGCCACATCGCGGATGGATTCCCAGAAAAAGACCTTCTTGATGTGGAAAAAGGTCGCAACCTTCTTGAGCGGCTTGGAAAGCTCGTGAACGGGCGTGGTTTCAAGGAAGCCATGGCGGGTTCCGGCGAAGGTGCTTATCATTTCGTAGCCTACCCCGGAGATGTTCGAGAAGAGGAAAGCGTTCTTGAGCATCCAGCGAGTGGGGGATATCACCTCTGACCCGCTAAGGATGTGGTTCTTGTCGAAATGCGTGTCGTTGAACAGTTTCAGCCATGTCAGCCAGGCGTGGGTGAAAAAATGGAAAACATGGAATTTGTTCCTGAACAGGCTCTTGTCGTCAGAAAACCAGGGTGCGGCGTTGGCCCGCCAGAATGCCTTCTTGCTTTGGGTTTCCTTGTCACCAGCCAGATCGATCGTGACGTTGTTGAGGAAGGAGGTGCAGATGACCAGGCTTACGAGATTGGTTGCCTGCCGGATTTCGGGGGGAGTGCCGTCCCAGAAATACTTCATGACGACCTTGCCCGCGCATTGTTGGGCGAATGACCAGAACCTGTCGACGTCCCAACCGAGATCGTTGGGGATGACCGAGGGTTTCGAGTCCCAGAACTCGTACGGTTTTCCCCCGCGTTGTTCCATTTCCCGGACGATCGACTCCATCTGTGGAATGAACTCCTGATAGGCTTCGCGTGAGATCGGATCGTAACTCAATATGACCATGAGCGGATACCCGAGAAGCGGAAGCGCGGCCCGGCCCGCGAGGTTCGGGTTTTTTCCGGGAACATCGACCGCTTCGAGTGGCTTGTGGTGTTCAGATTTTCGGCCGGTATAGCAACCGTGGGAGAGATACCTCAGGAACCAGGCCGTCCGATGGGTTCTGACCGCTTCGACCGCCTCCCCGAGGGCCATGTCGGCAGGGTCGAACTTCCCCTGCATGCTCTGCTTGATCTGGCGGATCTCCGCCTGGATCTTGTCGGCTTTTGCCGCCCTCTGTGAATCGGGGATCTCCGATTTCTGGGAAAGCACAGCGAGCAGGCGTTCCAGCTGGAAAAGACGGTTCTTCAGGGAAGCGTAGGCGAACTCCCCGCCCCCGGTTCCTGCACCGAGCAGGCAGGGAAACTGGAGAACGGAAATAACCAGCCCCAGACCAACCAAAATCCTCGGGACTCGAAAAGACATCACAACTCCCCCCTTTTGCCGGGAGAAACGAAGACAACTCGCCCGGCACCTCCGCTTCTTAACCTCATGAATATAGCATTCCCGACCACCCCAAGCAAACCGGGGAAATCAGGGCAGCAAGGTGACGACTCTCCGGGGAAAAAAAAGGGCCGGTTTTCACCGGCCGTTAAAAGGTATACATCCGTGTACCGAGATCAGAACTTTCGTTCTATTCTGTTGCGGCTACCTTTTCAATCCTTCAGGGGGAAGGTGCTTCCCTGCTCCTGAAACGAATACTAATTGGAGTAGTTGTACCTGCCCGTTGCAAGCCTTTTTGGGGAAAACCCCGGAAAGCCCATCTTGGCCCCTTTGACCCCGGGGAAGTTCCCATACCAGGAGTAGGTTTTCGAAACCTGGTCGAGGTCCGCATACATGTCGGGTTGTCCGTCCCTGTTGGAGTCGACATAGATCTTGTCGGAGATGCCGTCGTAATCCATGTCATACTCCCATTGGTCGATCTTCCCGTCCAGATTCCGGTCATACTGGTAGTCGTCGATCAGGCTGTCGTAGTTCCGGTCCGTTGCCCAGTAATCACCCCGTCCATCCCCGTTCCGGTCTGCGATAACGAGGTCGACCCTGCCGTCACCGTTCCTGTCGAACCGGCCGGGAGAGGTATTGAAGTTGGAGAATCCGTAGGCTACGTCAGGGCTGGAGGATTCGGTTACCTGGGATTCCCATGGGTGTGTGTCAGGCATGTAGGAAACATTCTGGGCTGCAATTGCCGCGCTTCCGATAACGATGAGGACGATCATGAGACCTTTGGCATGACGCATTTTTGCACCTCCATGTTGGGAACTAAGGCAGAAAAGTATCAACTTTCGCCTCTTTGGCAAGGGAAATTTTCGCGTTTCGGTGGAATATCCCGAACCCTTTTGAAACGCGGCTCCAGGGGGAGTTGAATGGGCGCAATGCCTCGGGCGGACAGCCTCGGGCGGACAGCCTCGGGCGGATAGCCTCGGGCGGAT
>CAYRYU010000154.1:0-8520 GCA_964428355.1 uncultured bacterium
TCATCGTTTCAAAAAGACCGTCGGATCCCCTCCCGCGGGCTCGCCTGCCTTGAACTCGACCAGATCGGCCTCCGCCTTTCCCAGAAGGGGATCGTCAGTTTCCCTGTACGAATCCCGCCGGACGGTCAGGAACTCCTCCTGCCAGGGGACATGCGGTTCGAACTGATGACACAGATCCCTTGCCTGCTGGGGAGTGAGCTTCGTGACCAGCCCCACCAGCGCCTGAAGGCGGAGTTCGTCCATGGCGGAAAGGAGGAACTTGTCGCGAAGGATCTCGGCGACCCCGGAGGCGAGCGAAGGAGCACGTAAAGCCATGTTCATCGCCAGTTCCATTCCGCGTCTGAGCATCGGTCCGACGGGAAAGGGCCGTTTCCGGAATTCGGCGAAACCCTTTCCGAAGCATTCGAAAGCCGCGGTGAAGCTTCCGATCTCATGGTGGTATGCTCCCTCGACAAGCCAGGCTTCCCCGGGGAACATGTCCCGGGCAGGGGCGAGCATGGCCAGGGATTCCTCCGCTCCGAACCTCGCGAAAGCCTCAGCCATGATCAAAAACTCGGCCGGGTGAGCTGGCTTCCGGTCCTGCTCCTTCCAGCTTCGGAGGAACCCCGCGAAATCCTCGCGCTTGAAGGCAGTGTGGGCCGCCACCCGCCTCAGGAAGCTCTTGTCCGGGTCGGTGAGGGTTAGGCATTCCTGGTCGTTGAGGGTAAGGAAGAGAAGCTCGTTGTTCATTGCCTCCCCCCAATCGATCGAACCCCCGGAGATCTGGGGTTGTTGGAAACCGTTGGAAAAGGATTCCACCCGCAAAGCCTGCATCATTCCAAGGTTCTTGCGGCCCTTGGTGCGCAGCAGTCCGAACTCGACCACCATCCGGTCATCGGTGCTCAGGTCCCGGATCCCGTCGACCGTTTCGGAGAGCTTCTCCGCGAACTGGTCGTTCGCGATGTAATGGGCAAAATAACCTTCCACGTCAATCGCACGCCAACCGCTCCACAGCGCGCTTTTCCATGGTTCCTTCGCGATCCGGGATTCGAGAGTTGAACGGGAGTAGGTCACCCGCTCCATCGAGCAGACGAGGAGAAGGTCCCCGTCGCTCGTCTGCCAGGTCTCGATGAATGGGAAGATCGTATGCAGAGTCGCGTAGATCGTTTTCATCGTCCGGATATCTATCTCGTATCCCTGGACCCATTGGGAAAACAGGCCCCCGGGGTTCAATCGGTCCGCAACCGCGCGGTAGAATTCCCGGGTGAATAGGCTGGCGATGCCCGCCCGAAAAGGATTCGAAGGCTCCGACACTATCAGGTCGTACTTCTGGCGGTCGGTGAGGAGAAGCTCCCGGGCATCCCCCAGTTCGATACTGACCTTGGGATTCTGGAGAACCGAATGATTGATGGATGCGCACCGGCTTGCCGCCTCGAAGACCATCGGTTCGAGTTCGGCCACCACGACACGCTCCATTTCCGGAATTGCCCCGAGCCAACCAGCGGAACAGCCCGTCCCCAGGCCCACGACGAAAGCGGACCGGGGGGAGGGATGGGCGAGCGCGCTGACCATTCCGAGCATGATCTGGGTGGAAGCGTCCTCGACCGAGTTGCCGTCGCATTTCCCGTTCAGGCTGAAGGCGAGACCGTTCGCTTCGGTCAATGCCACGCTGCTTTCCCTGCCGTCCGCTTCCCAGATAGTCTTTCGTCGTTGGAGGTTGATCCATTCCCGAAGAGCATTGACCGGAAGGGAGGAGATCTCGGCCCGGCCGAACCCGATGCTCGAATGCCTCCAGACCGCCGATGGGCCTGGCGACCCGAGAAACCCGAGCCCCACAAAGCAGACCATGAGCGGAAGGATCGTGGAAAGGCGGGCACCTTCCAGCCGGGCAGCTGCCGCAATGAACAGAGCGGAGAGGCCAATCGTCAGAATTGCCGCGAGCCGCCAGCAGCCGGGAGCCGACAAGAGCGGGAGAAGTCCGAAGCCGCCCGCGAGAGATCCGACGACCGCCCCCAGGGTGTTGACGGCGTAGAGGGTTCCGACCTGGCCCCCGATGCCGGTGCGGCCCCTTCCTGCCAGGGAAAGGAGCATGGGAAACTGGAAGCCGGAAATCACGGCCGCGGGAAGGACCGTGATTCCGGTAATGAGGCTCCAGGCAAGGAGCTTCCCGGTGAACCCGAACACCTCCCAGGGACCGAGAAATCCCGTCAACACGGCAATCCGGTCGCCCAGGACGAGCGGATAGGCTATGAATACACCTTCAAAGGCCGTCGCCAACGCGAAGCCCGTCATAGAAACCGGTTCTTTCGAGCTTCTGAAAAAGAAAGCTATCCCGCCGATTCCGATTCCGAGCAGGGCAAGGGCAAGGATCAACCCGAAGCAATAGGTCGAACCTCCGAGTAGCGGTGATAGCATCCTGTACCAGACCATTTCCATCAGGAAAAACGACGCCCCGGTCACGAATGCCGCTATGCAAGCCGGTCGGAACGGGGAGCCGTCCCCCGGGGAAGAGCCGTCGTCGGTCTCCCCAGCCGGGGAGGGAGGAATTGAATCTGCTCGAGGATCGGATGGAACCGGGGAAAGGCGTTCACCCCACCACCAGGCGGCGGCTCCCACCGCGAGGTTGAGCCCGCAAGTCAGAAGGAGCGTCCTGAACAGGCCAAACCATTCGACGAACAGAAAGGTCCCGCCGAGAACGCCAAGAACCGCCCCCAGGGTGTTTGCCCCGTATAGCAGCCCCAGTATCGGGCGGCCGGCCTCTCCCTCCGATGCGAGCGCACGGGAAACCGCAGGAAAGGTTCCACCCATGAGGAATGTCGGCAGGCCCAGAACCAGGAGGGAAAGTAGTACACGGACGACCGTACCGATTACCATCCCAAGGGAAGTCGTTCCGCCCAGCCCAAGGTAGATTTCCCTGACGGCCCACATCAGTGCGGGGGAAAGCCCTGCGAACAGGGCTATTCCGACCTCGAGCTTCCCGTAAAGTGCCATCGGGCGCTCGTTGCGATCGACCCGGGGACCCCAGAAAAGGCTTCCGAAGCCCAAACCTGCCATAAAGATTCCGACAACGGCCGCGGACGCCGCGGTCGAGGTCCCGAAGATAAGCTTCAATTGCTGGAACCAGACCATCTGGTAGATGAGACCGCAGATGCCGCTTCCGATCAAAAGGGTGGCAGACCAGACCGATGAAGGTTTCATCGCATACCTCGGATTGTTTTCCCTCTATATACCCCACACTTTCCCCTGGTACAAGGGGCAGAGAGAAATTTCAGTCACCCCCAGGGAAAATCGACCTGGCCCCCAAAGGTCTTTTTCCTCAACCTTCTGGAGGACGGAAGGGTATGATATGCTGGTGGAAATATGCACTTGAGTGGGAGGGGCAGCCTTCCACGAAAGGGCCTTCCGCGAAAGGGGAGTGGAATGAGAATCAATCGAATCTGTATCCTGGTCGCTTGGGCGTTGGTGTTTTCCTTTTTCGGTGCGGACCGCTCATGTTTCGCGGCAGCGTCCGCATCAACAGGAAAGGATGAAAACGGGAACACCTGGTCGGAATACAACATCACATGGGCTGGGGTTTCGACAACGGACAGGCATTACGTCGATTCGAACGGTGAACCACAGAAGGATCTGAAAAAGGAATTCTTCCCGGGGGATATCAGTTTCGCGGGTCGTGTTCTTTCCAGAACCCGCGTCGAACTGGGGGATGGGAAATCCGAGGAGACCCTCGTCCTCGCCCACTATGACAAAGAGGGGAAACTGGATGGGGTGTCGACCCTGGTGATCAAGACGGGGGACTACCTGACCCCACCCTCTCCGGGGCCCCAGGTCGGGGATCGCCCCCGGAAGATCGAGGTCGTTGTTCAGCGTCTCGAAGGCCGCGAAGGAAGCTCCATGTCCGGGCGTTACTCGAACGAGTCGGGAAAAATGACCGGTTCTGAATGCGGCGTGGGAAACTGCTTCTACGGAAGCATGTTTTCCCTCGAGGGCGCCAGGTCCTATCTTCAGTGCCTCCAGAAAGCATGTGCCGGAAACCAGCCCCGAGAGCTCGCGGAGACCGAGTTGGTCCTTCCTTTTTTCATCGAGACCTGCCGGAAAAACGCAGCCCAGTTTCCGGGCCTGAAGGATGTCATCGGCGATGCCTTCAGATTGAAAGCCCAGGTTCAGGAAAAGCAGGGGCATTATCGCGATGCGGCAAACACCATCCGGGAATCGCATGCCTGGAATGCCGATCCGCAGAACATTTCCATGACGGTCCGCCTCGAGGACAAGAAACGTGCCCAGGCCGACCTTGCCGCAAAGGTTCTGGAGGGCGTGAAGAAGATCGCCGACCTTTCCCGGGAGTCTTCCAACCTGGCGCGGGAAAAGGCGTCCCTTGTCGAAGCTCTCCTGAAGGAGAAACGTGTCTCCCCCGATTCCCTGCGAAAGCTTCAGGAAAAACTCGCAGATCTCAACAGGAGAATCGCGGGAAATGACAAGGAAGTCGCGGGGGCAAAGAGTGCCCTTGCCGGGTTGGGGTGGAAGATGAACCCCCAAGACCCCGGACTTCTCGTTCTCAAAGACCCCCAGCGTGGGGAAATCACCCTGAATTATGCCCAGACCTCGGACATCCGGCAACAGGAGGAATTCCTAAGATACACGGGCGAGGAAAGAAAGACGGCTGAGAAAGCCGTGTCGGATGGTCTGGTCAAGCTTAGCCAGAAATCGGGAATCGTCTGGGATGGCCTGGAAAAGCAGCTCGAGGAGACCCTGTCACTTCAGAACAAGATCCTCGCAGTTCAAAACCAGCTGCTTGGCTTGTTCGTGGGAAAGAACATACTCGAGCGGATGAACGACCTGAAAGCCCAATTGAAAACCCTTCTCGTCAGATACCACGCGCTTTTCGGGGAGATTCAGGATACCTTCATGAATGCTGGTACCTTCAACCAACTTTCGCAGAAGGAAGCCGGCGAATTCATCAAACGCTTCCTCAAACTGTGGGATGCCGACAAACTTCTGGAGGAAAACCAAAGGAAGATCAACAATTCGGTTCCGGTCATCGGAAACATCTCGAAATTCATCCGGAACAAGGAAACGCGCCAGACCATCATCGTCGTCGATGATGATGACTGGGTTACCTTCGACGGAAACCTCCGTCCCTCGAGCGGGATCGTGACGTACGTCGAAAGGGCATGGGCTCAGGGTTCAGGAAAGGCGGAACTGGGTTCGGGTGGTGATGGGGAAAAGCCCCGTCCAGCACAGGGAACGACGAGGGACTACGAACCGTCAGACCAGTCCGGACAGGGCGAATCCGGATCCACCCTCTCCGACAATTACTGAAGCCTGAGCTTCCGGAAAGCGGCGGGGGAATCCCGGGCGTGCTGGGGCGTGGAGGCGGTTGGGCGGGCGATTACTTCCCCAGGATTTCCTGGTGGAGCCGGTCCTGGCGGGGGGGGCTCACCGGGGCCTCTCCCGGCTCCACCCGGGGAAGGGGTGGGACGAAGTAGGGAACCTCCATCCTGTTTCCGCCCCCGAGGGGGAGTTCGATCATCCGCTTCTCGAGTCGTTCCGACGTGCTCGAGATGAGTACAGGAGAGGATCCGACCCGGGAATCCACCCGGGGGACCTTGCAGAGATTTTCGAGAATCTCCTGGAGCGTCCGGGAATTGGTCCCCATAAGGTTTGTTCCCGTCGCGATCTCTCCCTCGTAACCCCACCCTCCGGGGAAGACCTGGATGCTGGCATTCGCCCAGGATTGTTGCATGCCCGGGGTCGGGTCCATCATGTTTTCGATCTCGAGCTGGATCACCTTTCCCTGCGTGGGGTCGTCCAAATACCCGTTCAATTTGAACTCCGTCGTGTATCCGTCAGGCTTGGGGGGAAGCGCATCGAGGAAGCCCTTGGAAACCAGAAGTTCGAGGTCGAGGGTGCTCATCCTGGTGTTGTTTGCCTTGTTGAACTGCCGGACGGCTGCGGCGATTTTTTCCCCCCAATTTTTTGAACTCCCGTCCTGTCCAAAAGAGGCGAATGGGAAGACTCCGATGAGAACCCCGATCATGATCGTCTTGATCAACCTTTCCATATTCCCTACCTTTCTCGCGCCAGGGACCCGTTTTGCGTGTTCACTCCCCGGTCTTGAGGTAATAATTCCAGTCTCCTGCCTGGAGCTGGCTCGTGGTGAAGAAGGATGAGAAAACCATCTCTTTCGCAGGAAACCTGGGATCATCGGACAGAACGCGAAACCTGATCAACAACTGCTCCTGGGGGCGGGGAAAAGCCGGGCTCACGAGGTCGGGGGAGAACTCCTTCAGGAGGTGGGCGACCTCGAAACTCCGGACTTTCGGGAGAACGAACCTCTTCTCGGGAGACCCTTCCGTTGCACCGCTGATCTTTCGAATCACCGAGCGGCCGTCGGGGTCGAAATTGTAGGAAATCGTGCCGATGCTGGTTCTGAAATCGAGGTGATTCCCGAACCGGACGTTGGTGGGATCGAAGGGCTCCGAAACCGATAGCTCCGTCCGGAGAATGGTTCCGTCCGCGCCGGCGCACCGGACCGATGTCGAACCTGAGATGTCCTTCCGGATCTGCGAAAGAAGGCTTCCCGCGATCCGGATCGTGTCGAGTGTATCCTGGCCTTTGAGCGTGTTTCGGACTCCATGGGAAAAGAATGACTGGACTCCGAAGAAGACGATTCCCGAAACGACCAGCACGACGAGGGCCTCCACCACCGTGAAAGCCCGGGGAGAAAAAGCGGACCTCAAATCTGGACGCATCACGGGGCCTCCCTGAGGATCATCGGAAAACTCAGCGAATGATCGACCTTGTCGGATGGATCTGCCTTCCACGAAAGGTTCACCTTTACCTGCCAGAAGGTTCCCCGGCTGGAAAAAACCTTGGGATCGAGCGCGGGAAGGGCTGAGACGGTGACGGTTCTGGATGCGAAATCGGGGTGGAGCGGGGAAAGGAAGACCGGAAACCGGGTTCCCTTCAGCTCGACCGATGACTCATCCCTCCGATCGCGATCGTTCAGGGCGTACCGGAAGGACTCCTCCTCGAGGAGCTCCTCCAGGTTCATCTTGGTGGTCGAGCGGAGTTGCTTGATGAGTTCCGGGGTGAGCCTCTGCAGTTGCTGGGAAAGCTCCAGTGCATACTGGACGGCCATGATCTCGTAGAGTGAAGCGGTGCTTGCCCGGTTCGAGGAGGTGAGAACACCCGAAATCGGAAGAACAAGCACTCCCAGAACCACAATGGCGATGAGGATCTCAACGAGGGAGACGCCAGGCTCCCGCTTCATTTTTCCCCTCCGATGATCCGGATCGAGCTGGCCTTGTCCTCCATGATGAACTTTCGGGAAGAGGCGTAGAACCGCTGGATCGCGGGGTTGAAACGCGGGTTGAAGCGGATCTTCCCCCCCCGGGGGAAATTCTCCATGGTCGAAGCCGCATTCGGCTGGCGGGAGATGCCCAGTTCCCAGACCGCGACTCCACCGAAGATATCCAGCCGGTCGACGACTCCGGGATTTGCGGAAACCAGCCGTCCCCCCGGGGTCGTCGAATCGGGACGAGGTTTCAGCGCAACGAGATAGGCATCGATCCTCGATGTGGTGCCGATCCGGATGTTTCCATCCCAGGCCACCAGTGAAAGCAGGTTCACGGGGGCACCGTCCAGATCGGGACTTCTGATGGCTTTGGGTATCGTGAGGTCCCCTTTTCCAAGGATCAGGACCAGTGACTTGTCGAGAAGGATTGCTCCAGGTAGGGGAAGGGGCTCCAGGTCTCCACCGCCCCCGGCGGCTCCCGCCTTCCTGCGGTGGATGAAGAATATCCCGCTCTTCTTCGGGGCAAAGACCGTGCCCGCCCCAGAAAGTTGGGTTGGGAGGCCCGCCGGAAAGGCGGGTGAAGAAACGACTCTCTGGAAAACGAGTTTCTCGAGAAGGTCCTTTTCTTCCGCGATGGTCGAGCAGGCGGAAAGGTCGATGATGTTGGTGACCCGGTATCCGAGGTTGCTCGTGGGAACGCGGTATTCGAGAAGGTTTCCCCGGAAATAGACGTTGTCAGGGTTGTCGGAACCCGGGGAGAAACGGACCTCGAAAGGGTTGTTCCTGCCGAGAGAGTCATTGACCTGGCCCCACGGGTGGAGACCTGGAATTCCGACATCCTGCTTCGAAATGATATTGTACAAAGGGACGTAGTATGGGTCCCCGATCGTCGGAGGGGAAAGCTGTGCAGGGTTGAAGTTCACGGGGTTTGGATACGGATTTCCCGCGGGGGGATACCACATGAACTCGAAAAAGATGTTGAATGGAACCCCCAGGGAATCTGGTGAAGGGTCGGGCGTTGCCTGGGCGAAGTTGGCCGGGAAGACCATCCGGAAACTCTCGAATCCCTTGTAAAGGATAGGGGTCGGTTCCTTCAGGAAGAAGTCCAGGTATTTCATCGACGGTGGAAGCCGGGGACTGGTTGAGAACATGATCCCGGAATCCGGATTGTAGGCGGCTTTTGGGCGTGTTGTGAAGATCCCCTTCCAGGATGTGGCGAGAAAGGGGTCTTCCTTCAGGAAGAAGAA
>CAYRYU010000154.1:8620-11795 GCA_964428355.1 uncultured bacterium
CCGCCGATGGAGAGGGGCGCGGTCCGGAAATTCTCGTTGTCCTCGATGATCTCGGGATTGATGACCTCCTTGGTCCCTCCCGGCGGAAGAACGGGCTTGGAGAAGAGGAAGTGCCCCCCACTCTCGTTGGAGAAACCGCTCGGAATCCTCAGGAGGACCGGCCCGGGGGGACCGACGGATTCTGGTGTGGGCCCCAGGAAGATCCAGCCCCGCTTGAGGTCCTCCTGGGGGGAACGGGCGGTGAAGCCGTAGAGGAGAGGCTGGGAATCTGTTCCATTGATGATTTTCAGGGGGGCGAAGCTCCCTGCGCCCGTGGAGGGAGGGTGGTAGCTCGTGTCAATCGTACCGTCGCAGTTTACCCCGACCGCATTGTAGGAAAAGTAATGGGGGGTGTAGGGAACGAACAGGGAAAACCGGCAGAAGATTCCCGGGACCATGCTCACGAAGCGGAACTGGCGGGTCATCTCGGCCCTCCTCCTGAGGCCCGCGAACTCGACCGTGCAGGAGATGGCGACCTCGCCGAACTTCTCCAGGGGATCCCGTCCGGCTTGAAGTTGCCCGGGAGTGGCATCCGGGGTGATCTGGGCGATGTCCTGGAGCGAAATCTCTATGCCGGAGCATCTTGGCTTGGGGTCAGGGAGATCGAGGTGCTGGAGGAGAAAGTCGAATTCGCTTCCGAGCTTCCCGCAGAATGCCGGTTGCAGCTTCACTTCTTTTCCGGAGGGGCCTCCCAGCAGTTCGGTCATGCTTGCGGAAAAAATGGTCTCGAGGTTCGAACCGATGTTTTCCGAGATGAACTGGACCCCGTTCAGCGCGAGGATGCCCACCATCTCGCCCAGCTGCTCGTGGTGGGCCCTGATGTTCTGCCTGCGAACGGTGTAGTTGTAGGAGAAGATGAAAACCCCGAGCAGGAGTAACAGAAAAACGACGATTCCGAGGATGATCCCCCGGGAAGACAGGTTCATTGCCCGATCTCGTCAGGGACGTTCTCTTCGAGCTCCCGGAGCCAGATCTCGGGATCGGAGTCGCTGGGTGCGCGCCAGTCTCCGCGCGGGGAGAGGGAGCCGCCCGACCCGACCTTGGGGCCGTTCGGAACACAGCTGCGTTTGAACTGGCTGGTTCCGAAAAAACGTTTCAGGAAGATCCTGAGCCATTTCTTGATTTCCGGAAGGGTGTAGGAGTTCCTGGGGGGGGGCCCGCCATCTCCATTGGAGAAGGGCCAGGGGCCATGAGTAGCGTCCTTCCATGCCTGGTGGCAGAGGTATGCCACCTTGCTGGGACGGAAACCGAATCTCGAAATGTAATACAGGTTGAAATCCTGGAGCTCGTACGGGCCGATCACTTTCTGCGTACTCTGTGCGGGTCCTGCATTTTCCGGCTTCACTCCGGTTGCGCCGGCGTCGGTTACGCCAGCGTCGGTTGCGCCAGCGTCTGGGGGGACGAGCTCGGGGGAGATCTCGGTCGCGAGGATCGAGCGCATCGTCATCGACGCTTCCTCGCCGAACTCGCCCGATTCGGCGACCCATCTTATCAAGTGCTGAACGAGGGTCTTGGGGACCGACGCATTGACGTTGTAGTGGGACATGTGGTCCCCCACGCCGTATGTGCACCATCCAAGGGCCAGCTCGCTCAGGTCGCCGGTTCCCAGGACCAACGCACCGTGCATGTTTGCAGCCCGGAAAAGGAAGGAAGTGCGCTCTCCCGCCTGGACATTCTCGAAAGTAACGTCGAAAACGGGTTTTCCCGATCCGTAGGGGTGGCCGAGCATCTTGAGCATCAGTTCGCATGCCGGCCGGATGTCTATCTCCCCGCCGGTTACCCCCAGGGCACGCATCAGATCCAATGCATTCGACCGGGTTCTGGAACTGGTGGCGAACCCCGGAAGGGTGTATGCGAGGATTCCCGATCTCGGAAGACCGAGCAGATCCATGGTTTTCGCCGCCACTACGAGTGCCTGCGTGGAGTCGAGGCCTCCCGAGACGCCCAGGACCAGTTTCCGGATCCCTGAGCTGGTAAGACGCTTCGCAAGCCCCTGGACCTGGATATTGTAAGCCTCGCGGCATCGCAAGCTCCTTGTGCCCGTATCGGCCGGAACGAATGGAAACCGCTCCACAACACGCTTCAAGGGGACGGGGCCTGCCGGAAGGTCGAGGTCGAAGATGACCTCTCTAAGGCCGCCTGGCCCTTTCAGAGCTTCCGGGACGGTGTCACGGAAACTGGAAATCCGGAGCCGCTCCTGGAAGAGGCGGTCCATGTCGATGTCGGCCGTGATCAGGCTCTCCTTGCGGGAAAACCTCTCGGATTCGGCAAGAAGGGAACCGTTCTCCCAGATCATTCCGTGGCCGTCCCAGGCGAGGTCCGTGGTCGATTCCCCGCCTCCCGCGGCTGAGTAGAGGTAGGCGGAAAGGCATTTCCCCGAGTGGGCGGCGGCAAGGTTTCTCCGATACTCGGCCTTCCCGATCGTGATGTTGCTTGCGGAAAGATTCGCGATGACCGTAGCCCCTGAAAGCGCACCCCTGGTACTTGGGGGAATCGGAGCCCAGAGATCCTCGCAGATCTCGACGAAAAGTCCGAAAGCCGGAAGGTTCCCTGCCCTGAAGATGAGGTCATTTCCGAAGGGGATCCTGTTTCCCAGCAGGGTGACCTCGGAAAAGGGCGCTTGAAGCGCGCTCGAGAATTGGCGCTTTTCGTAAAACTCCCGGTAGTTGGGAAGGAAGGTTTTCGGAACCACGCCGAGGAGCTTTCCCTTGTATGAAACTATCCCGCAATTGAAGAGGAGGCCCGAAAACGCCAACGGCGCACCGCAGACAACGATAACGGGAACCGAAAGGGTCGCCTCCAGCAGGCGCCTCAGGTTCGCCTCGGTGCTTTCCAGAAGGGCCTGCTGTTGGAAGAGATCCTCGTTGCTGTACGCGGAAATTCCAAGCTCGGGAAAGAGCACCAGAGCTGCCTTCTCCGCGGCCGCGGCACGGATGAGCGGGACCATTCGTTCGACATTCCGGTCCGGGTTCGAGACGGTGACCTCCGGGACTGCGACCGCGACCCTGACGAAACCGTGGGAATAGATCGATTCGAACTGTTTCACACTCCCTCCCTCCGGGAAAACCTGCTTCCATTCATATTTCCTACAGTATAGATGGTCACCTTCCGGAAGGCAACCGCCCGGGACAGGGGT
>CAYRYU010000155.1:0-11766 GCA_964428355.1 uncultured bacterium
GACAATCCATGCACCGCTTCGTCCGTTTCCATTTCAAGACGACCACTGTTTTCCATGAAGGGAGGTCGGGTATGACCCGTTCGAAAAGACTCCTTGGCCTTCTCGCTTTCCTGCTTTCGATCAACGTCGCAGCCGCCGATAGCCAGACGAAACCTGGCCCGGACGGTTTGTCGCGGACCGGGTTCTTCGCCTACGATGAAAAGGCACAAAAGATCATTGCGCCCCTTCCCGACGCCCCCGCTTCCCTGAGGTTGAAGTTCATCAGCCTTTCCACCGACCAGCCAACCTATTGGCCCGATGAGCAGGTCTTCCTGAAGGTGATGATGCCCTCCTATCCATCGGCAACGATATCGGCCCGGATCCAGAAGCCCCATTCCCTCCTGAAAAGCATCGGAACCTTCACCCTGGATGCGGGAGGGGTTTTCGTTGCCCAGATCCTGGACGGGAAGAAGAGCCGTCTCGAACTCGGGAATTACCGGGTGGATTTCTCGGGACCAGATGGCAGGACGCTCGAATCCACGACCTTCAACGTCATCGAGGGAACCCTCGGAGCCTTGTCCTTCGCCCACGAGTTCACCCGCCTCACCAGCATGGAAGCCTTGCGGGAGTTTCCGGGCGGCTGGTTCCTGGGGAATGCTTCCGGAATGGGAAGCCGCTGGGGAAACGGTCTGAACATCAAGAACGAGATCAGGGTCCTGAACAAGCCGTACAGCGGCGAGGTCACGGTGAAGAGCCGCTGCTATCTGCCTGGATGCGACGGGTGTCTTGCCGGGGAGCCGGTCAAAGCGAGAATCCGGGACGGGCGTATCGAGGCGGTCCTCGAGGTCCGGAGCCATTCCGGTCCCTTCGAGATCGAAGCGGTGACTCCTGAGGGAAGCGTCAGAAGCCTTTTCGCGCAGTCCGGGCACGTGGAGAGGCAATCCTCCTTGATTTCCAAGGGGTTGACCAGGGTGTTCCGTGCCACGGCCGCCCCGTATGAGGGGACGACGCCGATCCTCGGGCGGGACCTGTATTACACGCTCGACCATACCGAGTCCGGGGACGCATGGGAGATCGACTCCCCGATCGCGGATTCCCGGAACGAGATCCGGGTAAAGGCCTCCTTCGACCTGAAGAATGCGAGGGTTTTCCTCTATTCCGCTCTCGAGGCCAGCGAGTCCTTTTCCATGACCGAGATCGCCTCGTTTCCGGAAATGCGAAAGGGCCAGGAAATGGTCATCGGATGCCCCCCGCCGTTCGGTTTCGTCCTTTTCGGGGGGTTCGAAGCCGCAACCGGCGAGCTTTTCGAGGGGTGGACGCTCGCTTTCTGCCAGTCTCCGATCGAGGTCAAGATCAAGGCTGCTGATAAGGCGCTTCCGCAGAGGCCTGTCGAGATATCGATCGCGGCCGTGGACCGGAATACGGGCAGCGGAATCCCCGTTTCGGGAATTCTCGAGGTCTTCGACAACCGCGTTCCCTCCAAGAGTGCGAAGGAGAGCCTCGTTTCCGCCGTCGGAGACTCAGTCAGGAAGATGTCCTACTCGCTTGCAGGCCGGATGCGTCGCGAAGGAAAACGGTTGGAGGAAGTGAAATGGGAAAAGAGTGTTTCGCCAAGAGGCCCGGTGGCTCCTCCTCCTCCCCCACCACCCAAACCGTTGTCCCGGGCAAAGGGTGCCCCGCCCCCGGCTTTCTCTCCGCTCCCGGCTGTCAAGACTGGCTCGAAGGGAAATGCGACCGGGGAGGATTTGTCAGGAGACTCCGCTCCCCCTCCCCGTTCGGATGAAATCCGCCTTGATGAGAAAAAAGTCGTCTTCTGCGCGGCGGTGACGACTGATTCGGGGGGGAATGCCGTGATCGTCGCGACGCTCCCTCCCCAGCTTGGGCGGTGCCAGATCCGCTTCACCGCATGCCGGATGTTCGACTATGCCGAAACGATACGGAACGTCGATATGGTCAAGGGAAGCTATGTCGAGGCAACGGTTCCAGGGATTCTCGTTCCAAAAGCCTCGATCGTGGTCAAAGCCCATGTGAGGAATGTGGACGGAAAGTCGCTTCGTCTCGAGGTTTCGGGAGCGGGTATGGAGAAGGACCTCAGCTTCGAGATCGGGAACGGGTCGAAGGAGATCGCGTTCCCGGTTACGGGCGGACGATATGGGCGCTTGAAGCTGGATCTGAAGGATTCCACCGGAAACATGGTCGACCTGCGCGAGTTCGAGGTCAGGAACGTTGCCGACCTAGCGACCCACTTTTCGGATGTAATTCTCACAGACGGTTCACCGGTCACGATCGAGAAGGGGAAAAAGGGCGCGGTGCTGGCCCATCCCGGGATGTTGTTGACGGGAATGGTCGCCGACGTGGTCACGACCCTGCACTCCTGGTTCGCGACCGGTGAGTCCCTCTCCGCGGCAATCGCAGTCCGGGCGGTCCTTCTGCGCGCGATCTCCGAAGGACTGATCGGGGACGAAGGGCTTCTCGAAGAGCTGGGAGCGGGACTTCGCATCGACATGAAAGCGCTCCGGGGGAGCTATATCGACCCCCAAACCGGCATGGTAAGGCCGTTTCCCGGAGGCGCTCCGGATCCGCTCTGGACGGCATGGTCTGCACGCCATCTCCGGACCGCGGTCGTCCAGTTGTCGGAATCGAAAAAGCTCCAGGCGGAGTTCTCCAGCGAGATTCATCTCGGTTCCAAGGCCCTCGAGGCTATGGAGAAAGCTCTCGCCTCCCAGGGGATCTCGATCACCGAAACCGCATTCTCTGAACAGGGCATGGGCGGCCGGGACGTGCTTCCCATCGTTGTTGACGGTAGGATCGTCCACCTCCTGCTTTCGGATGCCTCGGTGGTGAAATGGTTCCGTGAGAACGCGGGAAAGAACCTTGTCGATGGCTGGGATGGCTCCTGGTCGGAGTATTCGGTCCGGTTCCAGAAGTCCTACGACACGTACCGCTTCCTGAGAGCATTCGAACACGTAGGTGGGATCTATTATCTGCTTCTCAACGCCAAGGCGATGTACCTGTCCGGAGACAAAGCGTTCATCCCTCTCTTCAATAAAATCGCCAGAGGATTGATCTTGACGCGCGAACCGGGGCTGATAAAGGGCCCCGCCCTCCTGGGGGGCGTCTATTCCTCTCCCCACGCCCTCGTCAAGTTCCTCGAACTGCTGATCATGATGGCGGGAGACGGCAAAATCGAGAAGAATCCGGTCGTCCAGATTTCGCCCAGGGTTGCGGGGTCGGGGAAAAGCATCATGGGGAATGCCCCCCAGACCTTCGACTCCGGCGACGACGGGGTCCTTGTCGAGACATGTCCTTTCGCCGCCGTCAAGGTTGAGGATAGCGGAGTCGTAAATTTGTACGAGTATCTTGACCGGAAGCAGTTTTTCGGAATCACGATGGAAAAGATTCCGACGAAGGTCGGCGACGAGGGCCTGATGCGGATCGATCTCGAAAAGGGCTGCGATCCGGCTGAATTCTACGCGATTATCGCGGTTCCCTCAGTTCTGGGGATCCTCCAGACCGAAGACCTTCTGTCCGATTACAAGGGCCAATTGATTTACGGGCAGAAATCCGCCGGGGGAGGGAAAGTCCAGTTGATCACGGTCCCGTTTCGCGGATCGCCCACGATGTCGATCAAGATCGAGGGCATCCGGGCGGGGGAAAGCGAAGGGTTCGTCCTCGTCCGCCACATGAACGACATCTCGAGGATCGCCACGGTGAAGATCCCGGCCTGTCGCGTGGAATGATCTCAGCCGCGCGGGAAGAACTCCCGTAGGAACTCGAGGACCTCGTTCAGGTGTTTTCCCCTTGCGGTCTCGTCACTCAGGACGAAACCGTCGAAGCCCGAACGGAGAATGTCGTGGAGATGAACGATCTCGCTCCGTGATGGAACCGGCGAAAGAATCATGGAACCAAGCACTTCTCCGGCCAGCAGACGCGGTTTTCCCAGGTGGGGAATCATCCGCGCGAATTCAGCCTGCAGGGGACCGAGCTCCCGATACGGGATCTCGGACCCCAGGTCTCCGCGGCAGAGCCACAGTTCGTCGAAATTCCCGTCCAGCACCGGAACTGATTTGAAGACTCGGGACCGTTCGATCTTGGCGATCAGACGGCGTTCGCTCGTCAAGGGCCTGTAGAGCTGGCTTTCCTGGCCTGAGGTGACGAATGAGACTGCGAACTCGACGAAGGGGAACTCCATCCCGATCTTGACAGCGGCCAGGTCCCGGTCGGGAGGCCGCTCCAAGGTGAAATCCCTGGTCGGGCAGTTGAGCCCCTTCTGGGGACCGAGTTCCCCGTTCCTGACGCGGATTGCGCGAATCCGGTCCTTCCCATGTGTGTCGTCAACCTTCAGGATGACCTTCCCGTCATTGAGATGGATCGGATCACCCCTCTCCAGCGCCTGGAAAACCGATTCATGCGGAACCGGTATCACCGCCGGATCTTCCGATTCAGTGCCCAATCTCAACTCAACCACCTCGGGGACCGCCGTGACCGCGGGATACTTCCCGATCCGGAGTTTTCCGCCCTGGAGGTCGATGACCACCGGCCGCACCTTGACTCCAGCGCTTCCGAAGCATTCCGCGAAGCGTTCCAGTCTTTTCCGAAGGGTTTCCGGATCGAGGTGACCGGCATTGAGGCGGAATCTCGTCGCGACACCGATCATCGCAGTGACTGCTTCGACCGAATCCGAAGCGGGGCCCACGGTCAGAACGATCTCGGGGCGCATCGGCTTCGACCTGGATCCGGGGTTCACTGACGGCACCTTCCCTGTCTTCGCGTCTCCGGTTTTCCGCCGGGGTCTGAATCATACTCCCGGTGGGGGTTCATGGCAAGACGCAGCTTTCCCTGAACTTCGATATGCTAGAATGATCCCGGACAAAGGGGCGGGTTGTCCCCAAATCGACCTATCGAAAGGAAAAGGAATGATGAGAAGTTCCCGACTCCGGATCATCCTGGCAGGTTGCCTCCTCGCGTTCACGGCGGTTTTTGGAGGTCAGCTCCATGCGTTCACGTTGTTTCCGATACCCGAAGGGGTGGATGCAGTCGCGGTTGTCCACAACCATTCCGGTATCGCGCTCGAGGACTTCATCCTCAAGAACCCGTTCGTTGGAAAGATGGAACTGGAGAACTACCAGAACTTCCTCAAGGCGACGTCGATGAACCCGTTAAGGGACATCTCGGCCTTCCAGGCGATGGTCAAGTTCACCGAACCGCAGCCGGAAGCGCTTCTCGCCATTTCCGGGCAGTTCGATTCGGAGAAGATCACGGCTACGATGAAGCTCATGGGACAGGAAAAAGTGACCGAGGAAAAGGTCGGAGACATGACCGTTCTAGTCGTGAAGGGGGGCAACGTTGGCTTCTGCTTCCTCGAGAAAAGCCTTGCCATCGGGGGTTCCATGGGGCTCCTGAAGGGGTTCATCGAGGCCCGGAAGACCTCGGCATCCGATCCCGATTTCGCTCCGCTGGTTTCCCAGTTCAACGAAAAAGCCTACTTCACCGTCATGGCGGCAGGCCCTGGGCTTTTCGAGAAGATCAAGAAGGAACCCCGGCATCCGACCAAGCCCATCGAGCTCTGGATGAGGGAGTACCTAATCGGGGATTTTTCGCCCAAGACGGTTTTCGGAAACCTCCTGGATGACAAGTTGGAGTTCGTCATGACCTACGATCGGGCCGAGGCGAAGGATCTGAAAATCCATTTCCTTATCGAGCATTCGGACGCGAAACTGAGGATCCAGACGATCCTTGCCGAGCTCCTGAAAGCCCTTCCCGATCTGAAGAAGAAAGCCGCGCCAAGCTCAACCGACGGCTGAGTTTCGCATTGTAACCGGGGAAAGCCACAGAGGCCACAGAGCAAGGTTCAGAATCAAGCTCTGTGACCTCCGTGACCTCGGTGGCTTTCATTTTTGGACACTTTTGCATGTTTGCTGAGAGGGTTGCCACGGAGACACAGAGCCACAGAGGCTTTCGATTAATCAGACGGGTGCTTTTACCCTTTCCCGAAACCTCCGGGTTTTCTCGGTGGTCTCTGCGGCTCGGTGGCATTTTTCGTCAGTAACCTTGCTACAGTGTCCATTTTTGTCTGTAAAGCCACGCAGTCCTGAACGGAACAGGTCAGGGTTCCAGCAGATCGAGCTCCCTGGCAACCCCGAGATGGACAGTGCTCCAGAGCTGAACGGGATTCGACTGGGTCTCGGTTCCCGATTCCTCCCCGAAGGAGATCGGGAGCATCTTTCCGTCCCGGATCGTCCAGGACCAGAGCTCCGAGTTGGCGAGGCGTCCCAGCCCCTTTTCAAGCCCCCCGATATCCTTCGCGAGCCTTTCGAGCTCGGCGGAAAGGGAGGCCTCACCCGAAAGCCGCCACCTCCTCGCCTGTCTCAGAAGTCCCTTTTGGAGCATGGCATGCTGCCACCCCCAGATCACCAGACCGTGGTAGGCTTTTCGATCCAACAGGGGCCACAACCCGGGGTCGGCCAGAACGGGGTTGGCCACGAGGATTCCCACCGGTGTTTTCAAGCCGAGGGGGAACGGGAGCCGCAGGAGGTTGAGGATTCCCGATGTTTCGGCCTTGTCGGGTTCCCCGAAAAAGAGCTGGAAGCCGATGTCGCTATTCATTACAGGCACAGCTTCCCCTCTCCGGTCGAGAGACAGGGCTGGAAACGAGATTCCCTCCGCGACTTCTTCGGGCAAAAACGACCCGTCGAGAAAGTCACCCACCGTTCGCAGGCCCAGGGGTTGGTTTCTCAACCATGAACGCTGTTCGTCGGTCCAGACGGGGGAATCGAGATACGACCGGGCAGCTGCTGCCAGTTTTTCAGGAGGACATGAAACCCGGAAGGGTGAAAGGATGTCGTTCCATTTCCCCCGGACGGCGGCCAGGAGCTCGGGGCGGTCGAGAAATGTCATCAGGCGAGTGAACCGGTTCCTCCGGCAGATATCGTTCAGGATGTGTCTCGGGATCGGAAGACGGGAACGAAGATCGGCGATGCTTTGGAGCATCGCCGGAACCAAGGCAAGGTTGATATTGCCTGAATAGAAGCCTTTTCCAAGGCCATGCTCCGAATCGCGCCAGTCGCCGACATGGGGATGGGTGAGGCCGACCAGGGACCGGTGGTCCCCGAACCGAAGGTCGCGGATCACCCTGCGAACGCACCATTCGAGGCACCTGAGGGCGGCTTCGAGGTTGGACTCGCCTCGCCCGGTCGGCTGTTCGAGGAAGGCCCTGACTTCCCCGACCTCTCGTTCGATATCTTCGAGATAGCGGAAGAACGCGATGGGAAGCAGGAAATCGTCATCCACCATCTTGTAGTCGAAGACGGGGTCCCCGAGGCGACCCTCGGATTCTCGCACCGGAAGAATGTTTCCGGGGGAAACGAGTCGCGCGAGGTGCCGATGGACCGCCTGTCCGCCGATGTCCTCCTCGTGGGCAACCTGCCCGTCGGGTGAAAGACGGTCCAGGACAGCTTTGAGGCCCGCCTCGAAAACGTCCGGGGCGATGAAATCCTGGAGCAGGCAGATGGAAAGCAACGTGTCCCGGCCGAAGTAGGTGAGATACCTCCAGGATCCGGCGAGGATCTTGTCCCTGGTCACGAGGAATCTCAACCCGTTCGCGGCTTCCGCTACGCGTTCCGCACCAGTTTCCTTTGGATTGGAAGCCTTCTCCAGCCATCTTTGCGCCTGGGGCCGGAGCAGGCGGTCGGGGGGAAACCCCTCCAGCCCGGGAAAGTTGACCCACGCGGAGATCTCCAACTCCAGTTCGTCGGGAGAGTTCCCTTCCTGGGGGCGGATTTCCCAACCCTCAGGTTTCAGGTCGGCTTCGAACCCAGGTGGAAAGCCCACGTCGAAAACATAGCGCCAGCGCACCTCGGGTTCGTTTCGGGTGAAACGGATGACCCTGCGACCCTCACGCGACATGAGTCGGGATTCTGGAAGGAAGAAGCCCGGGGAGGGAATTCCGGCGTATCCAAGCCAGGTCAGCCGACAACCCAAACGCTCCGCTATGGCATCGGGGTAGGGGAGATCGCGGAGAAAGCGGATGCTTTCAAGGAGAACCTGCCTGATCCGGAAACCGGGGATGGGAAGGCGGATTCCAAACCTGATCCCCCTTCCCAATTCGGGATCGGTGACGGTCGTTGGGGGGGCTCCCCAGGAAAGGGGCGCCATCTCCGTTTCCCTTCCGAGGTTTCCCGGGAGGAACGCGATTCCGGAGTTCCCCGCCGGAAAAGCGATCACCAGCCGGGCGGGTGGGCCGGCTTCCAGGACCAGGTGGGTCTGGACGCCTTCGTGACAATAAAGCCTGTGGAGGTCGCGGCCTTCCGTCATCGAAAAGAAGAGGGGTTTTGCGGTGACGGGGGGGCAGTCGGCGAAAAGGACGGATGCGAACAGACCCAGGAAAAGCGTCAGGCTGCGCATGTTCCCTGTCCGTCAGAGGGAGGCGCCGATCTTGTGCGCCTTCTCGAGAGCCCCGGCCTGTTTGTCGAGGGAACCGTCGTCGTGCAGGTTTCCGATCGAAAGGTGCTTCACGAGCCTCAGTTTCAAAAAGTCGCAGAACCACTTCCGGAGATACTCCGCGACATCGGCGTAGACCTTCGGAGGGGCGCCGCTGGTGACTATCGTGACCAGCTTCTTCCCGTCGATATGCCTGACGTTGAAGTCGTGGTCCTTTATGCACGTGTAGAGACGGTCGACGAAAATCTTCATTGTTCCGGTCAGGTGCCCGAAGAAGACCGGCGACCCGAGCACAAGCACGTCGGCCCCGAAAATCTCGGGGAACAGGGCGGTGAGATCGTCCTTGTGGACGCAGTATTTCACCTTCCCCTCCGTGCATTTCCGGCAGGCTTTGCATGCCTTGATATCCTTTCCATACAGGTGGATGAACTTGGTCTTGTGTCCGGCCTCTTTCGCTCCGTCCAGGACGGCCTTGATGAGGCGTGTGGTGGAGCCCTTTTCCCGGGGGCTGCCGCAGATTCCGATGACTTTCATTGTGCGATCTCCTGGCGACTATGATTTATTCGTGACGTTCCGGATGCGGCCGGATGGCCCCCCGGGATGTCAGGGCTTCGGAAAATCCCGGCCTTCGTTGAACCGCCGGGTTTCAACCGTTTTGTAGATCTCGGCTTTCACGAACGTGTCGAGGAGGAACTCGTCGATCAACCCCTGCCTTGCCTCCTGATACATGATGTCGAACGCCTTCTGGTGAGGGATAGAGCGCTTGTACGGACGGTCCTTTGCCGTCAGTGCATCGTAGATGTCGCATACGGTCAGCAGCTTCGATTCGAGGGGAATGAGCTTGCCGACTAGGTGGTTGGGGTACCCGCGGCCGTTCAGCTTCTCGTGGTGGGAAAGGGCGATCTCGGGGATCCTCTGGAGCTGTCTGGTCCATGGGATCTTCGAGAGGAAGTTGAAGGTGTGGTTGACGTGCGACTCGATCTCGAGCCGCTCCGCCTCGGAAAGGCTTCCCTTCCGGATCGAGAGAACGTGTGCTTCCCTCGGGGAAAGCATCTCGAGCTCCACCCCGTCGGAATCCCGGAACCTGCGCTGGGCGAGATCCAGAAGGCGCTGGAAGTTCCCTTCCTCGAGGACCGTGGGTTCGTTCGAGGTGACCAGGAAATCCAGTACCGCCTGGACATCGTCGAGCTGCCTGTGGAACTCGGACTCGAGCACCGGTCGGAGGCCCTGGAACCGCTCTATTCCCTGGGCAATGACCTGGTCGAGGCACTTCTTGTAGAAATCGGCTTCGAGGGATTTCCGGATCAGCCTGTACCGCTGGACGAGGCTGTCGAGCTCCCAGGGGAAAAGCTTTTTCGCCTTGACCAGGACCTCCTCCCGGACCCCGACTTTGCCGAAATCGTGAAGCAGTGAAGCATAGCGGATCTCGGTCAAGGAAACATCGTCGAATCGAACATCCTTGAAGGGCCCCTCGTTCAGCCGGCTGACTGTCTGGGCGAGGGCGACCGTCATGGCCGCGACCCGCTCCGAGTGTCCCGAGGTCGTGGGGTCGCGCGCTTCGATCGCGGTTACCGAGGCCTTCACGAAACCCTCGAAAAGGTGTTTGATATCCTCGATCAGCCGGCTGTTCTCGAGGGCAACACCGGCCTGTGAAGCTAGGCATGAAAGGAGGTCCCTGTCCTTCCTGATGAAGGGAATGATGCTCTCGGGCTTGAGCGGTTCCCCGACGCGTCGGGACTTGAAGTCGCGGCACTTGTTGATCAGTTCGATCACCCCGAGGATCTCTCCGGCGGGGTTCTTGATGGCCACGACAAGCATCGATTTCGTCCGGTATCCGGATTCCTGGTCGAAGGTGAGGTTGAACTTGTAGGGGAAATCCTCCGGGATCAGGTAGACATCCAGCACATCGAGGGGATGTCCGGTCAGGGCGACGTAGCCCGCGATACTCCGGTCATCGATGGGAAGCGGAATGTCCTCGCTCAGGTTCCAGCGGAGGGAGTCGTTCTGGCAATGCTTCAACTTCAGCTTCTTGCCCCCTTCGACCAGGAAAAGACTTCCCGCATCGGCCTGCGTGATCTGCCTGCTCTTGGTCAGGATGAGATCTAGGAGCTTGATCGGATCCTTTTCCGACGAGAGGGCTATCCCGATCGCGTGCAGCTCCCTGATCTCATACTGGGCCTGATCGAGCAGCTTCTCGTAGTTCTCCTTGATCGCCGCGTTCTTCATCGCCTCCGTCGCCCGCTTCAAAACCTTCTGAACCTGTTTCATGTCCGAAAGGTCGGAAAGCTGGAACAGGGGGCGGTCTCCGAAGAGGTCGGCGAGGTATTCCTGCTCGAACCTGGTTCCGACGATGATCACCGGATGTTGGTCAGGGATCAGGAAGAGCCGGTCGAGGAGTCCGCTGAACTGGAACAGGAAAGCGTTCTCGTGGAGCAGAAAGAGCGAAGGGGGCGGGGCTTCATCGGATCGGGGAAACTCCTCCGGGAAACGCAGTGTTCGCCAGCCGAGTTTCTCGAACTTCTCGTGCAACCCTCCCCTGAACAGTTCCGAGGCGATGAACATGGTCCGGACCTGGGGTTGTTCGGGGAGCGGGGGTCGTATCGGCATAGATGAAACGTCTCTCTTTTTTTGGATCCTTCACTGCCTGCGGAAGATCCTGGCTGATTGTGCCGAGGTCCGTCACCGTCCTTCCCTCGGTTGCCAGTGCCCGGACCGCGAATCAGAACTGGGCGATGATGAGGTGCTTTTCCCCTCCGATCTCGGCTTCGAGTCTTGCGGTCTCCCTGCTCATATCATCGATGAAAAGCCGGGTCTCCAGCTCCCGGGCCTTGTGTCGGACCAGGTGGTCCAGCATGAGCGTGGAAAGATAGACCGAAGCGGAAAGATCGACAACGGGGGTGGCCAGGAGCTGCTTCGCAAATTTGTCTCCGAGCTGCTGAATTCTCCTGATCGAATTTTCCAGCCGTCCTGCACCTGCCTTGACCGCTTCGAGAAGCTCCGGGAACTTCCCCGAACCGGTCAGGGCGTCGATGTTCTTCCGGATCCGGTTCATGAGCTGACTTCCACGCGGGTGCAGCAGGTCCCGGGAAACGACCACCCGCTGGATCTCCGAGGTTCCCTCGTAGATCGTCGTGATACGGGCATCCCGATAGTGCCGCTCGGCGTTGTACTCGTGCATGTAACCGTAACCGCCGTGGACCTGGATGTTCTCCCGGGTTACCCATTCCGCTGCCTCGGAGGCGAAAACCTTCGCGATAGCGGCTTCGATCGCATACTCCTGGCCGGATCCCTTCAGGTGCGCTCCAACCATGTAGGAAAGGCGCCCGGCATGGATCAGGGTGGACATCC
>CAYRYU010000156.1:0-5849 GCA_964428355.1 uncultured bacterium
TGAAGCCCGGAAGGCGGGGAAACCTCAGGCGGGGGAGGGAACCGGAACCCCTGCCGGCGCTTCCCCCTTCAAATTCCAGGGAAGTCTCACGATAAAGGTGGTCCCCATACCCAGGTCTGACTCGACGGAGATGGTTCCCTGGTGAACGAGTACAATCTGCTTCACGAGCGCAAGACCCAGGCCCGTACCCCCGATGTCCCGGTTGAGGGTGCTCTCGACCCGGAAGAACTTGCTGAAGAGCTTCTTCTGGTCCTCGCGCGAGATCCCGGGGCCGTTGTCGCTCACCCGGGCTTCGAACGCCTCGGGGAAGTATTTCAACGAAACCACGATCTTTCCGCCCTGGGGAGTATACTTCAAGGCATTGTTCACCAGATTCATCAATGCCTGATGGATCAGGTCGGCATCCATTCTGGCCGGAAGCTCTTCGGAAGGAATTTCCCCCTCCAGCGTTTGCTCCTTCTTCTGGGCTTCGGATGCGCAAACAGCGAGAACCTTTCGAATGATCACGGCGGGAGGGGCATCGACGAACTTGTAGACCTTCTTCCCCGCTTCCATCTTCGATAGATCCAGGATGTCGTTGATCAGGTTGGTCAACCGTTCGGATTCACCCAGGATGATGTCGAGGTACTCCCTCGTGGTCTTCGGGTCCTCGCTCTCGTCATCGATCAGCATCTCGGTATATGCCCGGATCGAGGTGAGCGGAGTCCGAAGCTCATGACTGACGTTGCTGACGAACTCGGTCTTCATCCGGTCGATTTCACGCTCAAGGGTCACATCCCGGGAAAGATTCGAGAAAGCCAGGAATTCCCCTGTCTGATTACGGATCTCGTTGGTGTAGAACTCGATCCTTCGCTTGTGCTGCCCCGACTTCGGATCCAAGAGGACGATCTCCCCACGGGGCTCACGCAGGGTAACAGCCTTTTCAGCCCCAGGGGTTCCTGCTCCCGGAGCGGCGAGCATGGAAAACCGGACCTGGCCCCGCGAAAAAATGTCCTTCCAGTTCCGACTCTGGAACTCATCCCGCTTCAATTCGAACAGGGAGCAGAAAGCCGGATTCAGATACAGGAGCCGGTCGTCCTTGTCGAAAAGGGCGATCCCCTCGTTCACGGTTTCGAACAGAGCCCTGAACTTGAGCCTTTCGTCCTCGAGGTCCCGGACCGTGCGGGCCTGCAACTCCTCGGACCGGGTAAGCCTTTCTTTGGCCTGGTTCAGGGCGGTCCCGGTCTCCTCGAGCTTCTTTTCGAGTACTCCAGTAAACTGTTTCGCCCGTTCCGAAATGATCGGATAGAAGATCGAGTAGAAGCCGAGGAAGAAGAACCAGCTCAAGAGCAAAGGAAGCAGGTTCCGGAAAAGGCCTGTGGGAAGAAGCGACCAGTCCCCGTTGCATCCGATGAACGACTTCTGGATGAAATCGAAAAAGATCAGGAAGGTCACCACCAGGCCCAGGGCGCCGG
This sequence comes from uncultured bacterium, assembly GCA_964428355.1. Classification (GTDB taxonomy): domain Bacteria; phylum Muiribacteriota; class Ozemobacteria; order Ozemobacterales; family Ozemobacteraceae; genus CAYRYU01. The sequence goes on from CAYRYU010000156.1 coordinate 1,455, forward strand.
CCCACAGTTCCCGCCTTCGGATCCCCTGGCCGACGAAGTTGGCAAGGAGGGCGAACAGGAATACGAAAGGGGCGGCCTTTCGGCCGGGGGTTAGAACGAGAACCGCTCCGGCAACCATCCCGATTACGCCGATCCCGCGTATCAGGGAACCGAAGAAATCGACCCACCGGTCGGGGTTGATGTTGGTGAAACGCGCCCGGGCCTTTGGGCCAAAATCCACGAAGAGCTTCGTTCCACCCAGGATGAACCCGTAGGCAACGAAAACGAGCATGGGAAGAGGGCCACGGGAAAAAAGCGCAAGGATTCCCAGAAGGAGACAGGACAGGCCCAGCTGCTCCCGCAGTTCGCCGACGTCCTGGCCCCTGCGCCGGGCATTCACGATCTGAAGAACGCTTCCGATCCCAAGGAATATGATGCTTCCGGGGATATTCCAGTTGAAAGCCGCCAGGATTCCCAGGATGGAAGCCAGTATCCCCAGGATGCCCAGGCATCCAAGCTTGCGATTGGGAACCGCCTTTGTGGATTCCAAGGAAGGTTCGGCCATGGGGCAATTCTACCAAGAGGTCTTCGCAAAGTAAACCGCACTTCCCCAGCTGAACACGCCGATGGAAAGCCTTATCGATTCAGCACCGGCCTTCATCCCAACACTATCTTTAAACCCGTTCGATCGCAGGAAACGGTCCACCGGGACGGATTCGGAATTGATTAGGACGGTCCCGGTGTGATACGATCTTCCATAAGACATTTTCCGACGGGTCTGGAGGAACGCATGGCATCAATTCTGGTAATAGAGGATGAAGCCAACATTGCGAGGGCAGTGAGGGACAAGCTCAACCATTCCGGCCATGCGGCGGAATCCGTCCTTTCGGGACCGAAGGCCTTCGAGCTGCTCCGGGACCGCAGTTTCGACCTCATCATCCTGGACCTCCTCATGCCCGACATGGACGGTTTCGAGGTCATCCAAAAGCTGAAGGCGGAGCAGAAGACCAGCTCGATTCCCATCATGCTCCTCACGGTCCTCCGCGAGGACGACCGGATCGCAAAACTCGGGGTTGATGCACACCTCGCGAAACCCTACCGTGGGGCCGACCTTCTCCGGACCGTGAACGAGGTCCTGGAAAAGTTTTATGGAGGAACCCGTGGAACAGAAAAGAATCCTCGTAGCTGACGACGAACCTCACATTCTCCGGGTGGTCAAGGACAAGCTGTCCAATGCCGGATTCACCGTGCTGGTTGCAACAAATGGCGAGGAAGCCCTCCAGATCGCTTTGCGCGAAAAGCCCGATCTCATCCTTCTTGACGTGATGATGCCCAAAATGAATGGGTTCGACGTCTGCCGGAAACTCCGCGCCGAAAGCGGATTCCCTTCGATCCCGATCCTCCTGTTGACTGCGCGGGGCCAGGAAGCTGACAAGAAGATGGGCATAGAGGCAGGTGCTACGGAGTACATCACGAAACCGTTCAGCCCGCGGGAGCTGCTCCAGAACGTCCAGAACAAGCTCGGCGCGGCAGCCTCGGGCTGAGCCGATGGCCCAGACCCTCGAGCGCCTCCTGTCCGCGGACAGGATCCGCGCATTCCTCGATGCCGCCCGCAAGACCCTGGCATTCGAGGTTTCGGGTTCGCAGAATCCCGGAGACCTTCCCCTGAAGCTTCCCGAGGAGATCCCGGCCTTTCTCCGTTGCGGGGATTCCGATCCCGCCGAAGCGAAGCGGCTCGCGCTCACACTCGAGACGTTGATCGCCTACGAGCACGAGAATTCCGACCTCACGAGGGAGCTCTCGAACCAGTACGAGGAACTGACGCTTCTTTACCGGCTCAGTTCGGCCTTCTCCCGGACCCTCCACATCGACCGGATTCAAAAGAGCACGGTGGACGAGATTTCCGAAACCCTCGGAGTCGGCAAGGTCGGAATCCTGATGTTGGATGAGGCGGGAGAGGGGCTGGTCCTCACCGCGGGCCTGGGCGCGAATCCCGCAAACCTCGGGAAGGTCCGTTTTGCGAAGGGGAAGGGCCTGGCGTGGCGGGTGATCGAAACCGGCCAGTCGCTGATCGCGAACGATCTCGCCAGTTATCCCGAGTATGACCAGGGAACCATGCCGGATTCCGCCATCCTCCTCGTCCCGGTCGCCACCGAATCGGGAATCGCCGGAGTCCTTGCGGTTTCCAACAAGGACGACGGTTCCGGGTTCACCTCGAAGGACGAAAAGCTGCTTGCCACCATTGCCCAGCAGATGGGCGCGGTCTGGGAAAACGCCAAGCTCTTCCGGGAAACCCGGGAGCTGTTCCTCAACACGGTCGAAGCCTTGTCGGCCGCCATCGACGCCAAGGATCCCTACACCCACGGCCATTCGCGACGCGTCACGATTTTTTCCGTCGAGATCGCGGTCGACATGGGCCTTCCCGAAACCGAAGTGGAGAGGATCCGGATCGCGGCCCTCCTTCACGACATCGGGAAGCTGGGAATCTCCGAGAACATCCTCCGGAAGCCCGATCGCCTCACGAACGAGGAGTTCGGGGAGATCAAGCGTCACCCCGTCATCGGGGCCGAGATAATGGGCCACGTCAAGAAGCTCTCCCAGTTCATTCCTGGAATGATCGACCACCACGAGAAGTTCAACGGCACCGGGTATCCCGGGGGCCTGAAAGGTGACCAGATTTCGCTCGCGGGAAGGATCATCGCCGTTGCCGACACCTTCGATGCGATCACGTCGAACCGACCCTACCACCCCGACAAGAAGGGGAAGCCCGACCAGGTCGCCCTCGACGAGATCCGGAAGTGCGGGGGGACGCATTTCGATCCAACCGTCGTGGAAGCCTTCTTCAAGGCCTATTCCCGGGGTGTCATCCATCAGGACGATGGAATCCAGGCTCCGGGGTGACCCTTGTTCACCTTCGAGCGGTTCGAATCGCTTTTCCGCCGCGAACTGGCACGAATTCCGGAAAAGTACAAGCGCGGAGTGAACCAGTTCTTCCTGGAAAAGAAGGCCTGCCGCCACCCGGGCAGTTTCCTCGGACTCTACGTTCTTGGCCATTACCATTCTTTCCATTCGAACGTCGGACCGGCCGTCACGCTTTACTACGGCTCGTTCAGGAAGGTCTTCCGCAGGATCAACGAGCGTGCGCTCCGTCTCCAGATCGCCAAGACGATCGCGCACGAGCTTCTCCACCATTGGGAATGGCAATCCGGGATCGATCCGTTGGGCGAAGAGGACCGCCGGAAGCTGGTAAGATGGAAGCAGAAGCTCGGCCACCCCACAGGCGAACCTACAGGCCGCGACCTGATCGAGGCTCTGTTCTTCCTTTTCATCGTCCTCATCGGAATCGCGGCAGCCGCACGAATGATCGGTTGAAAGGCGGAGGCTCATGAACGGAAACGACGATATCGCGGAATCCGCAGTGAACGGAAAAGGACCTTCGGAGAGCGAGTGCCGCCTGACCGAGCTCGAGAAGCGATTCTGCCACCTTGCAAGATTCGTCGACGATCTCAACGAGGTCATCGTCGGCCAGGAAGCCAAGATCGAAAAGCTCGAGCGTGAGATCGCCCGCATCAAGCGTGTCCGCGCATTTCAGGCTGGCGGACAGTCGGGGGAAGACCCCGGCGCGGGTCCATCTGCTGAACCCATGGACTGAGAGATGGGTATCCAGGCAAGATCCCCCCTCCCCTCCACTGCCGTGCTCGAGATGACTTTCCGCTGCAACCATTCCTGCCTCTATTGTTCATGCCCGTGGGAAGCCCCCGGGGGAGGTTACCCGGCCGGACGGGAAATGTCCCCCGAAGAGTGGTGCCGTCTGATCGACCTCCTCATCGATGAGCACCAGGTTTCCCGGATCGCCTTTACCGGCGGCGAACCCACTCTCAAAGAGGGCCTCCGGGAGGTCGTCCGGTACGCCCGGGGAAAAACCGCCACATTTGTCGCCGACGATCCGGAGGGCAGGCCCAGGGCCGAGAGAAGGCCCCCAGAGTTGCACATCATCACCAACGGCCGTCTCCTTGACGGCGATTGGGAAGGGTTCTTCGCAGAAAACATGACCAACGTGAGCATCAGCCTTCCCGGCCTGGAAACCTACCGGCGTCATACCGGCCATGGTGATGCGCAGGATGCACTCGACAGGATGCGGAGCCTTTCCGGAAGAGGCGTCCACGTCACCGCGAACATCACCGTCACCGCGCTCAACCGGCACGAACTCTTCGAAACGATCGGAACCGCCCTGCTGCATGGCGCGGATTTCCTGCTCCTGAACCGCTTTCTTCCCGGAGGGCGGGGCCTGGCCAATGCCGCCGCGCTTTCCCTTTCCGCAGAGCAGATCCGGGAAGCGCTGGTGACCGCCGAGGGTGTATTACAGACCGCGAACCGGCCTGGAAGCGTGGGAACGGAGATTCCACGATGCCTGGC
>CAYRYU010000156.1:5949-7030 GCA_964428355.1 uncultured bacterium
AATCATGGGAGAAGGAATTCTGTTGGTGATCGTCGTCGTCCTGGCACTCGTTTTCGGGGTCTCCTCACGCGGAGAAACCCAGCCCGCATCCCCGTTGTCGCCTCCGTCGACGGTGCTCCCCATCTCCCAAGGTCAGCCCCTGACCAGGCAGACCATGGAAGAAGCGCTCCGCCAGCTTGGGGAATCGGTTCCCCCCGACCCCAAATCCCTCTCGGTCGGAGCGATGTGCTACGACATGGAGATGTCGCAGGAGTCCGGCTCCTTTCTATGCCCGAAGTGCAACACGAAGACCTTCGTCGAGGCCTGGATCGCAAGCCAGATCGCCGAGGCCGAAGCGATGGTCGCGAGCATGACCTCCCTGCAGGGCAAGCTCGATTGTTCCGGATTCTGCGCGAAATGCAATCCGCCGGCCCCGGGGAACGAACCCCGATTCATCCTGCATATCACCTACCCCGATGACCGTTCGGAAGTGGTCTCCCCGGTGACCACGCAGGAGCTCAAGATCCTGCAACAGTTCCTGAGGGGATCCGATCGCTTCACGGGGGAAACTGGCCAGGAATCGGCGATGAAGGACTATCTTCCCCGAATCGAGGAGATCCTGAGAGGAAAGAAGAAGTGAAACTCGCCACCCTCTGTTACCTGCGGAGAAACGGAAAGACGCTCATGCTCCATCGGAACAAGAAGGAAGGCGACATCCACATCGGGAAATGGAACGGGCTGGGAGGAAAGTTCGACCCCGGTGAAACCCCCGAGGCCTGCGCCATCCGCGAGGTCCGCGAGGAAAGCGGATTGACGCCCACCCGGCTCGAGATGAAGGGGTTCCTGACCTTCCCCCTCTTCGCGAAGGGCGAGGACTGGTACGTTTTCGTTTTTCTCATCACGGACTTCAAAGGCTCCATAGGCCCTTCTCCTGAGGGCACTCTCGAATGGATCGACGACTCGAAACTTCTCGACCTCCCGCTCTGGGAGGGGGACCGCAAGTTTCTCCAGTGGCTAGACCGACCCGGCTTTTTCTCGGGTTGTTTCGAATACCGCGACGGCAGGCTGGAAAGAGACCACGTGGAGTTCTATCCCCGGGAAT
>CAYRYU010000156.1:7130-11675 GCA_964428355.1 uncultured bacterium
ATCCCTTGCCCCTAGCCCCCCGCGATTGTCACACTTTTGTCACGATCCGGAAAAAGAACTGAAACACCTCCGAGCGATACTCGTATTGAAAGGAGGTTCAAAATGAAAAAAGCCATTGCCGTCCTGGTTCTCGGTCTCGTCGTTCTGGGATTGTCGGGGTTCACCCCGATTGGAGGCCCCTGCCGATTCTTCAATCCGGTGAAGGTGGCGATCTTCTTCCTGGACATGAAGCTGGATCTGTCGGATGCCCAGAAAACGGAGATCAAGGGGATCCTCGAACCCTTCGTCTCCGAAATGAGGGCCGCGCACAAGAAAGCGCTCGACAAGCCTGAGGAGATGATCGAAAAGATCCGCTCCGGGAAACTCGAGAAGACCGACATCACCGCACACATGGCGAAGCGCCGGGAACTGGCCGCGGCCCAACAGGAGAAGATCGCCGAGGTCATACTGAAGGTCTACCAGATTCTCACCCCGGAGCAGCGTGAAAATCTCGCATCGACGATCAAGGACCACATGCGCCGGTTTACCGACTGATCCCGCTCCCTGAGGCCGCGAAGAGACCTGCATTCGCGGCCTCCGTTTTCACTTCCACACCATCGGACATGACGAAGAAGTGCGAAAAAAGCCCCCCCCGGAAAACCCCTGAGAGATCAGATCACCGGTCTGATCCACTTCAGTTTGCGGTACCGATCGATCTTCTTGAGGGTTTCCTCGTCGAGATGGTCTTCCGGACCGAAGATCCTCGTCAGGGTTCCGTCCCTCTCGATCCGGATCTTGTACTCAAGCACAACGGCCATGTCCTTCTCGATCTGTTCCCGGGTGGTGCGTCCGAACTGGGCGTCGTTGACAACGGCGACCATCTCCGAGTTCGAGTCCTGGCTGAGGGGGTCCATGTTGTAGCTTCCGACCACGACGATCTTCGAGTCGAAGACGAAGGTCTTCGAATGCAACCGCTCCTTTTCACTTGGAGCCACAAGTATCCGGGCGGTGGGCATTTCGGCCAGCATGCGTTTCCAATCGTTCTGGAGAAATGCCTGGGGAAAGAGCGAGTCGGTGGAGGCGGCGCTGTTCGAATGAAAGATGATCTTAACCCCTCTGCGGGAGGCATTTCGGAAGGCGGTCCAGGCTTCATCGGTGAGGACCACGTAGGGGTTCTGCACGACGATCTCCTTCCGGGCGGCGTTACAAAGGGCCACGATGGCGGGGGTGATCTCGTTCATCTGACCGATCTTGGAGTTCCCAAGGTGGGAGTATTTGTCCAACATCTTCACGGGCTTGGGAGTTTCGTCGGTGAACAGCTGAAAGCCTGTGTATCCGCAGATGTGCTTGTATTTTACGATCTCCCCGTTCAGTTCGGCGAGAAGCTCCTTCTGTTTCTTGTTCCAGGTGGTTCGTTCGGGGTTGACAAGGCCCATACCTTTGATCCAGCGATCCATTACGATTGCCGCGATCTGCAGCCGGTCGAGCTGGTTGTTGAAGTTGAAAACGTCGGGTTTGATGACGCTGTTGCGCAGGCATCCCCATTCGTCCTCGAAAGCCTTCTTCATCTTGGCGGCCATTGCAGGCCCCTCGATGAGGATGTCGGAATCACGATATATGATCGGGTATTCCCCGTAGGCCCCATAATAATCGGGCCCGATGTTCCGGCCACCGGTAATGCAGATCCGGTCGTCGACGACCACGATCTTGTCGTGGTTGCTCGCGAACAGCCCCTTGAAATCGGTTATCATGTGAAGAAGGCTCTTGGAAACCGAGTTGAAGTATTTCACCTCGACGCCGGGGAAGGCAGCAAGTTCCTGGATCCGGTCGTGCATCCCCTTCATGTAACCGCTGCGGGCAATCCGACCGTCGACCATGAGCCGGATCTTGACCCCTCTTCGCGCTTTGTAGATCAGAAGACCTATGAAGGCCTGTCCGAAGATGTCCTTGTCGATGATGTAATAGGTGCAATCTATGGTTTTCCGGGCATCGGAAATCATCTTCCACCTGGAATACCAGGCGTCATCATTGGCCCAGACATATCGCAGGCGGGAAAATGCGGGCGGTGCACCCTTGCTGAACGATGCGAACACCTGATTCAGGGACCAGATGGGGGTTTTTGGGGAACCCGCATTCGAGACCGGAGCGGGAGCGGGAAGAACCTTGCCGTTGGGGGAAGTGGAATTTCCCTGGACGAGGCCGGAAACCCCGCTGTCGCCGAAGGGGTTGTCACCCGCGACAAGCAGGCCGGGAATCAACAAAAAGGTCACCAGGAGCCATGTTTGCAGTCGCTTCATACTGTTTTCTCCGGTTCTGGAAGATCGGGTGGTACCCCGTCCTGACAAGAACACTTTTCTAAGTCTAATTATGAAACCACCAACCGTCAACACTGGCCTGGTTCCAGCGGCGGAGACAGGGGGTTTTCCTTCCCTGTCGGGTGTTGTGGTAGAGTGAGGGTATGGAAACGGCGCAAACCAGGATTGGCATCGTGGACGACGACCAGAAGCTGGTCGGGTTGGTCAAACGGTACCTTTCGGCCAACGGCTTTTCCCAGGTCCGGTCATTTTCCCCCGCAGAATTAATTTCTGAGACGGTGATCCCGGCCGATCTCCTCATCCTCGACATCATGATGCCGGAGATGGACGGGTTCGAGCTTCTGAAGAGGCTCCGGAAAATCCATGACCTTCCCGTGATCTTCCTCTCGGCCAAGAGCGAGGTCTTCGACCGGGTGTTGGGGTTGGAATTGGGAGCGGATGACTTCCTGACGAAGCCCTTCGAACCCCGGGAACTTCTTGCCCGCATCCAGGCAGTTCTTCGACGGCGGTCCCCCTCCGAAACTGGTAAGGGGGCAACCGTGTTCGGGGCCTCGGATCGAGTCCCGTCCTCACCACAAGTTCCCCTTCGGTTTGGCGTGAAGGTCTTCCAGGAGTTTTCATTCGACATGGACCGCCAGATCGTTCTCGTCGGGGACCGGGAAAACCGGCTCACCACTTTCGAGTTCAACCTTCTTCGGCTGTTCTGTGACAACCCGGGGATCATCCTTTCACGGCAACAGATCATGGACTGGATGGAGCGGAACGAGTTTGGGAGTTACGACCGGTCGATCGACGTTGGAATCTCCCGACTCAGAAAAAAGGTCGAGCGCGACCACGCTTCGCCCCAGGTCCTGAAAACCGTCTGGGGAAGGGGGTATCAGCTGCTTGTTCAGCCCCGGAAAACTGAAGCGTAGCCTTTTCGTCCGCATCGCCATCCTCTTCGCGGTGGGTCTGGCGGCGAGTCTCTTGACGGCGATCCTCGCGGGTCACACCCTCTATTCCGCCGAGGAACGTCCCAGGTCGATGTTGGTCAGACTGGTCCAGGGAATGCATGCGGTCCTCCAGAAGGAGCTCCCCTCTCCCATTACACGAGAAAACATCGCCGAGTTCGCCTCGAGGCACCCCGAGCTCGAGATCGCCGTTTGGAAGCACCCCGACCTGGTATTCTCATCCCTCTCGGAACCCCTGGATCTGGAACGTTTTTCCCGCCCCGGATCGACGGCGGTGGGAGACCTCAAGGTCATTTCATCACGCCATCGCGTCTACGCCATGGGGGAAAAGGATGGGGTCACACTCGTGTTCTCTTATGATTTCCACCCGTCGAAACTCGTCGTCGTGAAGACCTTTCTCACCCTCGGACTGATGATCATCGTCGTGTTCGGGCTGGTTCACCGGTTTGTCAGAAAAGAGCTGGCCCCCCTGCACGACCTCCGCCGCGGAACGCACGAGCTGAGTCTGGGGAACTTCAACTTCCGCCTTTCGGAAGCTCCTACCGCCGAGTTCGACGAGATCGTCACGTCTTTCAACACGATGGCGGAAAAACTCGAAACCCTGTTCGTCAACAACACGCTGATGATAGGGAACCTCTCTCACGACCTCAAGTCGCACCTCACCAGGCTTCGTATGAGCGCCGAGGTCGAGCTGGACGATCCCCGGGTCAGGGTCTCCTTCACCGACGAGATCCGGGCCCTGAACGACTACCTCGAACGGACCCTTCAGGCCTTCCGGGTCAGCACCGACAGGGCGACCTGCAGGCCCGAGACCGCGATCTTGCAGGATTTCGTCCGCGAAGTCGTAAAACGCCAGGTAGAGGCGAATCCCGGCTTCCAGCCCACCCTCAGACTTTCCCCGGAACCGCTCGAAGTGTCGATCGACAGGCATTTCTTCGGGATCCTCCTGGGAAATCTGCTCGAAAACGCCATCCATTATGGAACCGGGATCGTCGTTTCGGCGGAGGGATCGCAGGGAAGATTCGAGCTGGAAGTCACCAACCGGATGAATTCCAGCCTTTCCCCCGAAAACGTTCCATTCCTGTCCCAACCGTTTTTCCGTGGGGAAAGCGCCAGGAGCGGCACCGAAGGCCACTCGGGCCTCGGCCTGTACATCTGCCGGAAGATCGCCGAAGCCCACGGATTCAGATTTTCCATCCAGGTCAGGGATTCCCTTTTCCTGGTTTCCCTGGAAGGCAAGGCCCGGTAGGTCCCGAAAAGCTTCGCCGGCTGAGGCGCCCCCATCCGGGCGAAAACGGGAC
>CAYRYU010000157.1:0-5888 GCA_964428355.1 uncultured bacterium
TCCTTCTCCCTGGTGCTCGACATGGTGTGCCCGACGCTCCTGATCGGCACGATTTTCCTTTCGGGACGTTTCTTCCAGATGATCCAGAACCTCCAGAGCGCATATCAATCCCTGAAGGAACGCAGTCTCGAATTGGAGCGGTCCAACCTCCTGTTGGACATGCAGGTCAGGGACCTTTCCAACCTCAACGAGGCCAGCCGCCGTTTCGCCTCGACCCTGGACATGGAGTTCCTCGCCCGCGAGATCCTCCACACCTTCCAGATGCATGTCGGGGCTTCGCGTGGCTTGATTTCCTTCGTCGAGCAGGAGAACGACTCGCTCCAGACCATCACCTATACCGGTATGTCGGAGGAGGAGTCCCGGCTTCTCATGTTCGAGCCCAGAGTCGCGAAGAGCATCGGCCGGCTCCTGGAGGAGCGCGCGATCATCTCGGACAGGGGCGGGGAGTGGTTCACCCGTTTCATTCCCCTTCAGCTCGGTTCGAAGCTCTGGGGCGCGGTCCTGTTGAAGGAGGATTCCCCGCAATTGGTTCAGGAGGAAAGGATAAACTTCTGGTCGACCCTTTCCGGACTCGCTTCGACCGCGCTCGAAAACGCCCGCCTGTACAACCTTGCCACGGTCGACAATCTCACGCGCCTGTATGTCCGACGCTATTTCCAGTTTCAGATCGAGCAGGAGTTCAAGCGGGCGAGACGGTACCGTCACAGACTCGCTCTTCTCATGACCGACATCGACCATTTCAAGACCTTCAACGATACCTACGGCCACCAGCAGGGGGACGTCGTCCTGCGCGAAGTGGCGGCGGCAGCCAAGCGGTCCCTGCGTGAGATCGACATCGCATGCCGCTACGGCGGAGAGGAATTCAGCATCGTCCTCCCCGAAACCGATCTGACCGGAGCCATTATCGCCGCGGAACGGATCCGGCGGAACGTCGAGGAGCTTCTCGTGGCCAGGATCTCCTCGGAAGGGGAGCCCCTCAAGGTGACCCTCAGCGTCGGAATCGCTTCTTTCCCCGACCATTCCCCCACAACATCCGAGGAAATGATCAAGATCGCCGACGGAGCGCTGTACCGGGCCAAGGCCAAAGGCCGGAACCGGGTCGAGACGGACGAGGGGAAGCCCGACGCCTGGGGCGCCTGAAACGCCTCCTCCTATGACCAGGGCCCCGGGAAATCCGGGGAAGGGTCAGTCGATCGTGAAGAGCCATCCGCACTGCGAAGTCGTTCCGGTTCGCAGGTCGCGGACGTAGATGTCGATGAAATGTTGTCCCCTTCTCAGGTTCCCATGCACGTTTCCGGTCAGCTGCCGTGTGGCGGGGTCGAAGGCGAAATCGATGGTTCCTCCCGTGACCTTGGCGTTGAGGACATAATTCTGCGGGGAGTAATCGACCAGGGTGGGAAGGGTGCATTTCATGGTCGTCAGGCGGGAAAGGACTTCGCCCGGTCGTGGGCTGGCGGCCCCGACTTCCAGATAGCCCATCTCGAGGCGGATCACGAACTTCTCTGGGGAATCGGTCCGGTAGACTACCTGCCTTTTCACACGGAAAGGGTCGATGGAGTGGGAGTTTCCGCCGCCATCGACGGTGAAGGCTCCCGAGTATCCCGCTTCCACGGCTATCTTCTCGGTTTCCTCCGTGTAGATTCCATAGGGCCAGACCATGAAATCGACCGGTTCCCGGGTTTTCTCCCTGATGATCTTCCGGGCTTCCGCGATCTCCCGTTGCAGGAAGGCCTTTTTTTCACCCGGGTCGGATGGAGTCTTCCAAAGGTCCGCATGGGAAAGTGAATGACACTCGACCGACCAGCCCCCATCGATCATTTCTCTGATCATGGCCCAGGAAAGACCGCCCGGAGAGTCGATGAACCGTGGATATACGCAGACAACGCCCACGAAACCGAACTCCTTCATGATGGGGAAAGCGTAATCGTAGACGCCCCTGAATCCGTCATCGAAAGTGATGAGTGCGACCTTCCGGACGAATTCCTCCCGGTTCTGGACGGCTTTCAGAAAGGTTTTCGAGTTGATCGTGGTGAATCCCAGCGCCTTCATGCGGGCAATCTGGTCGCGGAAATCGGCGGACGAGATCTGGAACTGGCCTGTCGGTTTCGGGATGACCTGGTGGTAACAGAGGACGGGGATGGTGGATGCCGCCAGGGGAGAGCATCCCGCCAGAAAAGCCGGAAGCAGGAGGAGAAGGCGGATGGCAAATGGGGAACGGGGGAAAAAAAACAGGCTGCATTTGCATGCAGCCCAATCAAGGAAAGGAATGATTGAAAGACAACTGACGGATGTCCGTACAGTCTCGGGGGCTGTTTGCGCAATATTCATGCCAGCCTCGACAAGGCGTTTCTGTTGAAAATCTGTCCAGAAAGGAAGCAACGGAGGGAGTCCTGCAAAAAAACTACACACCTCTCGGGAACCCTTTGTTCAAAATATGGACAAAAAACCAACCCGGGGAACAAGGTCTTTCCCCGGGTTCGGTTGGGGGCAGGATCGATGGGGAACCCCGTTCAGCCCGCGGATGTAGGCATGGCGAAGTTGTCCGGGAGCTGGATGGTCGAAACGGCATGCTTGTAGATGAGCTGCTTCTTCCCTTCCGACTCGAGAAGGATCACGAACGTGTCGAAATCCAGGACCGTTCCCTGGATCTGGAAACCCTTCATCAGGAATATCTTTACCGGTTCCGCCTTGTTCTTCAACAAAAGAAGGATGTTATCCTGGATATTGATCGCAGCCATTACTGCTCCTCCTGTTTCTTCCCGTTGTTTCGAGGTTCGGGGTTCGGGGTTGCTTCCTCCCGGTCTTTGTGGAAGGAACAGGAAACCGAACCATTTTCCTCCAATCGAAATTCGCCATTCTTCTGGCAAGGGAGAATATTGTAATCCAAAAGAAGTCTTTTTATCAACCCCTTTCCGATTTTCTCGCGGAACTTCGGTGGCAGGTTCTTGTTTATCTCTTCGAGGCGTTTCCGGGAAAGTCGACATCGCCTCTCCTGGCCGACGACGAAGGGAACGAACCCCGATCCGATGTGCTGCTCGCATTCCAGGGTCCCGGAGTAGGGGTTGAAGGTGACCTTGCCCTGAGTGGGACAGACTTCCTGGAGGCGTTCCAGATCCTGGCCATAGGTGAGCCGGCGCGCCATGCAAACGAGTTTGTCGATCCGTGGTTTGAAAGGAAGGGCGAAAATCCACAACCGGTCCTTCAACGTCCTGTATAACTCAACGATGCCGGCATACCCGATCTTCACCTGGACGCATTCCGGCGCGGCCTTGACCTGGAGTTCGGTCCCGATACCGATCTGGCCGAGGAGGAACTTGAAGAAGAACATCTGGTCGGCGAGGATCTTCATGAACTTCTGGTCGACCTTGGTGGCGGGCCTGAGGTGCCAGGTTTCCCGGATTATGCTTCCTTCCTTCCAGCTCTGGGAGACCGCGGCGGTATATGGCCAGATGGGATTCCACGAAATCAGACGGAAATAGAAGGGGGCGGTTTCGCGAAGGACGCTCCAGTCAAGCAGGAAGCCCAGCAAAGAGACGGGCTTATAGGGGAAAGCCAGCTCAAGATCGCGCAAAAGACCGGGATCGGGCATCTCCGAGAAGCCGAAGAAGAAGCGGTTTCCACTCTGCGCGGCCCAAAGCGGTTTTCGGCCGAAAAGGACCGAGATTCCCTTCATTTCCCCGAAGTTCTTGCGTCCCTCCGAAAGAGAAATTCCGAGCCCCTGGAAATATGCCTCGAAAGCCCCCAGGGCATCGCGCTTTTCCATGCCGGGGAGCTCCACCTGGAAGACCGCCGAGGAGAAGGGAAGCCGTGCCTCGGGAAGGTAAACCGAAACCGACAGGTCCTCGAAACCTGGGAAGGGAAGCAGAAACTGGCCGAGAAACCGGAAGAATGCGGGGCCGATGTTCATCCCCAGGGAAACATGGGGAAGTTTCGGGAAGGAAATCTCCGCGGATTCAGATTCTTCCGCCGCGCCAGGCGAGCTTGAAGTCGGCTGCTCGATGGCTCCGGTCTGGGAGGCCGCCGATTCATCGGGCTCGAGGATGATCTCGGGCGGCGATGCCGTGGCCCCTTCCGTCGAGGATGCCGTTTCGATCGCATAGAAGGAGAAGAGGGGCTTCCCCAGATCGATCTGGTTCTTTTTCAGGCCGTCGCACAGCTTGGTGATCTCGATGGCCTTCGAAAACAGGCCTTCCTCCTGGTACGTTCGAACGAGGCTCAGCAACTGGTTGTTGAGATGGCGTGGGTCGGCTTTCGCCCCGAACAGCTTGTGATATTCCCCCAATGACTGGAACTGCGACCTGATGGAAAAAGCGAGGTAGAGTTCCTTCTGGATATCCGAAAGGTTCGGGTCGGCCTTGAAGGCTCCTTTCAGGTAGTCCACCCCGGAATCGAATTCTCCGAGCTCCAGATAGACCTTTCCAAGGTGCAGCAGGATCTCTCCGACGTTTGGCGTGATCTGCTGGGCTTTTTTCAGGAGCCTCAAGGCTTCATCCAGATTCCCGAGGCGGAAGTTGGCCCAGCCCAGGGTGTCGATGTAGGAGGCATTCCCCGGATCGAGCTTGACGGCCTTCTTGCCCATCTCAAGGGCTTTCTGGTGGTCCCGGTCGAGTTCCGTGAGCAGGTATGCATAGTTGTTGAGGGTTTCCGCGGAAGCCGGTTTCAGGGCGATGGCCTTCTCGTACATCTCGATGGCCTTGTCATACTGGCCACGGACGTAATAGACCGTTCCAAGATGATAATGGGGTTCATAGACGTCGGGGTTCAGGGATACCGACTTCAGGCACTCGGAGACGGCCTTCTCGTAATTCTGGTTCTTGAACGCGGCCCATCCGAGACTGTCGCGGAACCCGGCGTTGTCGGGAAGCTGATCGACCGCCCGCTGACACAGGGACTGTGCGAGTTCACGGTTGATTCCATATTCGGCATAGAGATACCCAAGATTGTTGAGAGCGTAGGGATTGTTGGGGGAAACCAGGAGGATCTTCTTGTAGACTGCCTCCTCGAGCCAGAAGGGTTCGGGCTTTCCGAGGTTCTGGTATTCCTCGTGCAAACCCATGTAGATGCTCAACAGGTGATGCTGGAGCTTTCCGTTGGAGGGAACCGCGCCCGCCGCTTTTTCGTAAGAAACGACCGCGAGAAAGAGGGTCGGTTCATGGTTTCCGAGATTCCGGAAAGCCTGCCCCAGAACGAAGAAGAAATGCGGGTTCGCGGGGTTGCCAGCAGCCGCACGTTTCAGGTCTTCGATGGGCTTCATCGGGGCCCAGAAAGCCCCCCGGGATTCCTGGAGGAATTTGAAGAGGATGCCTTTGAGAAGATGGTATTCCGGAATCGTCTTGAAGCCGGTTTCCGCCTCGAGGAGGAGCTCCTCGAATTTTTCATCGGGTTCGGTCTTTCCCGGCTCGGCCGGCTCGCGGGCCAGGAAGAGGCCCCGGGCGAGCAGGGCGTCGAGCCCGGGCATCCTGTCATCGGGATCGAACTTTCCCGGGGAAAAATGCTTCAGGACTATCGCCTTCAGCTCTTCATGGCGGTTGGCTGGAGAGAGACGGATGAGGTTCATCCAGGCGAAGAAGGCATGGAAATGGTGCAGGGGTTTCTGGGAATTTTCCGAAAGGTATTTTTTCAGGAGCTGGAAATTGAAATCGGGTTGTTTGTCCCTTTCGTATCTAACCTCATCGCCTCCGAACAACGGCAGCCCGAAATCGAACTCGAGGTTCGCCCCCATTACCACTGACGAGGACAGGAACCCCATGCAGGTCATCAACAGCAGGATCGAAAAAATCCCTACTCGCTTTGTCATTCGGCACCTCCCCGGAATCACCCGGCCCAGGAATCTGGGATCATTATAGTTTCATCCCGACGACAGGACAATAGGAAAAACCAACTTTGCC
>CAYRYU010000157.1:5988-7307 GCA_964428355.1 uncultured bacterium
TGCGCGCACGGACAGGCGGCGGGGGGAGGAACGTGCAGAAGCGTGATCGAGGGGGAGGGGAGGCCGAGTTGGTGGGCGGCCAGAAGGAGGGCGGTCAATGCCAGGCTGTCTTTTCCCCCGGAAACTCCGACCCCGATCCTTTGTCCGGGGTTCCAGAGGGAGTGGTCACGGCAGAGTGTCGCAACCGTCCTGGCTATCGCGAGAGCGGAGGGAATAGCGTTCGACGGGATGTGGAAGATCACTTCGAACTCTTTGTCAGACCTTCACCAGGTCGAAAGCCCTTTTCCCCATGCCCAGCCTTTCCCCGAAATCCAGGATCTCCCTGCCGCGGGGAAAGACCTTCCGTCCCGCGTGCTCGTCAAGGAGGTCGAGAGAAGCCTTGTCGACCGCGACAGGATCGGTGGAAGCGAGGATTCCGACATCGGGGGTGATTGTTGCCATCTTCATCCCGAGGCAGTCACACCCGCTGGTGACGTTCATGATGAAGTTCAGGTAGATGTTATGCTTCCCCAACTGGGCGGCGAAAGCATACTCGGCAAGCTTTTCGGTGAAGTCCCGCGCTAGGAGAAAGAGAAAGTAGTTCGTGTGTATGGCGTGGAAAGGGCAGATGCCGATGCAACCGGCGCATCCGATACACTTTTTGGGATCGATCCTGGCCCACCATTTCCCGATCCGGATCGCGCCGGCGGGGCACACCTTTCGGCAGGCACCGCATTTCCGGCAGAAAAGAGGAAGGATGAAAGGTTTGACGGACTGGTGCTGAGCCAACTTTCCCCCTCGGGATGCGCATCCCATCGCGAGCTGCTTCATGGCACCGCCAAACCCGGACAGGGTGTGCCCCTTGAAATGGGCAACGAAGATCATCTGCGGGTATCTGGCCATCCCGGCGGCGATCATGCAGGATTTGAAATGACGGCCCTCGATCTTCACCTCATGGAAATCCTGGCCGATCTCCCCGTCCGCGATTTCGACGGGAAGGCGAATGAAACCATGCTCGGCGGCGGTTTTCAGGTGATTTGTCCGGTTGGATCGTTGGCCCATGTAAAGGACATTCGTTTCAATGAAGCATGATTCGAGCCCCCGCTCTTGCAGGGAATCGATGATGCCGTCGAAACATCCGGCAGGGATGTATGTCTGGTTGCCCTTCTCCCCGAAATGTACCTTGAGGGGGACTTTGGATTCGAACCGGGTCCGCTCGTCTTCCACAAGGGTTTCGAAAACCTTCCGTGCCGCGGAACCGGCTTCGGATGGAGAAACACTGCCAGAAAACGGATGAAAAAAGACCCGGGCCATGATCGTTCCCCCTACACCATTGTTCC
>CAYRYU010000157.1:7407-11354 GCA_964428355.1 uncultured bacterium
CCGTCAGTTCCGGCCGACGGTGCGGGCCGACATTGCCCGCCGACAATTCGGGCCGACGTTCCGGAGGGAAGTATACCAGAAATCGGGCCGCAAGGGTACACTGCTTCCTGGAAGGGTTCCTGCGATAGTCATATTTCCCGGGTTCCAGGGGGGTCGATTTTTCTTGAAGGGTATGGTATAGTATAGGGACTGTTTTCCCATCAGGGAAATTTGCGGAGCTTCCGAACCATGCGGACCTCTTCGGTGAAAGAATTTTCCGGGGGTTTTCTCTTCCGGCAGCTTTTTTTGATTGTTGCCGAAGTCCCTGCATCGTTTTTCCGCCTCAACCCATAATAATCAAGGAGTCCTCAAATGTTGAAAACCCAGGTCGAAGAAATCTCCACGAACAAAGTCGCGCTCACGGTCGAGGTGGAAACTGATCGGGTCAGGAAGGCCTTCGAGAGTTTTTACGTCAGGGCCGCCAAATCCGTCTCGATTCCAGGTTTCCGAAAGGGAAAGATTCCCCGCCCCGTTCTCATGAAGCATCTTGGAAAGGAAGCGATCCAGGAACAGGTCGAGGAAGAACTGATCCGGGAAGTCTATCCGGCGGCGATCAAGGAAGCCAACCTCCATCCGATCAGCTCCTTTCAGCTGAAGGAATCGAAACTGGAGGAGGGACTTCCCTTCACCTTCAAGGGAGAGTTCGAAGTCCGTCCCAAGATCGGTGAATTCTCCTACACCGGTTTCGACTCCGCCGTACCTTGCGCCATCGTCGACGATGAGAATGTTGCCCGGGTACTCGAACAGTTGAGGGAGCGATATTCCAAAACCACCCCTATCGAGAACGGGACACTCGAGATCGGTGACTATTTCCTGGGTAACATCCAGGTCACCGTCGATGGGCAGGTCGACAAGGAGCTCAGCGAGGAGCGGGGTTATCACAAGTTCAGCGAGCACAACCTGATGCTCCTTCCCATGAAGGGAATGACGCCAAAGGAGACCAAGTCTTTTTCCTACGAGGTTAAGGGCGATTCGGAAAAGGACTCGAAGTATTTCGGGAAGACCCTCCAGATCGAGGCCCAGCTCGAAGGGATTTCGCGAGCCGTCCTTCCACAATTGAGCGATGACTTCGCGAAGGAAGTCGGAGACTACAAATCTCTCGATGAACTCAAAGCGAAGATCCGGGAAGACCTGGAACGCCATTCCAGGGAACAAGCGGAGGAAAGGGCCTACGATTCGATCCTGAAAAAGATCTCGGACAACCTGAAAACCCTGGAAGTCCCCGAAGCCATGATTCAGAGTACCATCGACTTCTTCCTCACGAACCTCGATCAACGGTGGCGCCAGTTCGGGACATCGATCCAGGAATATCTGAAGAAATCGAACAAGGATTACAAGGAGTTCCGGGAAACTTTCCGGGAGAAAGCGGTTTTCCAGACCCGGGTCATGCTGATCGTCGACGGGATCGCCGATAAGGAGAAACTCGAGGTCTCCGACGGGGAGTTCAGGGATGAAATCGAGAAGCGTGCGGGCGAAGCCCACATGGCGGTCGACAAGCTCATGGAGGCATTGGCCAAGGACGACGGGGAGGAAAACCTCAAATTCGCCCTCCGCAGCCGAAAAATCCGTGAGTTTTTGCTAAAGAACAACAATATTCGTTACGATATGGTGAAAGAAGCCGATTTGAACAAGGGGGAAACCCAAGGTGACGCTGGTACCGATAGTAATTGAGCAAAGCAGCCGCGGCGAACGTGCCTACGACATCTATTCGAGGCTGCTGAAGGACCGGATCGTTTTCATCGGCGGGGTCATCGAGGACCATCTTGCGGACCTCATCCTCGCCCAGCTTCTTTTCCTGGAATCCGAGGATCCGGAAAAGGACATTTCCATCTACATCAATAGCCCCGGAGGCGTGGTAACCGCGGGGATGGCCATCTACGACACTATGCAATACATAAAGCCCGATGTGAGCACCATCTGCATCGGCCAGGCCGCCAGCATGGGAGCGGTACTTCTCGCTGCCGGGACCCCGGGCAAGCGGTATGCCCTGCCCAACTCCCGGATCATGATCCATCAACCCAGCGGAGGCGCGGCCGGAATGGCAAGCGATATCGAGATCCAGGCAGCTGAAATCCTCCGTTTGAAAGAGAAACTCAACGACATTCTCGCTCACCACACCGGGCAACCCATCAAACGCATTCGCCGCGACGTTGACCGGGATTTCTTCATGTCGTCCGCCGAGGCCAAGGAGTACGGGGTCATCGACGAAGTGGTTCAGCGCAAAGCGATCAAGGCGAAAACCGCCGAGGAGTGAGCATGCTGTCCAAAAGCCCCACCTTCCGTTGCTCGTTCTGTGGCAAGAGCCAGGATCAGGTTCGAAAACTGATCGCCGGCCCAGAAGTGTACATTTGTGACGAATGCATCGGATTGTGTAACGAGATCATCCTCGAGGAGCTCGATGACGACCACCACCAGGAAGTGAAGAGCTTCCTGAAGCCCAAGGAGGTCGTCGACATTCTCGACCAGTTCGTTGTCGGCCAGGAGCGGGCGAAAAAGATCGTCTCCGTTGCCGTTTACAACCACTACAAGAGGATCTCCCTCGCCAAGGGGCGGAAAGACGACGTCGAGGTCCAGAAATCCAATGTTCTATTCATCGGCCCCACGGGCTCGGGAAAGACCTACATCGCCCAGACCCTGGCGAAACTCCTCAACGTTCCCTTCTGCATCGCCGATGCAACGACGCTCACCGAAGCGGGATACGTGGGGGAGGATGTCGAAAGCATTCTCCTCAACCTTCTCCGAAGTGCCGATTACGATGTGGCACGGGCCGAGAAGGGAATCGTCTACATCGACGAGATCGACAAGATAGCGAGGAAGAGCGAGAACCTTTCGATCACGCGGGACGTTTCGGGGGAAGGTGTCCAGCAGGCACTCCTGAAGATGCTCGAGGGCAAGGTCGCCCACGTTCCTCCCCAGGGTGGCCGGAAGCACCCGCATCAGGATTTCATTCAGATCAACACGAAGGATATCCTATTCTTCATGGGTGGTTCCTTCGAAGGAATCGAGAAACTCGTTGAGAACCGAACCCGCCAGAAGTCGCTGGGTTTCGGTTCAACCCCTCTGGGAAAGCGCGACCGCCGGATTTCGGAGCTTCTCAGCTCGATCATGCCGGAAGACCTCCTGAAGTTCGGGATGATCCCCGAGTTCATCGGTCGCGTTCCCATCCTGGCGACCTTCGATCCGCTTACGGAAAGCGACCTGGTCCGGATCCTTACCGAACCCAAGAATGCTTTGGTCAAGCAGTTCTCCCGCCTCCTCCGGATGGAAGGGGTCGAACTGGAGATGACTCCGAAAGCGCTGGCCGCGATCACCAGGAAGTCCCTCCAGCAGAACACGGGAGCACGCGGGTTGCGGCGGATAATCGAGGAGCTCATGCTCGACCTGATGTACGAGATTCCCTCGAACCCCGAGATCGCCAAGGTCATCGTCCACGAGCGGTGTGTGGAGAAGAAGGAGCCCTGCCAGATCATCTACAAGGTCTCGAACGAAAAGACCGCCTGAACCGGTTCGTCCAAAACCCCCTCTTCCCATGCGGTTGGAGGGGGTTTCTCATGTACGCCCGGCAAGTTCGACAACCGGGGGGGGAAAAGTGGCTTCCGAATCGCTGAAAGGGGCTGCAGTCAGGGGGTGGGCCTGGACCATGGGGTCCAACCTACTCTGCGCCCTCTTCCAGATTCTTTCCATTCCGGTTCTGGCGCGGTATCTTGCGCCAGGAGACTTCGGAAAGGCGACTCTCTGCATCTGGATACTTGGTTTCGCCAGGGTTTTCTCCGACCTGGGAATCCACAACGCGATCATCCATTTCCAGAAAGCGGGAAGTGCCGAGCTCTCCTCCCTTTTCTGGATATCCCAGATCGTCGGAATTCTCGCTTTTCTTGGCTGCTTTCTGGCTTCCCCAGCCATCGTCG
>CAYRYU010000158.1:0-10036 GCA_964428355.1 uncultured bacterium
AACCGCGCCATCCTGGCTTTTCGGCCACATTCGCCCCCTCGTGGGGCTCGTGTCCCTTCTTGTCGAAAAAAACCCGGTCATTTCGAAAGGTCTTTTCTCAGAATCTCGAGTTTTTCCAGGGCCACTCCGTCGCGGATTTTCATGGCGAGGAAGAACAACGCTTCCTTTGCGGGCTTGATTTTTCCTTCGGTGTCCGAAAACGGGAACTTGGCGATCGGAATGAGCCGCCCATCACTTTCCAAAGAAAACACTACGGAGAAAAGGGAGTTGGGGTCTTTCGAATCGTGAAAGATCCGGTTGACCGGAAGGATGTTTTCCTGACCCGCTTCGGAATCAGCCTTTTCGAGATCCGTGACCTGCTGTTGAATCCCGGGCGCGGGTTCCTGATCGACAGGGTCTTCCGATGCCTCGATGGGGGGATCAACGGCCAGGATGACCCGTCCGGTCGACTCGTCGAAGGAGATCGGTACGACATCCTGGCGGGTCATCCCTATCTCCTGCCGGATTCCTTCCACCTCCCTCTGCACCTTCGGGGCGGATTTCGGTTCGACCAGTTTCTCCTGGCAGATCATCCCCCTCCCCGGGTCGTAATGGCTGGTAAGGAACATCCGGGGTCTTGTCGGGAGGAAGTCCTGATCGCAGACGAAGGATCTGACGAAGCTCCCGTCGCCCTCGAATGCATATAGGGTTCGGGAGGGGATGTCCCGGACGAAAAGCATCCCGTCCTTGCCTGACTTGAGACGGTAGACTTCGCGTGCCCCGTCGAGTTTTTTCCCCTCGAACGTCACCTTTTTCCAGCGGGGTTTTTCCATCTCGAGCATGGCGATGAGGACTTTCAGTCCGGTGATTCGGGACACTCCATCCCTGAAAAGCAGGAGAAACTCCCTATCGGAAGCGACCCGGATGGAGAGCAGGTCTCGGGGAAACGAAAGCGACTTCACCGGGGTTCCTTTTTCGGGGTCGACCAGAAGCAGCTTCCCAGTCCCCAGATCCTGGATCAGAAACAGGCTTTCGACCGGATCCATGAGGAAATGGATTCCACCTCCGAGGTCGGGAATCTGGGAGTTGTAGGGGATTTCCAGGAAACTCCCCGCTTTCAGCCCGTCGAAGAAAAGGTCCCCGGCGCATATCGCCGGGGAAGCCCCAAGTAGAATTCCCACAAAAAGAACCAGGATTTTTCTCATCATTTCCTCCTGAACGCCCGCCCGGCAGGGAGGGCCGAATTCAGAACGGGACATTGGGGTAATACTTGATTCCTCCGACCGCCCTGAAACTGGCCAGATTTCCGACGGAGTTCTTCGAACTGGTCGTGTCGAGCGCTTTCCAAGCGCCGTCGATGTAGGCATAACACCAGACATGCCCGGTTCGCAGGCCGCTTCCGAATATGCAGTCAGGGCCATGGCCGTATTTCGCGGGGATTCCAGCGGCCCGGAGAAGAGCGACGTTGAGGTTGGCCTGGTCACAGCAGTTTCCGCGCTTCGAGCTGAGGACACCAAGCGCCCCCTTCTGGCTGTTGTAATAGGATTGGTATCTGACGTTGTTCAGGGTCCAGTTGAAGATGTTCTTCGCGGTCTGGAGAGCGGTGCTCCCCTTGAGGGAATTCGCCAAAGACCTGATCTGGGCATTATTGCTCTGTGCCCTGCTGCTGGCCTGCAGATACTCCGGACCGACTCCCGACCCCCAGGCGGAAGGTGAGGATTTTTCCTTTCCCTTGGCAATGATCTTGTCGAAGAGTTGCTGGTCGACCACTCCCGTTGCTTCGAGCCCGTTGTCGCGCTGGAATGCCTGGACGGCTTCCTCGGTGTAGGGACCGAACCATCCGTCGATCTTGCAGTCCTGATAGTAGCCGCAGCTTTGAAGGGCGATCTGGAGCTCCTTGACCTTGTCCCCATCCTGGGATGTGTCATCTTCTGCGACACGCCTCAGGGAAAGTCCTTCAGAGGAACTTCCCGTCCCCGTTGTTTCCCCCTGCATGATGGCCACGATCTGATCGGCGAGAACCGGAACCCTCTTCGCACCTAGAAGGGTCTTGTTGTCGACCTCGGATTCGGCAACGAAAAGTCCGCCCTTCAGACAATAATCATAGGGGTTGGGAATTCCCGTGAAGGAGGACGGGGAAAAATTGTCGTCCCAGGCCCGCTTCAGGAAGGAGAGGTTCTTGAGGACGTAGGGAGAGAGATTGAGGATGATGTATCCCTTGATCTGGTTCTGCTGGTAACAAGTTTTCAAATAACCGGTCTTCCCCAAGACCATGTCCCTCATGGTTCCTGCGCAGATTCCCCCGCAACCCGCGACTACCCAGGCGCCTTTGGGGCACTTCTTGACAGCTTTGACATGGTCGTCCGACGTCCAGATGTCGGGGCTGAGCTGGACCTTCACTCCCCGCTTCTCCAGTTCGGCCTTGAAAAGGTTCATGTATGCGAGGTCCTTGGACTTGGTGACCAGCTCGTCCGTAGTGAGGTAGACCGTTCCCGGGTCCTTCTTCTTGTCGGTGATGATGGCCGAGCCTGCCGATGCAACGGACTGCCCGGTGCCGATCGAGTGGTCTTTCAGAACCTCGAGTGGGGATTTGGCGATCGCGTCAGAAGGTCCCCATCCGATGAAGAGAATCAGAACGGCAATATGAAGCAGGATATTCCTATTCCTTTGCATATTCCTTCTCCTGAGAATTTCGCTTAACTTCACCGTATTCTTTGCGCGATCCGTTCCCCGGTTACCGGTTTTTTTCCTGGGGTGGGGAAACGTTCTGGGGAACCCCCGCCGCGCTCTGGTTCTCCCGCGCAACGAGGATGCTGCCCAAAGCCTGCCTGGCCCGGAACAGCCGGACCTTCACCAGTGCCAGCGAGATTTCGAGGATTTCGGCGATTTCCTGGCAGGAACGATTGAAAAAGTAGTAGAGCCAGACGACCATCTTCTGGTCTTCTTCGAGGCGGTGGAATGCAGCCCGGATCTCCTCCCGGGACTCGGTTTCCACCTGAACGTCGAGAGGATCCGCTTCGGGGGGGGGGAGCGGAGGTGGAGGTGTGGGCCTTCCCCTTTTTCGGAGGAACATGTAGCAATGGTGGGTGGCGATCTTCAGGATCCAGTTTCGAAAAGGGCGGACCCTGTCGAACCGGGGAAGGCTTTGGAAGGTGGCGACGAAGACGTCCTGGGCCAGGTCCTTGGCTTCCTCCGGGTTACGGGTGTACCCCATCGCCATCCCATAGATCCGTGACTGGTAGGGACGGATAAGTTCCGAAAAGCTCTCCTTGTGCCCGCTCATCACGGCTTGCACGAGAGCGTTTTCCCGTTCGAGAGTCTCGGAGGCAGTTTGGGGATCGTTCACGGCGATTTCCCCAAAAACATAACGTTCTCAGCTGCATTGGCACAGATCACGAACCTTTCCCCCAGGAAGGTCTCGGTGCCCTTTGGGCGGGTGACGACGAACCGGATTTTCACTCCGAACCTGTCCGTTCCAGGAAAGGTCACCTTGGCGAAAAAGGGGGACCCGCTTGCGGCTTCAACCTGCAAGCCTTCGCAGAAAAAATGGGGTTCGTCCTGTTCCCGGCGCCTTTGGAAACCGATGTTCTGGTCACCAGCCTTGTATACGATTTTCTCGAAAGCCTTCTGACCGTTCTTCACGTCGGTCAGGGCTTCTATGGTCATCTGCTGGCCCTGGATATCCACGCTGGAAGCCCGCTTCAAATCGAAATCGAGCTGCGAAATCAAGAGGGATGCCCCTTGGACGTTGGTCAGGTGCGCGGCTCCCTTGACCGAACTCCTGACCCCGGACGAAAGCAGACGGGAGATGATCAGAACCACGAATGAGGCAAGAACGACCCCGATAATCGCTTCCGCAAGTGTGAATCCTCGGCGGAACATCATGGATTCCTTCCCGCGGAAAGCAACCCCACCATCTGGATCTGACGGTCGGTTCCCCCGCTTTTCCATGATATCTCCGCGGTCAGTGACTTGTATCTGAAGCCCGACCCAGGGACCGTCTGTTCGGTTACCGTCAGGAAACGGGAAAACCGGGGGTCCATCTGCTCCCCAGAAAGTGGCCCCGGAAGCTGGCGGGCATCTTTCCGGCCTGAACCCAGGAAAGGGGCATCGAAATCCAGGCACCGGGCGGATTGAAGCAGGTCCGATGCATAGCCGTAAGCCATCACCTCGTCACGGGTCTGGACCGTCCCGGTGTTCCCCTGGTTGAGAACGGTGAAAATGGGAAGGACGCAAACGCCGATGACGAAAAGCGCGATCGCGACTTCCGCGATCGAAAAACCCTTAGTTTTGACTGCCTGCATCTTATCTGAGCACGAGCATGTTAGGATCCAGAGTGACTCCGAAGGCTTTCTCCCGGTCCTGGAAACCCGGGAGGAGCGAAAGACCGGGGTTGTATTTGATCATAGCCCCCTCGGATGCGGTTGACCAGTCCATGCTTCCTCCAACCAGATTGCCATGGATGCTGGGGGAGAGGGACTGCCCTTTCGCAACCTTGACCCGCCCCGAAGCAACCAGGGAGGCTTCAAGAGGTTTTCCCGGAACCTGGACCGTGATGTCCCCCGCCATGGCGACCAGGCCGAAGGGAATCGGGTTGCCTTCACCATCCTTTCCCGCTTCGATTTCTTTCGTGATCGTTATCGAACCTTTCTCGAGAACGATTCCACCAGGGCTGGAGATCCGGAGAGGGGCATCGACCGTCAAACCCCCGGAAGGGGATTTTACCAGAACCCAGCCGCGAAGGTCGAGCGAACCGTCATCCCGGACAAGGCCCTTTGTCTCCAAACCCTTGATGAGATTGGGACTTCCGCTGCCCAGGTCGATTTCCCAGATGGTCCTCGCTCCCGGCACTTCAAGGCCCTGGAGGAACCTGGAAAGTGGCGGGATCTTCCCCGTCGCTCCTCCGCACACCGGGGCGAGTTCCTTGGGAATCGCATCCAGAAAGGGGTTGTTGCGGTCAACCTCGACGTATTTCCGCAGTTCTATGTCAATGCTCGATGCCGGGTCGGCATTCCGATTGTTGGTGGCAATGAATCCCAGGCCTCTGTTGTAAGGCCCCTGCGATATTCCGGAAGAGTACTTTTCCCTGTATTTCTCGAGGCTCTGCTGCGATTCGTCCAGGCCAAGGACGTCCCGGGCAATCAAGCAGATGCTTTCCAGTCCGTGGTTTCCCGCAAGGCACGGGTCCGGGTGGATGTAGTCCTGCCAGACGTCCAGTTGGCGCACATAATAGAAGAACGCTTCGGGGAGTGTTCCGTTGGCGGTCTTGAAGGCCTTTGCCGTGATCTGGCCCCGGTGGACTTTTCCGAGTACAAGTGTCGGGGATTGGCTCTGGTCGGTTCCATAAAGCCGGAAAACCGAGCTGGATTTCATGAAATCCGCATAGGGGGTGGAGGCCACGAAGCTCCACCATTCTCCGGCGTCGGCCCCGGAAATATCCCCCGTGACGCCTTTGTCCCATTGGAGGAACGCAATCCGGCCATATTGTGGGTTGGTTCTCATTTCGGTGACGTAAAGCCCGTCCCAGTCGCCATCGATTTTCATTTCGTAGAACTGGAAACCTTCCCCGAAATCCCCTGACCGGCTCTCGCCCCGGGCAAGATTCAGGGCCATATCCGGACCCCCCAGGTACACGAGGCCCACCCCCTGGGAAAAGAAGTTCGGGTATTTCAGATCGGCGGGTGAGAGTGTGATCCCATGGTTGAGCACGATGGGCTTGGCCGGCGAACCCGGTTTCAGGTTCCCGTTGACATCGGCGGAAACGAAGTTGAGGCGGTAGGGGTTCCCTTTTGCGCCGACTCCTCCCTCAGTCGTGTCATCCAGGAACAGGGTGAACTTCGACAACCCGGGAACCACCCCCGCACATACCTTTACCGGGCAGGCGAAGGAAAACTCCTCGACGAGTTTTCGGAAACTCACCTTGATCCGAAAACGGATGTAACCTGCCTTCTCGCGGGGGAAAACAGCGGCTCCCAGGGGTTTGAAATCGGCTTTTTGAAAGAAATAGGAGACTTCGAAGCTGATCGGGCCTTGATCGGAAAGGGGTTTTTTTAGGTTGTCCAGAATCGGCCCGAAGTTCGGGGTCCCGGAATCGAGGTCGAGGGAGGTTTCCGGAAAATCGGCGAGCTGATTTAAGGGGACCAATATGGCGTTCAGCAGTTTACCGCCGGAACCTGGGTGGAGGAGCCCGAAATGCATTTTGTGGGCGGCAAGCAAACACAATGCGTGGGCAAAAGAACCCGTCAACCGCTGTTCTCCCTGGCGATGGGTCTGGCCCCGGAGCGAAAGGTGAAACCGGGAGAACCAGAGGCCGGTCAGGAAGATCAAAAGGAGGATGACGCCCACGATGATGAGAAGTGTTCCTTGCCTCCAATTCCGACTGGCCTGGCGAGGGTTCATACTTTTCCTGGGTTGAAGGCCGCTTCCGGGCACATCAGTTGTCCTTGATGATTTCAACCCGGCGATTCCTGGCCCTGCCTGCAGTTGTTTCATTCGTCGCGATGGGCTGGGTTTCCCCCTTGCCCCTTGTTCGCAGACGGACTCCCGAGATTCCGTGTTCCACGAGCCAGGTTTTTACCGCCCTGGCGCGCTGTTCCGAAAGGTCCTGGTTGTAGGAGGGGTCCTGGTAGTTGTCCGTATGGCCCTCGATGACGATCCTCAGCCCGGGATCCAGTTTCAGCATCTGCATGATCCTCTCCACCAGCGGGATCGAATTTGCCTTCAAGTTGGCGCTCTGAGGTTCGAAGTTGATGTTCAGAACCAGCTTCCCGAGCTTGGTAAGGCGCTCTCCGAGTTTGGAGGGATTCTGATCCGGGGGAAGGAGAGGATCATTGGAATTGATCGGGTCATTGATTGGAAAGAGAACCTTGCAGTTGTACTTCGGATCGAGAGATTGGCGCTCCGGTTTGTCGAAGGTCAATCCCGCGAGTTGCGAAAAATGGATGGGGCTGGCGGTTGAACCCTGGGACCGGGGAATATCAGCGAAGGGGTCCTTGCCCGAATCCACGAGCTTCTTGTACGCTTTAACCTCTTCGGTGAGCGTCACTCCAGGGATTCCACCCAATCTTATCAAAAGGCAGTCCATGGCATGGAGATTGAGAAAATCGAGAATATCCACCCCTCCGGCGGCTTCCATGCTTCCGAGGACAAGGACATTGGAACCCTCTGGAACGTCGCTCGGGGAGTCGACAAAGTTCCCCTGCAATCCAAGATTTCGAGCGGTCTGCTGATCCGCCGTACTCCCGAGTATATATGGTGAAGCCTGGCCAAATGCGGGAAGCAGGTTGATGATGACCGTCCATGCCGCAACCAGAAAGAAAATTCCCAACCTGTCGCCCATGGATGGCGACGTGTCACGTTTTCGCCCGGATGGCGAAGTGTTTCGGGACCTATTCATCGCTACCTCCCTATTTTCCCCAAACCCTGGTGAATTTGCAACCATATGATTCTTTGCGACATCACCGTCCCGGTTACAGATTTGTCACCTCGGGATTTCCGAGTTTCTTGAAAGAACTCTCACGGCAAGGGTTTCTTGTTGGCTGGATCTTCGATCGAAACCACCACGAGGGTGATGTCGTCCTGCGGATTCTCGTCACCAAGGAAGGACTTTACCGTTTCGAAAACCTTCCTGACTATCTCTGAAGGCCGCCGGCCCTGGTTTTCCGCGAGACAGGAAATAAATCGGTCCATGCCGAAAAACTCCCGGCCGCTCCGCCGGGCTTCGGTGATTCCATCGGAATGAAAAACTATAAGGTCGCCGGGGTCGAAGGGTTGGATCACCTCCTTGTATTCCTCTCCCACACTCAAACCCAGAGGCTTGTTGCCACACCCCGCGATCAGGTTTGCCTTGCCGGTCCCTGCGTGGAGCTGGATGGGGGGAAGATGGCCCGCGTTGACGAGGGTGATCGTCCGTGAACCGAGATCGAAGCGAGCCAGGGTCGCGCTGACGAATTTCTCCAGGGTCGAAAGCTGGGGAGTCATTTCCGCGTGCATTCGGTGGATGATGTCGGTAACAGCGGGAAAGAAAACGGGGGGGTGGGAATTCCCCCTGCGCCCCGATCGGCTCTTCGGCCCCGGTTTTCCATCCCGGGTGTTCCTTGCCATCATCCGGGCTATCGCCCTTACGAAATGGTTCTTTGAAGCCGCTCCCACCAGGGCTGCGGGAATCCCCTTGCCCATGACGTCGCCCACCAGGATGTCGAACACCTGGGGGGAATGGACGAAAAAATCGATGAAATCGCCGTCGACCCCGAAGGAGGGCACCGTGAGAGATCCGATGGACGCTCCGCGGATTCCCCGGGGAGGTTTGCCGGTGAGGAGTTCCTCCTGGATCTGGAATCCGATCTCGTTTTCGTGCGTCCTCGCTTCCGCCAGGCCGATTGCCAGCCTTTCGAGTTCCTCCTCCTTGGCCTTCCGTTCGGTGATGTCCCGGAACGTTACCACCGCTCCCCCCAATTTTCCCTGGGCCCGGATTGGTGTCGCGACGTAATCGACGGGAAAACTCGTTCCGTTCTTGCGCCAGAAAACCTCATCGGTCACCTTACGAATTTCTCCTGCTTTCCAGGAACTCAGGATCGGGCATTCTTCAGGAGGAAACCCGGTTCCGTCTTTCCGCGTATGGTGCCATGTCGCGTGGCTTGGAAGACCAAGCAGCTCCTCGGGCCTGTATCCAAGCATTTCGCCCGCGGCCTGGTTCACGAAACTGTGGCAGCCGTTCACATCGAGACCGATGATTCCTTCCCCTGCCGAATTGAGGATGTCCTCCTGCTGCTGTTGAAGGGACATGATGACATCCCGGGCGGTTACCCCCTCCGAAATGTCACGCCACCCAAGCAGAACCCTACCCCGTGATTCGCTCGACAAAGGAAGAACCTTGGCGAAAACCTCGAGCCAGGTGTAGGAACCGTTCTTGTGAAGATACCGGACCGTCAGCGAGCCCCTACCCTCTTTCATTGCCTGGGCAAAAACCCAGAGTGTTCTTTCGAGGTCGTCGGGATGGACATGGTCGAAGGCACACACCCCGATCAAGGATTGCGGATCGTAGCCGAGAACCTGGGTCACTCCAGAAGAAACGAAGGTATACCGGCCATTCTCATCGAGTTCGGAAACGAGGTCCAGGAAGCTGTTCATCAGAAGGTCGAGACGATGAGCCACGGTCTTCGCCTGGGCTTCCATCAGGAGGGAGTTGTGGGCTGCGGAAAGCGAGTTGGAAACCATCCTCGCGAGGTCCACTGCCAGTTTTCGGTGGGCTTCCACTTGAGCCCGCGAAAGAATGGGAAGGGTTTTTACCGCCGCCCAACATGGTTCCGATTCCAGGATACGCTTCCCCCAGCGCTCCAGGAATCGTTTCTTCTGGGGTTTCGATCTCAGGACCGGCCCGAGTTCAAGTGTGCCTACCGGGCATCCATCCTGCGTGATTGAAACAGGTGA
The DNA here is from genome assembly GCA_964428355.1 of uncultured bacterium. Classification (GTDB taxonomy): domain Bacteria; phylum Muiribacteriota; class Ozemobacteria; order Ozemobacterales; family Ozemobacteraceae; genus CAYRYU01. The sequence continues at coordinate 9,409 of CAYRYU010000158.1, forward strand.
ATCCAGCGCCTGGAACTCGATCGGGCAACCGCGGGCTATTCCCTTCCCGCCGACGCAGCCTTTTCGGATACCGCCTTCCGGGCTCTTCCTCCCTGATCTTCCGAAGCAGGGTGGAAGAGCCCCGAAAGCGAACAGAGGGGTTCCGGCCGGGTCAAGAAAACACATGGGAATTCCGGTGGCGGAAAAAACGGAGTAAAGGAGGTGGCGAAGCTCCTCCATCCCGATGGTGGTCGCAAAACTGGGCGGGACTGCATTCGAGGACAAGGTTTCTTCCTTTTCGGGCGGGGAAGACCGGGTTCCCCCTTAGGACGCAACGGACAAGAAACAGATCCAGGATAGCAGTAAAGCTTACGGCCATCAACTCGACGCGGTTCCCGAATAAAACGATGTTCGGATTGCAAGGGCAAAAACGCAATGACCTTTTTGCCGGTCATTGCGAGCCGGCTTGGTCCAGGCGACCCCGGCCGACCGGAGGCGAAATGCGGCCCCGGCCTCAGTTCGCTGGGGAAAAAGATCCCGATGGATGAGAAGAAAACGATTTCCTTCTCGTTAGGCCCCGACGCCATTCTTGGAAATGATGATCTTTTGTTTTTTTTCGGATCGAACCTGGTGATCGATGAAGGGATGA
>CAYRYU010000158.1:10136-11338 GCA_964428355.1 uncultured bacterium
GGGATCCCGCTTTTCATGCGGGCGGCCCGCCATCAGGTGATTTCCTGCGCTTCGGTGCCCCCAGGGTTTTCCAAATAATGAAAATGGGAATTACCAGCAGAAAAGGAGAGGTAAGATAGAAAAGTCCAAAAACCGAACTGATTACTTCGAAATTCCGGTTCCACCATTTGGTGAATGGCGGTGTATGGTCGTGAATGATTGGGCACCCCGGGAGGGCGAACCCGATATCGGCATATTTGTAAGGTGACGCGGATGAGCCGTGGAAAATGCAGGAAACCCTTCCAGAACTCTCGAGATCTCCAAAACTATAGAACTGACATTCCGGGGAGGGAAGCTGTATGGGACATTTCAGATAGTCCATTTTCACAAGGCCTTCGATCACCTTCGGGGTGAGATTGCGGATCGGCTGCTCGGGATGATCCATGTTGTGCGTTTCCACCGCGGAATGCAAGATCCTCTGGGTAGCATAGCAGGCTTCGGGGGGCGATCCACTTCTGGTTTTCGACATTCCGAAGATGATTCCAGCCAGAGGTTGGGGGCACCAACCCCGGGCTTTGTAGCGCACTTTTTCCCAACCCAGAGTTTTTTTGGTCTCCGTATGATGGATGATTATACTCAGGGGGACCGAAAAACCTTCGGCAGGAATGGGGGAAATTGCTTCCCCGGGCGATGCAAGATCGGCCAGACAAGCCGAAAGATTTGTTGCAAAGACGATCAACAGAAGTGGGATTCCCCCGGTGGAAATTCTCACGGGATTCTTTTTCCTCGTTTCAAGAAGTTGTTAAGAGAATTGAGAGAAAACTGGAGCGGGTCGTTCCAAGTTTTCCATCGGAACCCCTCAGATGACCGCCAATGCAAAAATGGAAATCCGGATCCCCCTTTCGAGGCTTCCCGGAAAAGAACCCGAAACCTGGAATTTGGAATGATAACATGAATGGGGCACTCGGCGCGAACCCGTCGAATCCCTGGAAGCCACGGCATCTTTTTTTCGTCCGGTCCCCTGGCCACGGATATGCGGATCCCCAACTGATTTCGGTTTTTCCGCCGATGACGCGGATTTCCGCCGATGGGAACGGCCGCGGGTTTTCTTGATGGGACCGAAGAGGTCCGCTTCATCAGCGTGATCCGTGGGAAAGTCACGGAAAAACCCCAGAGATCACGGAGTTCACAGAGAATTCCAATGTTTTTTCCAGAGGTCTTCT
>CAYRYU010000159.1:0-5180 GCA_964428355.1 uncultured bacterium
GGAAACGGGTATCTTCCTCGATGAAGGGTGAATTCCCCGGATCCCCAGAATGGAAAGCGGAGAACAACGTATGCATACCCGGACAATTGGATTCTTTGCCCTCCTGATGGTTCTAACCGCCATGCCCTCGATCGTCCAGATCAGCCAAGCGAACCCAGCTTCTGGAACCGATCTGCTTGCTCCCCCACCCCCTCCGCCGGGTTACGGATTGAGCCCCGTCGGAAACTGGAATGCACCTTCCGGCGTCCAATCACAGCCGTCCTACACGCCTCCCCAGCCTTCCTTCACGCCTCCCCAGCCTTCCTTCACGCTTCCCCCAGCTCCCCATTCGCCCGCGCAGGCTGTTCCCCAGACCACGCCGGGAGGGAATGGGCAAGGGCAACCGGCGCCGTTCCTCTCCGGACAGCCCCAACCCGTGATGACTCCGCCCTATCCTTATGCCCAGCCCCAGGTTTCGCCCGACATCCCTGGAACCGCCGTGCCCCAGCACTTTTATCGGGGCCAGGTCCAGCCCGCTTTCGACCCATCGGCTCCGGTTCAGGCAGTCCCGGTCCAGCCGATTCCGGCTCAAACCCCGCAAGTTCAGCCATCGCCAACCGTCTCACCTGCAATGCAGTCTCCGACACTTCCCTCGTTTGGGCCGACCCCGCCTTCCTATCCCCCTACAGGTTATTCGATCTACGGCCAGCCAGTGCATAACCCGCCTCCGCCTCAGGTGATGGTCCCCCCCCTCTACCCACGAACCCGTCCGGTGCACATGAATTCTCCCCAAAACGGTGCACAGGTTCCCCAATCGGTGGCCCAACAGGTGCATTCCCCCCAACCAATCCAACCGCAACCAATTCAGCCCCAGTCCTTTCAGCCACAACTTTTGCAACCTCAACCGACGTCTTCCCAAAGCCCCCAATCCCAAGCTTCGGAAAAGCCTGGTTCCAAAGGGCCGGAAACAATCCCCCAGTTCCTGCCACCCCCTTCCGCACTAGAGCAGATGCCCGTTCCCCCCGCTCCAGGGTCGCCAGGCACTCCGGCCGGCCCGGCAGGAACGACTCCCAACGAATACCCAGTTGCACCGGGTTCTCCCTCCCTTCCCCCGAACACCACAGCCGCGGGCAGTTCTACCCCGGTCCTTTTCATGCCTCCCCCACCCAATCTTCCTTTCGGGGTAGCCCCTGCTCCTGCGCCGGTTCTTTTCACACCTCCCGCAAACATTCCCCCTCAGGGGAAATTCATCCCACCATGGACCGGCAAGTCGATCAGACGCCTCATGCGGGGGGTGCATTCTCTTCGGGACCTGGTCGAGACGCCCCAGAGTGAATCGGCGATGCGTCAACTGATGGACATGGGAAGGCACGTGGCGGACATCCTTCAGTTGTCGAAATTCCCTGTTTTTCCTCTTTTCGAAGCAAGATCGGACACGAATCTCATTCGGGACCGTTCCTTCGGTTCATATGAATACCGGCATTTCGGAGGGTTTCAGGTTCGCCTGGATGGCTGGGTGAAACCTGTCTCGAAACACGTGCAAACCTACCTCGACTTCACTGGGAAGTGGCGAAGCAAGAATGTAGTTCGCGGCGATGTCTCCCAAACGGGCCCGTTATCCGGAACCGTGGAAATCAATGCCTTCGATATCTGGGGCCGCCCCTGGAACCTCAGGATCGAGATGCAAGGTATGTTGTTGAACGATGATGGGATGCCTTCGGGCGGGAAGCTTCGGTTGACCGGGGTTGATCCCCTTAACCGCGCGAACCTGATCGAGATCGAGTTTCCCATGGTGGAAGCGATCGGAGAAACCCGCCGGAAAAAATAAAGGCCCCCGAAATTTCGAAGGCACTGGACCGGAAGGATTCAGGCGGGAGCGGCTCGCGGAAAGGCTGGAAAACTGGTGCGGTCCGCTCCCGCTTTTGGCTAAACGATATCTCTCATTGGATGGCCTCCCTCCGGTTGGAAGATCGGAAGAAGACCGTGATCAAATCTCGGTTTTCCAGAGACCGTGAAGGTTGCAATACTCCCTGACGATCAGCTTTCCGCCTTTTCCGCAGAACGCCGCTTCGGGCTTGTCACCGGGTTTGAGGTGGCATCGCCACACCCGGGTCTCTGAGATGACCTCGATCATCTCGATGAAATGCTTCTCTTCCATGGGGTGTGGAACGCTCCCAACTTTCACGAGGATTCCGTCGGCAGTCTTCTCGACGACCGGAATGTGCTTCTCCTTGGAGGCGTCGACCGTGTTCTCGGCCAGGCGGGTCATGGGTTTGCCGCAACAGACGAACTCCCCCGCTCCGTCATGGAGAACCTCCATCAGATTTCCGCAAAGGTTGCATTTGTAGATTTCGTGGGTTTTTGCCATATTTCCTCCGTAAGAATTTCTTTTTGTCAATTCTTATCAGAGTCGCTTTTCGAGGTCAATAGCGCAACCCATAAATTTGACATTTCCCCAAATAACTATACACTTGAGGTGTTGGGAGATTAAGAGATGAACAAGCGGTTGGGATTTTTTTTCGCTTTTTTTGCCGTGTTGATCGCCGTAACCGCTGCTCCGCAGCAGTTGATCCGTCTGAAGGACCAGAGCACCATCCGTGGGGAGATCACCGAAATGAAGGGTGGTGTCTACACCATCCGCTCACCTATCATGGGCGAGATTAAGGTCCCCGCGGACCAGATCCTTCTGATCTCAAACGAGGATTCGGGGGGAGTTCCCGCCACCCCCGGTACTTCATCGTCCCCTGGAATAATCGAGGGAAATCCGCGCCACGCTGTTCCCACGATACATCGGCCCGACCGGAATGTCCCTGTGGGCTCCCCCACCCCTTCACCGGCAACTCCAGGGCAACCTGCCCAGCCGCAAGATGCCGCCTCCGCCCAGGAGGAAGCCAACAGGAAGCTGCAGCAGATGATGGGGGATGGGAACTTCGTCGACCGGATAATGAGGCTGGGCCAAAGCGAGGCGATGCAGAGCGTCATGGAGGATCCCCAGATCCAGGATGCGATCCAGAGAGGCGATTACAATTTTCTCATGAACAACGAAAAGATAAACAGCCTCATGCAGGATACGGATGTGAAAGACATCCTTGGAGAGTTCGATCGGTAGAGGAAAGGGTCCGGTGAGAGGTTTGGGATGTCGTCTTTTCTCTCCCCCTTGAGGGGAAGATTCCTTGTTTTCGGGTCCCCGGGAACTCGGTGGCTCGTTACCCTGCTGTTATTCTTTTCTCTGGTGTCCTTCTCTCCGGCGAAACCTCCCGAATTGCTCGATCGGCCGTTCCATATCCGTCCCAAGATAGAAGACAGGAAAGACCGAAAACCCGAAATGATAGATGTCCGTGAGGTCCTGACCAGACTTACAACCCATTTCGGACTCTCGTTGATCGCGGCAAAAAAAGTCCGGGGATTTGTCGAGCTCCCTCTGGGGCCTACGGGCGGAGAAACGCTAAAAAAATGTCTCCATCCGCTGGGTTTCGCCTGGGAAGAAAGGGACGGCTGTCTCTTCGTGGGAACTTCTGAATCCCTGCTGGCTTTCAAGGAGGCTGTTGGAATCGGCCTGAAACTTCCGGTCAGGAAAGAGGGGATGATGAATGCCGAGTTCTACGATGTAGAGCTTTCCTCGATAATCAGGGTCCTGAGGCACTTTTCTGGAGTGGAGGTCATGGCTGACGAAAACCTGACAGGCCGGATGACCATGCGGATCGTGAACATGCCCTGGGAAAGGGTTCTTCTGGGAATCATCCACCTGAACGGGTTCCGACTGGTTGAATCGGATTTCAGCCTGATGATCGTGCCCTGAATCTTGGGACAAAAAAACCCGCCGGAGCGGGTCACACTACCCCCTTGTGTAGGTGCCTCCATTCGGAATCTTCCGACGTCCTTGGAACCGCTGGCAAACAAGAACCTGACGCGCGGCTGGTTTCGCGGGAATCAGATTCCGTACTTCTGGCGGATGTCGGCGATCATGTTCCAAACGTTGGGAGACGCGTTCCTTCTGTTGACTTTGTCAAAGATACAGGCCAGAACACGTTTCTCATCCTCGTCGATCTCACCGTCCTCCAGGGCTAGATCCATAAGTCCGTTCAGCTCACTTTCATCGACGATTCCGTCATTTGCGAAGATCGGGATGGAGGTGGTTGCGATTTCGATCCATTTCGATGTGGTTGTCATGGTTGGCTCCTTTCAAGGTTTCCACGTTTCTGGTCACGCAACCGAAAGCTGCAAAACCGGTGCCCCCATGCCAAAAGCATCAAAACCAGCTTCGGATCAACGTCGGGACTTTTCGATCAAACCCCCATCCAGATCCTGGAGACCGGGATGCCGCGGCCGAAGTCGTGGCTTGACCCCAGCAAACCCGATGCCAGCGGAATCGCTTCTCCAGATTGTCGTGGTCGCCTTGGGAAATCCTTTTCCATTGCCGATTTCATGCCCGGCAATTGCCATGGTTGGGGTCGTATCGTCCTTCCCGATCTAATACCGCAGACGTTCCGCCGTTTCGGATGGAATCGCCAGCAATTTTGTCGCCATTCAACAAAGCTTCTCCCAAACCCTTTTCCCCGGTTATGGAACATGCGACATCTGCCGATACCTGGATCGTCCTCCCCCGGGTGGGTCAATCCCGATTTCCAACCTGCAATGGGAACCGGTTTCAGAATTCTGGAGGAAAAATGAGTCGGATCCACGTCTTTTTGTTCCTGTGTTTGGCAGGGGCGGTTTTCCTGGCAGGGCACACCCTCCCTGAAGGTCCCTCTCCCGACCTTCAGCAGTACCGACGGTTGCCCCTCAGCATCAAACTGATGCGACTTCGGAAAGCAGGAGCCGAACTTTTCAACCGCCGCCGGTACGAGGACGCCAAGGCGGTTTATACCGCGATGTTGAAACTCGACGACAAGAACGTGCTCGCGGTTTTCTGGACAAAACGTTGCCAGGAAATGCTTGACCGGGAACGAAACGAGCGGGCGAAAGCCGCCCTCTGGAAGAAATACGGTGCCCTCGGCGACAAGGAAAAGGTTTATTCCAACTGGTTCTGGGGTCCGGAAGTGGGAGCTTTCGAGGTTCGCTACTCCGAGCCAAAGCCCAGGGTGATAGTTCCCCGGAAGGTTCGCCCAAAAGCGTCTGATAAAGAGCTGGAAGAAGCGAAGAAAGCCGCTGCAGGCGGAGATCCCGACGCGCTTTTCAACCTTGCCATGCTTCATTGGTCC
>CAYRYU010000159.1:5280-11313 GCA_964428355.1 uncultured bacterium
TTCCGTCAAGCGTTCATCAACGAGAACGGAGAGGACCGACTCTATGTTCATGCGAATTACAACCCCGCCACTCCCCTTTCGATGGTCCCCCTGGATTTCAACTTCGATCCAACGGTCGTCAAGCGACTCGAGATCCTCGGTTCTGACACCCTCTTCGTCATCCAGGATGCGCACGCGACCGACGCGACCCGTCTCTGGATAGTATCCAGGAACGAAGAGGGGAAATCGCCCTCCAGGGATTTCAAAGCCATCTTCCATTTCGACCCGGCCAACTTGACCTACCTCGAACTTTCGAACTACAACGTTCCTCCCGATCTTCCCGACAACTGGAGCATCCTCGTTGGCCCCGACGCAGCCTTCCAACAGATGTTCCCCATCTCCCAGTTCGATGAGACTGACGGCGGAGTGACGACAAAGGGTTTTCAGTTGCGCCTGAACACAGGGAAGGGACCGGCGTTCTATATCAAGGATTTCCGCCAGCCCCTCCCCAAGTCACCGGATGTCTGGAAGCTCATGGAAAAGATCTGCGGAACGATCTGACAACCTCCGCTCCTTCCCAGGACCTGCCGAGGGGTCTCCGAAGGATCACCATTGCTGGTCCAGGGGGATGTCCGCAATCTCAGTCCATTCCTCTTCGGACCATTCGAAGACCTTTCTGATTTCCCCGGTGTTTCCATCGACGCGCCAGTTTTCCTTCTCGATGCTGATCAGGAAGGAGTCCGAACCGTCCCGCCTCACGGAATGCGACATCCGCAAAGTTATCGGAAGGTCGGTCACTTTCCCGCTCCTCAGGTCGACCAGATAGAACGGATTTTCCCGGAACGCGGTCTCGAAGACCAGAAGGGTGTTTCCGCTCGAGGACAGGTGACAGGCAGTCCCATTCCCGAACATCTTCCGGGGGTAGCATTCCAGGGGCGAAAACGTCTTTTGGACGGGATCGCAAACCTCCAGTCGGAAGAACTGATTCTCGTAGGTGGGAACCGGGGTCGGACCTTCCGTTGGGTTCTCCCCTTCAGCAGAATGTGCGACGAAGGTCAACATCCTCCCGTCGGACATCTTTCCAAGAAAGGAGGTCGAACTCGAGCACCAATCCATTGGAATGGCCTTCCCGGCCCGATCGCAACCGACCAGCCAACTCGCAGTCGCCCAGGGATTTTCCCGGGCGCGGAAAACCGCCATTTCCGGTGTCTCAATCTCCACCTGGATGGTCGAACCACTCTTCAGATAATGTCGCTTTCCATCGTCGAGGGTGATCAGCATCGCATCCCCCGTCCATTCCTCGGGTTCGATGACCAGGGCACCCATGGCTTTCAAAAGATGGACCCGAGAGCCGTTTGTCTCGGTTCCGAGAACGGAATGAAGGACAGTGGTCCCCGAACCCGGAACGAACTTGCAGAACTCCGTCGTAACCCATTTCTCCCCTGCCAGAATGTACCGGTGATAGATCACCGATCCATCATCTTCCACCAGGTTCGGGGCGGCGTCGTGATCGACCTCGTAGACCTGGTCACCTTCCCCCATCCATTTGTGGTGCAGGAGAAGGCGCGCCTTTCCCCGGACTCCCGGGAAGGAGTTCAGCGCGACCTGGGCGAGCCATTCCCCGTTTGGGGAAACAACCTCCGTGACCGTCCCTCGTCGCCCAATCTGGCGCAGGGAACCGGTCCGAGTATCCTTGAGGAACAACCTGACGGAGTTTTGAACCCGCTCTCTTCCATAGATTTCTTGTCCTATGCCCATTCCAACGATCGGATCAAGGGCTCCCGAGGTGGAGACGCCTCTCACAAGCATCATCCGGCCACCGTCGACGGGAATCGAGTTCCTTGCGTCAAGGTGGAGGTCGATAGGATTCTTCTCCGCCCACCCATCGAGACCGGCCCAGATTCCGAGCGAAACCGTCAGGCAAAGGGCAAGGACTCCTCCTCCCGTCAAAACCCTTTTCCAGGAATCCATCAATTCCCCGCGCCGAAAGACCGCCCAGGAAGACACGAGGAAGGAAGCGGACAGGAGCCCTGCAGCCAACGGAAGATTAACTGCCGCGAACCCGAAGTTCACACCGAAAATCCAGAGAATGACCAACGCCCCCATCCCAACCAGGGTTCCGACACCTTTCGGGAGCATTGTCGCGAAGAAGCTTCCGGAGAACAGGACCAGAGGATAGCCGAAAAGGATCATCGCAGCGGAAAACTCCGAGAACTTCGCGGGAGCGAACCAGAACGAATCTCCCCACCGGAGATCTCCCACCTGCCAGTCGATCGAGAAGCCCGGAACCCCGGCCGCCATGCCGATGAGGGCGAAGGCAAGAACGATAATCTCGCAGAAGACGAAGCCGAAGGAGGCCTTCCCCACCCAGATCCTGAACCGGGACAATGGAAGGGAAGCCAGGAACGGGAAGGTTCCCTTCAGGACCTCGGTGCTGACCATGTGTCCCCCGACCATGATTGCCAGGCACGGAATCTCCACCAGGAAAAGCAACGTCAGCACGACATCGGGATATGCCTGTTGGAACAAGCCCAGAAGACCGACCGTTGACAGGCCCGCAACGATGAAAATGACGAAATGGAGCCTGTGTTCGAGGTATTCCCGATAGAAGATCGACATCATGGGGAATCTCCTTTCTTCCTTCAACCGCTCACCAGGCCCGAAGCTGGATGGGACGAGCCATCGCGGAGGAGGCGCGGATCTCGTAAAGGGTGCTCTTCAAACCCGAATCGTGGAAACATAAACGGTCGGAATCGATCCAGCGAATCCATTTGCAATATCCCTTGGGACACCCCGAAACGGGAGTCAACTCGTATCCTTGCGATGCAAGCCGATCGAGCCTCATCAAACCAGGGGTGTTGTTTCCCGCGACCATTTCCTCGATGAAAAGGCATCTTCCATCCGGTGAAAGATCCACCCTGACTGGATCAGCGTCAAACTCCCGGATCAAACGCGGATCCGAGCCGGTCGGGGCACGGGTTGCCAGAACGACATGAGAAGCCAAACCCGACGCGGGCAAAGGGGCTGCGCTCCGGAAGAGAAGCCTTCCATCATAGGTTTCCCCGAGGAAGACCTCGTTGGAGGGAATCTCTTTCAGGTGAGTCACTTCGCACCCTGAGGGATCACTTTCCGATCGAACGATCCGGGCGTATCGGTAATGGAGCGCCGGAGCGTTCATTTCCTTGGGCATTCCACCCTCTTGAACGGGACCCATCGAGATGATGATCGAACCGCTGCCGGTTTCGACTACATCGCTGATCGATTCCGGGAGTTCCCCCCTAACGAGGGCTCCATCGGGAATCTTGATCAGACGCGGGTGCTCACCCAGTTCCGCCGACCGGAGAATGGCCAGGCCAAGTTTTGGAAGAGCCCACACGCGGTCCCGAAAAGACCCGGGAATTGCATAGACCATCCTCTTTTCCCCTGAAGTTCTCACCAACCAGAGCGTGGTTGTTGTTTCCGACCCGCTTCGTCCGATGGTTTCGCAGAAAAGGATCGTGTCCTCGTCGATGAAGGCAACAGGTCTGCCATCCGCGCGAACATTCCTGAATGAAGCCGGTTCGTCCAGATCGATCAGGACCCAGCGGTTGGGGGTGAAGAACCCCGGGGTGAGGTGAAAGGAACGACAAAGAAGCTTCCTCCCACTCGGCGAAACCAGGCGAACTTCGGACATTCGGGGCCCGAGAAACCGCGTTCTGCCTGTTTCGAGATCGATGATTCCGACCCTTCCGTCCCTCTTGCAATCAACGGGATCCCACCAATGAGATGAAACCGAGAGATTGAACGGAACGGTCCCCGACCGAGGGGCAGAATCGCCCGTGTATTCGAACCTCGCTGTCTCAGGTGAAGCCGAGAAAAGCTGGATCCTGTCGAGCGTTCCCCAAAAGACCAGTGCGCATGCGGAAAGACCGAGAGTCCATAGGAGGCCGTGGATGATCGTTCGCCAGCCCACAAGGAGCTCTCCACTCCGGAACGTCATCAAACCTGAGATTCCGAATATGGCGATCACGAAGATCGCGGTGAGAAGGGGGTTCACGGCCACGAAGACACTTGAGGCAAAGCCGATTCCAATTCCGGTCAGAAGAACCAGGTTGAAAAGAGTTGGAAATCCCTCGGGAAACTGGGAGGTGAAGAAACCCCAAGTGAAAGGAACGAGGGGAAAAATGAATCCGTATAGAAGATACTCGGCCAACCCCGCCGCCGCGAAGACGTCGTATTTTGCCGATTCCGAAACCGTCGTGGCCCATACCAGACCAAGAAACACGCCATTCAATGCCACGGCATACGCTCCGCCAAACAGGGCTTTCCCTGCCCAGATTCGTGCCCTTGAAAGAGGAAGCGAAAGGGTGAACGGCAGGGTGTTCCCCTGGATCTCCGTTTGAATGAGATGATGGCCTGTAAGGAAGATCAGGATGGGAGCTTCCATGCTGCACAAGAGCATCAGTGCGAAACTTCGGTCCATGTTGTTCGTTCCCCAAAGAACGGCGATGGAAATCACGCCGACCCCAACCATCAGAAGAAAGAACAGAAAGTTCTGACGGACCTCTTTCCAGAAGATCGGGATCATCGGTCCTCCTCCTTCCCGGCGGTGAAAGCGACGAAGATTTCCGGCAAAGTCAGCCCTTCAAAACGGGTTTCACGCACCTTGAAATTCGCCAGGACCGCGGCGGCAGCTTCGGGAGTGAAATCCTTCATCACGAACTCGGCCTGAGTACCGTGTGCCCGGGACGTCAAAATGGAAGGGTGGGAAGGAAGCGCCTCTACTGGATTTTCAAGGGTCGCCACCACCCTACGCACCGATTGGGTGAGTGCCTCGGTTTCCCTGTCGACAAGGAAGGAGCCCTTGGACAGGATTATGATTCGGTCGCAGACTCCTGAGAACTCCTCAATTTCGTGGGTCGAAAGAAAAATGGTAACGCCCTTTTCCGCAAGAGACCGGATAAGTGTGGACACGATCTGCTCCCTGACGACCGCGTCCATTCCCCCGAATGGCTCGTCCAGGAGAAGGACTTCGGGTTGGGTGGCAAGGGCCAGGGCAAGCATCAGCTTTCGGCGGGTGCCCTTGCTCAGTGCGTCCACTTTTCTGTCTTCCGGGATATCAAGGTCTGACAGAAGCTTGGAGAAAAGGGACGGGTCCCACTTCGGGTAGAGAGGTGCACAGAACTTCTCGAGATTGCGGGCGGTCATCCAGGGATACAGGTGACACTCCTCGCTGACGAAAGCAACGCGTTGCCTCATCTGGACCAAAGCGACCTCGGGATCCATCCCGAGAATGCTCTTCTTTCCGGAGTCAGCTGAAATCAACCCGTAAAGGATTCGAAATAGGGTGGTTTTTCCCGCTCCGTTCCTTCCGAGGAGACCTACCACCTGTCCCGCTGGGACGTTGGCGGAAACCTCCTGGAGAACCTGAAGACTCCCGTATCTCTTGTTGAGTTTTTCGAACGTGATCGAATCCATTGTCAGGCCTCCTTCTTACCTGCATCCGTCGCTGACGAATTCAGGATTTCCTCGAGAATCGAGTGAAGCTGCTGGGGAGGGAGGTTCATACTTCTTGCGATCGAAATGATCTCTGAAAACAAGCGGCCGATTTCCTGGCGGGCTTCCTGCATACGTTCCTCCTCCTGGCGGGGGGCTACGAAAGCTCCCTGACCGCGTTTGAAATAGATGACGCCCATCTGTTCCATTTCCTGGTAGGCCTTGGCGATGGTGTTGGGGTTTACCTTCAATTCCAGGGCAAGATCCCGGATGGAGGGAAGGCGTTGGTCTGGCCCAAAAATTCCGGTCAGGACTTCCCTGCGCATCCCCGCAACGATCTGCTGGTAAATCGGGACTGGAGAGGATTCGTCCACTTTGATCACCAGGATCACCACCTTTCGTGCTTCTGTGTTTTAGTGTATTACACTACTAATACAGTAACCAATTCTCGCCACCCTGTCAAGCTCTTTTTCGGAAAAAATGAGAACCCGCCCAAAGGGCTGGGCGGGTTTTTTGCAGGTCAACTCCCACTTGTGGGCAATCTAGCTGAGGGTGGTTTCTTCGTCGAACCTCCTCTTA
>CAYRYU010000160.1:0-10898 GCA_964428355.1 uncultured bacterium
CCTTCGAAGCCGGCACGAGCCCCACGATGGGGCGAATGCGCCCGAAAAGCCAGGACGAACCGCAGGATGCGGCAGTGTCGGGCCAGGGCCAGGGATGGCCCGTCCTTGGCCCGACGGGCGTAGTCCTTGAGGGCACGAGCCCCACGATGGGGCGAATGCGCCCGAAAAGCCAGGATGGCGTAGTCCTTGAGGGCGCCTCCGCGGCGGTGTGTGAATATCCCTCCATCAGCCTTTCCCTGCAGGTTTCCAGCCTCGGTGTCAGCCTCCTGGACTCCTCCGGGAACCTTGCCGCAGGCCCGGTTCCAACCGATGGATTCGGGCGGTTCCTCATTTCCGGTGTCCCTCCCGGTTTCAGCGGCGAGATCGTGGTCCTTGACCCCGGTGACCGCACAATCCTCCTCGCAACCCTCGAGAACCTCCGGCAAAGCCGGGAAGGGATCATCGTAGGTCCTCTTTCGACCGCCGTCTCGACGATTTTCAGAACCGCCAGCGACGCGATCGGGCTCTCGTCACTCGAACTGAAAATCGGAGGGGAATCCGCTGCGATAGCTTCGATGACCGTGGAGATCCGGCGATGGATTGAAGGCGGAACGGCGGGAAACGTAGCCGACGCCCTGATCGCGACCTTCGGCAGGGATATCCTCCGCGGGCTCGGCGGCCCCTTTCCCCCTGTCGCTACGCATTCAGGGCCGGTCACTCTCGTCGAACCCCTACAGGGCGCCGTGTTCGAGGCCGGAAGTGACGTGAGATTGCTTGCCAGCGCTTCCCCCGACGGGCTCAGAAAGGTGGAGTTCTTCCAGAACGGGTTCAAGATCGGAGAATCGGCACAGGCCCCATTCGGCTTCACCTGGGCCGCAGTCCCCTCCGGAACCTATACCCTTGTCGCAAAAGCCGTCCGGACCGATTGGTCCCGAACCACGTCTGCGGGCGTTTCGATCAGGGTCTCCCCACCGCCCAACCATCCCCCCCTGCAGGCGGTCATCGTCGAACCCGCATCGGGAGCACGAGGTGTTTTCGGTTCGGTGACCCTTCGGACGGGGATTTTTTCCGATCCCGATCCCGGTGATTATCACCTTAAAACCGATTGGGAAGTTTCGACCGATTCCGGGTTCTCTCCCGGCGGAATCGTCCGGAGCATCCACGGAGTGGCCGGGATGGAAGCCTCGGCCATCGTTACCGGCCTGGCCACGGGCACCACTTTCTGGGCACGGGCACGGCATTGTGACAACCTGGGCGGGGTGGGTTCCTGGTCCGAACCCTCTCCCTTCAGGACGATGGCTTTTTCCCCGACCATGGAGTGGGGGCGCTGCTACGGCGGATCGGGTGAGGATGTCCCGGGGGAGTCTCTTCTGATGAGGGATGGAAGACTCGTTGTTGCGGGAACCAGCCGTTCCGGGGACGGCCAGGTGGCCCGGAACGAAGGCGGCCTCGACGCATGGGTCATCTGCCTTGATTCCTTTGGCGGAATCAGGTGGAAGAGGGTTTTCGGGGGAGTCGGTGCCGACAGGCCCGTCGGCCTCGTGGAAACCTCGAGCGGAACCTGTCTGGTTCTTTTTTCGTCCGACTCACCCGATGGCGACTTCGCGTGTTTCGGAAACGACGGTCAACCGAGAATGGGAAAGCGAACCCTCGTCGCCGAAATCCTCCCCGACGGAACCACAGGGACCTCTTTCTTCCTTTTTCCGCCCCTTCTCGATTCGCCCGGCGGGCTTCTTACCGACTCCCAGGGCAAGACCATCGTCGCCGGAAACACGCGCTTTCGCGACGACGGGTTCGAAGCGGATTCCGCCTACGCCGCAATCCTCCAGATCGATCCGGGCCCCTCGATCGGAGCCTCCTGGCGCGGAAAGGACTGGCGGGGAACGCTTCTGGCCAGGGTCCACCCTTGGGGCGACCCCGGCGGATTCACGGTCCTGGGAATCCGTGGGGAGGTTTCCTCCGGCACCGTAATGGGCTGGGCGATCCTTGCAGCAATCCGGGCCGACGGGACGATGGGCTGGCGGCAGACCATCACCGATCAGAGCGTCAGCCTCAACCTTGCGAATCCAGCGAACTTCGCGGTGAAATCCGCAGTCGCGGATGACGGAGGAGTACTTGTGACCTACCCCTCAGGCCTGAACGCGATCGCGATGAAACTGGATGCCTCCGCCAAGGAAATCTGGCGCAAGACCTTGCTCTTCTTCCGCCCCGGGTCGCTCTGCCAGAAGACCGACGGGTCCGCACTTCTCGCGGGCATCGCTCCTCCCCCCTCGGGAGAACATGGCTGGTGCCACATGAAGGGAGTCGATCCATCGGGTGGCGCAATCGGTAACAGGAACTTCGGGGGAAACCAGGGAGCCGTAGAGTATGTCAGCGGAGTCCTTCCAACACCGGACAACGGGTTCTTCACCGTTTGTTACTCCGAGTCCACCGGCGGGGATGTCTCTGGGAACCATGGTGGAGGCGATTTCTGGGTGGTGAAATGGTCGAATCCGGACAGATGATCAGGCGAATTCTCCTTCTGGGTTGTGCTTTTCTCCTTCTCATGCAGTGGGGCTGCGGAGGGGTTGGAGGAGGCGGAGGCACCGGTTTTTCGGCCGATTCCGAGAGAACCGCAATCGAGGGGGTCCTGAAGGGATTCATGTCTTCCGCCGGCCGGAAGGACTCCGGGGCAGCCCAGAGCTTTTTGTCGGAGGGTTTCCGGGCCCAGCAGACCGGAAATGCCCTCGCCCAACTCCAGATAGTCGGATTCGGAGCCGACCCGCTGGATCCGACCGACAACGCCACTTTCACCTTCACCGTGCCGGAGGGTGGAATCTACATCGGATCGCCTGAATACGCCGAGGTTTTCGCATTCCTCGACGCCCCTACCGGGAACCGGATCAACCTCACCTTCAGGATGATCAAGCTCGAGGGCGACTGGTACATCAGCGATTTTTCCGTCACAACCGACTACACCGGGGCCATCCATATCACGACCTGCTTTCCACTCCACGTCGGGGATTACTGGAAATATCGCCAGATCGTGAACGGAAGCGAATCCCCCTACCTCGTTGTCAGGACCGTCGAATCGGTTTCCCAACCGGGAGGAGCCAGCCCGGTGTTCACGATCCGGGAAACCTTCGAACCCCTCAAATCCGGCTCTCTCCCAGCTCCGACCGGAGGCATGTTTTCCAGATACGGCGGCCTTCACCGGTTTTCGAACACGGGCGGGATCTGGGACTACGGGCCCCCGCCCGACAACGGTTTCTACTCCGTCTTCGGCAATGCGCCCATTCCCCTCGCACCCGAGTGGGTCGGGGTCGGATCGACAACCTTCACGCAGGCTGTCACCGAAACATTTCTTGGCAGATCGACCTCGGCACAGGGGTTCGCCCGGATCGCGCAACCATGGGATTACAAGGATCGGATGGGGGAGTTCCCCGCCATCGGCCTGGTTTTCTCGCTCGAGTATGCCCAGGGAGCAAGGTCACCCTTCTTCCCGACTTCTTTCGTGAAGAGATGGTGGTATCTGAAAGACGGCCTCGGAATCGTCGCCCAGTTCTTCGACGACGGGAATACCTGGACGACGCTCCAGGAGGAGTGGCTGGTCGAGGCTCGCGTCGCGGGGAAGATCCTCCGGCCAACCGACTGGCCCTTCGAAATCCTGACCGCGGGCCTCCTGTCGGATGGAAATGTGGGTGAACCTTTCCAGAAGGGATTGACCGCACGCTGGGGAACCCCTCCCCTGGTCTGGACGATCCGGTCCGGGCAACTTCCGTCCGGTCTCGTTCTGGACGCTTCGGGAGGCTCATTGTCCGGCACTCCCCTGACCGCGGGAACATTCCGGTTCACGGTTGGGGTCGAAGACCAGAACGGGCGCAGCGCAACCAAGGAGTTCTCCCAGAAGATCAGGGAAGACATGGCGATCATCTCCCCTTCGGCTTTGCCCCCGGGCCGGGTCAATGAGCCGCTGTCAATCGCCCTGCAGGGGATCAACCTCCCGACCGGAGCCCGGTGGGGAGTGGCGTCTTTCACATCCCTCCCCGGTTGGCTCTCCCTTGGATCGGACACCGGTATCCTGACCGGAGTTCCGGGCCTTCCTGGCCGGTCCCTTTTCCAGATCTACGTTGAGGATCCCAGGACCCACCACCGGGCACAGAAGACTTTCGAACTGGTAATCCGTCCCCTGGTCAGCGGAACGATCTCGATTTCCGGGTGTCTGGCTTTCGGGGGGAACGAGGATCCCCTTTTTATCGTGAAGTTCCAGGACCAGAACGGTCAACCGGTCAACGTGGCCTCGGACTCACTCGTCCCTGATTCCTTTTCCCTCTTTGACAGGCTCGTTCAAAAAGCCGCCGGCCCCTCCACCACCCGAACCGCGCATCCATCCATGCTCACGATCCAGGATGGCGCGGTCCATCTCAGGTTCGCCTCCGGGACGGTCGATATGCGCTCGACCACGTTGGAGCTCGTGGCGAGTGGCGTGTTCAGCGAGGACTTCACGAGAGTCTGTACCGCCGGGGCCTACGAACCCGACAACCTCGGGAGGTTCAGGGATTTCACCCCATGGTCGGCTCTCCGAACCGATGGGGGCACAGCCATCCCGCGACGGATCTGTCTAGCGGATGACCCGACCGCGACGGTTGCAAGCGAAGTCTTCATTTTGTACAAGGATTCTCTCCGTTGCGTTCCCATTGATTTCCGGAAGGAAGGGGCCCGTCCGTCGGTTTCCCTCGCGACGGCCCGCGTGTCCGACTGGACGGGAAGCCAGCCCGGGAGCGACTTCGTGGACATCCGCGTCCCCGCGGGCGGGAAGAACGCTTTCATACTCCACGGGACGACGACCTCGCCTTCCCTGCTGTCGGTTGGCCGCGGAGGCGCGGCGGCGAACTCCTGGTCCCTGAACGCGGATACCGCCTGGACGCCCTGTTCCGCACCACGGTTCCTCGGCCTCCTCAACCTTGCCGGAAGCAAGGATCCGGTATTCCTGGTGGGAGACCGGACCTGGCTTCTCTCCTACGTTCTTCGTTCAGCCGACTTCACCCTGACCCAGACATCGTCCTTCGCCGCGCAGACCCGCGGAGTGACCGTGCGGGGCCAGGAAATCTTCACCCTTCTCGAAAACGGACAGGTGCGTTCCTTCCGGTACGATTCCGCTCAGGGCCTGATCGGGGGACAATCGGTCGGCACCCTCCCGACCGGGGGAATTCCCTACCCCTCGGTTCCGGAGCCCTCCAACACTTTCGGTTGGGACAAAGCCGGAACCAATTTGACATTCGACGTGGCGGACCCCGTGAACCATCGGCTTCTCCAGTTCAACCTCCAGACGAACCTGGTCTCCGGCCGTGAGCGCGGGGGCGACCCGGAGCTCACCTCGATCCGCGGGCGCCTGAACCGCCCGTTCAGTTTCGTCCGGTTCGACCCCGAGGGTCTCCGACAGTTCACGATCGTTGCCGACGCTGACGGGCTGCAGATTTTCGAGGATCGCGATGCCCAATACTGATTCCCCCTCACCGCCAACTGTGATCAGAAGCTCGCCACCGGAGGGCCGGATTTTTCCCGCCATCCGCCTTGGGGGGATCGGAAAGTACCCCGAACGCATCTGGAGATGGTTCCTGCCCCTTTTCATCCGACAGAGCGGGCCTGCCATCGGGCTGGCCGCATGGTGTATTCTGCTGATTCTGGGGGGCGCTCTGGGATTCGCCATCCTTAGGAACTCTCTTCATGCATTTATCGTCCAGTGGGGACCTGTTCGCCATCCCGCTCGCCAACCCATTTTTCTGATAAAAAAGGACCAGGCGACCGCGGACTTCCTCTTCGGGGAGCCCGGGAGGAAGCATTTTGCCTCGGTTTTGAGATTCCTGGGGAAACCCCATTCTTTTTTGAGACCAGCCTCGGAAGAGAAGGTCCGGAGGCTGGATATCGTCGGACTTTCCATCGGGAGATTCGAAACGCAGAACAAATCGAACTTCGAGTCATCCCTTGCCTGGATCAAACGTTCCGCCAGGGCTTCTGCGGGGTCTCTTCTGACGTTTCGGGAGCAGGTTTTCCGGCTCCCGGGTTTTCTTGCACTTCCTTCATTCCAGGAGGTCTCAAGGACTTCCGGTCCGCATCCGGCCCCGGCACTACTCCCACCCCATGGAATTCCGCCTTTCCTTGAGAACTTCCTCAACCTGAGACCGGGTTTCGAAATCGATTGTCTTTCCGGAAACGGTTCCCTCATATCTGTGACTCTATTTTTCGACATCGACTCACCCCCCCCCAGCGTCACCGACGCCGCAGCTGCAATAGCTGTGGACGTGGTTTTCCGGGGAAAGCGATCTCCCTCCGAGGATTTCCAGCTCGAAAGGGCAATTGCCGAGAGTGAAGCCCCCATCGGTCTCGCCGCCCTTTCCCAAAGACAGCGGGAGGAATCGAAACTGGGGGGGATGGCTTTGCGCCCCTCCATCGCGTCGGATGCGGCCGAACCTTCGGTCGTTTCGGGTTCGGAAACGGGGGCATTGCGGGAGACGACCCTCGTTCTTCCGGAGAACCGGTTCCTGAAGGGGAAAGCCCAAGTCGGATTCATCGACACCTCCTATGTAAAGGGGAGTTTCATCCACGCCTTTCCCCTGTTTCAAATCGGAAACGAGGGGCTCGGACCTTCGCTTTGCCTTCTTTCCGCCGTGCTCTACCTTGACCGGGCATCGGGGACCGGGAATGCCTATCTGAAGGCAATGCGCACGGAACTCGAGCGGATCAGGGTTCTGATCGAAAAGAAGGAGTATTCCGGGGGGGTTCAGCTCCTGGACCGTTTCATCCCGACTTTTCCCGACGGAACGATGGAGGTCTATTTTTTCGGGGATACCATGGTGTCGGAAGATAGACCACCGGTTTTCCCCTCCCTGAACATGCATCAATGCCTCGATGAAGAAATGCTTCGGAAACTCGCGGAGGAATTTCCCGAATCGGGTGATCGCTACCATCCCACCGAGATCGGACTGAGAACCGACCTGTCGAAAGCCTACAGCACCGGTGGCAAACTCTGTTTCATTGGCTCTTTTCACCGCAACGAATCGGATTTTTTCGAGACCCCTTTCACCTTTCCCATTCCTTTCTCCAACAGAGAGCGGCAGATGACCGGATCGGAGATAAACGCGAATGCGATCCTGACAATACTGGAAGGAAGGTTCATCAGGCCCGGCCGTTGGGGTGAAGCCTGGGGACTTGCCTTCATCCTCGCTCTGATCACGGGAAAGGTCATGGACCGTTTCCGGGTCTTTCGAGGGGGAGCAATAATCTTGGTTTCCCTCTCCTTGGTTCTGACCGGCGCGACCTTCCTCTACCACACTTCGGGGTTCATGATCGACCTTGCCCCTTCCTCAGCCTGCCTTTTCCTGACATGGCTTGGATGCACCCTTTCGCATTACCTTTCGGAAAGGCAGAAGGCGCGCTCCACACAGGAGATGTTCCAGCGGTTCGTGGCCGCGGACGTTGTCGATTACATGGTCGAGCACCCCGAACTGGTCAGACCCGGAGGTCAGAAAACCGAGCTCACGATCCTTTTCTCGGACCTCGCGGGTTTCTCCACGATCTCGGAGATGCTCACCGTTGAGCAGCTGGTGGAGCTTCTCAACGAATATCTGGGAGCGATGACCGACGTACTTTTCGAGTTTCAGGGGACGCTCGACAAATTCATCGGTGATGCCGTCATGGCTTTCTGGAACCACCCGCGCGTGCAGTCCGATCACGCACTGAGGGCTTGCCTCTGCGCCCTCGCGATGCAGGACCGGATCAGGGAGCTTCGAAAGGGCTGGGATGAGCGTGGGTTCCCGCGCGTGAGTGCCCGGATCGGCCTGAACACGGCGGTTTCGATCGTCGGGTACATGGGGTCCGCGAACGCCCAGATGAACTTCACCTGCATGGGGGACGGAGTGAATCTGGCTTCCCGCCTCGAAGGGGCAAACAAGCAGTATGGAACACTGATCATGATCGGCGAGACGACATTCCGGCAGGCGCAGGACGGGATCACCGCACGATTCCTCGACCTTCTTACGGTCAAGGGGAAGAGTGAGCCCGTCAAGGTCTACGAGCTGCTCAGCCAGCGTGGAAGGGAGCCAACCGACTGGGCGGAGCACGTGGACCTGTATGACCGGGGAATGAGGGAGTACGAAGCACGCCGTTGGGCCGAAGCCGCGGATCTTTTCGGCAGGGTTATCGCCCGTTGGCCCGAGGACGGTGCTGCGAAAACATACCTCGACCGCTGCCACGAGTTCCAGGCTCACCCCCCCCCCGACGACTGGGACGGCGTCTACCGCCTCACCCACAAGTGACTCCGGCAAACCCGGCCACTTGCCTTTGAGGCGCGACAAACCTATAATTTCCCGTTAGACAAGAAATTCGGGAGGAGCTTTCCATGAACTTTCGGGTGATCGGACTTTTGCTCGCGGTTGCCCTCGGGGTTCTGGGATGCAGGTTTTTCGGGGGATCTGATGGAACCGGTTCCCCCGTTTCCGCCATTCCCCCGGTTTCCACCGATCCGATCAGGACCACCGGCAATGCCAATCTGGTCGTCCTCTTCAAGGTCCCCGGACGACCGATCACTCCCGCCGTCGGATTCGTCGCAAACGGAAACGGCACGGGGGGAACGAAAAGAGGGATTCTCGCCGATCCCACCGCAGGGGAGATCCGTGTTTCCTTCATCCTCAAGATCATCCATCCGGGCCATCCCGAACTGCCATACACCGAACTCAAAAGGGAAGTCCCCGTAGTCGGAGGGGTCGCGACCATTACGTTTTCGGGACTCCCACCCGAATCGACCATTGGAAGAGTCGACATCATCGGAGGGAAAAAGGACAATTTCACCGAATTCCACGGCGGAGTCGACCTGGTTGACGACGCGACCAACACCCTCGTCGTTTCCCCGGTCGGATCGGCGGAAAGCGCGGCCCAGGTCGCACAGGTGATTCTCGACATGGTCGCGAAACCGGCCGATTTCCTTCTGATCCAACCCAAGGTCGTCACATCGATGGAAAGCGCCCTCATCGAGAGCCAGAACCGTGTCGGGAGCGGAACAGCAACGCTTCTCGCGAACGTACGGATGATCTACATATCACAGAATTCGAGTGCCACCGCAGATATCAGCCAGGAACTGGATGGCATGAAGGAGTTCATGACCTCGTATTCCACCTACAAGGACCGGGCTTACGAAGGGCAGTCGATCGATGTCGCCTCTGCCATTCCGTCGAGCATCCGTGCCGCTATCAACGCCTGGAACTGGGACCCCGAGCGGAGAATATGGACGAAATTCGTCCCCGGCGTGGAGGAGAATCGACGTTACGGTTTCTTTTATGGTACGGAAACACGGGCCCGGAGGTTCCAGTACATCACCGACTCCCCTGCCATAGACCGTCTCGTGACCGTCTCCGAGCTACGCTTCAGTTCAGGAAGTGACAAGGTCTTGATGACGGACACGAACGAGTACATCTTCGGATCGGCAATGCAGAAGGGAACTCCCTGGTTCGACCATGTCGGACTTGCGTCGGCGACCGTGAACGGAGTTCCGGTTTTCGAGATCACGTCAGACCTGAGATACTGCGACATGCGGGCGAACTATCCGGGAATCGGCTGGGTGAACTACGACAACAAGCGATCGGGAGTCCAAACCCGGTTCTTTTTCGACGGGACCTGCGTGATGAGGATAGTCCGCAGCACCGACAGCTCCCAGACGGCAGGATACAGATACATCGAGTTCCAGGGCGGAACCCCCGCTCCCCGATCCACCTCCGCCGCGATCCCGGCACCGGCTTTCCCCCCGGCCAACGTGGCTGTCATCCCGACTCATTCCTCCGTGAAGGTATCTTGGGACCAGGCTTCTGGGGCGACGTCTTACGACTTGTACTATTCGGCAAGCCCATCCAAGAACGTCTACGACATGAACCGGATACCGTTCGTCTCGAGCCCCTATTTTCACCCCGTGGAAGTCCCGCCTGCGACTTTTTCCTTCCGCCTCGTCGCCCGTTCTCCCGGCGGGGAATCCCCCCCTTCGGAGCCGGTTTTCGCCCACCCGCTTCCGCCCCCGGTTCCCACCGGCCTCACAGCCATGCCGGGAGATGGGAATGTATTCTGCCGGTGGGATCCCGCCGTTTTCGGGCCCGCCAGCGACGAAGGTTTCTACCAGTACCGCCTTTTCTGGTCCACTTCGACAGAACCAACCAACCTTTCTTCCCGGCTCACCCCCAGCACGTTTTTTCTCGTTCCCGGACTCGAAAACGGAACGAGGTATTACTTTTCCGTGGCTGCGGTCTCAAGGGCAAGCGCCACATCTCCCCTTTCCGCAATCGCATCGGCGGTTCCCGGATTGCACCCCCCCCTCCCTCCTCCTGTTGCGAGCGCGTCAGCAAGAACGAGGGATGGGGCGGTTTTTGACTGGACCTGGCCCCCACGGGCGACGGGCTTCCAATGGTTCGTTACGGGGCCCGACATTCCTGATATCATCCGCGACAAAGTATTCGAGGGTGCGACACAGAGCTGGAGAACTCCTGTCCCGTTGAAGAAGGGGGCCAAGGTCGAATTCTTTGTCCGGTCGTTGAGGGACTCCGAGGTATCCTCTTATTCAAAGGTCGTGGCGGTGACAATTCCGGGTTATCCCCCGCCGCCGGAGGTCGAAGTCATTCCCCACGATCAGTTCAACACCATCTCCTGGAAACCGGTTCCCGGGGCGGAAGGTTACAACCTCTACTGGGCGACGAACTCCAGCATGTCAACTGAAAGCGCCGCGAAGATCGCGAGCGTCACCAGCCCGTTCGACCACAAGAACCTCACCAACGGTACCAGGTATTTCTACCTCGTCACAACGCTTCCGCCCAAAAATCTGGGGGAATCCGACGCTTCGGACATGGTAAGCGGGGTTCCCAGGCCCCCTCTCATTCCCGCAGTTCCAAGAGGTGTTTCCGCCG
>CAYRYU010000161.1:0-2184 GCA_964428355.1 uncultured bacterium
CCGCGGCATTGTTGTCCAGCGGGGCTCCTGGAATTTCCAAGAACTTGGTCATTCCCTCCCAGTATTTGATCAGATACTGAAAAGCCTGGCCGAGGACGGCGTTTGGCTCCACCTCTTTGTCGGCCAGTTTTCTCTCGGCGTAGGCCTTGATCTCGTCCATCGGTTTCCGACTGTGATCCTTGTGGTAGGCAAGTCGCTGCTGGTCATTCAGGCCTTCCCGCAGAATATGCTTTTCATGCTTGTAGACCAGCCCGATCCGCTCGATGATGTAGGCAGCCTCGTCCGGGAAGGCGGCCTCGCAATCGATGAAGTTCCGTCTGCCATGGACCAGGCAGAGCGCGACGACCGTCAGGTATCCCTTGGGATGGTTTCTGGAGAGGGCATCGGACATTGTTATCGGTGGAGGGAGATCGACCTCCCGATGGTTCAGGAGTTCCGCCAAATTTTCCCCCGCGTGCTTCCGGCCGGTGAAGAAGAGGTGGATCTCCCGGCCAGCCTGACGGGCCACCAGAGCGGTGGTGAAGATGCCCACCCGCTCCTCGGCGGCTTTGCGGGCTTCCTTGTCCTTGAGGAGTTCCAGGATCTTGGCCGGGGTGTCGTCAATGAACATCAGGGGCCACCCGGCGGCCTGCTGCAGGAGTTCCCGGAACACCGGCGCCGCCTGCGTCCACAGGAATTCGACCATTTCATACTGGGTCGAGGCAGGTAGAGGGACCCCCAGGATTCTCTGGATGGTTGCGAGGCGAAAATGGGGTACTCCCAGACCATATCGGAACGTGGCCACGATGGCGTTGGCCGATGGATCTGCCTTGCTGTCGCCGATCTCCGGCGGTAATTCGGCGTGGTGGATCTTGCCGCAGCCACCACAGCGGAGTTGGGCGGCCTCATGCACCTCCGCCTCGATGGGGGCATTCCCGATCAGGCGAATGAACCGGTGGGGGTGGATTTCCTGGAGAGTTCCATGACCGCAATCCGGACAGGTCTGGCCGGCTTTCAATTCCCGATGGGGGTGGGAAACCGTTCTGGCGGAGCGATAGTCGTCCACACCGTGACGGCCATGGTTTTTCTTGGGTGTTGCTGCAGGGATCTTATCGGCGGAATGTTTTGCGTCATCGCCTCCAGGGCGCTTTTCAGACTTCGGGTCGAGCATCCGGCGGATCCGGTCCAACTCGGCCTGCTTCTCCTGCTTGGTCTTCTTGATGGTGAGGATCTCGCCGATCAATGTCAGCAGAATGGTCTTGTGACGCTCGGGGAAATCGCTTTCCTCGACCGTGCGGCGAACGTCCGCGATCTCCTGCTCGGAGACATCCAGGACGTCTTTATTGGCGTGGCGACCCATATCCAGGAGGGTAAACGACGGGAGCCCCGATGTACAGCTTTTTCTCAAACGCCTCCGGGAAGAGCTTTCCACGCAGGTGCCATCCTGCTTCCGGAGGGGTCCCCGTTATAGAGCAGCACCTGAACCTGGGGTGCCGTCAGGGGCTCATCCCCCCGGGGCCAGAACTTGATCGTTCCATGGGACAGGCGCTTGTGGCACAGCCAGAATCCCTGGCCATCGTAGACGAGCAGTTTCAGTCCGTTGCGCCGGCGGTTCCGGAAAAGGAACACCGCCCCGCTCATGGGATCCTGGCGAAGTCTGGAGCGGCACAGACCGGCCAGGCCGTCGATGCCGTTCCGGAAATCGACCGGTTCGACAAACAAAAAGATCCGCATCTGCGGCGAGAGATGAATCATGGCTGCACGAAGGCGCGAACGAGTCGTTCCGTGTCGGGAGAAAACAGCCGCAGGGTGTAGCCGGAGGGGGCCCGTATCTCGGCCAGGACCGGAGGGGCAGACAACAGGGTGGCCTCGATGAAACCGTCGCTCGAAGGGGGCTGCGACTTCTTGATTTCAAGAGGATTCGTGACGGACATCGGGCTGGAGCCAACCGCCGAGGAAGGGTTTGCGGGAGTCGGCCTTTTTCGATGACGGGAGAATGCGGGGCAGTTGGTACCGTAGGCGGCGAGGACACGCTTTTTCAACTGGTTTGAATCAAGCCCCAAGAACCTGGCGGCCTGAAAAACGCTCGAGGCCACTGCCAAGTCCATGGCGGCATTCCAGAGTTCTGAGGAGATCCCGCGTAGGTGAACGGGGGTGGCCTGCCGCCACAGGCGAAACTTCTGCAAGACACTCTTGGAAAGTGAT
>CAYRYU010000161.1:2284-9034 GCA_964428355.1 uncultured bacterium
GATTGTTAGAAACCTTGCCGAAAGGTCACGTCTTTTCTCATGTTCGAGCTTTTCTCGTCATTCACGGTTTGTCGGCATCCTTTCTCTGGCCATCCGGGAAAACGTTGTATGCATTTCCTATCCGATGTGTAAACGGTTCCGGATCAGCCATGCCCAGGAAAGCATGATAGGGATCGCGAGGTAATAGAGTACCTGAAGGTCAGGCGGTCTGATTTCGATAAAAATGGGCTCCGAAGAGGTGGGCCATAGAGGCCAGGGGAATCATAATGGGACTCAGGAATGGCAGTACGGCCCCACATATGCAGATGGCCATTACATGCGGGGAAAGTCCTTCGACGGTTTTCGGGAAATGCCAGATCGCCAAAGCAACGAAGGCCCACAAGGGCCCGAGGAAAACGAGAGGCACATCGGCATGATGAAGAGTCATTTTGGGAGCGGGGATCAGTGATACCAGGCATCCAAGAACGAGGTTGATGAGGAAGACTTTCGGCAGAATCGACTTCAGGTCATGGGACAAGGGGCTTTCCGAGAGCAGGAGAAAGCATCCGAACAACAATGAGGGAGACATGGCAGTCAGAAGTGATCCGAAAACCGGGAACCTCCACTTCGTGAAAACGCTTTGTTCAGGCACGGTTTCTTTCTCCTCAGGTCTTGAAAAGCCGGCTCTTTAGCCAGACACCCCAATAGACCCCGAGAACACCGAGGGCATCCCAATGAATCACCTCAGGGGCGGTTGCCATGCCGATCACCCCAATGGAAATGAGAAGGGTGAGCAGTCCGTAATCGTGGGCAAGGTCCGCTGGAAGGCCATATTTCACTTCAACAAGCAGAAAGAGAACCAATGCCGCCAATGGAATTGAACCATGCTCCGGGATCAGCGACATAGCTTCCCCCATCGCGATTGCCGGCATCACCTTCGTCGAAACCGCCTGTCAGGGGCGGAAGGCGCCAGAAGTTTTTCCACCCGTTGTCACGAAGAACCGATCGGGAAGGGGTTCCAAGGAGGATGATCCACGCGTTCATCAGATCGCGCACGGAAAAAAAGAATTGATAACCGCCGTCAATGAAACAGGCCACCAGTACAGGTCGAAGATTAACAATAATCCTATTGGAGTACCATAAAGAATGAAGCCAGGCAAGAGAGTGATCATGAGCCGCCGGTTGCGAGCCAGGACTCCGTCGAACCTCGAATAGAACGCCATCCGGGAAATCCAGATTCCGTAACCGGTCTTCTCTCCCCAGCCGCACCCCGGGTGTCCAAGCGCGTGCAGGAATTCGTGCAGGACAATCGTCAGAGCGGCCAGGAAAAACAGGGTCCCCGGACTTCCCGAGAGCCCGGCATATCCTCCCGATTGGCGAAACAGGAAGAATGTTCCCGCCCCCAACCCCAGCGATAGAGGTAATTCGAAGCACGGGGAAATCATGGGGTCCGGTTCCCGGACGAGGTGCCACTCCTCTCCGGGCGGCGGAAAACCCGGGTCTTCAGGCGGAGGTCCCCACCACATATTCATCTTCCCTTCCTTTCACGACTCCTCCTCCAGAAAATCAGTCACATCCGGAATGAAACGTTTTTCCGCCCATTCCTGGAAGGATGCATAGATTTCCGTGTGCGGCCATGCCGGGTCAGATTCCTTCCTCCAGGTCAGGTGAACGACGGCATACCGCCCGCTTCCATCAAGCATCTCGAAGAGATAATCATCGCAATCGATGCGTGCGGCGATGGTTCTAACCGGCATCCCGAACATCGGATGTCCGGGTGCGGTTTCGCGGGCCAGTTCATCATCCTCTGGAGTGTTTCCCGGAAATTTCTCCCAGGGCCTCTTCCACTCGAACGTCATCATTCCCTCTTCGATCGCGTCTCTCAGTCGATGAGAGCACAGGCTTTTTAGGCAAGGTGGAAAAGCGCTTGGCTTCCTTCAGTCGGGCAATGAAACATTGCATCAAATCCATCCGACCCGATCGGCTGACATGGCTCAGGATGTAAGCGACAGAGTTCATGGAAACTTCCATGAGAAAATATAGCAAAATACATGCCAAGTACAGGTCGAGGGTTACTCGAGGCGAAAATATCGGCGGTAATCCGCGATGGTCTTTCCCGGTGTCCAATCCTGAAAATCCCCCGATTTTTCGCAGTGGGAGAGATACTCCAGAATGGCCGGAGCGAACGGGAGATCCGCTTTGGCAAGGTAATCCTTGGTTGCTTCCAATCCGGCTCCGCAAAGGAACTGAACGTCGAGCCCGCAATCCGAGTCGAAGCTCGATTTCTTGGCCTTCCAGATTAAAATGGAGTCCTCGACCACGCCCAGACTGAAAACCTGAAGGCAGAAAACCCGCAGAAGCTCGGTGTCCCCCTCCCCTTGTCGAACGTTCTCGATCGCCTCGTCCAACAGGGTTCGCAACTCGTCCCGGAAGTGAACCGATGCGGGAAGGCCAAATCTCGACAGAGCTTCCTCGCAGGTCGTTGGTTTCATTGTTTCAAGAAGAGGGAGCGAGAGATCGGGGTTTGTAGGATTGGCGAGGGGCCGAGCTTCGGGCGTTAGGGAAGCGAAACAGGCGCTTGAGACTTCCTCATATTCCTTGGTTGGTTTTGCATAATCCGGCTTGTTCTGCCAGTACCCGTCCCCGAATACCTTGAGCATCGCCCAATGCCAGGCTTCATCATGAAAGAGGAGACCACGATAGGGTGTCCCGGGCGCCTGGTATTGATAAAAGGTTTCAGCCCTGGCCTGCGCTTCCTGGACTGACATACGGGAGTACCTGATCAGACACCAGGCATACATATGCCGCTCATGCAGAAGGCACTCGTTGTATTCCTCTTCCGACCAGCATTCCGCGGAAACTTCCTTCATCTCTGGTCTCCTTTCACGCCTGGCGATCTGGGGTATTTTTGCCTCCCCTTTTTCCTCGAAACCACATGGATGAGCCGCCTTCCAATCCGCATCCGGTTCACCATGCAACTATTCAAGCCTTGAGGGATCATGGAGCGTCCTTTTCTGGTAAATCCGGTATTCCCGCCGCAAATAGAAATAAAAGAGCAAGAGTGCGACCGGTACGAGCAAACCATAGGGGATCCAGGGAAACCCCCGAGAATAGAAACGGGCAAAGGCCTCCTGGTTGTGTATGAGCACCCAGCAGGTGAAAACGAGAAACCCCATGAAAATGAGAAGTCTCGAGCCGCAATACCCGATGCATTTTATTCGGGTATCCCAGTCCCGGGCGAAGGAAATGAAATAGGTCAGGAGAAACCCCGGATGGCCCAACCAATGAAGGTCAGCAAACTCCCGGAAAGACAACCCAGGCTTTTTCGGATACGTTGTTTTATCAAAAATAAATCATAGTACAGGCACATTGATATCCCCGCCAGGATGGCTATCGTTGATTCAATGAGTCCCAGCCAGCTCCTTCCGAAAATGAAAACGAGGGGATTACCCTCCCCCGCCAGGTTGGGTGAATACCAGGCGGTGACGGCAATGTCCATTCCCCGGCTCACGACCAGCAGGGAAATCAGGAGCAGGAATTCATGCTTGTGGTTCGCCGTTATGATTGACTCCTTCTGCGGAAATCCCAAACGATCGGCCCCCCCCCCTTCTGAACCTGAATCAAGATTCCTTCGCCTTCGAGCCCTTCTAGGAGTTCATGCATCGCGGCATAGGTTGGAACCGATTCTCCGATCGATCTGAGAAAGGCAAGAAAATGTCCGGCATCGATTCCCCGGTAGTTGGGGGTTAACAAGGGAATTTCGATCCGGGCTCCGGAATCTTCTTCGCAACAGAAAACATGCTCCCCATGGGATTCACAGTGCCAGCCGCGCGCCGATAATTCGTGACATTCCCAAACATCGATGGACCTTTTCCTTAGTTCCTCGACGATGGAATCCTGAATTGAAATGTATTTCACCATGAATCCAAGAACATCAAAGACTCCTCGCCGAGGCGTGTTCATTGTCGGACAATCAACCTCTCTCTTCAGACACCTGTTTTTCCGGAATCAACAAAGATATCCCAAAATTCTACTGGCGACAAGTCGCCAAGAGGGCCTTATCTCATGCGCTGGGTACCCGATTTCACTCCTGTAGCCGCGTTTCCGGTGACTTTGGCTTTTCGATAAGGTGTTTCGGCATTCTTCTTTCCCGGCCTCACGACTCAATCTTCGGTGGGCCCGAAACACGAAACCAGCGTCGGACGTGTTTTTCGTCGCAGAGGATTTGGCCGGTGGAAATGAAGCTCACGAAACGTTCCCTTGTTTTTAGCCTCCTGGGGTTTTTGGCAACCGTTTTTCCCCGGTTTTCGGCCCCAAGTTCCTGCCGGAATACCAACTTTGCTCGAGTGGTTTTCTGACATCCGGACAGAACACGCGGACGAGGATGACCAGGAGAAAGGACATTCAGGGCTGCCGTCGAGTCGGTTTCCGTTCGGTTGGAAAAATGCCAACCAGTCGGTGAACCTGTCTTCCTCACGTTCGCAGGTTACCTCCGCGGTAAGCGCTGGAATAGTGGCGGGACGAGATTTTCGATGCGTTTGAGAACCGGAAATAGGAACCTGGATAATAGGACAGCCGGACATGAGGACAAGGACATTCGGACGAAGGGCCTGACATTTTAACGAGGGCAGAAGGACATCCGGACAGGACACTCTGACGAAGGATCACGGATGGGAACATTCAGAGCGGCGTCGAGTCGGGTTCCGCTCGTTTGGAAAGCGTCAATCACTTGTGGTAAGATTGTTCTTCCATGAGGGCAAAAATTTCCATCGAGGTACTTTATGAATGAAACTGGCAATAGAAGGTTCTCAATAACCAGAACTGTTGGAACAATTGGGGTGCTGTTTGTCATTATTTGTACAATCAAAATTTTCCGGGTTTCCCGAGGTAATCTTCTGGCCTTCTTCGATTTACCGACTTTCTTTTTCATTGCAGGATTTACATTCTTTCTCCTGCTTGGCACCCATGGGCGAAAAGTCCTTGTTTTCATTCCAGAGGCAATAAAGACTTTTTTCTTTGACCCATCAGGGCCTCAAACCGATTTTGTGCAAATTGCGAAAGATGGGGAGAAAGTTTCTCTGGCTGCAGGAATCATTGGTGTTGTTCTTGGGCAAATCCTCTTGCTTGTGAACCTTGATGATCCATCAAGCATAGGCCCATCAATGGCTTTGTCACTTCTTTCCATCGTCTATGGTCTCGTTTTCGCCGTGTGTGTTTTTGGAGTTTCTGCAAACGCCTACCAGGCTTCCCCCTGTGAAAAAGCGTTGGAATCAAGCCATGAGATTGGCCTTGTTCTTGCCGGGGTCTTTGCCGTTGTATGCACATTTTTCATCATGCTTTTTACCTTCTCCCCTGTTTCTGGTCCGTCCAAGGCAGAACCAGAAAATGAGAAGTACCTTGAAGAAATATTTATTGAAACCAATCTGGGCCAGATCACCGAAGGTCACACGATCAGATTTAAAGCCTGCCTTAACATTTCTGAACCAAAGACAAAGGGGACAATTGAGAGATTGGTCCCAACCATGCAGGAAAAAATCATTCAACTCATCTTAAAGAAAGAATTTGCGGCCATGGGAACCCCTGCTGCCTTTGAAACATTGAAGGCCGAAGTCACATCAATTGTTAATGCTCTTTTTAAGGAAAAGGGATGCAAAGAACCCGATTCTATTGTCTTCTCCGAATTTCTGGTGAGGTAGATAATCGAAATCCAGCACAGATCTGTCAAGGAACTTCTATTTTCACCCACCTTGGTCATGAGTTTCCCCCCCTTCGGCGCATAGGCCAAGCGCCAAAATTCGGGGGTATGGGACGGGTGAGAAAAATCCAAACCGTTTGTACAATTGAAACCCGGCAAGATGCGTTCTCAGGCCGAACATCGCCCTCTCTGGGGGGTCATTTTCCGTGCACCATCGGGACGAACCGGACGGGAAGGTCCTCTTCGGTCTCGACCTTTCCGCCCTTCTTTCTCAAGAGCACCAGGCGTTGGTCTCCGAAGCCCCCAACCGGGAGCATCATCCGCCCTCCCTCCTTCAACTGATCGACCAGGGCCTGGGGAACCTCCTCGGGTGCGCAGGTGATGATCACGATGTCGAAGGGGGAATGCTCCGGCCAACCTTTGTATCCGTCTCCTTCCAGGACGTTCACCGGGTAACCTTCCGAGGCGAGAACCGTTTTCGCATGCCTGGCCAGTTCAGGAACGATCTCGATACTGAACACCTCGCAGCCCATTTCGGCGAGGATTGCGGCCTGATAACCCGACCCGGTGCCGATCTCGAGCACTTTCTCGCCGGGCCGGGGTTGAAGCCGCTCGGTCATGTAGGCCACGATGAAAGGCTGCGAAATCGTCTGGCCCTGGCCGATGGGACATGGGTGGTCCCCGTAGGGGTCGGCGGATCCAAGGAAGTCACGGGGGATGAACCTGTGCCGCGGTACTTTCCCCATCGCCCTCATCACCTTTTCGTCACGAATCCGGTAGGCGGAAAGGGTCCTGAGCATTTCGGCTCGCTGATCGATCATATCAGGTCCCTCCACGGCATTGAATTCACGGGAACCAGGGAAGAAAAGCAAACCAAACACCGCAAGAATCGCGAGAATGGGAAGAAGAATCCTGATGTTTCTCATTCTCTCACCCCTCACATCGCGGGGCAATCCCGCCCGGAAATTCCTCTGCTGGTCAAAATCTAACCCGGGGTGCCGTCCTCGGCAAGTGAATGGGTGAAAAACCGGGGCTCAGGAGGCTTTCTTTTTCCGGGATGGTTTCCTCGAGGATGG
>CAYRYU010000161.1:9134-10803 GCA_964428355.1 uncultured bacterium
TTCCTCGAGGATGGATTCCTCGAGGTCGAAGCCGCCCGAAGAAGCTCCCGAATTTCCGGATGGCCTCCTTCCAGTGCAAGTTCCTCGGCGGATCTGCCCTTTGAGCCGGCGGGCGCGGGTGTGGCCCCGGCTTCCAGGAGAGCCTTCACGATCTCGCCTTTCCCCAGAAAGGACGCCAAACTGAGCGGTGAGGCCCGGGAATCCGGCGGGAATCCAGGGTTCGTCGTCCAGGCGGTTTTCAGGAGTTCCCGGTGAATTTCCACGTCCTCCCTGACCACGTCGGATCTTTCCGCCAGAATGGCGCAATACAGGTGTTCCACCCAGGCGGGGAACAGGTCGGGCCGTAACCGGACCGCCTGGTCGAGGGAATCCATCGCTTCATCGAAGCGCCCCAACCGGACCAGGTTCATCCCAAGATCCAGGTTGGCGGTGGCGTAATCCGGATTGAGCCGGAGAACGGTCCGATAGGCCTCGAGGGCTTCTTCCAGTCGGCCCTGCATCCCCAGCGTCACGCCAAGGTCGCGCCAGGCAAGGTGGAAATCGGGTTTCAGCCTTGTTGCGTTCCGGAGGGCGGTCTCGGCCTCGTCCAGTTTTCCGAGGTTCCGCGCGGAAATTCCAAGATTGTGATGGAAGCGGGGGTCTGTCCCGTTCAGGTCGACGGCCCTTTTGAGATGGGCCATGGCACGGTCGAACTCGCGAGTTTCGATGAGAACGCATCCCAGGTTGTAATGGCACATCGGGTCATCGGGGGCCAACTCCGCCGCTCGACCGTAAGCGGTGGCAGCATCCTTCTTGAGTTCCATCCGGCTGAAAACGGTTCCCATCTCGAAGTGGGTGTCAACGTCATCAGGCGAAAGATCCGCCGATTTCCGGTACAGGGTCAGGGCTTCCTCGAGTTTTCCAAGATCACGGAGGCATCTGCCCCAAAATCGGTAAGGGATCCCCTGAGTGGGCAGCAAGCCTGTCACCTTCTCGTAAATCCGGGCTGCGTCGGTGGGACGCCCCAACTGCTCCAGGATCTGTCCGGCGAGCAGGAGGAGGTTGGGGGAAGCGCTTTCCCTGGCAAGTCCTTCCTGGATGGTTTCCAGGGCTTTGTTCCAGTCCTGCCGGAGGATATGCAGATGGGCGATCCTTTCGATGATCAACCCCGGTTGCGGGAAACCCTCGACCTTCGCGGGGTTTTCCGAGTTGCCCCGGTTGCTGACGCTCAGGAATCCACCGAAGGGGAACTCTTGGGAAAGGCGTGCCTTCAGTGCCTGGTTGAACGCGGTCAAGGCTTCCTGTGGACGTTTGAGGTTCTGGAAGAGAACCCCAAGATTCCAGTGGGCGAAGCTGCATAGAGGGTCGATCCCGATGGCCTCCCGAAGCGACTTTTCCGAGTCTTCCCAGAGTCCTTTTCTCATGAGGGCTTCTCCGAGAATCGCATGGCTTTGGGAATCCCTTGGCTGCATCCGGAGCAGTTCCCGCAACTGCGTGATTCCCTCCTCGATCCGATCGCGGGCGCACAACTCCCAAGCCAGCCTTCGCCGCGGCTCGGGAGAATCGGGGTCGGCTTCGACCGCCTCGAAAAGGGCTTTCAGATCGACATCTCCTGGATCCTGGGGTTTCACGGGAGCCTCCTGGAAAGGAATTCGGTCAGGTGCCCTCAAGGACTGCGCCATCCTGGCTT
>CAYRYU010000162.1:0-1112 GCA_964428355.1 uncultured bacterium
GAGGTTCGGTTCGCCTGATTTCATCGCTTTCCGCCGGATATCATACCAGCTTCCGCCGTTCCGTGAAAGCCGCAGGGTCGCGGATGTGATATTCTTTGTTTCACCGCCAAGGAGGATTCCAAGATGGATGAATCGACAAACCCGGGTTTCGTTCAGACGGCCTTTCGGCATGTTCCGTTGTCCCTCAGGATCGGGGCGCTCTTCGGTGGGTTCATGTCCCAGTTCGGGTGGGCCTTTTTCGGTTTCGGCCTGATCTTCTTCTGGGTTTTCGGCTACAATGCCGACCTCTCTTCATTCACCTACTTCCGGAACCCCGGGACCTACGTCGCAGGAAAGGTCATCGAGGTCACCGCCACCTCCGCATCGGAAGGAGAACAGCGGGTATTCGAGATCGCCTACGAGTTCCAGGTCGATTCGACAGGGAACAAGACATCCCCCGAGGCCGTCCCTGCGTCCTTCAAGGGCATCTCCTTCGCCAACTCCCCCAATCTCAACGCAGGGGACAAGGTGGAGGTGGAGTATGTCCCCGACAACCCTTCCATCTCCCGCATCAAGGGCTTCCGACGCAAGATGTTCGGTCCGGCTGCGCTTTTTGTCGTGATCTTCCCCCTGATCGGGCTCCCGTTCCTCATCTTCGGCTTCCTCCGGGGCCTCAAGGTGAACCGGCTCTACTCGTTTTCCAGGATCGCGAAGGGAAAGCTCGCTTCCAAGTCACCGACCAACACGCGCATCAACAACAGGATCGTCTACGAGATGACTTTCCAGTTCACGGCGGAAGACGGCCGCACCTATTCGGTGGCCGAGAGGACACACGAACCCGAGCTGCTCGAGGACGAAAAAGAGGAAACCCTGATCTACGACCCCACATGCCCTTCGGAAGCGGTCATGCTCGATTCCCTTCCAGGCTCGCCGCGCGTCGACGGGAACGGAAACTACATCGCGGCTGATTCCTCGACCTGGTTGAACCTCATCCTCCCCACCCTGGTGATCCTGATCAACCTCCCCATCGCCGCCTACTTCCTCACCCATTGACCAGCCATTTGTCAAAGATGGATTCGAAAAGAAGGGCGAAACATCGGATTTCCAACCGGAGATCAACACAAAGACACGAT
>CAYRYU010000162.1:1212-2525 GCA_964428355.1 uncultured bacterium
AGGCTGCGCTTCAGTTCTTCGAAGTCGCGGTTTTCGCGTACCGCTTTTTCGATCGCGCCGGCTTTGGGGCATGGACCGAGAAGAATCGCCCCACAGATTCGGCCCTGCTTCGCGACGATCTTGTGATAGACGCAAGCGGAGGGATCCTGGGCGAGAATCGTGGCGACGACTTCCCCCGATTCCGCAAGTTTTCCTTCCAGGTCGGGCTCTCCGAGACAGAGGAGATCGATCCCCGTGAGCTTGAGCCGGAAAACATCCGGCGGGAACTCGAAGGGGGCCGGCTTTCCGGCCATCGCCTTCGCGGCGCGTATTCCCCAATGGCGTGCGGCAACCCAGGTTCCCCACATCTTTCCCTGGTATTGGACAGGGTCTCCCGCCGCGAAAATCCCAGGAACCGAGGTCCGGCAATCCCCGTCGATCGTGATTCCCCTGTCGATCGAAACCCCTAGAGGTCCGAGGAGTTCCTTGCGGGGGGCGACTCCGGCGGAAACGACGAAAACTTCCCCTTCAACGCTTCCCATTCCATCGATTTCCAGGTTTCCGCGGTCTCCGGAACGCGAAAAGGCCTTTGCCTTTGCCCCCAGGATGAACTTCATCCCCTTTTTCTCGAGAGCGTCCTTGAGGATCGCAGCCCCTCGAACGTCGAGCTGTCTGGGCATCAGGCGCGGGAAGTATTCCACGATCTCGACGCTCAACCCCAGCTTTGCGAGATGGTATGCGATCTCGAGGCCCAGGATCCCGCCCCCGATGCACACCGCGGTCTTTCTTCCCGCGGAAAAGGCCGTCATTGCGTGGGCATCCTCGGCCGACCGGAGGCAGAAAACGCCGGGCTGCACCTTTAACCCGGGAACCGGCGGGACCGTCGCCTGGGCACCCACCGCAAGGAGAAGCATCCCGTACCGGACCTTCTCTCCGGAGGCGAGGACGAGCTCACGCGCCTTGGAATCGCCTCCCGAAACCCGGGTGGACAGGCGAAGGTCGATCCCCTTTTCGCCGTGCTTTGCAGCATCGCTCATGATGATCTTTTCGAGGGAAATGCTCTTCGAAACCACTTCGGGAAGCCGTGTCCGGTAGTAGACCGGCCAGGGCTCCTCGGTTACCAGCGTGATCTTGCCGGAAAAACCGACCTCCCTGAGAGTGAACGCCGCGGTCGACCCGGCGACGCCGTTCCCCACAATGACGACAGGTTCATTCGTTTCGCTCATTCCGTTTCTCTTCCCTCGCTTCGATGATTAGTCCAGATCGGCCCCAGGATACAGGAAACGGATCCCGCCGACAATCCAACTTGCCATCCAACTTGACATCCAACTTGA
>CAYRYU010000162.1:2625-10738 GCA_964428355.1 uncultured bacterium
CATCCAACTTGACATCCAACTTGAAAATCCCCTCGAAGCTGGTAGACTGTCCGGGAATCCACCCTGCGGAGCTTCGGAATGGGGAACCGCCCACCGAGCACCGCGGGAACGAGTAGCGGAGAACGAGTGCAATGACAGTCGCGTCCAGGTTTCTCGAGTTTCAGACGAAAGGCAACGCCCAGGCGGTTAACGTTACCGATGATCTTCGGTCATCCCTCGCTGAAACAGGTTTGAAAAACGGGATCTGCACGCTTTTCGTCCCGGGATCGACGGGCGGGGTCACAACCGTGGAGTTCGAACCCGGCCTGCTGCGTGATCTCCAGGAAGCCTGGGAACGCCTCGCCCCTTCCGGACACACCTACAAGCACGACGAGGCATGGGGAGACGGAAACGGGCATTCCCACATCCGCGCGTCGCTTCTCGGCGCTTCGCTTACGATTCCCTTCGTGGATGGAAATTTCGCACTCGGAACCTGGCAGCAGGTCATTTTCGTCGATTTCGACAACCGCTCGAGGTTGCGGCGCCTGGTCCTGCAGTTCCTGGGGGAATGATCCCACGGAGCAGATAGTGCCCGCGTGGGCCGCGTGGCTGGTTGTCTGTTCAGGGCCAGGGTCGGAACCCGGGTCAGGGACCGGTACTGGGGCTCGCTGACGAAGCCACACCGGTTTGATCTCCCGAGGCCGTCATTCCCGGGGGTTCGATGGGAGCGGGAGCGGGAGCAGGAGAACCGGAGCCAGTAGCGGTCGGAACGGAATCTTCGAGGGGGACCGGGATCTTTTCCAGCACCGGGTTTCCCGGGGTGGTTCCGGAAGCGTCGGGGGTTACCACGGTTTCGACCGCCACTGAAGCCGCCGCGGGCAAAACAGTTGTCGGGGAAGCCGGGACAACCGCGGCCGAAGAAATGGCGGGGGCGGGTGGAACCGCCAGTTCGGCGCTTCCGGGGCTCCTCGCCTCCGGGAGGGTTTCGGGGATCCCTGTCGCGGGATTTCCCACCGGGGGCGCGACGATGCGGGTCGTTCCCTTTTCATCGATGGGGGTTCCCTTGAGGACAGCCATGTATTCAGCGTAAACATCGTTGTATTCCCTGAGACGCTGCGAGGCCTGCGGATCCTGCGCAACCTTGGCCTTCAGATAGGCTTTGTATGCGTCGAGGTAACGGTTGGTCAGACCCGCGAGGCGATTCGGCTCATTTCCCGCAAAAAGGGCCACGCCGGGACTGGAGACCAGGAGAAGGAGGAGAAAAACGCACCACGGACGTGAAGGAGACATCGGATCCTCCATTTCGGCGAAGGTCGATTTCGAGCCGGGGAAGGGGCTCACCAACCCCAGGTGCCCGTCCCGCGAAGAGGTTGTTCCGCGATCGAGCCGGCGGGGGAGGGAGCGGGAACCTGGAAGAGAACCTTCTCCGGACGATCGGGAAACCGGGCCCGGAAAGCCATCTTCCCGGTATCCTGGATCGTGATAAGCAGCCCGCCGCCCTTGCTTGCACCGAAGACCGGGGTCATCCCGATATCGATTCCAACGAGGCAGCAATCCTTGGTGTTGATGTCGCCCGTCTTTCCCATTGCGCCGACGGTGTGGCCGAACACGACACCCCGGACACCGAAGAGTTTCAGGTTCTCTTCCACCAGACCCTTGTCATCCCACCATTCGCGGTTCCAGAGTGGGCCATTGTCATCCATGAAGAGGCCGGCGTTGAAATTTCCCCGGTCGAGGACCTCCCGGAAATCCGCGGCAAGGTCCGAACGGCTGATCGCGGGTTTGGGAAGTCCGCCATGGACGAAAAGAAAACCGTTCACGATCGCGAACAGGGGGCGGCGGCGGATCCAGGAGCCGTATTTTCCCGATTCCGAGATGGCCTGGTGGAAGTCCAGTCCTGCCTTGGTATAGGAATCGATCGTGTTCTGGTAATGCTGCTTCTTGGGTGGTTTGAGAGTGTTGGCCCACTTCTCGACCGTTCCGTTGAGGAGGAGGATTTCGTGATTCCCCAGGATCGGGATGACCTTTCCCCCGGCCTCATGGGCCTGAACTTCGAGCGACATGACCGCTTCCTGGACTTCCCGGGTGTACATTCCGCGGTCGTTGAAGTCGCCGGTGAAGATGAGAACAGCGTCTCCGCCGGTCCAGGCGAGTTCGAACCCGTCTGGGTCCGTTCGTTTTGCCACCCCCAGGCATTCAAGAGATGCGGCGAATTCCGGAAACGCTCCATGGACATCGCCCACGACGGCAACCTTTGGAGCGTAGGGAATCTCGACCCACGGAGGATCCTTTTCCCAGTCCCGCGCAGAAACCTGGGAACAAAGAGAAAGAAGGAAAAGGACCAGGACAACCAGCGCTCTTCGTGAAAACTTCATGCTGCCACCCTCCGCAATTTCTCCCTCGAGGGCTTGGCTCTGCCACCGGGGAGGAATCATCCGACAAATCCATGATACCACAATTTTTCAAGACGCAGGGCAAGCCCCATCTCATCGAGTCACCTTTCCTCAAACTCTCCGGGAATTGGTTCAGGGAGTCGAGTTCTGCCGATCCTGCCCAGCAAATCGTCCAATGGGCCTTTTCCCCAGCGGCATTGTGGTTGAACCGGGATTGGCACCCCTGATATAATGAGTTGAGGAAGAAGGGGAATGAGGGGTTTTTCGCTCGTCGAAATCATGGTGGTGGTGGTCGTTCTCGGGATCATCGCCACGGCAGGGTATCCCCGCCTGATGGGGTTCGCCGAGGATATCCGCCTCGAACAGGAGGCCATGCTCCTTTTCAGCGACCTCTCTCTCGTACGGGCTTCCGCGATCGCCATGGGACAGGCACCCGGTGGGCCATGGAGGGTCGAGTTCTTCCCACCCCGTTCCCTCGCTCCCCTTGCTGCAAACGCGACCGGCCCCTACACCGGATTCGATTGCCTCGACCCAAGCGGAAACCCCGTGCGTCCCGCGATGCGGGAAAAACAGAAAGAAAGGGAAGGAGACGCAGACCAGGCCGAGGATCGCGCTCTTGCACGGAACAGCGGCCTTCACAAGGTGTGTTTCTACTTCTCGGACCCGCCGCCCCCCGTGCCTTCCGTGGCGACGATCGCTTTCGATTTCAACGGCCAGCTGACCTCGCCCACCCCGGCCAGCGTCACGATTCGTGCTTATCTGTACAACCAGGCCACCCGCTCACTGGTGTCCGAGATTCCACCCTGGGAGATCGTTCTCGACAATGCCGCCCCCGGCCAGAATTTCATGAGGATCCGGAGGCCCTGAAGATGAGTTCCCCTCGGAAATGTTTTCTGACGATGCAAGGTCGAAATGATAAGAAGTAACGCGAGAGCCCCGGGATATCTGCTCATGGAAAGCCTTGTCGCGATGCTGGTGATGTCCGCCATCGTGGTTTCCCTGCTTTCTTCGATGAAGGCCAGCACCACCGAGTCCGGAACCGCGAAGATGCAGACCCAGGCACTGACCCTCTGCGAATCGAAGATCGAGGAACTGCGTTATCTCGTCGCTCTCGACCCCGGGCTCCTCGCGGTTCCCCCGCTTCCCGGGGCCGCATCCAACACTCTCAATGCCCCCACCCTCGATCCACTCTATCTTGCCGACTTCACTGTTTCGCCTCTTCCCCAGCCGTTTCCCTGGGTTCAACCGGACAGGCTTTTCCGGTTGGACATGTCGGTGCATTTCCGGGATGACCCCGTTCCTCTCGCAACCCTCACGACGGTCATTGCCAGGAGGGGTTGAGAAATGCGCGAAACGGGCGGGCGGACCGGGTTCACCCTCATCGAGGTGATGGTCGGATCGATCGTTTTCATAGTCATCTTCACGGGGCTCGCGTTCACGCTCCAGAGCGGAATCATCGTGTCCAAGTCCGTTGCCGGGAGTTCAGAGATCACAAGGCAGTTCAAGGACGGGATCCGCATCATAACCGAGGGCGACGGGGACCCGAGTTTTCCGAATGCCGGGCTCCTCGCGGGGGATGGCCAGAGGATGGTCAGCTCGCCCACAGGAATCGGCTTCCGGGCCAGGGCAAACCGGGGGATGCTGACCGCGATCGACGGGGCGACCAACCTCGCGGTTTCGAGTATCGCCGTGGGTTCGGGTACCACGGAAACTTTCCGGTTCATGGCCGCTTCACACCCTTCCGAGCTTCCCGGATTGGCGGTCTCGGCCGCCACCAACCGGATCTACGTGGCGAACCCCTGGATGGACTCGGTGGCCGTGGTCGACGCAGTGACCCAATCGTGCCTTTTTTGCATTCCCGTCGGGTCGGGGCCCGCGGGAGTCGCTGTCCGGCCGGGGCCGCCGGTCCGGATCTACGTAGCGAACAGTCTCGGGAACTACGTTTCCGTGATCGACGAAACCACGAATGCCGTCGTGGCAACGATCACGGTCGGTCAGGCCCCCACGGGCCTGACATACCACCTCCCCAACGACCGCCTGTTCGTCACGAACGGTTTCAGCAACTCTGTTTCCGTGATCGATTGTTCGGCCAACACGCTGATCGCCGGGGTTTTCGTCGGGCGCCGGCCGATCGGCATCGACTGCGATGCAACAACCAACAGGGTCTACGCGGCCAATAACCTTGGCAACAGCGTTTCCGTAATCGATGCCAACGCCAACACCCTTCTCAGTACCATTTCCCTCGGAACCGGTCGCGGTCCGGTGGGGGTGTCGGTGAATTCCTCCATTCCGAAAATCTACATCGCGAACAACATTTCCCAGACGGTTTCCGTAATCGACGGAGGGACCGGGGCCCTGGATTCAGACCTGGTTCCAACCCCTTCCCGGCAGTTCCGGCCCACGGGGTTGGCTTTTCATCCCGCCCTTGGTTGGGTTTACGTTTCCGATGCTCTCGGCTGGGTAACAAACATCGATTGCGGTGACCCCGCTCCCGACAAACTCGACAAGCCTCCGGGACAATTTCCCATCGCGGAAGGTGTGGGAGGGCAGCCCGCCGGAATCGCCCATAATCCGGTTGACGGCGACTGCTATCTCCTGAACCGAACGGATTTTTCTCTCTCCCGGGTTTCCGGAAATGCTGCCTGGAACACCATCCCATTCGGTGCCAAGCCCGGTATGGCCTTCAATCCGCTGCTTTCGCGCTTGTATCTCGCCGATCCGAGGTCGAAACAGGTGGGAGTGGTGGACCTGTTGACGAACGATTTCATTGCACCGATCAGCCTGGCGACCGCCCCCGCAGGGATCTGCGTCAGCCCGGGAGGCACGAGGATCTACGTGGCCGATCAGGCGGCGGACCTTCTGAAGGTGTTCGATGCAAACACCCACGGGTTGGTGGCGAGCATCCCCGTCGGCCGGCTGCCTGGTCCGGTGGCATTTCTTTCACCGAACAAGATATACGTTGCAAATCTGTCGGGCAAGAGCGTTTCGGTCATCGACGCCGGAACCAACTCCGCGCTGGGCCTTCCCATCGCCGTGGATACGCTCCCCGTAGCCCTTGCGGCAAATTCGACGACCAACCGCGTCTACGTGGCGAACCTCGGCAGCGACACGATTTCCGTCATCGACGCGGTGGGCGACACGGTGACTTCGATCATCGACCTCGACACATCGTTCGGGGCCAACGACTACGCCCCGGGATGCCTTGCCGCGAACACGGTCACCAACCGGATCTACGTCGGAAACCGGAAGACCGGCCGGGTCATGGTCATCGACGGGGCAACTGAAGGCCTGATCGCGGACGTTCCCCTGGGCGGGGGAATCCCCTTGGAGATCCAGGTCAACGAGGCAACGGACCGGGTTTTCGTGACTCTCGGG
Source organism: uncultured bacterium (assembly GCA_964428355.1). Taxonomy (GTDB): domain Bacteria; phylum Muiribacteriota; class Ozemobacteria; order Ozemobacterales; family Ozemobacteraceae; genus CAYRYU01. Next base: position 8,373 of record CAYRYU010000162.1, read on the forward strand.
GGAGACCTTCCCGCGGGGAATTCGGTCGTGGAGATCGATGGCTCCACCAACACGGTCGTCCGGTCGGCTTTCGTCGGGTGCATGCCGTTCGGGTCCGCCCTCGACGCAACCGCAAGCACCCTTTATTCCTTCAACACCGGAAACGGCACCGTCTCCGTCATCGACGGAACCACCTGCGCGGTGCGTGCCACCCTTCCCCGCTGGACGCACCCGGCGGGGATGGCTATCAACAGCGTCACCAACCGGGCTTACCTCGTGAACCCCGATCAGTCGACGGTTTCCGCTGTCGACCTGGCCACCAACCAGACGGTGGCAACGATCTCGGTGGCATCGTTTCCCTGTGGAATCGCGGTGAACGAGACCTCGAACCGTGTCTTCGTGACCCATGTGAATTCGGGTTCCCTCTCCGTCATCGACGGAGCCACCAATGTCGCGGTTGCCACTTCCAGCGGGGGGTCCCGTCCGGCGGGTATCGGGGTGAATCCGAACACCAACCGAATCTACGTTGCGAACCTCGACAGTGAGTGCGTGGCCGTCATCCAGGACGGCTCGCTGGCCCTCTTGAACCGGGTCGGGGTGGGTCCCGCCCCCACCGGGATCGCCGTGAACAGCGTCACCAACAAGGTTTATGTTACCATCCAGGGGGACGAAACGGTTTCGGTGCTGGATGGGTCGGACATCCTGACCACCAAGATTTCCGCGGGTCTTCTTCCCTGCGAGGTGGTCGTGAACGAAACTTCCAACCGCGTCTATGTGACGAACAGGACCAGCGAAACCTGTTCAGTCATCGACGGGGGAACCGACACGATCATTGCGTCCTTTGCCGTGGACGGAACTCCTTCCGTCCTTGCCCTCAACCGGGCAACGGGAAACCTGTATCTGGCGAACGTCGGGAGCGACACCATCTCGGTGCGGGATGGGGCCGGAACCATCGTCGCCGACCTTCTGGTGGGCGCACAACCGAGCGGGATCAGCTGTAATCCGACAACCAACCGGGTTTTCGTGACGAATTCCAGCCTCTGGTTCCTGATGTTCTACCAGAACGGGCAGATTTTCATGCAACGTCATTCATTCCCGGGAGCATGGCCCGGGGTTGCCCTGGGCCCCGCATTCGCCATCATGGGCGAGCCCCCCTACCCTCCCGGTTCACCAACCTTGCGCGTCATGGTTGCCACTCCCACCGTCGGGCTCCCGTTGTTCGTCCCCCAGCCGAATCTTCTTACCCCCTCGGGCATCAGGTTGTCGTTTTTCCTTTTCCAGGACCTGAACGCCAATCAGGTTGCCGATGTCGAGGAAACGGGGGCAACTTTTTCCACATTCATCAAATTCCGGAACAGCGAACCGTGAACGCGCAAAGTAAAGAAGCTGAATCTGGCTCTGTGAACTCTGTGCGCTCTGTGGCTTTCCCTGGTTCCAATACGAAATTCAGCCAACCTTTCCGCCCCGGTCCCCGGGGGAATTCGGGGTTCGTGGCTTTTTACGGTCTGGTGCTGCTCATCATCCTGGGAATCTACCTGTCGGGAGTCCAGTTCCTGGCTCTCGACCAATCGCTCCACCACAGGCTGGCCGTCTACGAGGCCCAGGCCCGGCAGGCGGCCGATGCCGGGATGGAGGTGTGCCTCTGGATCGCCAGCACTTCTTCCGCCATCGGACCGGTTGAGTATCTGCTCCTTTTTCCCGCAGGGGGGCCTGCTTCCAGCGCCCTGGTCGTTCTCCGGACCAGCAGGGGTGCCCCTCCGACCTTCGTTTCCCAAGCCCAGGTGACCGCTTCCGTTTTCGACCGGAATGCGACCAGCACCGCCTCGCCCTGGGTTTCCCGACGAACGCTGACGAACTCCATCGACGTCAACGCGCGCCGTTTCCTGAACTCCTGGTCGCGGTAGCTTTTCGGCCAGGGCTTGCCCAATCACACCCCATGACGAACGAGGACCCGAAATGACTGACGCCAAACCCCCGGTCCTGGAACTGAGGGACATCTGGAAAACCTATTCCGGCCCGCGACAGGGGGAGGCAAAGGAGGGCCGGAAAAGCACTCTTTCCGGGGTTTCGATCAATGTCCGCAAAGGAGAAATCTATGGATTCGTGGGGTTGAACGGGGCGGGGAAAACAACCAGCATAAAGATCGCCCTGGGTCTGACCTTTCCGGATACCGGTGAGATCCGCTGGTTTGGCGAGCCCCCTACGCCCCAGGTTTTTGAAAGGATCGGTTTCGCCCCGGAAAAATCGAGTTTCTATGAGTTCCTGACCGGCGGGGAGACCCTGGATTTCAGTTCCCGCCTTTTGAGCCGGAAGCCATCCTCAGACCGCACACGGCAGGTTCTCGAGACGGTCGGCCTGGCTGAAGACCGGGACAAGAAGGTTTCCGC
>CAYRYU010000163.1:0-1182 GCA_964428355.1 uncultured bacterium
ACCCCAACCCCTGTCAAAAAATGCCCTAGGGAAAAAAGGGGACATGAGAATCTTTTCTAAAGATTCTCATGTCCCCTTTTTTCCTGCTCTCCAATTTTTCTGGTTTCATTTCCGCAAGTTCGGTCAAGAGAAAAGTGCGATTAAAAGGTATCCTGAAATCGAGGAGGCGACGGAAAATGCGGGAAAGATACGCCGCTGTAAGGCGAATGTTGGAATGCATTGAGAAGCATCTCGATTCCCCCTTGTCCCTGAAGGAACTCTCCGAGGAAGCGGGTTATTCTCCCTTCCATGCATCGAGGTTGTTCAGAGAAATCGTCGGGATCCCCCCACGGGATTATCTGAGGGCCCGCAGATTGTCCCAGGCGGCTCAGCGACTTCGGGACACAAGGAGAAGCATTCTAGAAATCAGTCTCGATACGGCGTTTGAATCCCACGAAGGTTTTTCCAGGGCATTCAAAAGACAGTTCGGTTTGACCCCCGAAAACTATCGGAAAGATGTTCCCCCGATTCCGTTGTTTCTCCCACGTGTCTCAAAGGAACATTTCCTCGATTTCTTGAAAGGAGAATCACCAAACATGGATAACAAACCACAACCCATCTTCGTGCAGGTAATCGAAAAACCCGTCAGAAAGATCATCCTCAAGCGGGGACGAAAGGCGACCCATTACTTCGAATACTGTGAGGAGGTCGGATGCGATGTCTGGGGTGTTCTGACGAGCATCAAGGACGCCATCTTCGAACCCCTTGGCTTGTGGCTTCCCGACAAAATGCGCACAAAAGGCACTTCTGAGTATGCCCAGGGAGTGGAGGTCGGACTCGCCTATTCCGGTCCAATCCCCGAAGGAATGGAACTGATCGAGCTTGCGGCATGTCGAATGATGGTTTTTCAGAGCCAACCCTACAAAGACGAGGAAATGGGCAAGGTGATCGGTTTCATCCAGGGCGCAATCGAAACCTATCAACCCTCGGTTTTCGGTTATGAATGGGCCGATGAAGAAGCCCCTCGTTTCCAGCTTTGCCCGATCCCCGAGCGGGGTTACATCGAGGGCCGCCCTGTCCGTAAGGTCGCACGATGACTAACTGACCCGGGGCTCAAATTCGGGGACATGAGAATCTTTTCCTTAAAGATTCTCATGTCCCCGAATTAGCTAAAGATTCTCATGTCCCCGATTTAATGTCCCC
>CAYRYU010000163.1:1282-10584 GCA_964428355.1 uncultured bacterium
CCCCGATTTAATGTCCCCGAATTAGTTGGGATTGGGTTTCCAGGTGCGGGCGAGTTTCTGGGCGGCTTGGATCATTTCGGGGGTCATCTCCCGCTCAATACTGTCACGCGCCTGGATGATATCGGCTTCCCCCTTCCGGCTGGCAAGAAGCAACCACATGTAGGCGGTGACGAGATCCTTTTCCACCCCTTCCCCGGTTGAATACATCGTTCCGAGGCCAAGTTGCCCTGCCGTGTTTCCAAGCTCGGCGGATAGACGGAACCATTTTTCCGCTTCCTTGAGATCCTGGGATACGCCTTCCGAGAAGTAGAAAATCCTTCCAAGGAAATACATCGCATCCGAGTTGCCCTTGTCAGCAGCCTGGCGGAAAAACGAGACCGCAAGATCGGCATCCTTCAGGACCCCGCGCCCATAGTGAAAAAGAGAACCCAGGCCCAGATTGCCGAGGTCGCTGCCTTTGGCTGCCGAGAGGCAGTACCACTTCTTCGCCAGGGAATAATCCCGGCGAACCCCTTTGCCCTTTTCGTATCTCCTCCCCAGTTTTCCCTGGGCCGCGGGATCGCCCTTCTCCGCGGCCTTTTGAAGGTCATCCAGGCTCTCCCCGGTTTCGGAAGCGTCTGGGCGTCGCGACTGGACGGCCGTCTCGGGGAGATCCCCAGCCAGAGCAGGGTCTTCAGCGCTAGAGTCACCTGCGAAAACCGTTCCCCCCAGCAGGAGGAAAAGGAAAAGGAGATTCTTCATCATTCAGCTCCTCATTTCATGCGAGTTGAAAATTCCGGATCATTCACCGGGAAAAGTCGCCTGAGAGCGATCGAGTTGAGAACCACCGAGATTGAGGAAAGCGCCATCGCCAATCCCGCGATCTCGGGTGAAAGCCCTGCCCGGGGACCGAAAAACGGGATCAGGATTCCAGCGGCAAGTGGAAGGGCAAGCAGATTGTACCCGACAGCCCAGAACAGGTTCTGGCGAATGCGGGATATGGTGGCTCGGGCAAGGTCGATCCCGAAGGGAAGCAGCCCCATCTCTTTTCCGACCATGACGAGGTCGGTTGCTTCGCGAGCGGCTTCAGCGCCCGATCCGATGGCGATCCCGACCAGGGCCGTGGAAAGCGCGGGTGCGTCATTGATTCCGTCCCCGACGAACCCGGTCGGGCCTTGCGCGAGATACTCCCGCACGATTTCCACCTTTCCCGCGGGCTTCACCTCGGACCGGAACTCATGAATCTCCAGCTGGCGGGCCACTTCGGCAACCGCAGCCTCGCGATCGCCGCTGACTATGACGGGTTTGATCCCGCGATCGACCAGAGCCCTCACCATTCCAGGCGAATCGGGTTTGACCGGGTCCGAAAGACCGAAAACCAGAACAACCTCCTTTTCCGTTGCCAGAAAAACCGGGGAAAGCCCCTTCTCTTTGAAGCCGGGAGGAAGCTTGGGAGGCCTGATTCCGTTTTCCGCCAGAAAAACACCACTCCCGAGGAACCAGCTTCTACCGTCGGCGGTCCCTCCCGTGAGGCCGAAACCCCGCTTTTCTTCGAAAGAAACAAGCTCCATGCCTTCATTTCCGGTCGTCTCGCCCAGAAACGCCACTATCCCACGCGATAGAGGGTGGATCGAACGGGAGGCAAGGGACCTCGCCGCCATGTCATCCCTGGCAGGGGAAGCCGAGGGTGGGCGGAAGGTTTCGCGAACGGACGGACTTCCGAGAGTAAGGGTTCCGGTCTTGTCGAAAAGGAGGAATTTCAGCTCACCGAGTGCCTCCAGGGCCGATGGCTTTTTCACCAGGAGGCCTCTTTTCATAGCGATTCCACCTGCAACGACGATCGCGGTAGGTGTGGCAAGCCCAAGAGCGCAGGGGCAGGCTACAACCGTGACCGCCACCGCCCGCATCAAGGCTTCGTGAAATCCCCCGCCCGCAACCAACCAGCCCAGAAAGGTCAGGACGGAAATGGAAACAACCGCGGGAACGAAGATGTCGGAAGCCCGGTCCGCGAACCTCTGGATGGGGGGCTTGTCTCCCTGTGCCCGCCGCATTGCACGGATGAGCCCCTGGAGTGTCGATTCCGAGCCCGGGCGGGAAACCCTCATCGACAGTTCGCCGGTAAGATTGACCGTTCCCGAAAGCACGCAGGAACCCGCCTGTTTCTCGACGGGCATGGATTCACCCGTCAGAAGACTCTCGTCAACCGCGCTTCCTCCCCCGACCACGGTTCCGTCGACGGGAAAACGTTCTCCGGGAAGAATCCGAAGAAGGTCACCCGGGCGGACGTCACCGACCGGGACGGTCGTATCGCCACCTTCGACAAGCTTCCTGGCAGTTCCCTGCTGGAGTTCCGTGAGTGATCGCAACGAGTCGGACGCTGATTTCCGGGCGGCAGATTCCATCCTCTTGCCTACCAGAATGAACAGCGTGAGCAGTGCCGTGGTCTCGAAATGGACCATCCCATGTCCATCACCGGCTCCCAGCGAAGGAAATGCCAGCACCAGGGACGAGTATGTCCATGAGGTTCCAAGGCCCAACGAGACCAGGACATCCATGTTCGTGCTGCGGACCTTCAGGGACCTGATTGCACCCTGGAAGAAACGTCTGCCCGTGGTCATCAGGATAAGACCCGAAAGAATCATCTGGGTGAAGCGGTTTGGCCAGGAATCGGCTCCCGCCATAGCCAGAAATGCGGTAGGAACAGCCAGGAGAGAGGTAAAAACCACCTCCGCGGTACCGGTCGATTCGTCGGTTCGTTCCCCGGACTTCCGGGCCCCGAACCCGAGGTTTTGGATCTTGGCGATCACCTGCTCGGGAGAAACCTTTGCGGCGTCGAAACGGACCTCGGCCGACTCGTCGCCCAGGAAAACCCTGACCGATTCTATTCCGGAAACTCCCGCCAACCCCTTTTCGATCGTTCGGGCACAGTTGGCGCAGCTCATTCCGGAGATGAGAAGAAAAAGATCCTCCCCTTGAAGGAGAGGACCGGTCGAGTTTTCCTTGTTCAAGCGGGTTTCACAAAGGAGTCCGATGCAGGTGCCACGAAACCCGCCGCCCGCTGCCGAAATGCCGGATCACAAGCGCGAAAGAAGAACCATCCTTCTCTCCCATGGTGAACCCACCATTCCGGGTTTCCCGGGCACAAGACGCGGAACGTGGAAAACCCGGTGAAACCGGCGGGGTCTATCGCGGGCCGGGGCCCGATGGTCAGAGTTCGTCGGCTGGATCAGCTTTTGGGGGGAAAACGGGTTTCTGGCCCTTGGTCTTGACCACGGTTTCCTTCACCTTGTCGATGGTGGTTCCCGTGCCCATTCCGAGCGGGACATTCTTCTCATCGAGAGGCCAGAACCCCTGGACGTAGTTGTTCACGTGATAGAGGGTGGGGTCTTTCGGATCGACCGTGAGAAACAGGACACCCTTCTTGCCTGCCTTCAGGACAACTTCGTCTTCCCAACCGGTCAGGGTCTCGACCTTGATCTCGCTGCCGGCCTTGACTTCGCCCTTGAGCACTTCCTGGACGCCGACAGTATTGAGGACCTTGATGAAGCCCACCTCATCCTTTCCGGTTTCCTTGCCGGACTTGGGGTCGGCGATTATGATCACGTCGGACGTGATGACCAGGTTGTCGAGGGACAGGGTCTCGATCATTGCATAGCCTCCCGCGGCGATGAAGGTGAACAGGGCCATGGCGAAAAGGGTGCGCTTGTAGGTCATAATTTCCTCCTGAATCGGAATTGTCCATTCAATCTAACGGGTCCGTTCTTCATAACGTCGATACCCGATAACGGATTGATTTTCCGTGAGTTTTATTTAACCATGTTGCCCCGAAAAACACAAATCGTGTACCGTCCAGGGTGAAATGAAAATCCTCCAGTTCATAAACGCCTTGACCTGGGGGGGGGCACAAACCCTCCTTCTGGACCTTGGGTGTTTCCTCAGGGACCAGGGCCACGAGGTCAGGATCGTCGCGTTTCGGGACGGCCCGGTTGGAGCTATGATGAGGACGAGGGGCCTCCCTGTTTGTATTCTCGGGGAAGGCTGGCTCGACCTGGCGGGCTTCCTGCGCCTGAGGGGAATCCTGCGCGATTTCCAGCCGGATGTGGTCCATTCGCACCTGTTTCGGGCGACTTTCTGGGCAAGGCTTTCGAGAGATTCTTTTCCGCAAGGATCGCTCGTGACCTCGATCCATGGATTCGAGACGACGTGGTTTCACAAGCTGGAGAAGCTGATGAACGGCTCCTCCGACCGGTTCATTTTTCCCAGCCGGTTCCTCCGGGACTGGTACTCCTCGAACATAGCCCACGGACCCGCCCAACGAGGTCTGGTCGCCTATCCGGGAGCGGTCAAGCATCCTCCCCCGGCCGTCCGGGGCCCGGGGGATCCCATTCGGATAGGAACGCTGTCCCGCCTTCACCCGGTGAAGGGTGTCGATCTCCTGCTGGAGGCGTGCTCAGGAATGGCGGCCGAAGGGAAAAGCTTCCGCCTGGTCATCGGAGGTGAAGGCCGGAACCTCGAGAACCTGAGATCGATAGCCAACCGGCTCGGATTGGGCGACCAGGTGGAGTTCGCCGGTCCCATCCAGGCTCGAAGGGAGTTCCTCCAAAATCTCGACATCTTCGTTGCACCTTCCCTCGAGGAGGCCTTCGGAATAAGTATCTGCGAAGCGATGGAGAGGGGCGTGCCGGTCGTGGCGAGCGCGGTAGGGGGGATTCCCGAGATAGTCAGGGAGGGAATCGATGGGCTGCTTTTTCCTCGGGGAAACGCGGCCGAATGTTCCCGGGCCTTGCGGCGTCTCATCGATGATCCTGATTTCCGCCTCCGGCTGGGGGGGGAGGCACGACTTCGTGCCGCGACCTGTTTCGACCGGAGGGAAGCTCTTGAACGCCATCTCCAGGCCTATAGGGAAGCGGTCCGGGAGCGCCCTGGAAAGGGCGAAAGGAAGGTTCATTTCGCAGTCTCCTCCCGTGAGCTGGGGGGCGGGGAAAGAATGGCTCTGGCTCTAGCATCCTCTCTCGGAAAAAGGGGCTGGCGGGTTTCCGCAACCTGCGCTGGTTCCCCGCTTTCGAAGGAGTTCCTCCGGATCACTCCCGAAGTGAGTTCCGCCTCGTTGCGCGCCGGGGGGCTCTTCTTCGGCCTCAGGTTCGCTCGTGATCTTTCCCTCCGTGCCGGGGCGGCGGTGAGTTGTCATCTGAACCGGGCCGCTTTGGTAGGGGGAATTCTCCGGCGAATCAGGGGACCTCTGGTTACCGCCCATGTCCATGGTCTCAATCGCGCCGTCTACTACCGGGATTGCGACAGGCTGATCGCCGTTTCCGAAGCCGTGGGGGAATGCCTTCGGGGGCAGGGAGTCCCAGGTTCCCAGATAACGGTGGTTCCAAACTGCATTCCCGGTGAAGCCGTGGTCCGGGATCTACCTCCCGGGCCGACCTGGACGATCCTCATTCCGGCCAAACTCCATCCGAACAAGGGACACCGATGGGCCCTGGATGCGATTTCCAACAACCTTCATCGTCTTCCAGACCTCCGGATCTGGCTCCTGGGAAAGGGCCCAGCCCGGGAAGAGCTGGAGCGCGTTTTCAAGAGCAGCCCTCTCGGGGACCGGCTCGTCTTCTGGGGTTTTCGGAGCAGACTCGACCGGTTCTACGCGCAGGCGCATCTGATTCTGCTACCCTCACTGGCGGAAGGCATTCCCCTTACACTTCTCGAGGGAATGCGCTGGGGGATCCCCTGCGTTGCGACGGGAATAGGAGGAATCCCGGAAATCATCGAGGACCGCGTGAACGGAAGACTTGTACAGCCCGAAAATGCGGAGATGCTCGTCTCCGTCCTGGAAACCACGCTGCAGACTGAAGAGTGGAAGACCCTGTCGAAGGGCGCCCGGGAAAAGTTCGGCCAGGTAAATCGTTACGAGGAGATGGTGGATCGTTTCGAGGAGCTTCTTTCCGATAATCGGGGCGAGGTGACGTGAAACCGTGAAGGAGTTCGGTCGGCGGATCCTGTTCCTGTCCCCGGTGCCTTTCTCCGGTCTTCGGCAACGTCACCAGGCACTGGCCCTGGGCCTTTCCTCTATGGGAGCGAAGGTGACCTTCCTGAACCCGCTCCAAAGCGGGGGATTCGGGATCGATGAGGTTCGGAGGAGGGACAATCCCCTTGAACTGACGGTCCGCGTCCCATTCAAGGCCTCGCGCCATCCAGCACTCCAGCGGATTGCCTGCCGCATCGCCCGGGGAATCATTGTCAGAGCGGGTTTCTGGAACCCAGCTCCATCCCTGTTCTGGATAGGTGACCCGTCGCTCGCCTGGGTCATCCCCGCAATCGGAAATGCCCCTGGAGGATCGCAACCCCGGCCTGAGGGGTTCATCGTATATGATCGTTGCGATCTTCACGGCAGTTTCCCCGGCCAACGCTGCGAAGCATGGAAACGGCATGAAGAAGCCGTTTTCGCAAAATCCGGGGCGGTCTTCTGCAGTTCCCGGGAACTGATGCAGGGAATCACCCTTCCCCGCGGCGGGGGTCCCCATCTTCTTCCCAATGCCGCGAACCGGGAATGGGTGGAAAGGGGGCGGGTTCCGGGAGTCCTTCCCCCGCCGGGGCCTCCTTTCAGGGTCATCTCGGCGGGAGCCCATTTCGAATGGACCGATTTCGCCTGGCTCGAATGGCTTGCATCGAATCCGGAAATCCGCCTTACCCTCGCCGGGCCCGGAAGGGGCGCGGGTTATGAACGCCTGCGGTCGAACCCCCGTGTGCGGGCTACGGGAACCGTTTCCCACGGCTCATTGCTGGAGATGATCTCCAAAAGCCATATCGGTGTGATTCCGTTCCTGGACCTGCCCCTCACCCGCGCGGTCGACCCGATCAAAGTGTATGAATATGCTTCCATGCGGATCCCCGTCTGGTCGAGCCCGGTTCCCGGACCTGCCGATCACCCGCTGGTGACCCGTGTCTTGCGGTTTGGGGAAAACCTCTCCGAACTTGCCCGATCGGATATCTTGTACGGTCGTTGGGAAACGGTCCCCTCCTGGGACGACCGGGTCGACGAGGCTTTGTGGGTCATCCGGAGGGCTTTTTCCCTGCCATGAACATTCTCGTGGTCGGATTTTTCGGGGAGGGCAACCTCGGGGACGAAGCGATCCTGGAAGGAATCGCTCTTTCGGCGGGGCCGGTTCACAATCTGATCGTGACTTCCGCGAAACGCCAAGACCGGCAAAACATCTCGACGATTCCGCGAAAGGGGTTGTCCTCCTGGCCGGCTTTTCTTGGGGCTTTGAGGAAATCCGGGCGGGTGGTTTTCACCGGTGGCCTCCTCCAGGACTGGACATTTGAAGGTGTGACGTTCTACGCACTCAGGATGCTCGCCTCACGGTTTGCAGGAAAACCACCCGGACTCTGGGGGGTGGGAATCGGCCCTCTTCGAAAAAAAGGCTTTCAGGCACTGGCACGAAAAGCATTGTTGGCTTCAGGTCCGGTTTGGACGCGGGATCCGGAGTCCGCCGAGCTTTTCCGCCGTTTGACCGGCCGTCCGGCCGGGCTCGGAACGGATTGGAGTTGGGCCATCCCCACACCTTCACCAAGCCGGTCCCGGGGTTCCGAAGGACTGGTGGGAGTGAACCTTCGCCCCTGGTGCGACGGGTCCATACGCGAAACCGCGATATCCAGGCTCCGGGAGGTCCATGCGAACGGTGGGTTGGTCGGGCTACCGGCGCGAGAAGAGGACTCCCGCCTCATGGATCGTTGTTTTCCTGGAATATCGACCTGCAGGCCAACCGGCTTTCAGGACCTGGTCGGGTTCTGCCGCGGTTTGCGGGAAGGTTGGGCCATGCGTTACCATGTGCTCCTCGCCATGTTGAGGGCGAACATCCCTGTTGTTCCGCTTCCCTACGACCCAAAGGTGGTTTCCTTGTGCCTGGAAGCTGGAATCCATGAGGTTTCGGGGGAACCTTCCCCGATGCAGTCCCGCCCGGAATTCGTTCTGACGGCAAGGAATCGGTTGGTCGCGATGAGCGAGGCATTTCTGGCCCACTCCGGCCGGAATCGAGGATAAACACGGTGGCTCACCCATTGGATCCCCTCCGGAAACTGTATGAGTTTCTGACTGCGGCCGAAAGAACCTTCTTCCGGCGGTTTTCCTTTCTGACTGGAAAACCCCGGGCCAAGGTGGTTTCCGTCGGGAACCTGACCATGGGGGGGACCGGGAAAACGCCCGTCCTGATGCAACTTCTCGAGGAAATGGGTCCGGAAAAGCGCTGCGTGGTGGTTTCGCGGGGCTATCGGAGCGCATGGGAACGGGGGTTCTACCTTCTGAGAGGCCGTGGGCCACATCCCCATGGCTTGACCGACGAGGCGTTGCTGGTGAATGCACGTTTTCCTGATGTTCCCGTGCTTCTGGGGAAAAACCGGTTTCATTCGTGTGTTTTCGCGGAGCGGGCATTCTCCCCTGGAGTGATCCTTCTCGACGATGGTTTCCAGTACCGGCGCGTCCGGAAGGATGTCGAACTCGTCCTCTGGGACACTCTCCAGGACCCGGCCCAGTCTGAGGTTCTCCCCGTGGGGAACCTCAGGGAACCTCTGGAGCGGGCTCTCGATGCGTCGGCGATTCTCCTGACCAGGTGTGAGTTGGCAGGGGAAGCCATGATCCGTGAGCGAAAGCGCTTCTTCTCTTCGCTGGCCCCGGGGGTTCCGCTTGTCGAGCTGAAAACCGAGGTCTCGGGATTGATCGGGCCTTACGGGGGAATGATCTCTAAAGGAAAGTTCACTGGCGACTGCATCGCTTTCGCCGCGATCGGGAACTTTTCCTCCTTCCGTCGGCAGCTCGAGGGCATTGGAATCAGGGTAGTGAAGGCCTTTCCCTTCCGGGACCATCACTTTTTCTCGTCCGAAGATCTCGACCGGCTGGGAACGGAAGCCGGACGAGCCGGCCTGAAACTGGTCTGCACTGAGAAAGACCGGGCGAAGATCCCTCCCGTGTTTCTGGAAAAAATGGGGATCCTCTCGCTCGCGATCAAGATGATTCCGGTCGAAAGCGGGACTTTGTCCGGGGTCCTGCGAAGAGCCGGCTTGATTATTCCATAAGCCTTTTTTCCAGTTTTGGGGTATTATTATCGGGGCAATTTTTTGCCCCGCATCAGAATGTACGGGAATGGGTAGAAATTCTCCTGTGATGCCATGCCTATCGCAGTGAATTCGGCGCGCATTCCGGGTTCGGCTCGTTCCGTTCCCGGGTTTTGGGGAATTTGGGGGATTTTTTGGCGGTGCCCTCAAGGACTCCGCCATCCTGGCTTTTCGGGCACATTCGCCCCATCGTGGGGCTCGTGCCCTCAAGGACT
>CAYRYU010000164.1:0-10203 GCA_964428355.1 uncultured bacterium
CCACGTCTCCGATGATCGTATGATCCCGCCGCTTTTCCGAGCCAAGGAAACCCATTATCACGGTTCCCGAATTCACCCCTCCTGCCACCCCAAACGGAAGGGCTTCACGGGCCTGGAGTTCCATGATCCTGGACAAGGTTCGAACAACCCTTTGAGCTGCGGCGGTGGAGTCGATCCCGTGCTGAAAGAAAGCAAGGACCTTGTCTCCCATCAGTTTGTCGATATCCCCCCCCTCCGAGATGACCGCACGGCAGACCTCTCGCACCTGAACGTCAAGACGCCGGATGAGGGCTTCCGGAGCTTCTTCTCCGCCTTCATGTTCCAGGCCGCGAAAACCCAGGAAAAGGGCTGTTCCCTCACACCGGAATCCCCCCGCCCCCCCTTCTCCGAATTCTTGGGACGAATGCTTCGGCGACCCCTCTCCTTCGTGAGGCGGGGGCGAGTCTTTCGGGGGACCATCCGGGAAAACCGAACCGGTGAAGCCCGTCCGCACAGCCTCCCGGGCTCGAGCCGAGACCATCCGTTCGATCAGCTCTCCGCTTTCGAGATCGCGGGCCATGGAATCGTAAATTTCGCAGAGCCGGCCAAGTTCGTCCGAGCGCGATTCACCGGTCCGGAAGGTGAAGTTGCCGTCCCAGACCTGTTTCATTCCGTAAGTCAACGACTCGACAGGGCGAAGGATATCCTTCGAGCAGATCCATGCAAGAACCCCGATCAGGAAAATGGAAACCAGCATCAGACTGATCTGAGTCTTTCGGAAGTCCTCCACCCGCCTTCGCAAGGGTGCCTCGGGAGCCATCCCGACGAGGACGAACTGGTGCTCGGAGAAGTTGGGAACTCCCTCCACCAGATAGGTTTCCCCCGCCCGGGTAAAGGTGAGACCAACTGGGGAATTCATGCTGAGGGCGATCCGGCCGGTCTCCCTGATGAAAGGGACCATCTCTCCCGACTCGGGAATCATCCGGCCTCCAACCCTGCCAACTTCAAAAGCATAGATCATCGTGGACTCCGTCTTTTGGCCAGCGGGGTTTGAGCAGTTTCCCCGGTTTGGGGTTCGGAGATCCTGCGAAGCCAGGACGCGGTCCATGTTCCGGTAATCCGACCACCGGTTGGGATAGACGAAAAGGAAGCAGAAACGGGCATCCTCGGGGGAGGGCGAAAAGCACTGGAACATCGTCGTTCGGGTCATTCCGGAATGGACCTGAAAAGGGCTCTCCTGCCCGAACACGAAATCCATGTAGCGGTCGGAGCCCAGGAAGGTGCGGGTTACTTTTCGGGCGGCATCGGCGGCCATTTCCCGTTTCGGGTCCTCCCGACTTCCGGGCATGTCCAGATGATCCTGATCCGGATCACGGTCCTTCGGTGAAAGGCGCTGGAAGACATCGGCCGAAAGCTTTTCGAAAAAGTCGCCGCTGAGGCCCGCGCTGGTTTCCGATGCGATGTTCATCTCCACCTTGAACCCGGAACGGCCGGCAATCAGGAAGGTCATGATCCCAACGGGATAGGTTCCCGGGTAATCCTCACTCAGCCGGGTTTTCAGCGTATCACGGGCCTCTATTCCTGAAGGGGAACTCGCGAGGGGGATTCCTGCGCTCCAGTCTTCCTCTGCCTTCCCAAGGAGGGAAATGAGATGGGGATCCCTTGCGGTGGAGGCAAGTTGGTCCCATTCCCACCGCTGGGGGGCCAGGAACCGCCTCTGGAAATCATCGAGTCTGCGCTGGATTCGAAACCGCTCATCCCGTCGCAGACTCTGGAGATGCTCCCTTCCGAAATCCTCCGTAACCCAGAAGACCGTGGTCAGCGGAACCAGCGTTGCCAGGATGAACGCGGTGAATAACTGGCTGCTCATGTGGCGTGCGAGGCCCCGTTCGAGGAAGATGGAGATGCCAATGAACCCGAGGGCGATGAGACCTGCAAGCGGAAGAGCGACTGCGAGAGTTTCCCTCATACGGCCCTCCAGCTCGGAGGGTTTTGGGATCGGAGTCATCGCGAAGGCGGTATACTCCATCTCGAGGGAGGAAGTTCCCGTCGAGACAACCCAGTCACTCGCCCCGGATGAGGGGATTCCACCGGATAGAAGGGGAAGGAAGGGGGATCTGTTGATCCTTCCGCTGCCGAGAGGCTTTCCTTTTCCTCGCGGGATCAGGGTTAGAAGTGTTTCACTGTCGTCATACAGGGAAAGAAGCGTTCTGGCGGAGTTCCAATCCCTGTCTTGGGGAATGACCAAGGCGATTCCCCCGAAACAGTTTTTCCATCGCTCTTTCATTGAGAAACCCGTCAAAAACCTCCTTGGGGTAACCTCTCCCCCCGAGTCAGGCATTTGAAGGGGATCCCACCCCGGCCGGCAAAGGATCTGCCAGAAAAGGTAAGCCGGCTTTCCGTCGAACTCTATCGTAACGCACTTTCCGCGCAGCATCCTTACCCGGCTTGGGCCGATGTCAGCCTTGAATGCCGATTTCAGCTCCTCCGCCCTAACGGAATACGAGCCTGGCGGGTAGCCTCCGAGGAGATGTTCGATGACGAGGTAGGAAAGCAGCTTTTCGACGAATTTGGAGCTGGGGGTATCCTCTCCCTTGACCCAAACCGAGGAGAAGGCAATGGAGTTGATGTCCTCCAAAGACGGATCAGTGAGAGACTGCTGGGTTACTGCGGCTGCGAGGATCGGACATCCCCGCTGTCGGAGGGACTTCAAGGAATCCCTGGCGGACTGTCCCAAAACGTCCAGGGAAGGCACGGAAGACACCTCGTTAGCCTTGAAAGCGACCTCATCAGCAACTTTCTGGAACCTCTCCTCGATGAAGATTCTTCCGAAGTTCAAGACCTTGATCCTGTCGAGGGCAGCGGCGTTCTTCTCCTCGGCCAATGCCTTCCTGCGCTCCAGATCGGCTTTCCCCGAAATCTCGAGGGAGCGGAGGAGAAGTCCGAAAGAACCACCGAACAAAAGGAGGATGAACAGGAAAAGCCCAGCCCTCAAGGCGAAAAACCCGATCGGGAAGCCGGGGCCCGCTCCGGAATCTCGATGTGGCCGATCCATGCTCATTTCCGACTCCCAGGTGGGATCGAACCCGCTGGGAAAAAGAACGCCGTGGGATCGTCCGGGTGGGGCGCCATGGTCGACCCGAGGACTCCCGAAAGCTCCATGGTTCGCTCATCCGAAACGAGAGGAAAGTGGGAGACTCCCTTGCTCATCGCTTCGAGAACGACCGCACGTTTCATCGGGGTTCCGATTACTGCAAAATCGAATCTGATGGATGGGTCACCAACGCCGCCGATGACGACCTTCCCGGCGGCCAGGCCGATCCCGATCCTGTAGGGGAAAGAGCCGGCAGCTTCACGCTCCCGGTTGAGTTCGGAGAGGCGTTCAAGCATGGCGATTCCGGCCCGCACGGGGGCTTCCCCGGAAGACTGCAACGGTTCCTCGAAAACCGCCAGGATCGCGTCTCCGATGAACCTGTCAACCTGTCCCCCGAAGCCATCGATGATTACGGACATCTCCTGGAAATGGCGGTTCAGAAGACCCGTAATCTGATCGATCGGCTTGGATTCGCAGAGAGTGGTGAAGTCCCGGATGTCGGAAACCATGGCAACGATCTTGGCGGAGCGTCCTGCAACAGCCTTCGCGGGTGATTCATGCCGGGAAAGGGCATCCAGGGCCTTTCCGGAAACAAGAGGGGCGAACCTCGCTCTCAGGGCCAACCCATCGGTCATGTGATCGAAGGATCGGGTAAGAAGGCCGATCTCGTCCGCGCGGGAGACTCCTATCCTTTCAGGGAGTTTTCCCTCCAAAACGGCAGCCATGGCCTCTTTCAGATTTATCAAAGGAATCCCGATCCGGTGCCAGGCAAAGATGCCGAACGCCGTGGCGATGAGGAATCCCAGGAGGGGAAGACCAACAAGGATGTCGGTCAGCAGTCGGAGCTCCCGGCGGATAGGTTCAAGAGGAGCCTGGATACCGATCACCTGATGGAACATTGCAGAAGAGATTTTCGCCAGCAGGAGAGAATCCCCCCCATCGACCTGCCGAAGGCGGCTTCCGTAGCGGGCCATCTTCAGGACTGAAACGGTTTCACGCGATGGTCTGTGGCGCAACTCCGGCCGTCGCAGGTGGCCGCCCAGAAACGCCTTCAGATCAGGATTGCGCCTGTTGAACTCAGCGAGCGCGGAGTCGATCATTTCATATCGGAGCTTTCCCGGTTTCCAGAGCACCATGAAGGCCACCGGCTCCCTTCCGGCGACAGGCAGCAAGTTGAAGAACTGGAAGGTCGGGCTTTTTCCCGAAGTCAGAACCTGGATGGACCCCAACCGCTCTTCCGTGTGGAGGGAAATACTCCGCATCCCCGTGAACCGGACGAATCCCTTGACTATCTTGCGATCCTCCGCAGGAACGGGATTCTCACCCGGCGGTTCGGACTTGTGAACCTCTCTGTACCTGTCCCTGAGTGTGGTGATCAAGGTTGCTCTCAAGAATCGCACCTCGAGTCCTTCGGCCCGTCGTATCGGAACATCCGAGCTCGTGGCAAGGGAGTGCCCCTCCGCGTCGATGAACTCCAGGTGCGAGACCGGGAGTTTCAGGCCGGCATCCTCGAGGCACCCCATAGCGATTTTTAGAAGTTTTTCCCCGGTCCGGGTCTTCTTGAGACCATTTTGAGAAAGCAGTTCCCGGATTTCGCCGTTAGCGCTGATGCGAGAGAAAGCCGCCTGGTAACGGTTTCGGAAAGCCGCCTGGCGGCTTTCCATCCGTTCGATTTCGGTTTGGAGCCGCTTTTTAAGATTCTCGGAAAGGGTTCTCCCTCTCTCCGAGCGGTAGATTGCGCACGCGGAGACGGCCAGGGACAGTGGAAGTCCGAAGGCGAGAGAAAAAACGAGCGCGAATCTCGACTGGAAGCGGATGCCCGGAAAGCGTCCTCTCCCATGCAGGAAAAGGAAAGCGCTTCCAAGCAAAAAAACTGTGACGGAGATCATCTCCATTGAGGTGATCGGGCTGCTGAGTGGAGCCCTCCTAGGTAGCAGAACCACGGAAAGGTGCGTCGAGTTGGGAATCGCACGGGTGGACAGGTCCCATTCACCGACCGTGGATCTCCAGGGGTGGGTCGAGAAATCCGCCCTCTCGAGCGAAAGATGTCTTCGGTGTGGTTGGAAAGCTTCCACCCAGAGTCGGAAGGACTTCGACCGCTCCAGACCCCGGGAAAGAATGTTCGGAACAGCGGAGGGGAAATAGGCTGCGAAAGCTGCGAACGCCCTCCGGCCCCGGAGGGCATTCTCCAAGGCAAGCCTGAAAGCCGCCTCCCGGAGGTGGGGTTCGTCGGGAACCAGGATGAGGTATCCCAACCCTCCCATCTTGTGGGAAAAGCGGTGATCCCATGCGAGCCAGTGATACCTTCCCCTGAAGATCACCCGTACCGGGAGGCCCCTGAGGAAATCTCCCATCAGGTCGGGAAGAATGTTTTCCCCGAAAAACTTCTTCAGCATCTTCGTGGCGAGACTCGCTTCAGTGGGGTCCTGTAGCTTTCCGGCATTCCGCCTGACCAGGAAGGAAAAGATGATTCCGAACCCCTTCCTGCCCTCGGGAAGGAGGTCCGGGGCGGAAATGAGCTCGAAACCGGCGGGGTTTCCGATAGCGGGGATTCGGAAGAGAAATGTCAGTCCCCCAGGGAAGATCCCGAAA
The DNA here is from genome assembly GCA_964428355.1 of uncultured bacterium. Classification (GTDB taxonomy): domain Bacteria; phylum Muiribacteriota; class Ozemobacteria; order Ozemobacterales; family Ozemobacteraceae; genus CAYRYU01. Next base: position 5,666 of record CAYRYU010000164.1, read on the forward strand.
GTTTGCCGGGCCCATCGGATCGCTTTTCCGTTGAAAGTCCCGGATTTCCCCGGCCCCAGGACACTGCGAAGGAAGGCTCCTCCCCGGAGTTTCAGCTGCTCACGGGGTTCCCAGCCCAGGGCAAGGGCGTCATGGATTTCGGCGGCGGTCCTTTCCTGATCCAGATTGTCGAAGAACTCCTGCCTTTCTGCGGTGAAACGCCATCCTCCCAGGAGAACGAGTATCGGGAGAGAGCCAAGAAGCAGGAAGAAGAGCCCATTGAAAACCTTTCTGAACCAAGCCCTTGCCATTCATTGAATTCATAACCGAAGTGTGGGGGAAAAGCAAATCCAGGAAGGGCTGCGACGGCTCATTCTCCGATAGTCTGGAGGGGGCCTCCCTCTTCCTTTGAGGATTCCTTGAGTATGGAACGGGCCTTCTCGATCTGGGTCTCCGCTTCGGAGCTGAGTTTGAGATCCACCTTGTTCACCTTTGGGTCCGGACGAATTCCCTGAATGGTGCGAAAGAATTCGGTTTCGTTTTCTCTCAACCTATTATAACAGGTAACGAAATTGGGTATGTATCCCTCTCTACCGCCAACGAATTTGACCTTGACCCCCTTCGATCCGCCTGGAAATTTCTCTGGAACGTCAGTGAAATAGGCTTTTTCGGTCACCTTCAGCAAACTTTCGAGCCGGTCACGCATCCCATCCTGTTCGGAATACAATTCCTTCGCAAGATCGACTCTGGATGAGGAGGGACAGGAATCGAGAGTCGTCTCGAAACGTTTCTTGGCTTTCCGGGCTTCCTCGAAAATCTGGTCGAAGGAATCCCCGTCGAACTTCATTGTGAAGCCATCGTTGTTGTCGAGCGATAGGAAACCCCCGCCTTCGTAACTGAACATGACGGAATTGATCACGGCTTCTTCCGTCTCGCCTTTCCATGGCCATACAGAGTAACCGTCTTCCCAGAACCAAAGTTCCATCAAAGAGGGCTGGCGCACTCCATAGACATACGGACTCTTTCCGATTCTCAGGATTTCCTTAGCCAAAGACTCGATCTGGTTCTGGTTCGAGTCTTTTTCCCGCTGGCTCTTGGCGGTCTCGTTCAGCTTTTCGCAGCACTTGATAGCCCTTCCGAGCGCGCAGATGCGTTCTCCGATCTCGAAGCTGACACCTCGTGCTACCCTCGCCGGGGTTGTTTCCCTCGTCGACAGGATCGTACGCTGGCTTTGCTTGATGTAAACATCCCGGGCTTCGGCATACTTCCCCTGGTCGTAGAGTGTCTGGGGGTTGGGACCGAGCACTTTGTCCTTCAAACTGTCAAGCAAACCTGCGGACGACGGCACCTGCAGGGCAATGAGGAAAAACGCGAAAACGATCAGGAAGCAACTCGACCGTGCAAAGCGGGCCCCGATTTTCATTTGTTTTCTCCTTTTCTTTTCAAAAGCTGGATCCACCAAAAGAATTGCGTGGCTTTCAGTGGACGTAGAACAATCTCCCACGGATCAACCAGATCCGGACGGGAAAAGCCAATCCAGGAAAGGCCGGGACCGCTCATTCACCGATCGTCTGGAGGGCTCCCCCTTCTTCCTTAGGGGATTCCTTGAGTATGGAACGGGCCTTCTCGATCTGGGCCTCCGCTTCGGAGCTGAGTTTGAGATCCACCTTGTTCACCTTTGGGGGTGATTCGACCCAACGAATGTTGTAACGGAATTCGTCTTCGTTTTCCATCAACCTGTCATAACAAGTATTGTAATTGGGTATGAATCCTTTTCTCCCGTTCACAAATTCGACTTTGACCCCATCCGTTCCGCCGGGATAGTTTCCTGCAACATCAGTGAAATAGGCCTTTTGGGTCACCTTCAGCAAACTATCGAGCCGGTCACGCATCCCATCCTTCTCGTAATACAATGCTTTCACCAGATCGGCCTTGGGTGACGAGGGACATGAATCGAGAACCGTCTCGAAACGTTTCTTGGCCTTCCGGGCTTCCTCGAAAATCTGGTCGAAGGAACCCCCGTCGAACCTGATTGTGCGGACGGGGTTGTAACTCAATTCACCGGTGTAACTGAAAAGGACAGAATTGATAACGGGTTCCTCTGTTTCGCCTTTATAGGGCCATTCCGAACGCCCATCCTCCCAATACCAAAGGTTGTACAAGGATGGCTGGGTAGTTTCATAGACGTAGGGACTCTTGCCGATTCTCAGGAGTTCCTTGGCAAGGGATTCGATCTGGTTCTGGTTCGAGTCTTTTTCCCTCTGGCTCTTTGCGGTCTCGTTCAGCTTTTCGCAGCACCTGATCGCCATTCCGAGACTGTGGATGCGTTCTCCGATTTCTTCGCTGACACCCCTTGCGATTCTTGCCGGGGTTGTTTCCCTGGTTGACAGGATCCAGCACTGACTTTCCTTGATGAATCCATCCCGGGCTTCGGCATATTTCCCCTTGTCGAAAAGAGCTTGGGGGGTAGGAGCTGGGGGAGTGTGGGATTTTTTACCAAACAGCATCTCTCCCAAACCTCCGGACGAGGGCATTTCCAGGGCGATGAGGAAAAACGCGAAAACGATCAGGAAGCAACTCGATCGTGCAAAGCGGGATCCGATTTTCATTTTTTCCTCCATGATTCTTCGGAAATCAGTTCCAGAAAATCAAAACGTGCTCTGGGGTCGGTACGTTGAACAATTTATCACGGATCGCGGGCAATTCGAAGGCAAGAACGTAAAATCCGTGCCGGCGGAAGGGAACACGATCATTCTGACGCAAATTGCAAAATCTTCGGATCGAAGGTATGGTTGACGGTAATCTCATCGGGAGAAAGAACGCTGAATGGGGGCTTTCGAACAGTCATTTGCCCGGGGTGTTGCTGAAGAGCGCGCGGGAAACCTTGACGCTGCCAGCGACTTCTTTGCCCTGGCTTTCGAGGAAAGCGGGAAGACGTCCTTTCAAGCGCTCTTCAAATTGGGGTGTGCCCTCCTCAAGCGCGGAATGCGGGCCGAAGCGTTGAAATGCCTCATCAAATGCCATCAGCAGGATTTCTGCCGCCGCGATCTCGAACCCCTCATCCTCGACGTTTTTCATAAACCCCTAAGGCCGTCTTTTCGAGCGCAGTATGAGAAAAATGTCGGGCTGCTCGCGAAATACCCATTCATCAGGCGCAGGGAATTCCGGCGGTTCGACGAACTGAACTGGCGGTTTCTCCCCTTTTCCCCCAACCATTTCGTGATCTTCGATTCGGACAAGAAAACGTTCCTCGGGGAGTTCGACAAAACCTTGAGCGGTGACGGGTTGACCTTCACCCTCGAGCAGTTCGAGAAGGGGGTGCTTTCAATGGCCAAAGCTGCCTCCTCAGTCATGATAACCAACATCTTCCGGGAGGATGTTTTCGCAGCGACCGCGAAGAAGACGTTCGACCCGGATATTCCCCTCGCTTGGATGCAGTCCCCGATCTACGTCGCGTTCGGGGATGCCGGCAGGTTCGAAGAACACCTTCAGGTCATGGATCTGTCCGGACTCTTGGACGGGGAGCGGTTCGTGTTTCAATTTGGGGCGGGGGAGATCCGCGATTGGATGCTCGAGCCAGGAGCGCAATCACCCTCGGTGCTGTCCGGTTCTCTCTTTGAGGGGAGATCCCTCACCGGTATCCTCGAGGAGATCGCCCTCGAAAAGAACAGGATTACCTATCGGGACGAAGCCCAGGTCCATGACCACTACCGGACCTTCTCCATCCGGGATCTTCCCGAAAAAATCAGGTCGGGGAAAGCCAGGATCGGTTTCCTGACGAGCCGCTTCACCACGATGCTCCAGTATTCTATCCGGGATTGCGGAACGGCATGCGAACGGCTGGGGATCCCACACCGGATAATGATCGAGGACCACAACCTGAACCGGATCACCGAAGCCGGACTGGCAAAGTTCTTCCGGGAGTTCCAGCCCGAACTGTTCCTCGTGATCGACCATTTCCGGTGGGAGTATCCCGTCATCCCTCCGGAAATACCCTATATCACGTGGATCCAGGATCCGATGGATTCGATCATGGATCCCCAGTCGGCGAAGAGGGTCGGGGACCGCGATTTCCTGCTCAGCATCTACTACTCCGGAAGGGAATTCTCCGGGATCGGGTATCCGAAGGATCGCCTGATCGACTACCCGATGCCAGTCAACGACGAGTTGTACAAGACGTATTCCTTGTCGGACCAGGAGATCTCGAATTTCCGGGCGGATGTCTGCGTGTTCAGCCACCTCGGAAACCCCGAAATCGGTTTCCAGGGCTTCATTAGGGAGTTCGAGAAGGTGGACAACAGGGCCATGCTCGAAAAGATCCTCTCGAAGCTCTATTCCACCGTCCTGGTCGCGGGAAGGGAAGGGCGGTTCTTTTACTCCATCGATGAATATTGCAATCTGATCGAGGGAACCCTGAAGGATTTCGGCATGGGTCTCCGCAGGGACCTGGTGGAAAAAGTGGCCTCCCTGTTCCGAATCGAGGCCGGTTTCCGGATCAGCCGGTCCGTTCCCGTTGAATGGCTTGCCGAAAAGGGTTACGATCTTGCCCTCTATGGCCG
>CAYRYU010000165.1:0-9761 GCA_964428355.1 uncultured bacterium
GAAGGGCCGAGGAAGAGGGCGGAGGCGTCGTCGTCCCAGGAACCGGGGCCGGTCAAGCCGGACACGAGCCCGAAGAGAACTTTCCCGGGGGCTCGGGGGGCTTCGGCCACCGCGGCTTGTATGAGAGGGGGGAACCGGGTATATCCGATGGGTTGTCCGTTCGTGTCGAGGGCTTCCACAAGGCCGTCGGAGTAGAAAACCAGGGTTCCGCCCTCGAGCGGGACGTCGATGTGCTTGTACTTTCCGCGCCGGGATGCGCCCAGAGGATAGGAGCCCATGTGGATCAGTTCAGGTGGCCGGCCTTCCGCCAGAAGGGCGGGAGAGCAGTGGCCGGCATTCGCCAGCCGCACCATCCCCGTTCGGGGGTCGAGGATTCCCAGGACCATGGTCATCGTCCGTTTCCCCGCGAGCAACTCGATGAAGAGCGCGTTGATCCGTTCGAGGACCTTCTCGGGTTCGTCCGGAAAAAGTGGGCAGAGCCTTCCGACCGCGGCTTTCGCCATGGCGGTGACGAGCGCGGCGCCGATTCCGTGGCCGGAGACGTCCCCCAGGGCGGCGACGATCCTGCCGTCGGGAAGGGGGAAGTAATCGATGAAATCGCCTCCGGTGGCTTGCGTCATCCGGTTCTGCGAGGTGATGAGGAAACCCTCCCGTTCGAGGCTGGACGCCGGAAAGATCCTGGCCTGGACCGCGGCCGCCAGCTCCATGTCGGCCAGGTGCGCCATCGTCCGGTTGAAGGACGCGAAGAGCTGGCCGAACTCGTCGGCCCGGGCGTCGGACAACCGGAAACCGAAATCCCTCCGCCCCATTGCGGCCATTCCGCCCCCCAGGGTGGAAATCGGCTCGAGAAGGCGGCGCAAAGCGAGACCGGTGAGCGTGAGACAGAACACGACCGCAAGAAGGAGAAGAAAGACCATCCGTCTTCGAAGGGGGCGGAACTCGTCGCGAAGAACCTCCATCGGCGTGATTTCCACCAGCATCGAATCGGGGATTATGTTTCCGCTGCGCGCGACGAGGTCGACTTCCCTTCCTTCGAGTGTCATGGTCGTTCTAACGGGCTCTCCCGGCTTCTGAAGGAGGTTCATCCTTACGGGAAGCAAGGGGTTCGTCAAACGGTCATCGGGGAACCCGGGTGACATGAGATGCCTGAGTGCCCGCGCGAAAAAGACCCTTCCTGAACCCGTTTCCAAACAGACTTTTCGAAAATAGTCCCATGTCAGATTGTAATACTTAAGGACGATCACCAGGAAACAATCGGCCCCTTCGGCCGATGGGATGACGGAAGAGAAGAGGAATCCTTCCCCAACGGGGTCCCCCGTGCGCTGGAGCGAGGAGACGCTGTTCTTCGCCACTCCTGCGAACTCCTGCAGATCGCTCTCGAAAAGGCCGGAAACCACGAGGCTTTCCCCCCCCGGCAAGGGAACGGGGGGAAATCCGCGCCGGGAGTTGTACTCATTCATCACCTCCCGACCGAGTATCGAGAAGATCTTCCTGAGATGCTCCTTGCCGTTTTTGCATGCGTGCCTCACTTCCCCCCAGGTCAGATCCCGGGGCGAATACAACATGGTTATCCAGTCGGAAGGAGAGCTCCACCCGCGCTTCATGGCGTTGTCGATGACGTCCCTCCTCTCCTTCGCCGGAAGCATGAGGATAGGGACATAACCGGCCCCAACCTGGGCCTCCTCAAAGGCAAGAAATGCCGATGTGGAGGAGAGCATGAAAAACTCCTCGATACGGAACTGCCGCTGCATAGTGTAAAGCGAGGCGATAATCTCCGAAACCGGCAAGGGACGGACGAAATCTCCGCTCAGGCGACGAAGTTCCAGTTCCCGGTCTCGGAGCGCGTTTTCGAAACCCAGATCCATCTTGTCGAGGTTTGCCAGCCCCTTTCTTCGGTTCTCCTCGATGTGGGCATTCCAGAGCTCACCATCAAGAAGGAGTCCGATGAGACCAGCCAGCGACAACGGCAGGAGGATTCCGGCAGCCATCAGAACGAGGAGCTTCGTTGCCAGGGAGAGTCGGATCACCCTGCCCGCGGAATACCTTTTCAGGAACGTGATAAAAGCGAAGCTACCCCCGAGGTAGAGCAGGAAAACTGCCAGGAGAGCATTCCGGGGTGGAACGGCCTTGTGGATCATCGCGAGGACTCTTCCATCTTTCAGGCGGTCGGCAACGACCAGAAGATTCCCAGAGTGGGCTTTCCCCGACGGCTGGTCCATGACCGAGGCCAGGCAGGAACGGAACGTTTCCGTCGCCAGGCCGGGGGAAAGAGTTTCCCGCCCGCGGCGGTCGACGGCACCCAGGAGCACGCTCCCGCGGTACCCACGGATCGTTTCGAGCATCGCGAAATCCGGCGGGAACAACGTGCGGTCTGCGAAGAAGAGGAATCCAGCGGGTTCCCCTTCGCCGGGATCTTCGGAAAAGTGCCAATAGGAAAGGGACGGAAGGGGGGGCCTGACGAACTCGAATATCCTCAACCGGTCCGGCTGCATCCACATTCCGACAAGGTTGCCTTCGACCGGGTTCAAAAGCCTCTTTTCCAGGGTCCCGATCGTAACATCGTCGAGGTCCAGCTTTTCCCGCCAGGGCGTCCGGATGATGCGGAAAACCTCCTCGAGCGGGACGCGAATGTCCGTCTTTTCGGGAAAAGCCAGTTTTCCATCGGAGTCGAAAAGGAAGCATTGCACCGCTCCCTTGGGATATCTTCGGATGACGCCTTCGGTCCACGAGGCGAGAGAGGTTGCCCTGGTCCAGGTTTTCCGGAAGTTCCCGATCTCCTCCCTGAAGGCGATATCGAGGTTCTTTTCGAGGAACTCCACCGCCAGCAGGTTTTCGAGGACCTTCGAAGCCGAATCGAGCCGCTCGGACTGTTCCCGGCCGTCCCGGAGGTTGAGATAGAACCCGATGAGGAGCCAGAAGATGAAAGCGGGAACGGCCCAGAGAACGAGGGTCATGGGGACCCAACGGTTATCGTTCCTCACCCTCGGCCTCCCAGGTTTTCGGTGAAAACAGGTTTTCGATGAAAAGGAGCGCGCCGGAGAATCCCTCGATGGATCCGGGCAACGCGGTTACGGGATCCTCGTGGAGGGATTTCCCCTGAACCGGATGTCCGTTGCCTTCCCTGGGGGTCTTGAGAAAAGCGGGAAGGGAGTTTTCATCGATGGTTCGACGGGAAGGTCCCACGTGTGTCAACACCAGCGAGGAGCCGGGGGCGAGCTCGATCGTGGTTCCGGATACCGGATCATCGCTTCCCGCAGAACTACCAGCCAGGACCGTGATTTTCCATTCACCGTCAGAACAGGCAGCGAGGAAATCCCCACGCCAGGCCAGAACGGGACCCTTCCCAGCCGCATGCCAGCACCCTACAAGAAGCCCATACCGGGTGGAGAGAGCCGGAGTTTTGGCGAGTGGCTCCCCCGGCCTCGCCCCTGACCTTGCCCCCGGTCTTCCTTCCAACCTCTCTTCCAACCTTGCTTCCGGCTTTGGACCCGGGTCCCAGGCCTTCTCTCTTTCCGTCGCGGGGTCGGCGGAATCGAGGAACCCCGCTTCGGCCCCTTCCAAAAGGGAAGCGGGATCCCTTGCCCCGAGCTGGAACGCGAGCCGGATATGGGTCTTGATTGCCGCGAGGCGCAACGCCGACGCCATCGTTCGTTCCGGGAGGGTCACGAGGAAGAAACCGATCGTCGAATCGTCGATCGCAAAAACGTCGCAGATCTCCCCGCCGAAGTCGGAAGCGGTTCCCGCAGGCGAGTGCTTCGGGACACCGATCCAGCCCATTGCCCGCTTCCCGGGAACGGAAACGGGCTTGGAGGGCAGAAGCTGGGACTGGATCGTGGATGCGACGGCGAGCTGCTCCATCTCCTCGAGCATGGAATCCACCCCGCTTCCGATCGTTTCCAGTTCGTCACCGGTTTCGAGCCTTATCCGTTTCGAAAATCGCGAGTTTGCCAGGTGCTCCAGGCCGGTCAGAAGAACCTGGAACGGTTGGAGGATGACGCGGGCGAAAACGGTGCCGAGGAACATGGCGAAAACGATCGTCGCTGCGGCAATCATCAGGAACCCGATCGCCCGGTCACGGGATTCCTTTCGAATCGGGTCGAGGGGGATTCCCAGGACGAGCTGGACTCCCTCTATCGCGATTCCCGGGCGGCCCACCAGAAGCCAGTCTCTGCCCCTGAAGCGCCCTTCAATGAACTGGAGAGACCGGGTATGGTCGATCAGCGAATGCAGGCGTAGAAGATCGGCATACTTGAGCTTCGCATCGGATTTCCGGAGGGCGGGGATCTCCCCTTCGGGAAGGGCCATCAGGTCGAACGTGAATGGAGCGGGAAAAAGGGTCTTCCGCCAGGTTCTCCTCACTTTCCTCAAAAACAGGGTGCGGTCCAGGTCGCGTTTCAGGAGTACAAGGAAACATTTCCCTTCCTTGTCGGCCGATCGGAAGAAGGAATTGAACTTCGTCATCCGGAGAGGACCAAGATTCAGATTGCAGATGATTTTCTGGCGGCTGGCGAAATCCGGGGCAACATACCGGAGCAGGACGGACTCCCGCTTCAGCTGGGGCGGGCGCTTGTCCATCGGGTGGAGGAGCCGCCACTCCCAGGTTTGGATAGCCCATTTCGCCAATCCATCCAGGATATCCTGGGAAAGGAAGCTGCGGATGGAACTTTCGCCCTCCCTTCCCTTAGGTCCCACTCGTGCAAGGACCCGGCCCTCGGGGTCATAAACAGCTGCGATCATGCAGCTTCGCCAGGAGGGGGAGATCCGGTTCAGGGCGCGTTGGTACTTCCCGGGATCAACCTTTCCCGCCATCTGGTTCGTGAGGGTCAGGAAGCGGTCTGAAAGCAGCCGCCGGTAATCGGCGAAGCTGGTATCCATGCGGTCGAGAATCCCCTCAGCCGCCTTCCGGAACCCCCCGATGACCGATCGCTCCCGGGATTCGAGGTACTGCCTGGCGAAGCCCAGGAAAACCGCCGCTCCCGCAATTGCCGCTCCTCCGAAAAGCAGGAGGATACGGAATCTCAAGCCCAATCCGACTTCGGAAAGGAAAATTCCGATAATCGCGAACAGTGTCAGGGTCGCGAACGTCAGGGCCAAAATCGGAAACCAGTTTGCAACCATCCAGGAGGTCTGCGGAGGGATCGGGCTCGAAACCCCGATCTGAAAACGCCGGGCCAGGATCGAACCCACGGCCAGGAACCCGCCCGCTTCACGTTCTGAAACGTGGGAAAGATCTTCCTGGAGCAGGCCCGGGTTCGACCCGACAAGGAGCGGTGGTACAATCCCTGCAAGATCCGATATTCCGAAGGAGAAACCCGTCCCGGCCTTTTTCGAGATGCGAAACACCGCCTCCCGGACCAGGGAGTGGGCTTCGATCCTGGGAAGGTCGAGGATCGCGAGCACCAGGACGGGGGTTCCCGTGCCGAGCCTGCAGGGGATGACTCCTGCGAGGGTATCCAGGCCGATGGGCTGGAGGTTGACCAGCTTTCCCGGATTCCGCGCGATCGGCTCGAGCGCTTCGTTGTTTCCGATGACGTTCTTGACCATCTTCGATGCGCTCGATTGGAGGCGGTCGGAAAACCTGGCCCGGTCCCTGATGGCTTTCAGACAGGCCTCGGACGCAAGGCGGAGGCCTTCGGTTGTTCCGGCGACGTTGATTCGCCGGCCCTTACGGTCGAAAACGAACAGCTTCCCTATCGGAGTCAATGTGCCCGCCAACTTTTCCGCGGCTTCAAGGTCCCAGCGGAGGGCGCGACAGAATCTCAGGATGCGGTCCTGCGCCCAGGTCAGCGGTTGCGATTCCCGGTTGATGTGGGCCGCGATCTCGCGGAGATCTTCGCGGACCTTTTCCCGGGAAGCCTCGGTGGCGGCCTCCTTTCGGGTATCAATGAGCCAGAGGCCGATTCCCCAGGGGATGCAATAGATTATGAGGCCCAGAAGGATGGGGAGGATCACCCCTCCGCGGGGGCAACCTCGATCGGGTGCTGGGGTTCGAGCCATCAACCAAAGTATATTCCATGACGTGGTTGTTGTCACCGGAATGGTCCACTCGCAAAAATCGCGATGGTGGCAATCGAATCGAACCCATCAGGTTCCCAAATCTTTCGGAACCGGTCAAATTCCCGCCGGGACCTCACCGGGCGGGCAAAAAGGCATTCTATCCGATAGCGAATTTTGGAAATATCCCCCGGTTGCTTCCTGGATCCGTCGCGGACTATAATGTACCCGACGGGATCCCCTCGCGAGGACGAAAGAAGCGCGAGAGCCGATCCGGAGGGAATCGATGGCCACACCGGCGAACCCGAGAAAACTTCCCGCGATCGATCTGAACGCCCTTCTTGGCGAACTCGAGACCCTTCAGACGAGGGTCCGGAACGGGGAGACCCTTTCGGTGCCCCAGATCACGGTTTTCCTGCAGGGCCAGCACCGGGTCAGGGGGGAGTTCCTGCGCTACGGAGCCTTTCGCGGAGGGGAAGAAACCCTCCTCCTGCGCGAAACCCAGTCGAGCTCGAACCTGGATGTGGCGTATTTTCCAAAATCGGCGATCCTGGGGATCCTGGTCCACTTTTCGCCGGAGAATGTCGCACTGCTTTCGAAGGGTGGGATCAAGACCCTCCCCGCCAGGATTCCCTCCCGTCTCGAACTCGAAAGGGCCACCAGCCGGATCGTCGAAACCGTCCAGAAGAATTTCGACAAGAAGATTCCCGTCGAGATCGCCTGGCCGGACTTCCCGCTTTCCGACATGACCCTGGCGGAAATCGGACGGGTTCTGGAATCGCTCGAAAAGATGTTTCCCGAGGTGGGAAAGGAACACCTTCGCAAGGGCTCCTTCAAGGCCAAGGTCGAAAAGATATCTATCGGTGCTTCCCCGCGGGTTTTCGGGTGGCAGCTGGACGTTTCCACGCTCAGGCTCAACGCCCGCCGTGACGGAGAGGAGATCGATTTCCCCGCTCTCGATGAGCTGAAATCCGGACTCGACGGTGTTCTCTAGGTGTGATCCGGCCGATGGCAACCCTTCGCCGTTCGCCTTTCCAATCCAATGTGTTCGACGCTCCGCCTTGTCGGGGCGGTGAAAGGATTTTTCCATGAAACGATCGGGACTGTTCGCGATTGTCATTCTCGCCTTGGCGGGGTTCCATGGGGCGGCCTTGGGCTGCATGCCCAACGTCGTGTCCGAGGATTATCTCGGAACGATAAACTCGAGGCTTCCGACCAATGACGTGACCGCTCTTGCCGCTGACCAGAAGGGGAACATCTTCGTCGGAACCAAGGACAAAGGCCTCGTGGTGCTGGTGGCAGGGGGGAAGGAGGCGTTCACCCTGGTGGATGAAACGAAAGCGCTCTCCTTCAACGCGATCCATTGTCTCCGGGTGGATACCAACAACCGGCTCTTGATAGGAACCGCCGGCGGAATGAACTATCTCGACCTGGATTCCCTCAGCCTGCAGTCGAAGTTCTACGCGGAAGACGGATTGAAGGACAATATCGTTCTCTCTCTCGGTCAGAAACCCCCCAATAACGCTCTCTGGGCCGGAACGACCCTGGGGCTCGTCAGGAAGGACGGCGGATTCCAGCGTTTCACCCGCTCGGAGGGGTTCACCTCGGACATCATTTCCGCCCTTTCGATCGATTTCGAGGGGAAAACCTGGGCTGGAACCTCGGACGGGCTTTTCGTGCAGAACGGGCCGACCTTCAAGAAGATCGCCCTTCTCGATCGTGATGCGGTCGCTTCGCATTGGGTGAACTGCCTTTCCCAGCTTCCTCCGGAGGCTGCGGATTTCTTCAGGAAGCTGAAGGTCATGATCAACGCTATTTCCTCCGGGGTAACCAAGAGGAAACAGGCACTGACTACACCGCTGGATTTCCAGGCGCTTCTGGCCCAGTGGGATGAATCCCAGAAACGTCCCGCCCTCTTCGCGGGCACCAACGACGGGTTGTTCAAGGTTCCGGTGGACGGGTCGCCATCGGAAAAAGTGCTCGACGGGTGGTTCACGGCCATGGCGGTCAATGCCAACGGAAACATCTTCGTCGGGAACACCGACTTCACCGTTTTTCCGATGGGGGTCACCGCGGAGATGTTCCCGGGATTCCAGATCGGGGAGCTGATCAGGGGGAAGTTGCGGACGATGATCAAGGAACAGCTTCAGGACCAGAGCCGGGAGCCGGAAAAGACCGACCTGATCACCCCGCGTATCAAGGAGATCAGCCAGTTTCAGCGCATGAGCGACGAGCAGATCGACCAATGGGTCAACACGACCCTTCTGTCGAAGGAAATTTCCGCGATGTGTTTCACCCAGGCGGGAGCCCTTCTGATCGGGATAAAGGAGGGCGGGCTTTTCAGGTTCACCCCGACCCTGATCAATGACGATTCCGTCCACTACGCTCTCGAGGGATACCGTCAGGAAATGGTCCAGGAGGCGATCCAGAACGGGCAGGAGCCGAAGCCGGTCGAGAACCCCCTCAAGATCAAGACGCCGCAGCCTGAGGTTCCGGCCGAGATCAAGGCCAAGGTTTCCAGTTCCTCGCTCATCGCGAGAACGGGAGAGGTTAAGAACATCTGGCTTGGCAAACTGTCCCAGCTGGAGGATGAGGACTGCAAAGTCGTCGGGGAGTTCATCGGACACTACGCCTGCGAGCCCTGCGTCCACAACCTTTCGCGCCTTCTGCCTTACGATCCTTTCATCGTCGTCATCCTCGAACCGAAGAAGGGGAACTGAAGGTGAAAGGAAGATGGCCCGCTTTCGCGAGTATCCTTTTTCTTTTTACATCCATACAGGTTTCGGCGATGGATCAGGCAGCCGTTTACCCTGAAGGCGTGATCCCAGGCTGGAGCCGGGGGGGCGGAACGGTCGCCCTGATCGGCGGTGACTGGCACGCCTCGGATCCCCGGATTTTCCGCGCGATCCGGGAGTTTCTTGCCAAGGGGGACCGGGCAGCGGTTTCCGCCAGGGAGGGGAGTATCCCGATAGCGGTCGTCTGCAGCGGGAACCAAAACCTGCGAGCGGCTTGCGAAACCTTCCACCTGGATGATCCCGAGGATCCGGCCGGGTCTCCGAGCTACAAGACCTGGTTCGGGCGGATGGGATTCAGGGCGGTTTTCATCCCCATCGCCTCGGACCGTCCGGCTGGAACTGCCGATTCCACGCTCCGGAGACGACTGGGACAACTCGTCAGCCCTTGTCGGGCGGTTTTCTTCACCGGTGGCGACCAGGCCCGTCATGCCGCCAGTCTCCTTACCCCGGAGGGACTGGACACCCCGTTCCTCGCCTCCGTCCGCAGGATCTTCGAGCGCGGGGGCCTGGTGATGGGAACCAGTGCCGGAACCCACGCGATGAGCCGGACGATGTTCGGATGGGGTCAGAGTTATGAAACCCTTCTCTACAACAGGCTTGAAGAGAAGCTGCTTTCGGAGACCCGTGGGACGAAGGATCTCGAACCCTCCCAGGCGGGGAACTGCTTTTCCCTGCCATCCCTGGGTTTCCTTCCGGAAGGGGTTCTCACCGATTCGCATTTCGACGCCCGGGGCCGGTTCGGAAGGCTTCTCGTGGGGATGCGCGACACGCGTTGTTCGGTCGGAATCGGCGTGGACGAGAACACGGCCCTGTTCGTCAAAGGCGGAAAAGGCACCGCTGTGGGGGGAAACGGGGTCTTCATCATCGAAGCCGGGCCAGGTTCCTTCCTTCGCGGGGACAGGTCCCGAAAAGCTTCGCCATCCGGGCGAAAACGTGACACGTCGCCATCCATGGGCGACAGGTCCCGAAAAG
>CAYRYU010000166.1:0-4081 GCA_964428355.1 uncultured bacterium
GACACGTCGCCCTCCGTGGACGACAGGTCCGCCTTCCATGAGGGGGAGAGGGCTTTCAATTTCGAGGATTATGCGGAAGCGGCCCGTTTGTTCGAGGAGGCCGCGGATCTCGGTTCGGCCAGCGCGGCATACATGTTGGGCTTTCTAAACGAGCAGGACGGGTATTTCCGGGACGACAAAAAGACGGCCGAACGCGGGTATCGGTTGGCGGCCGAAAAGGGCGATGTCCATGCCCAGGTCGCGCTCGGGGAGTTGATGACGAACATTTTCTTCCATCGGGAAAGGATAGTCCCAAATCGTCCCCATTTTTTCGAGCCCGCCCTCGACAGACACCTGTCGGCTGCCGGCATCGACCCCGCCAGCGAAGCTCTCAAATGGTTCAACAAAGCGGTGGAACAGGGTTCCGCCAGCGCGGCGTATTACCTCGGGTTGATCTCCGAGAGGTCTGGAGATCTCAAAGAGGCAGTAAAACGGTACCGCCAGGCGGGTGAACAGGGGGATTTTCTCTCCCAGATGGCTCTCGGAAGCATCTTTTTCCTCGGAGATCACGAATCGAAAGGTGTGCCGGGTGATTACGACGAGGCTGCGAAATGGTTCCTGATGGCGGCAATACAAGGCCGGAAGCTGGCGGAGTCATCCCCGAACGAAAGAGGGGACCTGGACCAGAGGGTGGATGCACAGCTCTTTGTGGGAAGGATGTACGAGCAGGGGCGGGGTTTCCCTGAGGATTTCCAGAAGGCGATCGAATGGTACCGGCCTCTTGCGGAAAGGCCTGGGAGTTTCCAGGCGCAATACCTTCTTGCAGAAATGTATGTGGAGGGGAAGGGAGTAAAGCCGGATCTGGTCGAGGCATACGCGCTGTTCTCGAGAGCCGCGCTCCTCGAGACAAAGCGCCCTTTCGAGAAAGCCCTCGGTCGAAGGGACGAGATCGCGGAGCAGATGACCCCTTTCCAGATCACCGCCGCAAACCGAAAATACCAGACATGGAAAAACCGGAACCCCTTCGTTTTTCGCGACCACGGGAGCGGGAGGAAGAAGATCCTGGGTGGAAAACTTCCGATGCGACGCTGGCGGCCAATACATGAAAACCGGAAAGGGCCCACGCTCCTGCCTTGAAGGGTCAGGGGATCAGGTTCCTGGGAAAAAGGGAGCCGGTACGGCTTTCAGCGTGCGCGGCCTTTCAGGACGCCCTGCATCCGGCGGGTGCCTTCGATGTAGGCTTCGATGATCTCGCTGCTTTTGGCCGGTTTGTCGAGCTCTTCCCTGGCAAGGCGCGCCGGAGGAGCCATATCCTGCGATTGGGTTCCTCCGTCGAGGAAGGACCTGATCGCGGGAAGAATGAAATCATGTTTTTCGGCGAAACCGCTGTGGGCGCATTGGTCGACCTGGAGCACCCGGCACTGGTTTCCGATTCCCTGTTGGATGGCGCGTGCGTAGTACGGCGGACAGACGAAATCGTATTTCCCGACAATGACCAGTGTGGGAACACGGATTCGTGAGAGCTTTCCCGTCACGTCATACCGGGTGAACCCTTTCAATCCCGCGATTCTTTTGAAATCGCGGCGGGTCTGGAACATGGATTGTTCGGCCCATTGGAAATTCCACGGATCGTAGGCGGGCATGGCCGCGATCTGGGCCGCGAAATCCTCATCCATCATTTCCTGGGCCTGGATTGCCAGAAGAACGGGGGAAATCCCGGATGAGGTCTCCTCGTCCTGGGATTGCTTCTGGTCGACCGAGAGGATAGCGTTGAGGACCTTGGAGCGGCCTGATTCGGCAATTTCCTTGACCATCTGGGCCATGATCGACTGGCCCCGGAAGGTGTAGGTGAAAACCAGACAACGGCTGAGGAAATCGTTTGCGGAAATGGCCAGATTCCCCGGGAAGGAAACCTGGTTGTTCTCGAACTTCTCGAGGGCGACCCGGAAATTCTTGCGGATCCCGGGGAATTCGCCGGAATCAAGGCCCGCGAGGATGTTGGAATAATTCTGGTAGAGGTGCGTGAAATACTTGCAGCTCGGCGAGGAGTCATGGATGATGACCTTCGAGATCGATTCCGGGTAGGTGACGGAATAGGTCAGGGCCACCATTCCACCGTAGGATTCCCCGAAAACCACGATCTTGTCACGTTTTATGACCTTCCGGCGCAGCTCCTCGATATCCCGGCAGATGTTTGCCGTCCCGTATTGGGAAAGGTCGAATTGGTCACAATTCTTGAAGGTGAGTGCGTTGGAATTCCCGTTTCCACGCTGGTCGAAGTAGTAGAGATCGAACTTTTCGCGGAGGGAATAGAAGAAATCTTTTTCAAAGCCCCCGCCCTGGTTGTAATTGTGAAAGGATTCATGTGTGCTTCCAGGGCCACCGTTGATCAGAACCATCGCGGGAGCGTCCGGAAGGGTCGAGACCAACCGCTCCCAATAGATTTTGATCGTGCGCCCGCCCTTCTGGCCGTAATTCTCGGGAACATCGATCGAACCCCACCGGTATGCGTTGGTGTCGGGAATTCCTGCCACCCCGGCCGATGAGAAAGCGATCACGGCAATCAGGATGGAAAAGGTCACACGAAGGAAGCGCATGCTGATCTCTCCGGTACCGAATTTTCGAAACCTTTTATAAGAATACTCACAAAACCCCCACCCCACAACCCCCCCCTCTCCCCTTGACACTCCGGTAAAGTCCGGGTACGGTGGGTGGGCGGGGATGGCTTCCCTGTCAGAACAACCTTATTACGGGGGAAAAAATGTCGAAGAAGATCCTGATAACCGGTGGGGCGGGGTATCTCGGTTCCATCATGACGGAACGTCTGTTGGCGCGGGGCTTCAAGGTCACCGTTCTTGACAACCTGCTCTACAACCAGAAGAGCCTGTTCCATTTCTGCGCGAATCCGGATTTCGATTTCATCCTTGGAGATGCGCGGGACAAGGCAAAAGTCGAGAAAGCCGTCAAGGCCGCCGACGTGATCATCCCCCTGGCCGCGATCGTTGGCGCGAGCGCATGCGACCGGGACCCATGGATGGCGAGTTCGGTCAACTTCGAGGCGATCCGGATGATCACGGAAATCAAGGGGAAAGGCCAGCTCCTCATCTACCCGACCACCAACAGCGGCTATGGAACGAAATCGGGGGAAGTCCACTGCACCGAGGAAACCCCGCTCGAGCCAATCACCCACTACGGCCGGACCAAGGTTCAGGCGGAACAGGCGGTACTCGGCGTTCCAAACGCCCTTTCCCTGAGGCTGGCGACCGTTTTCGGGTTCTCCCCCCGCATGCGCATGGATCTCCTGGTGAACCATTTCGTCTACACCGCCATCAGTGACCGGTACCTGGTCATTTTCGAGAAGGATTTCAAGCGGAACTACATCCATATACGGGATGTTGCTGACTGTTTCCTGCATTGCATCGAGAATCCCGATCGGATGGTCGGAAAGGTCTTCAATCTCGGTCTGGACGCGGCCAACCTTTCAAAGGAAGAGCTGGCGCTGAAGGTCAAGGAGTACGTTCCCGAGTTCTACATCCATTTCGCCGCAATCGGAAGCGATCCGGACAAACGCAACTACATCGTTTCGAACCAGCGTCTCCGGGAGGCGGGTTTCGAAGCGAAGCGCTCGATCGACGAAGGGATCCGGGAGCTGCTCAAGGGTTACCGGATGCTTGGTCGAAACGAGTTCAAGAACGGCTGAGGTGACCATCGCAGATGACCAGCGCTCCTCCCCCGGATGCCCTCGTTCTCGCCGGCGGTTTCGGAACCAGACTTCGCAAGGTAATGGACATTCCCAAAGTGATCGCTCCCGTTGCCGGAAAACCGTTCCTTTTCTACCTCCTGAAACGGATATCCGAAGCCGGAATCCGGCGGGTCGTCCTCTGCACCGGTTACATGGCCGAACTCGTTCGGGAGACGATCGGGGAATCGTTGTTCGGTATGGAGATCCGCTATTCGCCGGAGGAACAGCCTCTTGGAACGGGGGGGTGCCTCCGGCTGGCCCTCGAAAAGACGGACTCAGACCCCGTTGCCGTGTTCAACGGCGATTCCTTCTGCGACGTCTCCCTGCCCGGATTTTTCGATTGGCACCGGGCCGGAAAGG
>CAYRYU010000166.1:4181-9223 GCA_964428355.1 uncultured bacterium
TTCGCCGAACGGTTCTCCATTTGAGGATTTCCCCATGAACGAAACCGCCCGCCGGATGTACGCCGTGAAGACAGCCGGACCCAAAACCACCATCCGGATCGGAGTGGGGGTCTTCGTCCTCGATGAAAAGGGGCGCATCCTGATGGAAAAGCGGAGCGATTCCTCGATGTGGGGGCTGTTGGGCGGGCGGGTCGAACCGGGAGAGTCTGTCATCCAGGCCGCAAAAAGGGAAGTGGCCGAGGAATCGGGTTTCGAGATCGAAGTCACCCGGCTCGTGGGAGTCTTTTCCGAACCTTCCGAGCGGATCGTCACCTATCCCGACAACGGTGATGAAGTCCATCTGGTCGACGTGATTCTCGAAGCGCGGATCGTCGGCGGGGAGATGAAGATCAGCCACGAAAGCGAAGAGTTGAGGTTTTTCGCCAAGGACTCCCCGCCGGAGGAAATCGCACTTCCCGCCGTGGCTCCTATCCGGACCTATCTCGAAGGCAAAACCGGCGTCGTCTCCTGACGTTTCATTGAGGATTGGATCATGATCATCAGCAGAACTCCCTTCAGGATCTCCTTTTTCGGCGGCGGGACCGATTATCCCGGCTGGTACAGGGCGCATGGCGGGGCGGTGCTTTCCACCGCGATCGACAAATACTGCTATCTCACCTGTCGTTTTCTGCCGCCATTCTTCGAGCACAGGATCCGTATCGTCTACTCCCAGATCGAAAACTGCCACACCATCGACGAAATCGTGCATCCCGCGGTGCGCGAGACTCTTCGCTACCTCGACTTCACGCGGGGGGTGGAGATCCACCACGACGGAGACCTCCCCGCCCGAAGCGGCATGGGATCAAGTTCCGCCTTCACCGTCGGCCTGCTGCATTCGCTTTACGCCCTTCAGGGGAAGATGTGCAGCAAGGCGCAGCTGGCCCACGAGGGGATCCACATCGAGCAGGAGCGGCTGAAGGAGACTGTCGGTTCGCAGGACCAGGTGTCGGTTGCCCACGGAGGTTTCAACCACATCGTTTTCCACCAGAACGGGGAGATCACGGTCAGGCCGATGATCCTGCCCCAGGACCGAATCGAGGAACTGAACTCGCACCTGATGCTCTTCTACACGGGTATCAAACGCACCGCGTCGAACATCGCCCAGAGCGTCGTCCAGGAAATGGAGGGAAAGAAGCGCCAGCTTCGGATCATGAAGGACCTGGTCGAGGAGAGCATCGCCATCCTGACCCGGGAGGGAAGCCTTCACCCGTTCGGGGAGCTTCTCCATGAATCCTGGCTCGCCAAGCGCAGTCTGAGCCCGAAGGTCTCGAACTCGACGGTCGACCAGATCTACGATGCCGCGCGGGCTGCCGGGGCGATCGGGGGAAAGATCACGGGCGCCGGGGGCGGTGGATTCATGCTGCTTTTCGTTCCAACCCGGCAACAGGCCCAGGTTCGTGAAAGCCTCAAAAAGCTGATCCATGTACCATTCAGGTTCGACTACTCCGGCAGCCAGATCATCTTCTGCACGCATGAAACGGATTATTCCCATTCCGAGAAGGAACGGGCGGAAAACCCCGTCCAGGGATTCCGGGAACTGACGCACGATTGAGGAACGACGATGAGCCTTCCCCTTGAAATCCTCCGGAAACTCCATTTCGAGATGCTCCGCATCCGGAATGTACAGCTGAAGATTGAGTCGCTCTACCACCTCGACGAGATGAAAACCCCCATACATCTCTGCATCGGCCAGGAAGCCATTCCCGTGGGCATCTCCGCCCACCTGGGAAAAGACGACTCGGTTTCCAGCAACCACCGCAGTCATGGGCACTACCTGGCCAAGGGGGGTAGTCTGAAAGCTCTCATAGCGGAGTTGTACTGTCGGGAAACCGGCTGTTCGAAGGGCCGCGGGGGTTCGATGCACCTGGTGGACACCTCGGTCGGGCATTTCGGCAGCTCCTCGATCGTGGGGGGGGGGATCCCCATCGGAACGGGCCTGGCGTTGGCTTTCAAGATGAAAAAGCTTCCGCGCGTCAGCGTCGTCTACCTGAGCGACGGCGCCTCGGAACAGGGCGTCCTCTATGAGAGCATCAACTACGCCGTTCTCCAGAACCTGCCAGTGGTCTACGTCTACGAGAACAACCAGTTTTCCGTCTGTTCTCCCATCGCCGCCAGACAGGGTTGGGGGAACATCTTCCACCATGCTCCAGCCGAAAGCCTTTTCACGGCAAAGATCGACGGGAATTCTGTGGAGGACGTCTTCTCTGCTGGGAAGACCGCCATCGAGAGGGCAAGGGCCGGTAAGGGGCCGTCCTTCATCGAGTGTGTCACCTACCGGATGAGGGGCCATGCGGGAGCGGGTCCCGACACCCACCTCGGTTATCGGACAGAAGCCCAGCTAGCGGAATGGGAGAAAAAATCCCCGCTGGTTCGCTCCAGAACGACTCTCGAGGCACTGGGCCTCGCGAAGGAGGAGTTCGCAGCGATGGAGGAAACGATCCGGCGTGAGATCGAGGAAGCCTTTCGGTTCGCCCAGGAGAGCCCTCTTCCTCGTGGTGAGGATGTCCAGAAATTCCTTTTCCGGGAGTAGAAGATGCCTTGGTCGAAGATAAAACCCGAACTCCGGGAACCAGATTTCAACGGAAACAAAGCTCGCGATGGCGAAAGGGTCCTGTCCTACGCCGAAGCCATCCGCGAAGGACTGGACCAGGCCCTTGGGCTTGATCCACGGGTGTTCGTCATGGGGCAGGGAGTCGATGACCCTTCCGGGATGTTCGGCACCACCCTCAACCTGCACAAGAAGTTCGGTGGGGACCGCGTTTTCGACACGCCGCTGTCCGAGACGGCGTTGATGGGAATAGCTGTCGGCGCGGCGATTGGGGGCCAGCGGCCGGTGTATTTCCACAACCGCCCGGATTTCCTGTTCCTCGCGACCGACCAGCTGATCAACCACGCCTCCAAGTGGCATTACATGTTCGGGGGAGCGGTCAACGTTCCGCTGGTGGTGTGGGCCTGCATCGGGCGCGGCTGGGGTTCCGCGGCCCAGCATTCCCAGGCACTTCAGGGAATCTTCATGCACGTTCCCGGCCTTCGCCTCGTCATGCCCAGCACCTGTTACGACGCGAAGGGGTTGATGATCTCGGCAATCGCCGAGGAAAACCCCGTTCTCATCCTCGAACACCGGTACAATTTCAAATACAAAGGACATGTTCCGGAAGGTTTGTACAAGGTCCCTCTCGGAAAGGGGGTTGTGCGGAAGCCGGGTAAGGATGTCTCCCTTATCGGGATCTCCCACATGGCTACCGAGTGCTTCAAGGCATCCGAGCAGCTTGCCAAGGAAGGGATCGACGCGGAGGTCATCGACCTGCGTTCGTTGCGTCCCCTCGACGAGGAGATGATTCTGACCTCAGTCTCCAAGACCGGTCGGGTGGTGTTTGCTGATTGCGGCTGGAAGACTGCCGGAGTCTGCGCCGAGATGGCGGCCATGGTTTCCGAGAAGGGATTTTCCAGCCTGAAGGCCCCCGTCAGGCGCGTCGCATGTCCCGACATACCGACTCCGGCGGGCTTCACCCTCGAGGCGGCTTTCTACACCGGAGCCGCCCAGATTGCGGATGCGGCAAGGGAAATCACGTCCCGTTGACGGTGCGGGGACCACGTTGAAAGAGAAGAAGATATGACGAAAAGCAAAATCAGAGTACCATTCGGAACCATTTCGATCCCGCAGAAGTCGAAAGACCTGGTCAATGAAGCGCTCGAAACCAAACGTATCTCGAGCGGAAAACTCGTGCGCCGGTTCGAGGACGGTTTCGCAGATCTTCTGGGTGTCAAGGAAGCGGTTGCCCTGAGTAGCGGTACCGACGCGGATATGCTCGCACTCGCCGTCCTGCATGATTTCGGGGCGAAGCGCGGGGACGAGATCATCACTCCCGCACTATCCTTCGTCGCCACCGGAAACGCAGTTCTTCACGCGGGGTTCATCCCCGCATTCGTCGACATAAAAAGGGACACTCTGAACATCGATCCCGACCGGATCGAAGCCTCGATCAACGAGCGAACCCGGGCCATCTTTCCGGTCCATCTGATGGGGAAGCCCGCGGAGATGAAGAAGATCCTGGCGATCGCGAAAAAGCACAAGCTGGCCGTGATCGAGGACGCGGCCGAAGCCCATGGCGCTTTCTACCACGGGAAGCCGGTCGGAACAATCGGCGACATGGGGGCTTTCAGCACCTACATAGCCCACATCATCACCACCGGTGAAGGCGGGATCGTCGTCACCAACAACGAGGAATACGGCGAGATCCTGAGGTCGCTGCGGTCCCACGGTCGGGCCTGCAAGTGCAAACAGTGCACGCTCAACATGGCCGACAAGCTCTGCCCAAAGAGGTTCCAGGGCGAGGCGGGGGAGGACATCCGGTTCCACTTCGAGCGGATCGGATACTCCTCGAAGATGAACGAACTCGAAGCCGCCATCGGTATCGGGAACATCGATCTTTACCACGACATCCTCAAGAAGCGGCGTGAGAACCTGCTTTATGTCCTCGAGCGGTTCGGAAAGTTCAAGCCCTTCCTCGTGACGATCAGCGAAGAAAAGGACGAACCGATCGGTCCCCACGCTATTCCCATAATCGTTCAGGAGGAGGCTTCCTTCACACGGGCACAGCTCACCCACTTTCTCGAGGAACGCGGAATCGAGACCCGGACCCTTTTCGAATCGATGCCTACGCAGTGTCAGGGGTTCAAGTTTCTGGGCCACAAGATGGGGAGCTTCCCCAATGCCGAATACATGGGTAAATTCGGGATCCATATCGGAGTCCACCAGGATCTCGGGCTCGAGGAGATGGACTACGTCCTCGACACCCTGAAGAAGTTCCTCGAAACCCACCAGAAATGAGCCTTTCCAAGAAGACCGAGATCGTCCTGGTCAACCCCGGCGGGCGGGCCCGGACCTACCAGAACCTGGTTTCGAAAATCGCGGCGGTAGAACCCCCCGTTTGGGCGGGTTTGATGGCGAGCTTCCTGCGAACCAAGGGGTGCGACGTAAGGATCCTCGATGCCAATGCCGA
>CAYRYU010000167.1:0-3619 GCA_964428355.1 uncultured bacterium
GTCATCTCCTTGGTCGTGGCGCTGCAAGGGTCTTCTCTCGATCATCAGGACGGTGAAATCGTCCGGTTGTGGAAGGCCGGTTCCGGAAAAGGGGTTCGAATCGACAATGATCCGGCATGCCTCGACGATCGGGCGGTGGATGTGGGCCTGGAGAAACTCCCGGAACAACACGCATGGCTCCGGTGTCACGTTCAGGAGGGCTTCGAGGATGCCGTCGGAATAGAAAAGGAGCCGCTCTTCAGGTTCGAGTGTGAACCTCGTTGATGTCAGGGAGGGAAATGGACGGACACCCAGGGGGCGGCCCCTGGCACGGACCTCCGTCAGGAAGCCCCGGGTATCGACCTTGAAAGGATACGGATTGGCGCAGTTGATCAGGGACAATTCCCCGGTCCCCACGTCGAGAACCGTGACCGCCAGCGTCAGGAAAGCCCCCTTCCCCTGCCGGAGAAGTGCCCCGTTCATGGCGTGAATGAGGCCTTCGGGATCGGGCGGGGAATGGGCGTAAACATCGACGACGGCTTTCGCCATGGACATTATGAGGGCGGCGGGAACTCCGTGGCCCGCGACGTCACCGTGGATGACGAGAACCTGCGAGTCCCCGATCGGGATGTAGTCGAAGAAGTCACCCCCAAGCTCGGAGGCGGGGGAGGAGCATCCGAAGATACGGAACTCCCCCGCTTCCAGGATCCGCTGTGGGAGTAGCCTCGCCTGGACTCCGCGGGCAAGTTGGACCTCCTCGAGGCTCTCCATCATCCGGTTGAACTGGCGTGAAAGGTCGCCCAGCTCATCGGTTCCCCCCTCGGGAATCCGGTGCTGGAAAACCTTCGACTGCGCGGCCCTGACTCCCTCCGAGATCTCCCTGACCGGATCAAGGAAACGCCTGGCAAAGAAGAGGCCCAAAAAGCCGGTGAACGAAAGGCAGATCACGGCGAATGCCTGGATATTGAGCCTGAGCCTGTCGATCTCGTTCTCGATGGGGTAAACCGGCCTCAGGGCGAAGAATGCGTAGGAACTGAGGTTTTCGCCCCTCCGTGCGGCGATGATGAAATTTTCGCCTTTGTACGATATGAAATCGCTGCAAGGCAGGCGGCGTGAAAGGAACATCCGGAAGAATCGGTAGAAATCGCGCCCGAGGGGCTTGATCGGGTATCCAGAATAGACCGGCCTGGAGAGGGGCTTCCGCCTTCCCGGCTTCCCCTTGGCAGGAAGGTGGAGAGCCCCGGCATCGGGGTTCGGCCACAGGGTCAGGGCGCCGATTCTTCCCTTCTCCAGGTGGGACGGTCGGATCCAGGTGGTTTCCGGCTCGATCCCGGTAACGAAGAGCTCCGTTCCGTCGTCAAGGGGTTTGAGGGGGATTCCCTTCTGGAAATAGAGCTTCGCGATATCTTCTGACTCCCAGCCCGCCGCGAGGACGTGGCTGAACCGGCCTTGCGAATCCGAAAGTATCTGGATGAGGATGAAACCCTCCCAGAACCCTATCTGGATTCGCTGGAGCTTTCCCCTGGATCCGAGGATCTCCTGGATCAGGGTCGAAGAACGGTCTCCCATGAGTGATTCGAGCAGCAGTTCAGAGGATTTGACGTCGGGGTGATCACGCTCTTCGAGGCTTCCCGTAGAAATCCGAAGAACCGAGGAGAGGAGAGCGGGGATGAATCTCGCCCATTCCACGCGTTCCGGGCCCTTTTTGTCCTTCTGGGTGAGTTTGAAACCCTTCCGCCCAACGAGCCAGGTGATGGGGCACCTGGTTCTGCGCCTGAACTCCTCGAGGTTCCGGAGAAAAGAGTTGTCGGGCCGGATGAGCCCGGGGGAAAATCCCGACATCAGCTTCTGGATTCCCCCCTCGCAAAACCGGTTCACCAGGATGGTCTGGCGGTCGAGGTTGCCCAGGATCCGGTCACAGGAGGAAGATGCCTCCTGGACGAGGAAGTCCCTTCTTTCCCGGAGGAACTCGTGAAGCAGGAAGAACAGGACGGAGAGCGGAAGAGCGGTCGACAGGACGAAAACACCGAGAAGCTTCCAGCGGATGGAAAAGAAAGGGGCGGGGTCGGCGAACCGGAGCCATCCCATCAGGGTTCCGCAAAGCAGGAGGATGGCCAGGCCCGCGAGACGGAAGAGGCGCAGTTTTCTGGTGTCCGGGTCTTTGGGGGCCGCCGGGGCGGAGAGCAGAACCCTGAACCGGGAATCGATGATTCCCGAAACCCAGAGCCTTCCCGAGTCTTCGAACCGGGTGATGGGCTCGCGCTCGCACCTGAGGAGGATTCCGAAAACCTTGTCTTCCGACAACTCTTTCGTTGTGCTCAGGGTGCGGAGCGTGAACATGTCCGCCACGTGGATGTCGTACTTCGGTTTCCTCGCCCGGGAGATGATGCGGGCGATCCCCATGATCGGGGAAAACGCCTCCCTGTGGACGTGAACGAAAAGGGAGAATCGCTCATCCACCGCCTGGAAGAGCCAGGTTTTCCGGCCCCCGGGGGAGGTCGGCATCCAGTCCGTCCCGAACCCCGAACTGAAGCCCCTTGGCTTCAGGCCGATGTCGTTGAGGAAGAACATCATTGGGGAATTGGAATGGAATTCCTCCGGATGCCCGCGGCCGAAAAGGACTTTCCTGAGCTGGGAAAGGAGCTTTCTTGCCAGGAACCGGGAGGAGCCGCCGTCCGTTTGGAAAACCACCTCGTCCCTTCCGTCGAAAACTATGAAGGAAAAAAGGCCCGGGAAAGTCCGCGCAAGGCCTTTCTCCATTTTGACCAGGAAGGCGGTCGGATCGGACTTTCCGCGTGCCCTTCGCGCAAGTCTTCTCAGATAGGGCGGCAGAAGGGTTTCCGGTTCGGCAATTGGAAGAAGCCTTGTCATCCTGGCTTCGAGGTTCGAATAGACCTGCTTTCGCCGGTTCTCACCCCGTGTCTCGAGCACCTTCCGGAAAGCCAGGTCGCCCAGCAGGATGGGGACCCCGGCGAGAAGAAGGACCGAAAGCAGTATGTAGCCGAGATCCTTGATGATCCCGACCCGGAAGATACCGGTCCTGGTCCGTGGAATGACCTTCCCGCCGTTCATCAAGTCACTATAGCACGTTGCCCAGATCAGTCCGGGAGTTCAATGGCAGGCAGGAAACCTCCCGGGCGGAAGCTCAAAAAAAGGCTAGCGGGCCGGCTTGCGGGGGATCTTCCCGGATTCCACCCATTCCAGGCATGTGAGGATGTCTTTCTGGACCCCTGGAGCGATGAGGATCGTCATGTGGTTGTGGAAATACCGCTTTTCGAAAACCTCGAAGCCGAGCCTTGCATTGGAAAGGGAAATCAGGCCGTCGCCCTTCCCCGTGGTTACCTCGTTGAAGGCCTTGTCGAGAAAGAGCGATTGGAGTTTCCGGCCGAACTGGACGAATCCGCGCCCATCGGTCGAGTTCGGGAGTCCCTTCCGATGGAGGTAGAGTTCGTTGTAGAACGGTGAGATGCCCTGGAAGAGGAAGTAGGGTATTCCGAGCCGCTTTTCGTCTTCCAGTTGACTTGCGAGGCTTCGGATCACCTTCGACCGGGGATCCAGCTCCGAAATCGCCACGCTGTCGATGAACCTGATGGCCTTTGTCAGGAAGCCACGGACGATCTCGAGGACCGAAACGACCTCC
>CAYRYU010000167.1:3719-8869 GCA_964428355.1 uncultured bacterium
GGCGGTATCCACGAGGGGCTTCGCTGAATCGGGAGCCCGCATGGATGTGCAGATCTGCCTCACCGCGATGAGATCGATGGGGGTCCCCGCGTCGTCGGTTTCATGGACCGTCATGGCGATCGGATCGGTCCAGGTTTTCTGGTCGGTCGCCCAGCCGTGGATCATGACTATCACGGGTTTGCCAGGCTGGCCGACGTTCACCTTGACCTGGATCTTTTCGTCCGTGAGAGCCTTTCCGTATGCTTCGAACTGGTCCGCGGGCGCCGAAACTGAAGGGTTCCCGAGCAGGACCAGGAAAACAACAACCAGAGTCGCCAAGGAACGGAACACACCGAAGAATCTCATCATGCCGCCTCGCTTTGAAGGTTGATCTCTCCAGAGTAAGAGATCCGGTTCGTGTCACCGTTCAGTATAACAGATTTTGTTCCAGTTCGATGCCCGGGAACCATTGATTTTCCCCCATGGCGATTTTGGGGCGAGTTTCTCTTGATTGTTCGCGCCAATCGTGATATGATGCGGGGTACGTTTCCTTGCTCCTTCCCTGGTCAGGAGGGGGCTAAAAATCCATAAGGAGGTTTTTCAACGTGCGACCATATGAGACCCTTTTCTTCACAGAACCCAACGTTTCGGATGAGGCGATCGACGCCGTCATCACCAAGGTCGAAGGGGCCATCACCAAGTACGGCGGTCAGGTCGAGAAGGTCAACCGCTGGGGAAAGAAAACGCTGGCCTATCCCGTCGAGAAGCAGACCGAGGGATTCTTCGTCCTGATCGATTTCAAGGCCACCGGCGAAGTGTTGAAGGAACTGGAGCGGTTCTACCTGATCAACCAGAACATCCTCCGGTTTCTCACCACCAAGCGTATCCAGTAGGCCGGCCGGAAAATGTCCGCGAACCTGAACAAAGTCTTCCTGATCGGGAACCTTACGCGGGATCCGGAGCTCAAGTTCACCCCCCAGGGCACTGCCGTCGCCCGTTTCAGCATCGCCGTCAACAGGCAGTTCAAGAGTGCCGACGGAGAGCGGAAGGAAGAGGTGAACTTCTTCAACATCGTCGTCTGGGGCAAATCCGGGGAGAACTGCAGCAAGTTCCTGACCAAGGGACGCTCGGTTCACGTCGAGGGACGGCTTCAAAACCGCTCCTACGAGACCCAGGACAAGCAGAAGCGCACCGTGACCGAGATCGTTGCCGACAACGTCCAGTTCCTCGGGGGCGGAGCCCCCAGGAGCCAGGGAAGCGGAGGCGATGAAGGCGCCGGTGATCCAGGCCCCGGCTTCGAGGGAGCCGAAGGCGGCGGTGGCGGCGCCGGCGGCGGAGACGGCGAGGTTCCCTTCTGAGATGCCCGGTTTTCCCGGGAAATCTTGCGTGTTCCATTCATGGAACTTGAAATGACGATTACCAGAAATCATTGGAGGAATTACCATGGCTGATCAAGAATCCAGACCCGAAATCAGGCGGCCCCGGCATCGGAAGGTCTGCCAGTTCTGCAAGGACAAGGTCAAGGAAATCGACTACAAGGACATCAACCGGCTTCGCCGCTTCATCAACGATCGCGGCAAGATCGTGGGCCGGCGCGCCACCGGAACCTGCTGCGGCCACCAGAAGGTCCTCACCCGGGCGATCCGGAAGGCCCGCAACATAGCCCTGCTCCCGTTCAGCGTCGTCTGATTCGACGGGCGCCGGGCTTCGAGAAGAAAACGGACCGATCGGGATGGCTGCCCTGACTTCCTCCCAGAAAACCATCGGCACGACGCTGATGGCTTGTTCGACATTGGGGGGGTTGTTCCTGGCGGCTTACGTTCCCCTGCTCGACGCGATCCTTTATGCCCTGGCGGGTTTGCCCGCCCTGGTCGTCATGCTCGCATGGGGAGCACCCTGGTTCGGCGTGTACGGGTTGATCACCGTTGGCCTGACCTCACTGGCCCGGGGATGGCCCTGGGGAATCATCATCACCGCAACGTTGCTCGTCCCGGCGGGTCTCCTTTCCGCGCTCCTGAAGGTTGGAGAGCCTCCGATGCGGGCGATCGCCACGACTTTGCTGCTTTCCTGCCTCGTGTCCCTGACCTTGTGGTCGGTCGCTCCCCTCTTCGGCCAGGTTGGCCTCGACCTGTGGGAACAGCGGGCAAGGTTCCGGGAATACGCGAGCGCCACTGAAGCGCAGTGGAAGAAGCAGCTCGAGAAGGATGGCGATTCGACCGCATTCGTCCTCTGGCGCGAAAACTATCGTTCGGTCACGGATTACGTCGCGCTACTGATTCCCACCACGTTCATCTTCCTCTGGCATCTGCTTACGGTCGGACTTTTCTACCTGGCGGGGCGGTCGGTCGGGCCCAGGTTCGGGTTCGAGATGCCCTCCCTGCCGAAGTTCTCCACATGGCGGTTCGACTGGAACCTGATCTGGCTTTTCCTGATCGGGTGGCTCATGTTCCACGGGGCTGATTCCGTCGCCCTCCCGGAAGTAAGGTTCGGGATGCTGATGATCGGGGCCAACTGTCTCTCGATCAGCAAGGTCCTCTACTTCCTGCTGGGCTTCTCCATCCTGTTCTTCTTCTTCGAAATGTACAAGATCACCACCGCCAACCGGATCACGCTTTCCTTCCTTGCGCTTTTTCTCTCGCAGATCCTGGTCTGGCTTGGAATCATCGACGTCTGGTTCGATTTCCGGGCGCCGAAACCCCCGCGAAGGGCTTCGGATGACGATGATTCGGAATCCTTTTTCGACAATTTTTAGGAGGAATTCAAATGCAGGTATTGTTGATCAACGATGTCGACAGAGTCGGAAAGAAGGGCGAAACCAAGAAGGTCACCGAAGGATACGCCCGCAACTTCCTGTTCCCCCGCAAGCTCGCGATGCCCATCACCGCGGGGACCATGAACAACCTCAAGCTTCTCCAGGCTTCCTGGAAACGCCAGGAGCACCAGGAGAAGGAGGCTTTCCAGAAGATGGCCCAGCAGCTCGAATCCGCCACCTACCGGATCACGCGGAAGGCCGGCGAAAAGGGCCGGCTGTTCGGTTCCGTAACCAGCACCGAGCTCGCGGAGTTGTTCCATCGCGAGAGCAAGGTCGAGGTCGACAAGCGGAACATCCAGGCCGACCACATCAAGGAGCTGGGGCAGCACGAAGTCACCATCCGCTTCTCCGGTGAGGTCAAGGCGACCGTCAAGGTCGTCGTCCTTCCCGAAGAAGCCACGGAACCCCAGTCGTAACCACCGTACCCACGGAAACGGGACGCGGGGGGCACCCGCCCGCCTGACTCACGTCGGTCGGGTGAAAGTCGGAGATGCCGCCATTCCCTGGCGGCAGGCCCTGCCGGTGCCCTCCGCGTCCGTCTTTCCGGGTCCTTGAAATCCAAGTTCGGGGCCCAGATGATGGAAACCTTCCAGAGGATCCCCCCCCACAATCTCGAAGCCGAGCAGAGCCTTCTCGGGGCCATGATGCTGAGCGAGGAGGCGATCGTCCAATCCATGGAGATCGTCACCTCGGAGGACTTCTACCAGGTCGCCCATCGCTCCGTGTTCCAGGCGCTGATCGACCTCTATCAGGCCCAGAAGCCATGCGACCCGGTCACGATCCAGGAAGAACTCCGTTCGAAGAACAAGCTGACCGAGATGGGGGGTGCGACGTATCTTTCCCAGCTTCTCAACGCCGTTCCCACCGCGGCCAATGCGGAGCATTACGCCAGGATCATCAAGGAGAAGTCGATCCTTCGGCGCCTGATCGCGGTCACGAACGAGCTCAACCGGGAGGCTTTCGAACCCCAGGCGCAAGCCGAGCCGATCCTTGATGAGGCCGAAGAGAAGGTCCTTGCCCTCAGCCAGTTCCGCATCGTCCGGCCGTATGTTCGGGTCAAGGAGCTCGTTTCCGAGACCTTCAGCAACCTGGAACGGCTGTACGAGCACAAACAGGCGATCACCGGCGTTCCGAGCGGATTCGCGAAGCTCGACGAGTTCACAGCCGGGTTCCAGCCTTCCGATCTCGTCATAGTCGCGGCGCGGCCTTCCATGGGCAAGACCGCCTTCTGTCTCAATATCGCCCAGTATGTCGGCCACACCGCAAGGAAGCCCGTTCTGATCTTCTCGCTGGAGATGTCGCGGAATTCTCTCGTCCAGAGGCTGATGTGCTCCGAAGCCAGGATCGACGGCCAGAAGATGCGCCGCGGCTATCTCGGTGACGAGGACTGGTCAAAGTTGACCATCACCGCGGGTGTCCTCGAGGACACCCCACTTTTCATCGACGATTCCCCGAACTCGACCCTGCTCGAACTTCGGAGCAAGGCCCGGCGGGCTTTCGCACAGGAAAAGGTCGGGCTGATAATCATCGACTACCTGCAGATGATCTCCCTCGAAAGGATGGCCTCCCAGGACAACCGCACCCAGGAGATCTCGGCGATTTCCCGCGGCTTGAAAGGTCTCGCCAGGGAACTGAACGTCCCCGTCATCTGCCTTTCCCAGCTTTCGCGGGCCGTGGAAAGCCGGACCGACAAGCGGCCGATGCTCTCCGATCTCCGGGAATCCGGGGCAATCGAGCAGGATGCCGATGTGGTCATCTTCCTGTACCGGGACAGTTACTACAACCCGAAGAAGGAGGAGAGCCGGAACAAGGCGGAAGTGATCATAGCCAAGCAACGCAACGGGCCCGTCGGTTCCCTCGATCTCGCCTTTTTCCCCGAATTCGCCAGGTTCGACAACCTCGAAACCGGCTTCTCCGATGACTATGGCGGCTGAGTTTCCGGTCCGTGGCGCGACGGCTTGAGCATGGATTCCCGGCTCTTCCACCTGATCAACTCCGTCTGGACATCCACGACCCTTGACGTGGTCATGCCCCTGGTCACCGATGCCAAGCTTTGGGTGTCGCTCCTGGTGCCGCTGTGGCTCCTTCTTTTCTTTCGGAATCGTGGCGCAATGCGGCATCTGGCGATAGGTCTCCTCTTCGCCGTCGGGTTGTCCGATCTGACCTCGGCCCGCCTGTTGAAAAACTTTTTCGCGAGGCAGAGGCCCTGCAGCGTGGAACCCAATCCCCGGCTCCTTATCGGGATGAAGACGAGTTTCTCATTTCCCTCATCCCATGCATCCAACACCGCCGCCGCCGCATGGCTGATACTTCTGGAAGCGGGGTGGGGTTGGGGACTCCCCTTTGTGCTTGTTTCCGG
>CAYRYU010000168.1:0-6834 GCA_964428355.1 uncultured bacterium
ATCGAGAATCTTCGAGATCTCGTCCATGGTCAGCGGTTTGAACAGGACGGTATCGTCGATCCGGTTGAAGAACTCGGGGCGGAACGTCGATTTCAACTCACCCAGCACCTCCTCGCGCACCCGGTCGGGGATCTCGCCCTTTTCCCCGATGCCCTCCGAAAGGTGTTGGGATCCGATGTTGCTGGTCATGATGATCACGACGTTGCGGAAATCCACGGTCCGTCCCTTGGAGTCGGTGAGGCGGCCATCGTCGAGAATCTGAAGGAGGACGTTGAATACGTCGGGGTGGGCTTTCTCGATCTCGTCGAAAAGCACTACCGAGTAGGGCTTCCGGCGAACCGCCTCCGTCAGCTGGCCGCCTTCATCGTATCCGACATAACCGGGAGGCGCCCCCACGAGGCGCGAAACGGCGTGTTTCTCCATGTACTCGCTCATGTCTATCCGAACGATGTTTTCCTCGGAATCGAAGAGGGATTGAGCAAGGGCTTTCGCGAGTTCGGTCTTGCCCACCCCGGTCGGACCGAGGAAAATGAAGGACCCGATCGGACGACCAGGGTCCTTGATACCGGCCCGGGACCGGAGAACGGCATCGGAAACCAGCGTCACGGCCTCATCCTGGCCGATCACCCGCCCGTGCAGGATCGATTCGAGCTTGAGAAGCTTCTCCTTTTCCCCTTCCATCAGCCGCGAAACGGGAATTCCTGTCCAGCGACTCACGATCTGGGCGATTTCCTCATCGGTCACCTCCTCGCGGACGAGCCTTCCCGTGCTCTGCTTGCGCTTCAGATCGGCGTCAAGGTCGAGAAGGGCTTTCTGGGCGGCCGGAAGCTGACCGTGCTTGAGTTCGGCCGCACGGTTCAGATCGTAATCGCGCTCGGCGGCCTGGATGTCCCGGTTGAGCTTCTCGATGTCCTCGCGAAGCTGCTGGACTTTGCGGATGACCTCGCGCTCGCTTTCCCACTGGGCTTTCATCCCATCTGAACGTGACTTGAGGTCGGCGATCTCCTTCTTCAACTCCTGAAGCCTGTTGAGGCTCTGCTCGTCCTTCTCCCTTGCCAGCGCGGTTTCCTCGATCTGGAGCTGCATGAGACGTCTCGATACCTCGTCGAGTTCGGTGGGCATCGAATCGATGTCGGTCCGGATCATGGCGCAGGCTTCATCGACGAGGTCGATAGCCTTGTCGGGAAGAAAGCGGTCGGAGATGTACCTGTGGGAAAGGGTCGCCGCCGCCACGAGAGAGTTGTCGAAGATCTTCACCCCGTGGTGGACCTCGAACCTCTCCTTGAGACCGCGGAGGATGGATATCGTGTCCGCAACGTCGGGTTGCTCCACGAGAACGGGTTGGAACCGGCGTTCCAGGGCAGCATCCTTCTCGAGATTCTTCCGGTACTCGTCGAGGGTGGTTGCGCCGATGCAATGAAGCTCGCCACGTGCAAGCATCGGCTTGAGCATGTTGCCCGCGTCCATGGCACCCTCGGCCTTACCGGCCCCGACGATCGTGTGAAGCTCATCGATGAACAGGATCACATGACCGTCGCTCTGCTTGATCTCGGCGAGAACCGCCTTGAGCCGTTCCTCGAATTCGCCCCGGAACTTGGCTCCCGCGATCAGGGCTCCCATGTCGAGGGCGAAAATGGTCTTGTCCTTCAACCCTTCGGGGACATCACCCCGCAGGATGCGCTGGGCAAGACCCTCGACGATGGCGGTCTTTCCAACCCCCGGTTCCCCGATCAGGACCGGGTTGTTCTTGGTCTTCCGGGAGAGGATGCGGATGACACGCCGGATCTCGGAGTCGCGGCCGATTACGGGATCGAGCTTTCCGTTCCTGGCGTCCCGGACGAGGTCACGGCCATATTTCTCGAGCGCTTCGTAGGTCTGTTCGGGGTTGGCGGAGACCACCCGCTGATTTCCCCTCACTTCGGTGAGGGCTGCGAGAAACCTGTCCCTGTCGATTTTGAAGGAAAGTAGAACCCGGCCTGCAACCGAGGCGTTTCCCTCGGCGATTATGGCAAGGACCAGATGCTCGACCGAGAGATACTCGTCCTTGAGGGCTTTCATCTGCTCCTCGGCCTTGACCAGAACCTGGGAAAGGGCTTTCGTGACGTAGACCTGGCCCGGTTGCATCCCGGGGCCCGAAACCCTCGGCTTCTTTCCAAGCTCCTCCGAGATCCGCGATTTCAGCGAATCGAGGGGGACGTCCATCCGGTTGAAGAGGCGGGGAACGAGCCCTTCGGGCTTTTCCACCAACCCCGCCAGGAGATGCTCGGTGTCGACCTCCTGGTGACCGAATTTCACGGCGATGTTCTGGGCTTCCTGGAGGGCTTCCTTCGATTTTTCGGTGAATCTGTTGATGTCCATTGCATTCCTCGTATCGAAAAAATTGATTCAGCTTCTACCCAACAAGAACCATGCCAAATTCCGAAAGTCTTGTTGCTGGCCCTTTCCCGGGCCAGCAGAGCCCGCTTCGAGAGCGTGCGACGTCGCAGCGGGATTTGGGAGCGTCACTTCTGTCGCGCCGGACCAGCACCCGACCGTACCCCCGCCCAGGAAATCCCCCGGAACAGAGAGGAGCGGCTCATGAAACCCACTTGCGGTAGACTGTGAAACACTTGTGGAAACCGAAAAACCAGAAATCGACAAAGATACCGGCAAAACCTTCGAGCGGGGAGCTCTGATAGGACGCAGGGAAAAAGAGGATGAAAGGGAGAGGTGAAACCGCGATTCCCTTGCTGCGGTAGAAACCCACATCCCGAGTCGGCATCCAGTCTTCGTTCAAATCCTGGAAGGGAACGAAGGTCGTTGTCTCACCCCTTCTCCCGGCTGCCATTTCGTGAAAGTGACGGTCTGCATCGATGCTTCCCCAGACCCAGGTGAGCACCCAGAGGGCCAGGTATCCGTAGAAGAGAATCTGCCGCTTTTGCCCGGCCGTGGATTGATTTTCCCCGGTTCCCCCGGGGGTCATTCGACCGTCCCGTGCACGTCGCAACGAATGATTGACTGGCTGGGAGTGGCACTCGTCAGATCGATTCCCTCATACCGGCATCCCGGTTCGGGTTTCGTGAGGGGAGATTTCAGATACTTGTCTTTGACCAGGAAGCCGCTTGGGCCGGCGTCCCAGTCTTTGATGGTATCGACCATGGTTGAATGGTCCATGTTGTACATCTCGACCGCGCCCAGCAGGACTCTCATGTTCGCATAGCAGGCTTTTTCCCGCGGAATTGCAGGAGACCTTCGGCTGAAGCCGAAAAAGGACCCCCCCCGCTTGACATTCGCGATGAAGAACAAGCCCCAGAAAATGACCAGGGCAAGAATCAACCCAAGGCAACCCGGCCCGCCGGAGGAATGGGGTCCTGACTCCGATCCCCCGCCCCATTCCCCGGAGGCTCCCCTAAGCCCGTCTCCCGCCTTTTCGCTCATTTCACGCGTTTGATCCTGGGCAGGGGAAGCCTCGGCCTGTCTTTCCCGAGATCAGGGCTGAGAGGAGGATTGGCTTTCAGCAACCTGAGGGCTTCGGCGATCGAACGTTCGAGCTGGGAATCCCTTCCGGAAGAGTAATCCTGGGGAAGGTTCTCGATCTCGATGTCGGGATCGGTTCCATAGTTTTCCACCCCCCAACCTACGTCTTTGAACCAGAAGCTGAATTCGGGTTGCGAAGTGATGCTCCCGTCCACGAAAGCAGCGCGAGGCCAGATCCCGACGACTCCCCCCCAGGTTCGCTTTCCGATCAGAGGTCCGATCTTCATCAGCTTGAAGCAGTGCGAAAAAATGTCTCCGTCAGATCCCGCGTGCTCGTTGGTCAGGGCCACGATCGGCCCTCCCACCGACTCGTAGGGGTAGGGTTCGACGCCGAACCACCTGGACTGGACGAAGGCGATCCTGCGCCTGGCGAGCTTCTCGAGAATCAGGGGGGAAACATGCCCGCCCCCGTTGTAACGGACATCGACGATGAGGCCCTCGCGGTCGCACTCCGCGGTGTAATACCTGTGGAACTCCGAGAAACCGAAGGCCCCCATGTCGGGAACATGGACGTAACCTATCTTGCCGCCCGTTTTCTGGTGGACGTGCTCGCGGTTCTTCTCGACCCAGTCGCGATAGCGGCCCGGGGTTTCCGCCGCAAGTGTCTTGACAGTGATCCGGCGCGGTTTCTTCCCCGTGCGGTCTCCGACGGTCAGGCGGATCTCGCATTTCCCAAGGTTCACCAGCGATTCATACGGGAATGTCTGTGCCGAAAGAGTATTCCCATCGATGGCAAGCAGGGTGTCCCCCTCTGAGACATTGAGACCGGGCTCGTTGAGAGGAGAGGTGCGATCCGGGTCCCAGGGGTCGCCGCGGACGATCCGCTTGAATACCCAGGCTTTCAGTGAGGCATTCCAATCGAGATCGGCTCCCAGGAAACCGATCGGGAAGTTCGGCTCAGGCCGGTAATCCCCGCCGAACTCGTAACAGTGAGAGGTTCCAAGCTCACCTTGCATTTCCCAGACCAGATCGGAAAACTCGCCGCGGGTCCCGAGACGTTTCAGGAGCGGGAAGTAACGGTCGAAGACCGCGTTCCAATCAACGCTGGACATGTTCTCGCTCCAGAAATGGTCGCGCTGGAGGCGCCAGGCCTCGCGGAAGATCTGCTTCCATTCGACCGCCGGGAGGACGGAGAAACGGACCCGGGAAAGGTCGATCCAGCCGCTCTTCTTCGAAGGTGGTTCCTTGCTTTGCGCTTCGTCCGGCTTCTCCCCCGCCTTCACCACCCTGAGCCGACGTCCGGCCCGGTAAACCATGAACTGGGCGTTTGGGGAAAGAGTGAACTCCGAAATTCCGTTGACCAGGACCTCGGATTTCTGGGTCTCGAAGTCGAACGACTCCAGCACCGCCTTTGCAGAAGGGGTCCCTGGGAGCCAATCCCGGTTGAGCGCACCTTCCACGGGCAGGGAGGAGTAGAGGACCTTGCCCTTGATTCCTGCGATCTGTTGGAATTTCCCGGCGGGAACCGGAAAAACCTGGAGCCGGTCCTGGATTCCCTCGAAGTCGATCCGTATTTTCGCGGGACCTTTGCTTGCCTCAGCCTTCCTCGCCGCAACCTTGTCCTTCCCATCCTTCGCTTCGGGCTTCTTGGGCTCCTCGGCCGGCTTTGGAACGGGATGGAACGGAGAGGGAGTGTCCTTCGCGAGGGTCAGGAGGCAGGGTTTGATGATCTTCGGGAACCCGAGGTCCAACAGGAGGCTGTCGTAGACCGGATCGAAATCCCTTACGGAGAGAAAATACAGGTATTTCCCATCTGGGTCGAAAGCGGGGGAGAAGTCCATCCGGACCGGTTTTGTGACCTGGTGGACGGTCCCCTTTTCGAGATCCGCCATCTTGATGACGGATGTGTGGTTGGTCAGTGTGGCGTGGAAAGCCACCCATTTCCCGTCGGGAGAAACATCGAAACCATAGATGGGGGAAAGCTCGTTCCTGTGGAGGACCTTCGTCTTCCTTGTCTTCAGGTCAACCAGAATCAGCTCGCAGCGATGGTTCGAGAGCAGGATTTTCTCGGAATGCGGAACCGGCTTGATTTCAGTGGCGCGACCGAAGTCCATCCGGGGAAACTTGACCGGAGGCTTTTCACCGTCGAGGTGGTGAATCTCGAGACACTCCTCACCTTCGGCGTCGGAGAGGAGAACCAGCCGTTTCCCGTCGGGAAGCCATCTTCCGAGCCGATACCTCGCGCACTCCTCGTCGCCGTATTTCTGGACCGGACCGTGCCAGTTTCCCATGGTAAACATGCGACCGCGTGTGACGAGCCCGAGAAGGTGTCCCAAGGGATGGATGATGAAATCCTCGAGGTGGTGCGCGGCATCGGGGAACTTCCTTCCCAGCTGGGTTCTGGAGCTATGAAATCGGATATCGATCCGGTGGTCCTGGTCGGTTTCGGGATTCAGGACGTAGAGGTCCGCACCGGCCTGGAAGATGATCCGGCGTCCGTCGGTGGAGGGAAACCGCGCGTAGTAATCCTCGTGATGCGTGTGCCGCTTGACCTGACCACCGGATGGCGTGCAGGAGTAGATGTTCCCAACCCCTTCGAAGTCGGACAGAAAGAAGATCCTCTTTCCTATCCACATCGGGAAGGCGATGTTCCCCTTCAGCTGGGAAAGCTTGCCGAAACTTCCCGAACCCGTCGGGTCGACCAGGATGTCGCCAGCCGTTCCTCCGCGATACCGTTTCCACCTTGCCGGATCCACGGCGTTACGACCGATTGCGCACCCGCCCTTACCGCCGAAGGTGATCGAGGAGGCCGGCCCGATCGGAAGAACGCGGGGAACCGGGTTTTCGATGTCGATCTCCAGGATTCGCGTCTCACGTTGGGTGAAGTTCCCGTAGGTGGAGGCCGCGAGGACGGTCTTCGAGTCCTTCCACCCGACGACCCGCGATATGCTTCCCAGGAAGGTCAGCCGCCGTGGCATTCCCCCTTCGGCCGGAATGATATAGGTTTCGGGAGGTCCTTCCTCGCGGCAGGTGAAGGCGATCCAGGCACCGTCTGGAGAATAGCACGGGAAGCTCGCCGTTCCCACGCCCGATGTAAGGCGGCGGGCGGTTCCACCATTGGCTGATACGGTCCAGAGGTCATCCTCGCTGACGAAAACGACGTTGTCTCCGTGGATCGACGGCTGCCGGTAATATCCCTGAACGGGTTTCATTGTTTGCTCCTCGAGAACTCGTTTTGGGCATTATAGTGGAAGGCCCCGAAAATCTCCATTACGGAAATCGATGTCCCCAACCGGGGAATGTGATAATGTATTCCCAATCAAAGCTAAGGATGGAGGAGATCGTGAATCGTCGTTCCCGAGTGCTTCCGACCTGTCG
>CAYRYU010000168.1:6934-8626 GCA_964428355.1 uncultured bacterium
CAGATCCTGTTTTTCCTGCTCCTGGCTACCGGGCTCGCCCATGGAGAGGGAATCGGGGTTTACTTCGGGACATTCGATCCCATCCACACAGGCCACCTGATCGTGGCGGAACAGGCACTGGCACGGCTCGGTCTCGAAAAGCTGTACATCCTTCCGAACTACGTTCCGATCGGAAAACCGGGAGCGACGCCTTTTTCACTCAGGCACGAGATGATCCGTCTCGTCACCCTGCGGAACCCACGTTTCACAATACTTTCCGAAAAAGAGATCGCCCGCGAGTTCGAGCGGAATCCTGAAGATTACATCCCTCTCCTGATCGACCTCATCCGAAGGAAGGAGGGACCGCAGAAACCTTTTTTCCACATCTGCGGAACCGATTCCTTCGAGAAGATGGAAGCGATGAAGAAACTGCCGTCATTTGGGGAAAACCGGACGGTCGTGGTCATGGCCCGGAAGGGATACAAGCTCGAAATGGGACCTTATGCGGAAACGCTCCACAAAGCCGGACGGTTGCTCCTGATCGACCCTGCTGCTCCCGAGCTGAGTTCGACGCTGATCAGGAAGAAACTCCAAGCGGGTGAGACGGTCGGGCGGGATATGGTCCCCCCATTCGTCGTCAGGTTCGTACAGAGATTCGGGCTCTACGGGGCAAGGAAGCCCCGCATCAGGGTCCCTGCGGGCTACTCGGGACGCTCGATGCATCTGGGCTACCGTAAGAACTCGCTTCCCGCCGAGGATTTTCTGGAAGTCCCCCACGGGGATTTTCCAGGCTTCGACAACCTCCTCGCCCCGCTCACCCTCGACGCCGACGCATATCTCGAGTCGAAGATCCCACCGGAGATTTCGGATCTGATCGTTGCCCGTGAGATGCCCGTGGTTATCGTGGGCGGCCTCCTCAGGGATGCCGATTCCCTACTGGAAAGCCTCGGGTTCTCGAGCGGAGTTCTCTTTTCCACCGAGAGCGCGGAGCGGATCCGTATTTCCTACCTTCTTGCCCGCCGCCAGGGCCGGATGCACATCATTGTTGTCGACTTGTTCGGAACCGCACGGCTCCGCCACATGGCACTCGAATTCGGCCATCTCATGGCCCGGAACGGAATTCCACTCTCCAACCTCCGGATCTGGGCATACAAACGGCTCGACCGGATGACCCGGAACCTGTGCAATCATTCCCTCGAGCGGCTCCGACCCGGGCGAAACGACATGGTCTTCCTCGGGTACAAAGGCGCGGTGAACAATGTCCTTTCCGATCTGGCCGTGTTCCTCGCACGAAACCCCGGGAAACGGATCGCCGACGTCACCATCGCCGACCTGGACAAAGTCCGTGAGGAGCTGAAGGAGTCCCACGTTTTCCGGAACCGTTCTATGGGCACCTTCACCTACCCTTTCTGGAAATACTCTCTTGATGCGGGATGTGGGCAGACCATTTCCCTGACCGTCTTCCGGAACCTCTACGGGGACCAGACCCGTGTGGTGCTAGAAGAGCTCATTTCAAAGGGTTTCAGGGATTTCGCCATGTTCGGAAACGGCGGGGGGTTGCGGAACGTGGAAATCGGGAAGGTCTATGCCCCTGTCAAGGCCACTGAAGGAGATCGCACGATCGCCTATGCCAACCGTGCCGCTGCACTCTTCCCGCAACGGGGGCTTGTTACGGTCGATTCCCTTCTGGAGGAAACCACCGGATGGCTGGCC
>CAYRYU010000169.1:0-8623 GCA_964428355.1 uncultured bacterium
AGGAACGGGGCCACGTCTTCTCGACCCGTTCGGACACCGAGGTGCTCCTGCACGGCTACGAGGAGTGGGGGGATGGCCTTCTGAAGCGGATCAGCGGCATGTACGCCTTCGCCCTGTTCGATACGGTCGCGAAAACCCTCTTCCTTGCCCGGGATCCCTTCGGGAAGAAGCCTCTTTTCTACCACTTCGGGGAATCGACCGGCGAATTCGTTTTCGGCTCTGAATTGAAGGCTCTTCTCCAGCATCCTTCAGTTCGGAAGAGCATTGACCGGGTCTCTCTGGGGAAATACTTCTCTTACGGGTATGTCCCTGCGCCGGGGACGATCCTTGAAGGTGTCAGGAAACTCCCCGCCGGGCACTTCCTGAAATTTGGCCTTTCCCCGCGGTCCCTTGAACTGGAGCGGTTCTGGAAGCCCTGCTTTTCGCCGAAATGGGAGCCCGCCCCCGGTGAGAACGACTCTCTGGAAATGCGGCTCCGGGACCGCCTCGAAACTGCCGTCAGGAGCAGGCTTTTTAGCGACGTTCCGCTCGGGGTCTTCCTGAGCGGGGGAATCGACTCCGGCGCGGTCGCGGCCTTTGCCGTCAGAAACTCCCGGGAGCGGGTGAAAACTTTCTCCATGGGATTCGACGACCCCTCGTTCGACGAGTCGCCTTTTGCCCGGCAGGTGGCCTCCTTTCTCGGAACCGAGCATCACGAGCGGGTCTTTTCTGAAAGAGACCTTCTCGCCACCGCGCCCGAGGTTCTGGGGAGGCTCGATGAGCCGATGGCCGATCCGTCGCTGCTCCCGACCTTCATGGTTTCCCGGTTCGCCCGGGAGCACGTGACCGTCGTCCTGACGGGCGACGGAGGAGACGAGATCTTCGCCGGCTACGATCCTTTCAAGGCCCAGATCTTCGCCGACATCCTCGACCGATTTCGCGTCCCGAGGCTGTACGAGATGCTTTTCCGGCTTTCCCGCGGCCTTCCGACGGGGGAGAGGAACATCGATTGGGATTTCAAGATCAAGCGATTCCTTATGGGAATGCCCTTTCCCCCGCTCCTTCGCCACAACGTCTGGATGTCTCCTCTCCTTCCGGCACAGATCGGACGGTTGATCGGGGAGCCGCAACCTGCCGACTCGCTGTATTCCGAGGTCCTGGAATACGCCGGCGAAGTCGCGGAGGAGGAGCCCGTCGACAGGTTCGTCCACCTCTGGATGAAGACCTACCTCCAGGACGATATCCTCGTGAAGGCGGACCGGGCGAGCATGATGGTCTCACTCGAAGCCCGCTCCCCGTTTCTCGACAAGGACCTGGTGGCCTTCGTCGCCCGCCTTCCCGTCGCGGAGAAGTTCCGGAAACGGATACTTAAACGGGCTTTGGCTGGCCTTCTTCCCGAATCGATCATCG
This sequence comes from uncultured bacterium, assembly GCA_964428355.1. Taxonomy (GTDB): domain Bacteria; phylum Muiribacteriota; class Ozemobacteria; order Ozemobacterales; family Ozemobacteraceae; genus CAYRYU01. The sequence continues at coordinate 1,390 of CAYRYU010000169.1, forward strand.
CGCGGCCCAAAAAGGGGTTCGGCATCCCCTTGACAGGCTGGTTGAAGCGGGAACTGAGGGAGCTGATGGAAACCTACACCGGGCCACGATTCCTGAAGGATTTCGGGTTGGACGAACGTCTGGTCGGTCTTTTGAAACGGCAGCACCTCGAGTCCCGCGCCGACCAGCGTCTTTTTCTGTGGGCCTTGATCGTGCTATCCTTCTGGTGGGAAAACCTATGAACCAGACCCGCATCCCAACACTTTCGAGCAAATCCCACGGCTTCATCCGTTGGAACGACGAGATGGCGGGGAAGTTCGATCCCGATGCCTACCATCGGAGATCGTTCTTTTTGATCCGCTGGATCGAGTGGATTCGTGGAGGCATAATCGCCCGGCTCCTTTCTCCGGGGGAATCAGACCTGGTCCTCGACCTGGGGTGTGGGGCGGGAAACCTGATCGGACGCCTGTCCCGTGGCCGGTGCGTGGGGGTCGACCTGTCCCCGGCGCTTCTCCGAAAGGCAAGATGCGGGAGCTACGGGGTTCCGGTTTCCTTCCTCAGATCATTCGCCGAGAAACTGCCCCTCAGGAGTGGCTCGGTCGATCGCGTGTTCTGTTCCGAGGTTCTGGAACACGTTCCCGACCCGGGCGAGGTTCTCGCCGAGGTCCGGCGCGTTCTCGCTCCAAAAGGCATTTTCGTGGTCTCGGTACCCAACGAGACCTTCATCGACTCTGTGAAGGACCTTCTTCAGGCGACCGGGCTCGCGCGCATCGTTCAGGCGTGTAGCGGATACACCTTCGAAAAGCGCATGGACGAGGAGTGGCATCTCCACCATTTCGATCTGAATCTCTTGCGGAGATACCTTGCCCCCCATTTCAAGATAACGAAAACGAAACTGGTCGTGTGTCCCCAATTTCCGGTGCGGATCATCGCGGCTTGCACGGCGAAGGGAGGCGGTGCTGGATGAAAGTACTGCTGCTCAACCCCCCTGACGATCTTTTCGCTTTTCTGGGCGAGGGGGCGGGACTGATTGGAACATTCGAGCCGCTCGGGCTCCTTTCGATTGCCGCGGTCTGTCGCCGGAACGGGTTCGAGGTCAAGGTGATCGATGCCTACGCCGAACGGTCGACGGTCGCGGATGTCCAGCGGCGAATCGTGGACATTGCCCCCGACGTTGTCGGGATCACGACCTTCACCTCGAACGGTGGAATCGTTTTGCAGCTCGGACAGTGGCTGAAGAAGAACCTTCCGGATGCGCTGGTGGTGCTCGGGAACATCCACGCGAGCGTGTTCGCCGCGGAGTACATCCGGAACGGAGCCGCCGACGTGGTCGTTCATGGTGAAGGGGAAGAGGTGTTCCTGCAGGTCCTGAGAAGACTCGAGAAGGGAAGCCGCGATTTCGGCGACATTCCCGCGCTTTCATTCCTTAAGGGTGGCCAGGCAATGCGGACGCCGGGGTTCGCCATCATCCAGGATCTTGCGTCCCTTCCGCTCCCCGCCCGCGATCTCGTCGATCAGAAGAACTACCACGTCCCGAGCGTGACGAACATTCCCTTCACCGCGGGGAAGAACACCGTCGCGAAGCACATGTTCACCTCGCGAGGGTGTCCCCGGCATTGCACTTTCTGCGTCGTCCACCACGACCATCGGCAGCGGTTCTTCGAGATAAACAGCGTCGTCGACGAGATCGAGATGCTGATAAAGGAATACGGTGTGTCCTACCTCTTCTTCATGGATTCGCTCTTCATCAGCAAGAAAGAGCGGGTGATCGCCATCTGCCGCGAAATGAGGAAGAGGCGCATTTCGCTGATGTGGGGATGCGAGGCCCACGCCGATTTCATCGATGCCGAGTTGGTGCGCGAGATGGAGGCCGCAGGCTGTTTCGACATGGCATTCGGGATCGAATCCGGTGTCCAGAGGCTCCTGAACACGGTCAAGAAGGGGACCACCCTTCCGCGGATCCGCGACGCGGTCCGGACCGTCAAGAAGAGCACCAAGATCAAGGTCGCAGGGCTATTCATTCTGGGCCTCCCCGGTGAAACCTACGAGGATTCGCTCCAGACTATAAGGTTCTCCCTCCGGCTTCCGCTGGACATGGCCCAGTTCAGCATCCTCGTCCCCTATCCGGGGTCCGCGATCTTCGACGAGCTGCGCGCCAAAGGCCAGATCGCCGACGGGGTTCGTCCCGACGGGACGCTCGATCCATCGGTCTGGCTGAGATACTCGGCCTACATCTCCTATACCCAGAACGAGCCGATTTGGGTAACTCCCGCGCTGACCCCGGTCCTTCTCAAGAGCCTTCAGAAGAAGGCCTTCCGGGATTTCTATTTCCGGCCCCGGCAGTTCCTGTTCCAGTTGAAGCGGGTCAGGTGGGGGGAGATCGGCAAGATCGTGAAGACCTTTTTCAAGGTTTTCTTCTAGTACCCGAGGAAAAATATGTCAAATGAGACCCGGACGGTCCGAGAAGCCCTACAGGCATTCCATGACGATTTCGAGGAAACGCGGAAAAGCCCTTTCAAACGCTTCCGGGTATTCCTGCGCATGCACATCAACCGCGTCATCCAGAGCGCCAAGATCGTCCTGACCAAACCCCGCATCTGGCGCTTCGTCGTCGAAGGGTTCTGGAACGCCCTCGTCGGGGGCGAACGTTCCCTCAGATCGCTGGAGGTCGCTCTCACCTACAGGTGCAATGCCCATTGTTCCCAGTGTTCGTGCCGGCTCGAGTTCGACCCGGAGCGGGAGAGGCACGAGAAGCTGACGCTCGAGGAAATGAAAGGCGCGATCGACCAGGCAGTCGAACTTGGGGCTTTCCAGTTCTGCCTGAACGGTGGGGAGCCGATGCTCGAAGAGGAGTCCGTCCACGCGCTCATCCGCCATATCCGCTCCCACGGGCGGTACGTCCACCTCTGCACGAACGGTTTCCTTCTGACCCCGGAGAAGATCGGGAAACTGAAAGAGTGCGGTTTGGACTCGATCGAGATGGGGTTCGATTCGGCCTTCGAAAAGAACCATGACCGGAACCGGGTGAGGGGAAGCTACTCCAAGATTCTCGAGAACATCAGGGAGTGCAGGAAGGCGGGAATCCCGGTCGTTCTGAACACGATCCTGACGAACGATAAGGTCGCGAGCGATGACATTGTCATGACCTTCCTCATGGCCAAAAGGCTCGGGTGCATTCTCCAGATCACGCCATGCTGTCTCACGGGGGCTTTCCGGGGCCGTCTCGACCTGATGCTGACCGACGATGCGAAGCTATACTTCCACTGGCTGCTGGCACAGAGCTGGAACAACCGGTCAGACCTTTATTCCAGCCTGACGAACATCAAGTGTCCCGCGGCCAGGGAGAAGATCGGCCTGCAGCCTTACGGCGATGTGGTTTCATGCCCTTTGATCCAGATCAAGTATGGGAACATCCGTAAGGACTCCCTCAAGAGCATCAGGAACGAGATGCTGAAGAACCCGTTCTATCACACCCAAAATGCCGAATGTCTCCCCTCCATGAGCGGGCGGTTCATCAGGGAGTATCTCAGTGACGGGAAGTAGCGCTGGGAACTTCTGCCCCTTGTGCCGGAGCCGGAAGCTAAGGCCCTATCTCGATGACACACGGGATTGGGAATACGGAGTCGATGGGCGGTTCGGTTTCCTGCGGTGTCCCGAATGCCGCCTTCTGGTTCTGAACCCCATGCCCACACTTGAAGATTTGAAAGGTTACTACCCCGATCACTATCACGGCTTCCACACTTCCCGCGGGGGGATCGTTTCGCAACTCTACCGCGTGGTCTATGAGATCCGTTTCAGGGAGTACGCCAGGTTGTGCGGGGAGCAGGGCCGGCTTCTCGACATCGGCTGCGCCGATGCCCCCTATTTCGATCTTTTGGGGGAAAGATTCCCCCGGATGGAATGCGTGGGGATCGAGTTCCTCGACCGGGTGGCCCAGCGCGGCCGGGACCATGGAAGGAGGATCATCACGGGAACGCTGTCGGACCTTCCCCCTGATGAACTGTTCAACCTCATCGTCATGAACAACCTCATCGAGCATGTTCTCGATCCGGTTTCCGAGATCGAGCTCGCCTGCAGGCATCTGAAGCCCGAAGGAAGCATCATCCTCGAGACCCCCAACCACGAGAGTTTCGATTTCGTCCTGTTCAGAAGGTTCTGGGGCGGACTTCACGTTCCAAGGCACACCTTCCTTTTCTCCCCACGTTCGCTCAGGTCGTTGGCTCATCTCACGGGGTTCGAGCTGGAATCCTGCACCCACCTTCTGAACACCGACCACTGGGGGCTTTCGGTGCAGAACCTCCTCCAGTCGATGCCCGCGACACAGGTCCCGCTGAATCACGGCCGATCGGGGTACTACCCGTTCCTTCTTTTCGCTTTTCTTCCATTGAGCGTGCTTCAGAAAATCTTGGGTTTCGGGGGTTCTCTGACGGCGGTTTTCCGGAAGCGACCGCAGTCACGTGAGCGATCGGGCGAAAGGAGAACCGCGTGAGGGAATCCCATCTTCCTCTGCTTCAGTGCATCGAATGCGGAGGCGGCTTGGAGGTCTCGCACTTCCACCCCGTCCGAAATGAGCGTGGGGAGATCTGGAACGGGGTCCTGACCTGCCAGGGGTGCGGAGTCCTGTTTCCAGTCGTTCGGGGGGTGGGGCTCTTTTTCCCTCCCGGTCTGCTTTTCTCCCATCTGAACGATTTCGAAAGACAGGTTGTATCGGAGCTGGGGATCAACGAGGCAGCCCCCAAGCCATTTTCCGAGGCCGATGAACGGGTGGTACGCACGGCCAGGAACTGGTCATACCAATGGGTGGATGTTTCACCCTGGAAGGAATCTGATTTCGAGGGGAAGGGTCTCGCGGGCTGGGAAGCTTTCCGCGCCTTCATTCCGTTCGAGCCTTCGGAATACCGGGGACGGCGCGTCGTGATCTGGTGCGGCGGAAACGGTCGGGAGGCCTACCATGTCGCGAAGCATGGCCCGGGGCTTCTCGTCGTGAACGAGATCGGGGACGGAATCCACCGGATCCGGGACCTTCTCCCCCCGGCTTCGGAACTGCTTCTCATCAAGGGCGATATGCTTTCCAACCCGATACGGCCCGGGACCATGGATATCTCGATCTGTGACCATGCCCTTCAGCACATCTCCGATCATCGGGCCGCATTCCGCCGCATGGTGGAAGCCCTTCTGCCCGGGGGGAAAGCCGCCATCTGCGTCTACAGCCACGAGAACAACTTCCTGATGACTCATCTCGTCGAGCCGGCAAAGGGTCTTTTGCATCGATTTCCCCTGAAGGTCCTGAAAATGCTGGGGTTTCCCCCTGCGCTCGTGATTCTTGTCCTGATCCATTTCTTCTACCTTCCTCTTTCCAGGCTGAAAAAGCCCTGGCTTTCCAGGTCCATTCCCCTTTTCGAGCACATGGTTTTCTGGTCGAACAGCAGTCTCAGATTCATCTGGACCTCCTGCTTCGACCTTCTCCATGCGCCCATCTCCTACCATTTCCGTCGGGCCGAGGTGGAGTCACTGGCCCGGGAAAACGACCTGACGATCCAAGTTCTTTCCAACACCAACGGAACGTTGTGGTCGATGGTCTGCCGAAAAGAGCCTGTTGCAGGAATGCCTGGGAAAACACCCCAGGGGTGACGAGGGAGCCGGCTCTTCCGTCTTTTGCTTCCCGACACACTCCAGGGTTCCGATTCCTAATCAAGGATGTGCGTGTATTTTGCCCCTAACTCCATACCGCTGGGGGGAAATTCTGGAGAATCGTCTGGTCGGCGGTGAGGAGGGGCTTCCGGTCGATTTTCGCGTTGGCGACGATCAGGCGATCGAAGGGGTCGCGAGTCCAGGATAGGCTGCTTGCCTCCATGACGACCTCGTCGAATGAGGCATTGGATACGCGAAGGCCCACCCGGTCAACAAGTGTCGCGACGATTTCGTCGGGGGGTAGTCTGATCCTGCCGATTTCGTAGAGGAATGACAGCTCCATTCGAACGATAGGGCTGATGACGAGGACGTTCGACTCGATGCGTTCCCGAACTGGAGAAAGACGCTTCCGGTCGCCCGAGATCATCCAGACCACCACGTGCGTGTCGAGATGAATCAGGGCTTCCATGTTTCCGACCAATCACAGTGGATTAGATCATCCGGATCGCCAACCACCACATCCGGGCGGGGTTCGAGCCCCGCAAGTTTTCCGGTGGGAACCGCGGGGACCAGACGGATCACCTTCCCCTTTCGGATGACATCAACTGGTTTTCCGGTTTCCAGGATCCGGTCGAGAACACGATACAGATTTGCCCGTAATGTGGTGGCGTTCATCTCTTCTACCTCTCCGATGAAACGTACGTAGCTTACGTACGTAAAAGTAACCTTCTTGGCAGGAATTGTCAATGCCCACTGATTGACGGAACAGGGTTCTTCTTCAAAGTCAGGAACGGGGATTCGTTTTTGGGAGGAAGAGAGTTGTCAGATCTCGACCGGCGAACACGCCGTGAGAGTATTCATTCGCATCCAGATCGTTCGTGACCTGGGCCTGGATCAGCCATTCCGTCCAGACCCGGTCGAGTTCCTCTGGTGAAAGCAACTTCAAGTCGAGGTCTTCCTCGCTGAGGAATTCATCGCGCAGCCTTATCACTTCGTTGCTTCCTCGGTGGGTGGTTCGAAGGGGAGAACTGGTTCTGCCCTCCTGGTCATGATCTCATGTGCCTTTTGAAGATCCAGGCCCGCCATCTCCCGGGAAACCTCAGGCCAGGATTGCGCCCAGTTTTTCGCAGCCGACAGATAGCGTTCGAGACGCTTTTCGTTGGCATGGATCAAGGCCCTTCTTTCAGCGTCCAGCGCCGATTCCAGGGCCTCGAGTCCCTGGGGTGCGCAGGCCAGCAGAGGGCGCTCTTTTTCCAACTCACCCGCAATTTCGGAGTTTTTCCCAACGAGTTCCACCAGTTCCCTGGCGCTTCGCGAATTCAGGAGCAGTTCCCGGGGATCTGTCAGCAACCTCGCCAGCTCTCCGATGACGACGTAATCCTTCTCGCGGTTGGTCTTTTTCGTCTGGATCAGGTCTTGGATACCGAGGAAAGGTGGTTGGCTTTCGGGTCCTCGATCCCACAAGGCTGAGACGCGTTTACCCGACAATCTGGGTGGGCGGCAGACGAAATCGGTGCGGATCCTCAAGCCTTCCCGACTGAACTCGAGATGGGCGCTCCATCCCCGGGATAACCAACGCAAATCCAATGGGGCTCCGAACCGGTAGACGGCTCCATATCCCTTA
>CAYRYU010000170.1:0-2716 GCA_964428355.1 uncultured bacterium
CATCGTCATTGGGCCGAATATATCAGAATCCCCAGCCTCTGTAAAGGGAATTCCCCTTTCCGTAGCGGCTCGGGATCCCTCTGGGAATCAGAAGTTCGGCTGGTCGAAATTGGAGAGGTAGGTCGTGGTGTTCTCCCTGACTTCGCAGTTCCAAGAATGAAAGCGGTCAGGGTTGGAGGTGTCCTCGATCCACCAGAGCTGCTTGGTGGCCCCAACATCGGCAGGATCGTTGAATACAGTTGTTCTGATTTCCGATGGGTTGGTTCCGATATAGACGACATACTGAAAGCGGGTGTACAAGTGGTTTGGGCCCCAAACATCCCCTGTTAGTTCCAAGGTAGGTATTAGGTGGGTGATTCTGAAGGTCCCAGAAGCACTTTCGTTACCCACCAAATCAGATCCCGTGAGGGTTGATTTTATGGCCCCAGGAGTGGGACTGAGGAAGGTCCAGTATGATACATCCTTGCTGGTCACCTTAACCTGTCCGGTTACAGTGTCGGTCTGGTTGACGGAAATGGTCTTTGGGCGATATTCCATCAGGTATACCCGAACGATTAGATTGTCAATTCCCTGTCGCGTCGCTTCAGAAATGAATCTTCCGGCAATGGAACCCATATCTTTCTCAGGGCTTTCCACCAGCGAGTAATTCAACACCGGAGGCAACAACGATGTTGGGTATGTTCCGTTGGTGTCCTTTACGACGAAGTTAACAGTCATTGAATCATAGCCCAGCTTCGAAAAAGTCAGCTGATAGGTTCCAGCCCCCAGATTCGAAAACGAAAATCTTCCCTGGTCGTCCGTTACTGTGCTTCCGAAGCCCTTCAATGAGCAACTCACATACTCCAGGGGGGCTTTTGAATAGGCATCGATGATCGTTCCACTTGCGAGCGGGTGGAGGGCTTGAAGGCCGTCGGAGATCCGAGGAGAAATGAAGAGGGTGGGGCTTGCGGGGGAAACCGCACCACTGTTCAGAACCTGGATGACGTAGGTGGCGGGAGCGTAGGCCTGGGAGTCCTGGGCAACGGAGATCTCGTACAGCCCGATTGCAAGGTCCTGGAAGGTGAACACGCCTTCGGGGGTTGTCCGGGTCGAGTCGATCAGGCTTCCTGATTTGAAGGATTTCACCAGGATGTTGGGAAGGGGCTCACTGTTTGTGTTGAGCCGGACGGTTCCCGAAACGGAAACCCTGGGACCGAGCTTGACGTCGAAGATCCTATCCGATCCGGCGACGATGAGGAGAGTTTCCTGATAATTGGCGAAGCCGGCCTTGGAAACCGACATGGTGTAGGTCTGGGCCTTCAGGGAAAGCGAGTATTTCCCGTCCGTTCCCGTGGTCAACTCCGAAATTGCACCGGTGCCTTGAGGGATGAAGCGCACCAGGGCGCCCGAGATCGGCTGGTCGGACTGGTTCATGATGTTACCGAAGATCCTTCCGGAGGTTTTCCGGATCGCGAAATCCTGGACCTTCTCGACCGTCGGAACGATAGTGATCTTGCTGGAGGCGGATGCATAGCCGTCCTTGGAAACCGTGACGGTGTAGCTTCCAATCGTGAGGGTTCCACGATATGTTCCGCTCGCGTTGGTGGTCAGGGAAAGCTTGACCTGGGGGGTGAAATCCGAAACTATGTCAACCTGGGCTCCGGAGATAAGGGTTGTCGTCTGCTCGTCCCTGATCGTTCCGCTCAGGACTCCCGCGGAATTGCTGATCACCATCGCGAGCGTGGTCCGCTTGTTGGCGGTGACCACCAGGTTATCCGCCTGGAGAGAGGCATAACCCGATTTCGTCACCGTGACCATGTAGGTGCCCGGAGACACGTTGATGCTGAAACGGCCGTCACTTCCCGTCGGCTGGATGCTTACGATGAGGGTCCCCAGGAGAACGGAAACCTGTGCCCCGCTTGCGGGAGCCCCGTTCTGGTCGACGATGAGCCCATCGATCGTACCTTCCCCGCCTCCACTAGGGGCGGTCGGCATTCCGGACCAGAGAGGAAAGCCGTCGGAACCGCCGCCAACGTTGTTGCCGCTGTTGCATCCATGGAGGATGGCAATGCAACAGGCCGCCAACATGGAAAGAAAAAGGAATCTCCGGAGCATGGCTCCCCTCCGATCAGTTGCCACTGGCACTTTCCTCGATCGATGTCGAGATCGTCACCATGGTTTGCAGGGTCAGTTCGTTGTCGTTGACATCCCGACCGTGAACAACGATGTTAGCCACCACGGGGGTGACGTCGTCGAAATAGTCGCTCTGGGTTCCGTTGGCCATGTAAACGTACAGTTTCGGCGTCAGGACCTCCAGGGATATGTACCCGGAACTCTTGCCGGAGAAAGTGCCGCTGTCGGTTCCGGAGGTCGTTCCGGTCTGGGTGTTGGTTCCCGTGCTCTGAACCTCGCTGAGGGTGGGAGCCTGGACGAGATACGCCGTTGTCCCCGAGAAATCCAGGGTCCCGGAGGCGAGGACCGTCCCGTTGGGGGCTAGGAAATTGACGCGGTAACTGTCCAGAAAGACGGAAACCCCGTTGGTGATGTTGAAAAAGATGTTGAGTCCGGGAAGGGTGACTTCCTTCGCCGCCGCGGTTCCGCTTGCGGTGGAACTGGAGGTGGTCGAAGATGAGGAGGATTCCTTCGGATTCAGGAATTTCGGCGCAAGACCGACGATGTGGATGTCAGACCGTGGACTGGCGATTCCTCCCGGGGAATTCTGGCATCCAAGGAACCC
>CAYRYU010000170.1:2816-8583 GCA_964428355.1 uncultured bacterium
AGCACCGGAACCGAACCCAGGAACGGTACCGTGTCCTTGGTGTTGGAGTGTTGTTCGGTGATCAGTCCGCCCAGGATGAGGGTTTCCCCGTCGTTCATGATGACATCGGTGGTGGCGGACCTCTCTTCGACGATCGGGACCTCCTCGACGTAACCCTGAAGGGTGGAAACGTTCGGATTTACGATCAACCGCATGGTCTCATCCTCGTTGATGATCGGGGTAACGGAAAGCTTGACGGGGATGTCCTTGAACTTCACGTCGACCTGGGGGACGACTACCCCGTTGCTCACCGAACTCGACCGAGTGATGTAGGGGATCTGCTGGCCGACCGAAATGGTCGCCTGCTGCCCGCTCAGGGCGATGACCTTCGGATTCGAAAGGGATTTGGCGCGGTTGTTCTTCCGCAGACCCTGAAGGAGGATCTGGAAATGTTCGTTCTCGAGTGTTCCGAAGTTCAGGACCCCGTTTCCGGTGGGATTTCCGCTGGTGTCATACCGCCCGAGGTTGTTGTTGAACTGCCAGAGCGGACCCTTTGCCGCGATCTGGGTCATGAGGGCGGTCCAGTTGATGCCGGTCTGTTCCTGGCTGTCCAGCTTGATGTCGAAAAAGTGCGTCTCGATGAGAACCTGTTTGGGAGGGACATCCAGACTCCGGACCATTTCCTCGATCTTTCGCAGATTCTCCGGCGATTCGCGGATGATGATGGTCATCTCGCTGGGCCGGCTTCCACCTCCGCCACCGCTGCTTCCGTAGAGTCCGCCCGCCTGTCCTCCCGGAGCTCCGGCAGGAGCTTGCGCGAATCCCGTGGCTGCTCCAATCAGCAAGAGGCAAAGAACGGGGAGCGCCCGAAGGGTGTGGTTGATGTGGTGGGTCCTGAGCTGGTTTGCCATGGTTCTGGTCCTCTGGTTATCGGGTTAACGCCCCGGTGGGGGCGCGCTGACGGTCGAGGATGTGGATCCGCCCGAGCCAACGGTGGCTGCCTCGCGGCGGCGGTCGTCGGTAGTGACATCGATCATCTGGGTCTTGACATCGAACCGCGGCAGGATCATCCGGATTGCGCTCTCCAGGGTCTTGCGATCGATGTATCTGAGCTTGAAGATCCGCTCCTCCATCCGGGCATTCACGGTCCGGTTGTCCATTACCTCGACGAGCCTTGCGATCTCGTCGAGCTTGCTCAACGGAGCGGTCACGATGAGGGAGTTCGATCGCTCATCGACCTGGATGCTCCATTTCCCGGGTTTGCTGGCATACATCCCCATCGGGGTGTCAACCGCTCCCCCGGAGGACTGGGACCCCTGGCCCTGGCGCGATCCCGGGACCTGCCCGAAGAGAGGGCCTACCTCGTTGCAGACGCCTATCAGGATCACCAACAGAACAACGATGACGAAGGGTGAAACGAGCTTCCGATTCATACGGTCACCTGCTTCCGATCATGGTTTCAACCTGGCTGCCGGGATCCCGGTGCTGGAAGGTCATGGTTTGGCCTCCGGGAAAGGCTGGGATTCAGAGTTGGGGCCTGCGGGCACCGGCCCGCGATTCACCGTCACGTTTCCCCCGCCTCCCCCCCAATCCGAACGGGAGCTGGGACTGGGGCCGCTGCTCGGTGCCGGTTGATTGTATGAACCGGAACCCCCGTGATAGGTGGCGGGCCGGGGCCCGGGCTGTGGAGCGGGCTGGCCGGTCCCTGGCCGGGGTCCGGACGGGGCGGGAGCATTCTGGGGGGAATTGTTTCCTCCCGCCGGGTTCGATTGGGCCTGGGATGTTGGCGAAGAGCCTTCCGACTGTGCGAGGCAGTTCCTCACCACGTAGAAGAGGTCGGCGGCCTCCAGGTTCTGTACGAAGAAGATCCTCGTTTCGAGGGGCTCTTCATCCTTCTTGTACACCCAGAGAACATCGTCTTTCACCCGGTAGGAGTAGCCGTTGTTTTTCAGGATGATGTCAAGGGCGGTCCCGACCTGGATGTTGTTGAACTTGATCGAGGTCTTCCCCACGATCGGGTCCTTGCTGACGTAGTTCAATTCGGCCTTTTCCGCCAGCAGCTGGACGATATCGGCGATCTCCGCTTCCTTGAAGGTCAGATAGACTTTCAATGTGGAAAGTTTGTCCAGCTTGTGCGTTTCGTCCCGGGTCAGGTTCACCACCTTCTGGGCAGGAGTGGTTGCCGAGACCGGCAGCATCAGCACCTGGGATTTCGAAAGAAGGGGTTGGGACAACCGGCGGGTGTCGTTCGATTCCAGCGGGGCTACCACGAAGGGCAGCTTCTCCTGGAAAGCCGGAGGCTGGGGCGTCTCACGAGCGGGAGGTTTGGAAACCTCGGGGGCGGGAGGTGGTGGAACCGGAACGGGGGGAACGGGTTTGGGCTTTGGTGGCTTGGGCGTGGGTTCAACCGATGCCTTTTTTGGAGGTCTGGCAGGAGCCTCCTCGGACAGATCGGCATCGAAGGAGATCGTCGAGACGTCACGGGGAGCCCGGAGAGCGGGAGGCACCGCGGGGAAATGGTCTACAGGGGAAGTCGGACTTGAGGCGGCCATCATCACCTTCCGGGGCCTTGGTTGAGCCCGGGGGGGGGCCGGTTGCCGAGCAACGACTTCGGAAACGACTTTCGGGGCTGGAGAGGGCGGGACACTTCTTGCCGCGACATGGGTTTCGGGAACTTCGATCCGGAGTCCGGACGGGGGCGCTTCAGCCGGCGCAGCCTTTCGGGACCTGCCTGCTTCCATTTCGGCAGCGGTGGTCCTTCCGGCCTCGGTCCGTGTGAAAAAGCGTCTTTTCGCTTCCAGGTATTCCTTTGCGCTCATCGGCAGGGTGGTCAAGGATCGCTGGGGGGCGACCGGCGATGCTGGTGCGGCTTCCTGAGCAGGCTTCAGGGTGCTTCCAGCGCTGGGCGCAAAGCGAGGGGCCGCAGCGATTCTGCTGGGAACCCGTTTGCGCCTCGAACCCGTGTCCGCTGCCTGGGCCGGTTCCCGTGCAGCTCTTCGGATGTGTTCGGGGCGCGGGGCAACGGTGGGTCCCTTGGGAACCTCTCCAATATGGGGTTTCGGGGGCGTGGCGGCGGCGATTTTGGGGGCGACCCGAAGGGGTTTCGAGGCCGGCGCCTTTGCCTGAGGCGGTTTTGGTGCTACTTCCCCGGATCGTTCCGGGCGGGGGACAGCGGCGAGTTCCTTGCGAACCTCTCCAATCCGGGTTTTCGGGCGCGGGTCGGCGCGGGGTGCAACCGCCGCAGGTCCTTTGGGAACCCCTCCCCTGCGGCTCCCGCAGGGGAGTGTTTCGGGAGCCCCTCCCTTGTGGTCGGTCTGGCGTGAAGCGGTGGGTCGTTTGGGGACCCTTTCACGGCCGTCGCCGGGGCGCGCAACCGCAGTGGGCCCGTTGGGAACCCGTTGCGTTGCGGATGGTGATGCCGCGGGCCGAACCGCAGAGGGTGCCGGGGGAGCAACAAAGGGTCGAAACTGTTTCCGGCCCACGGAGACTGTCCCGCCGGAAGATGGTTTTGAGACGTTACCCGGAGGCGGAAGTTCGAGGAAGTCCGCCAGCTTTTCCCTCCATTTCCTCTCTTCGACAATCGCCTTTTTCCTCGACAAGGCCTGGATGAGGAGGTTGGCATTCTCCGGGATTTCCCGAAGGAGTTCCTTGTCCGTGCGTCTTCCCTGCGCCATCCGTCCGATCTTGACGGCAGCCTTCACGTTTCCTTCCATTACGAGCAGGACGGCAAGCCGGTTGGTGATCTCATGGTGGAGCTGGGCAACCCCGGATATCGGCCGGGAGGTGAAACCATTCAGGAAGAGAGCCAAGAAGCAGGACAGGCTCAGAAGGGCGAAACGGCCCCGGAAATTGCTATGGCGTGACATATAGTCTCAGCTCCTCGTCTCCGCTTTTCAACAAAACGAAATTCCTGCCGATTTTTTTCACCGCGTATCCCTCGACGGTTCCCCCCTCGCGGACGATTTGCCCGCTGATGATCGCGACATGATCATCGTTGGGGCTGAACATGATGCCGGAAACGACGGGGAGCCTTCTTGGTTTCGGGCTCAATCTCTTGGGAACGGTTTTTTCCATGCTTCTCACCCTGGGTGGGTTTGTTTTCGACGGTTCAGGAACCGGTTCCGGCTGGAGTGGAGCCCCAACCACCCGGGCAGGTGCAGGGACAGGCTCGACGATCGGTTCCGGGGGTTGCTCCATCGGCGTTTCCACGGTTCGGACCATGAATGGTTGGAAAATCTCCCGAACGCGGAGCCAGCGACTTTCCCTGGCATTCCCCTCCAACGGCTCGACAGGAAGCTGGGTGACAGGACCCGATGAAATCTCGCTCCCAGTCGGAATCTGGGGAAACAGGACGTTTCCCGCGACCAAAAAGGAGACGAGCAGCGCCCCCGGAATGAGGACCGAGTTCCACTTTTTCATCGATCAACCGCTAACAGATACGTTTTGAGATCCAGGGACATCAGGACCTGGTCCCCGCCCAATTGTTTGATCTCCAGATCCCCTATTTCGGCAAAGAACGGCATTTCTTCAAGGCTCTCGATGTACTGGCCAAGTTTCGCGAAGGTTCCCCGGGCAACCATCCGTACGATGAGGATATCGAGTTTGACCTTGCCGCCTCTCTCGGTCTTGCGCACAAGGTCCTGGGGACTGACCTCGTCGAAGCTGAATCCTTCCTGCGGGGCGATTCGCGAAATCTTCTCGAGCAGATTCCCCACCTGGTTTCGCTGCAGGAGTTGCTTAACGTGCCCGTCGAATTTCAGCTGGGCTTCCTTGTACTGGCCTTTCAACTTCTCGAGTTTATCCTTGTACTGACCCGCCGAAGCGAGTTCGTTCTGGACGGTGCGGATATTGTTCTTCAACTCCTCGATCATGGCCGTCCGCGGCTTGAGAAGGAGCAGGTAATCGTAGGAGACTCCTCCAATAGCAACAGCCACCAGGACCAAAAGGAACTTTCTGGTCATGGCTTTTTCAATCCCCCAGGGAAAAGCTCGCAGAGGATCGTGAAATCCAGGGATCCGTCCTCCTTCTTTTTTTCCGGGACTCCCTGGAAGGTTTCGCGCCCGACGGTGGTCGTGACCTCCCGTTTCCCCTGTTCCCATTTGACATTTTTGAGGAACGGCGCATTCTCCAGGTTTTGGAGGAACTGGGAGAGGCAAAGGAAACTGGGTGTCTTCCCCCTGATACGGACTTTCGCCCCAAGCATGGCGGTTTCGCTTGCGGTGGCTTTTTTGGAGCCCGCACCAGGGGAAACCGCGGGAGAGACCAGGGCGGTTCCAGCCGGTGAGCTTCCCGAAACTTCGGCGTTTCGTGTGGAAAGCTCGGTCAACCAGATGTCGTCGGGAACCATGGCAGCGAACTCCAGGAGAAAAACCGACCACGAAAACCGCTGGCCAAGGTTTTCCTGGAGGAACCTGACTTTTGCCTGGAGGTCTGCGTAGGCTACCCCAAGCCTCTCGAACTCGGTCTTGTTCGTCATGGCGCTGTTGTATTCGTCGTACAAGACGCGATACTCACGGTCCAACCGGTTTCGCTGGGAATACGAAGGATAGAAGACCAGGGCGGCATATCCGCCAACCACGATGAACAGCGTGAGAACGACCTTGGCCATCAGCCTTATGAGCTTTCCCCGCCGGCGTTCCTCCTCCTTCAATTCCGAAAGGAGATTCAGGGAGTAGTCATCGGGCTTCATCGCACAGATCGCGGTTCCCACCGCCATCGGGATTGTGCCCTGGATTTCCGGAGGAGGGAGTTCGGCGGAGGGTTCGAGAGGGACATAGGGGATCTTCAG
>CAYRYU010000171.1:0-8564 GCA_964428355.1 uncultured bacterium
ATTGCTGACGACCTACCTGACAGGTGAGGGGTTTTCGGTAACCACCCACCATGCACCAGACCAGGATTTTCAGACGGCACTCGAGCAGAAACACGATCTTCTGATTCTCGATGTCATGCTCCCCGGGATGAACGGATTCGAGGTTCTTTCCCAGATCAGGAAGACATCCCAACTTCCGGTGATCATGCTGACCGCCAGAGGGGAAGAGATCGACCGGATCGTCGGCCTCGAATTGGGTGCAGACGATTACCTCGCCAAGCCCTTCAACCCCCGGGAACTCGCCGCCCGAATCAGGGCGGTTTTCCGGCGGACAGAAACCAGGAAGGCCGCAGGGAAGGGAGATGCCGAGGAAATCGTTGAAATTGCCGACCTCAAGCTCTATCCGAAAAGCCGGCGCGTTTTCCGGAATGATGAGGAACTCGACTTGACCGGTCTCGAGTTCCGACTGCTCGAAGTCCTCCTCGGATCGGCGGGAGCGGTAGTCAAGCGCCAGGATCTTGCCCTTCAGGTTCTGGACCGGCCGTTGACCTACGAGGACCGCAGTCTCGATGTCCATATCAGCAATCTCAGGAAAAAGCTCGGGAAGACTTCGACGCAGGGTGAAAGAATACAGACCGTCCGGGGAATCGGCTACATGTACACCGCTTTCTCCCAGACTGCTTCCGCCTGAAAAGCTGGTTCCCACAATCCCGCATCGAGCGGTCCTTTGCAGAATTGGCCCAAACCGGAGTCCCGCCTTATGGATACCGTCATTCATCGTGAGGAGCGGGGCTGATGCCTCGATTCCGTGGTCTTTTCACCCGCTTCCTTCTCTGGTTCACGGGAACGGTTTTCCTCGCTACGGCAGTGACCGCAGCCCTGATCGCCTATCTCCTCCAGGAGGACCAGACCCGCTATCTCGAGGGAAATCTGGCCACATTGAGGAAGGAAGCCCAGACCGTCCTTGAACCCTCATCCTCTTCAACTCCCGGAAAGACCCCTCCGTCGCCCGGCCAGGTCAAGCGCAGCTTCCGGATCTGGATTTTCGATGAGTCCGGAAAGCTTGTTGCGAAACCACAGTTCCCTCCCCCTCCCCCAGAATGCTGGGCCAGCAATCCTTTTCGCCCCGCCCCCCCCCCGGGGTTTGGGAATCGCGACTCGGAATTGCATCATGAGCGGCGGGGTCTCCCGCCCGACGCCCTTCTTCCGCATCACGGGCCTCCCCCTGATGATGACTTTGGTCGAAATCCCGAACCCCGCCACGGAGATTTCCATGGTCATCATCCACTGCCTCTGCCCCCCGATTGGGTTGGAGAGGGGAAACCGCCACCGCACTACGGTTCCGAAGATGGATCTTTCGCCGAAACCAATCTGCTCGCCTCCGCAGTTCCGGTTTTCCTAAGCTTTTCCAGGGATTTCCAGGTCATCGAAATAGGGGATCAGGATTTCCTGGCCTCGAAGATCACCCAACCATCAGGCCAGAAACTTGTCGGATTCCGAAGGTTCCGGCCGCTCCCCTATTTCTCCCTCCCCCGCTCCTTTGCAGGTCCGATGGGAAGGCTTCATATCCCAGTCCTGATCGTTCTGGGCTCCTTCGTCTGTTGGGTGTTGGCCAGATCTCTTTCCAGACCCGTCCTTGAAATGCAGAAAATGAGCAGGAGCATCTCCCGCGGGGATTTCGGTGAAAGGCTTCCGGAGCTCCTGACAGGGAGGTTGGATGAGCTCGGTGACCTGGCCAGGGATTTCAACGTCATGGCTGACACGATCGAAAGGGCACTGAGAAACCAGAAACAGCTGTTGAGGGATATTTCCCATGAGCTCAGGTCCCCCCTCGCCCGATCGAACATCGCCCTGGAACTCCTTGGAAAAGGGGCTTCCGAAGGCCAGACGAACCTCGTAGAGAAAATCCGCCGTGACCTCGAACGTCTGAACGAGCTCATCCAGCAGATTCTCGATCTCTCCCGGTTCGAACAAAGGGGAGCCTCCGATCTGCCCAAAGCTTCGATCGACCTGGGGGCCTTCTCCCGTTCGATAATCTCGGATGTGAAGTTCGAAGCTGAATTGCTCGAGAAGAGGGTCGGTTTCGACGAACCCGAAACCCCATGTTTCGTGGATGGAAATGCCGAGTTCCTCCGCCGGGCACTCGAAAATGTGCTCCGAAACGCGATCCGTCATACCGCGGTCGATTCCGAAGTTTTCATGAGGATAGCCCGCGAACGGTGCAAGGATCGGAATGAGCTCGTGATAACGGTTCGCGACCATGGCCCGGGAATCCCCCCCGCCCACCTTCCAAGCATCTTCGACCCGTTCTTCCGCTGCGAGGAAGATCGGGGAAGATCATCCGGAGGAGTCGGGCTTGGTCTGGCTATCGTAAAGCGCTCGATCGAAGCCCACGGCGGTAGTGTCACCGGAAGGAATCACCCTGAGGGCGGATTCGAAATCGAGATCCGGCTTCCGGAAATGAACGTGAACCCCGGTCAGGCCTGACCGGATTTCCCTTTTTGGAGCCTTTCGATCGGCTTCTCCACCTCTCCAAATTCTCAGATTCCTTTTCTTAAACCGTTGTCCAGTAAGATTTCTTCACCAATCTTAACGACCGGTACCCCTTACGGGAGTGTATGATGAGGATACGGCATGAAAAGAACGCAATTTGGATTTAAAACAGTCATCGGACCTGTCGCCAGGGATGGCGAGGTGTCACGTTTTCGCCCTGAAGGCGAAGCTTTTCCGGAGCTGTTTCCCCTGTCGCTTGATCGGACTGGTTCCATTGCGATCGGGAACCATGGAAGGAGGTGAATGAGTCCATTTTCTCCCAGTTCATTACAGAATCCGCGATCTATCGACGATAGAAATCTCTTTTGGAGGCAACCATGAAGAAGCTTATCCAACCGACCATCTTTTTTGCCCTCGTTTCCCTCCTTGCGGCGTTTCCCATTTTCGCGGAATCCACCGATGGAGAGTCCACATCCACCGACACCGAGACGCAGTTCGATGGAGACCGTCCGCCTCCTCCCCCGGGGGATCCTATGTCAAGATTCGATACAGATGGAGATGGTGTTCTGAGTGAAACAGAAAAAGCCGCTGCTGATGAAGAGTTCAAGAGCAGCCCCATGTACCAGGATTGGTTGTCCAAATACGATGCCGATGGCGACGGGGCACTCAGCGATGAGGAGTTGGAAACCGCCCGTTCCTCCGAACCCAAAAAGGGGAAGGGGCCAGGAAAACGGCCGAACATCGATACCGACGGGGATGGAACCATCAGCGATTCCGAAAAAGCCGCCGCCGATGAAGCTTTCAAGAACAGTCCGATGTATCAGGACTGGCTGAAGAAATACGACGCCGACGGCGACGGCACCCTCAGCGAAACGGAGCTTGCCACCGCGCGAGAATCCGAGCCCAAGGGTGGAAAGGGCAAGAGGAAGAAGGGGAAAGGTCCGAACATAGACACCGATGGAGATGGAACCATCAGTGAAGCGGAGAAGGCCGCCGCGGATGAAGCTTTCAAACAGAGCCCCCACTATCAGGAAATCCTGGAAAAGTTCGATGCCGACGGAAACGGGGCCCTGGACGCAGATGAACTCGAAAAGGCCCGGCAATCAAAACCCCAGGGGCACCACGGAAACCGTCCGCCTCCTCCCGACGAGAGCGGATCCTCAACTTCCACATCGACTTCGACATCGGTCAGTTCGAGCACCTCGACGGCCCAAAGCGCAACCACGGGCAATTCGGCGTCTGGAAACAGTGGCCGCAACATGAAGTTCAACCGGGGTCCCGGTGGCCAGGGCGGACCTGGCGGCCATCGCCGTCATTGATCCCCGTCTGGCGACGGACCATATCGAGGACAGGAAAAATCCGGTCGTGGAAATGGCCTTGTTCACACGTCGGCGAACCTCGCGAGCGCTTTCCGCAATTCCGGATCCCGTTTTCCGGAAACCCTATCCAGCGAAAGCCCCGCACTTTCGTCCGGCTCGGGAAGTCCCACGACCGGGTTACCCCGGAACCTTTCGACCCTCCCTTCGGGTTCCGGGGTTCTCCTACCCCCCCCCTCGAACCGCCGCGGGATCCCATTCTGACATTCCCCGGATGCCATTGTGACTTCGGGAAAGGGAGAACCGCGCCAGGCATCAGGCATTGGTGATTTCATTCCTTCACGATATCTGGGAATTCTTTACGAATCGGAACCCCAGCCGTGCTCGTAAGATCAAACGGGGATACCGGAAAATCAAAATTCATCCCGAGCCGAGGAGGGCAACATGAAAACCGCGAGAAACCCGATCGTCATGGCACTTCTGGCGTTTCTTTCCGCCATCGTCCTGAGTGGGTGCGGGAACGCCAAGCCGCCCGGCTTGCCCGCCTCGGAAAGCATCAAAAATTTGATTGCATCTGCCCGTGCAGCGGACTCCGCCACGGGCCGGGACACCATTCTATTGCAGGGGCTCGCTCAGGCCTCCGGGACCCGTGATATTCTTGCCTTGGCGTTCGAGACCGCCTCGGCGACGACGCGGGACTCTATACTCAAAGATGGAATGTGGCAGGCAGCGACGGTCGATGAGGTCCTGATGCTTGCAAAAAGCGCTTCCACGCCAGCCGTCAGGGATGCGATCCTGCTTTACGGAGTCGCCTTCGTCAAGACGAATCAGGATTACAAGCGCCTCGCCCAGCTTGCATCGAACGCCCAGACCCGGGATTCAATCATGTCGAACTCCCCAGAAACGATCGCCAATCAAGGGAAAAAGGAGAAAGAAACCGCCCTCCGGGGGGCTGAGCAGGACATGCGAAAAGCCTGGAAGAACCTTCAGGATGCCCGTGTGGCAAGTCAAACCCAGGAGGTCATCGACAGTCTTTCCACGGACTTCAAGGAGAAGAAGGCGGCTTACGACGCCCTTGTCGATTCGGCTCTCCAGGATGCCTACAACGAGATGCAAAACGCACTGAGCGCATACAAGGCAGCGGTGGCTGAAAACGCGACAAAGGAAAAGGTCACATCCCTTTTCGAGGAATTCAAAGCAAAGAAGGATTGTTACGAAAAACTCCGCCGGGGGCGGCATTGAATTGGGGGTTTCCGGGAAGAACGCATCGAATCCCTTAACCATTCTTCACCAAACTTGATGACACGGATCCCGATTCCAAGACGATAGGGTACATGGGGACCGGTTTTGCAGCTGAACGCGAGCGGCCCCGCAGTCGTCCAACGGTTTTTGGACACCCTGTCGTCGACCGTTCCGAAGTCAGGACGGCGCTTCAAAATCAAGGAACGGTCTGGAAAGGAGGCCCATATGAGTGTGGGTTCCATTTCTGGTTCCGCGTTCGAATCGATGCGGGCAAAGTTCGAAAGTTTCCGTTCCGGCCAGGGAAGGCTCCAAATGGCCGATCTCGAGAAGATCAAGACCGCCATCGGCTCCCAGGAGGGGAGCCAAGACCCCGCTCTCGAGAACATCAGCGAGCTGATCGAGAAGTTCTCGGAAATAGATTCCGATGGTGACGGAATCAGTTCCGAGGAGCTATCAACCGCGGCGGAAAACGGGACCATTTCCGCCCCATCCGAGCCACCCGGTGGGCAGAGGGCGGGAGGCCCTCCTTATGGTCCCCCTCCAGGAGGAATGCCCCCCGGTCCGCCCCCCGGACCTCCTCCCAACGGAGAAAACGGTGACTCCAACGCCATTCAGGCCCAGAGCGGGCAGTTCTTCGGCCTCAATTTCGATCTTTTCGGAACCTCCGGCTCTGACGAGGATGACTCGGTGGCTTCCAATGAAACCACGGGAACCGATGCGGAATCACACCTGGTGGAGCAGTTGATCGAGGAGCTGAACGAATCCTCATCCTCATCGGGGACGGCGGATTCCGAAGACTCCTCCGATTCCGATCTGTCGGAATCCCAGGCAAAGAATCTCACACGCTTTCTCGCCGAGTTCATCCGAAAGACCTACGAACAGAACGCTCTGACCGCCAAATCCGACTCTTCGTCCCTTCTCGGGGAAGGCCTCGTGGCCTGACCCTTCCTGCCTTCGAAACCAAGGCCGGGCAATCACCCGGCCGCTTTTTTTGCCCTGCAAATTGGAAGCGGGTTCAAACCCTGGGTTCATCTGGGACTTGTCGAATGCGTACCCGGCCCGTTGACAAACCTGGCCCCTCTGCGGATACTATGCGAACCGTTCCGGAGACCCACCGGGGATGGCCGGAACGGGATACCGTCGAAAAACCTTGGGTTGAAGGAGAACTTTCGTGGATTTTTCGAAGATCGTCAAGACCGAATGGAAACCCGCCCTGGGATGCACTGAACCGGCGTCCATCGCCTATGCCGCATCCCTGGCAGCTTCCCAGGTGGAGGGCGAGGTGAAGGGGGTTTTCCTGCGTTGCGACCCGGGAATGTTCAAGAACTGTTTTGCCGTGGGAATCCCGAACTCCGACGGAAAAACCGGCATCCTCTGGGCGTTGTCGATCGGTTGTCTTCTCCCGGATCCCTCGCTCGAACTCGAGTGTTTCAAACAGAACAATGCCGGGATCATCGGAGCGGCCGGAAAGCTTCTCGAATCCGACGCCGTCCACGTGGAAGCACTATTTGCGGAGAACCACCTCTACGTCGATTGCAAGGTCGTCAAGACAGGTGGGGTGGGAAGGGCCATCATCGAGGACAATCACACCAACGTCACGGTCATCGAAAAAGACGGGGTTTTCGTCCGAAAAGGGAAGAAGGAGGCCGATCCTGCCAAGGAGGTTCCGATCAGGTCGGAACTGAAGTCGCTTTCATTCCATCAGATCATCGAAATCTCCCGCTCCCTGACGGAAGAGGACCGGGCGCTTCTCCAAAAGGGGATCGCTCACAACCTCGGAATCTGCGAGCTGGGGAAAAAGCTCTTCCAGGACGGGATACCGGAAGTCGCTCCGGATGACAACATCGGCCAGATATGCCAGACCGTCTTTGCCGGGGTCTATGCCCGGATGAGCGGGGCAAATCACCTCGTCATGGCCGCGGCAGGTTCGGGGAACAAGGGCATCACCTGTTCTGTTCCGCTGGTACTGTCGGGAAGGCACCGGAAGCTGAAAGAGCGGAAGATCGAGGAGGCCCTTGCCCTGGCGTTGATCATCAATTCCCTCACGACACATCACCTCGGAACGCTGTCCGCCATCTGCGGCTGTTCCAACGCAGCCGGAATCGGTCTGGCGGCGGGCCTGACGTATCTGAACGGCGGAGGGGAAAAAGAGATCTCTTCTGCGATAAGCAACATGGTCGGCAACATTTCGGGAATCATCTGCGACGGAGCCAAGATCGGCTGTGCCACCAAATCCATGACCGCTGTGGATGCGGCTTTCAGGGCTTCAGCCTTTGCCCTGCGCGGAATCTTCATTCCCGCAACCGACGGAATTGTAGGAGCCGATGGCATGAAATCCCTCGAACACCTGGGAAGGATCGCCTCCCGTGGAATGTCAGGGATGGACAACGAGATCCTGCAGATCATGAGAAGCAAGCTTCATTTTTCATAGGATTTTTCTTTTTTCCCACCGATGCCCGCAGCCGGCAACCAACTTCACGGGGGTTGGAGTTCACTTTCGAACAGAAAAAAAGAACGGGAGGAAGGAGTAATCCTTCCCCCCAAGATCAGGAGAATTCGTTGATTCAGGATACGGTTTTTTCGTCTATTTGAATCTTCCTTCGCAAAACCGGAAGGTCGTTCCGTCCCCGGTAGAAACTGCCTCGATCGACCCATCGGGCATCCAATGAGCCCTGTGGGGTGGTTTTCCCACCGGACGGATTGTCAGGAGACCTTCATCATCTTCGGCAATCGTCATCGTGAAACCGTCGGCATCGTTTTTCAGGGTCACGAGGACCTCGCCACCCCAGGAAAGGGTCCAAGTGGAGCTTCCCACGATCAGGGAGCTGGTCGCGGAGCCGGCAACAGGCGGAACCAGGGTCACCGTGCGGCCATCGGCGTGAGTGATGGTGATTGCCCCGTCGGTGCTCTGGGAAGCGGTGCAATGATGTGAACCGATCCAGACCCTGGCCGGACCGCTTCCGATATGTTCGAGTTTCACTTCACATGAATCCGATCCGTTCCGGATCTTCCAACCATCACCGCACCTCCCGCCGTGGAACCGGTGGCCACCCTTGTGGAAAGGCGGAAGGTCGGTTCCGGAAGCCTGGGTGCAGTCTGGGAGATCTTCGGCTTCCGAAGCCGCCAGGAGGCGACTTGCCACCAGGCTCGCTTCGACCGCTGACATTTCCTGAATGGTGAGGGAATTCGAGCTTGATGAAACCGGAAACCCCACGATACCCGAAGTGGTTCCGGTTCCACCTCCGCCGCCAGAACAACCGGCCATCACGATTGCCAGGATTGGAATGATCAGGGGAAACAGTTCTTTCTTCATGGTATTTCCTCCAAAAAATCGGTTCACCCGTGGCAAATCCGCAGGTTCGACGCCCAGTGATCGTGCGCGCAATCGGTCATCGACAATTGGATTATCGAACACTTCCGAGAGCCCTGCCAGCCAAGAAATCTGAAGAATCGTTTTCGGGGCTAAAGGAAAAACGGCTCCCGTTACCGGGAGCCGGGGAAAACCATCTGGCGGAAGGGCGGAGAATTCTACTC
>CAYRYU010000172.1:0-5165 GCA_964428355.1 uncultured bacterium
TGACCGGCCCCGGTTCCTGGGACGACGACGCCTCCGCCCTCTTCCTCGGCCCTTCCCCCAAACCCTGACCGAGCTTCGGCGATCTTCCCCAGATGGGTACAAGGCCGGGATAACCTTCGGGAAACGATCCCACAAATTCTTGACAAGGCTCCCGGGGCCAACTACTCTTTGTACGGCTTCAGCCTTCCGGAGGGAACATGAAAAGACTTTCCGCATTCGTAATCATTGGAATTTTCGCGCTCAGTTTGTCCGCCCTTTTTTCCGGGTGCTCGCTAAGACCTGATGCCGCAGGCCCTGACCTCGCATCTCCGGTTTTGGAGCCCGTCCCGACGGCAGGCACATCCAACTCCGCGCAGGTGACCTTTCGGATCTCGGTGCCTCAGGGTCTGGCCCCCAACGCATCGGTGACCCCGGTCATCCTGCCCCTGGAAACTGCCACACCGTCTCCAACGGTCAAGTTCATGATCACAACCGTCAATTTCGGGAATTCCGATTCCCACTCGACAACCCTCCAGAAAACCGTGGAGGTGGTGGGCGGAACCGCCACCGCAACCTTCGACTCACTGCCGGTCACGACCGTCGTCGGCGAGGTCGAGATCTTCAACGGAAAATACCTCGGGTTCACGAAATTCCGCGGGGCACGCGACCTGGTAAACGGTCTGAACGAGTTGACGGTCGAGCCCAAAGAGAGCGCCACCCTGATCGACCTCGTCGCAGCCACCATCCTGCGCCTGGTGGGGGATTCCGGCGATTTTGCCACCCTCAACGCAAGCCTTTCCGAGCGGCTGACAAACCTGTTCGCCGATGTCGATCTGGGCGCAACCACCCGCTATGACACCGCAGTTTCCTCATACCGTGACTCCGCCACGAATACCGCGAAGCTCGGGATCGTGATTTCCCCCCCGGGCGCGGGGACCGTCCAGGTCACCCCCGATGCGACCACCACCCGAGTATCGAAAGGCACGGCTCTGACTTTGAAATTGGTTCCGAATGCCCCCTTTCTCATTCGCGGCTTCAAGGAGGCCGCGCCCCTCCTCAAGGAAGGAAAGGACACCTATTCCTACTCACTCGACCAGACCGCCACCCTGACCGCGCTGTTCGAGGAACCCGCCCCCACCCGGCAGTGGGAGGAAAAGCTCAACATCGGCGGGGTCACCCACATCCTGTTCGACGGTTCTTCCTCCGTCGTTCTGGCGGGCGGAACGAACTCCAACTCCGCGCCTTCATTCCCTTCGCAGGGATCCCAGGACGCATTCCTCGGATGGCTGACCGCGGCCAACGGGAGTTTCTCCTCAGGAATCCGGCTCGGCAAAACCCTGAACGACACATTCGATTCGGGAGTCTGGGTGAACGGCCATTACTACGGCGGCTACTCGTACGACACCGGCACCTCCCACACCCAGGGATATGGGGCTATCTGCCGGCTCGACGGCGGGGGGGTCCTTTCGGAGATTTACCAGGGCGGCCCCGACGCACGCATATACATCATGATTTCCGCCGGAACAAACCTCTATGCGGCCCTGGGAAATCCGGGACGCCTCCTCAAAATGGACCTCAACGGAACCGTGGCATGGTCCAAGGAGCGGGATACCGTATCGATCAGAGGCCTCGCGGTAGATTCCTCTGGGAATCTCTTCGCGGCGGAATTCCCCGCTGGGGGACCGGCTGCGCTTGTAAAATACTCCCCGGGCGGCGTCGAGATGTGGCGCAAGACTCTGGCCGACACGGCAGGCGAAGTGTATCCGCTCGCCATCGACTCCCTGGGGAATGTCGTCGTTGCCTGCCGGGTCCAACGTCCCAGGCCTCAATGGTCGGACTGGTACATCCAGGTCGCCAAGTATGACACGAACGGAACCCAGCTCTGGGTAGAGAATTCCGCGATGTGCCACGGCAGCGATAACACCAGCGAAGTCAAGAACCTGGCCATCGATTCGGAAGGCAACATCTACGCAGGCGGCTATGGCCCGTTCAAGATGGGCGTGCTGCCACCTTTCGTCTCCGGGATCAACGCGATCTTCGTCATGAAATTCAACTCTGACGGGCGGCGCCTCTGGACCATGGACACCCTGACGGAGGACTATTCCAAAGAATACACCGGGGGTTTCGTTACGCTCGATCCCTCCGACAACCTCTACGTCGGAGGAGACTACCGGGATTCGACAAACCAATCCTGGACCGCCCGCGCAATGAGATTCAACAAGTAGGAGCATGTCCGTTTCGAACGCAATTTCCGGGAAGATCCGCGAGCGCGCGGTTCCCCGCGAGGAGGACGTGCGGGGGCCGTTTCTGCGCGACCAGACCGCGATCATCCATTCCCTTCCCTTCCGGAGGCTCAAGCACAAGACCCAGGTCTTCTTCGCCCCCGAGAACGATCACATCTGCACCCGCATCGAGCACGTCCTGCACGTCGCAACGATCGCGGTCACGATCGTCCGGGGGCTCAACCGGTCAGGCTGGAATCTCGACGAGGAGCTTGCCTTCGCGATCGGAATAGGACACGACCTCGGCCACGCCCCCTTCGGACACTCCGGCGAATCGGCCCTCACCGAGCTCCTGAAACCATTCGGGGGGGCCTTTTTCCACGAGATCAACGGGCTCAGGGTCGTCGACCTGCTCGCCAACGACGGACAGGGGCTGAACCTCACTTTCGGAGTCCGAGACGGAATCGTCTGCCACAACGGGGAACGGTTCGAGCAAACCCTGGATCCCGCCCCGGCCCCCAACGATCTTTCGAGGATCCGAAACCGCGACTGCACCCCTTCGACCATCGAGGGTTGCATCGTGCGCTTCTCAGACAAGATCGCCTACCTCGGTCGCGACATCGAGGACGGAATGGAGGCAGGCCTGATCCGCGACGAGGAGATTCCCGATAAGATCAGGCGCGAACTGGGAAGGCGGAACGGCGAGATAATACATGCCCTTGTCCTCGATCTGATCGAGAGTTCCCGCGCCACCGGCCGGATCGGACTTTCGGAGGCCCGTTTCGATGTCATGAA
The DNA here is from genome assembly GCA_964428355.1 of uncultured bacterium. Taxonomy (GTDB): domain Bacteria; phylum Muiribacteriota; class Ozemobacteria; order Ozemobacterales; family Ozemobacteraceae; genus CAYRYU01. Next base: position 2,997 of record CAYRYU010000172.1, read on the forward strand.
AGATCTGAAACAGTTCAACTACGAAAGGATCTACTTCCACCCCAAACTCAAGGAGTATGCGAAGTTCTCCTCCCGCATCCTCCGCGCCCTGTTCGAGCATCTCATGGCACTCCTCTCTGACGCCGGCGGAGACGAGGAACGGCTCTGCGTCGCAGCCCTGCCGCTCGACGAAGGATTCGGGAAATTCCTGCGCAAGATGCGCTCCACCTACGATACCCTCCGCACTCCCGCTCACCAGAAGGTCCTCGACTACATCTCGGGAATGACGGATTCCTTCGCGTTGAACTGCTTCAGGCAGATCACCATCCCTCCCCCGATCAGATTCCCCGGAGCATAGGAGTCGGAAACGATGACCGGAAGACGAGGCGGATGCCTCCTGAGAGCGATCCTTGCAACACTTTTTCTCGCGGCCCTGGGCGGGGGAACAGCATACCTCGTCTACTCCCAGATGGTCGGCATGGCGCGTGACGGAACGGCCACATCCTTCGAAACCGTCGTTGGGGCGGTCGTCACCGACAACCTTCCCCCCCAGGAAACCGGGGCCACCCTAGGCGCGATCGCGTCGATCGCCGCCCGCATCCGGAGCGGAGAGATCGCCTCGGACCCGAAGTTCACTCCCGGTGATATCTTCCTCAGGAGCCCCGTCCTTCCGGCAATCATCGCTGCGGCATTCGAGAAGCGCTTCCTCAGGACGGCCGAAATGGCCGAGCCAAACCGCCAGAAAGCGCGAATGAACATCTCCCGATTCGTACATGGAATCCTCTCCAGGACAATCCAACCCGAGGAGGTCGATGCGATCCTTGCCCCCCTCGTGGAAAAGGCTCTTGCCCGACAGAAGGAAATCCGGCGTCTCAAGCACAAGATTTCCCCCCAGGAAGCGGCCGGCTTTGTCGCCACCGTCGAAAGGGTGGTCGCCGAATCGGGTATTCCCGAACAGGAGTTCCTCTTCGACCTCCCCGCCGAGCTGGAAAAGCTCCTGGCCCCCCCAGCAGCGGCCCAATAACCGGTTTCCCCCCCATCCTTTCCGACCCCCTTTCCGTTTGCGGGAATACCGGGTTTCGTCGCATCCAGGGCCTCTGAGGGGTCAGGTTTCAGGGGTCGACGGGATCCTCCAGGGTCTTCCAGATGAGGTCGACGACCTGGAACAGGTTGAGCTCGGACGTGTCGATCTCCCGACCAAGGTCTCCGGAAATGGCTTCAGTCCTGAAAATGGCGTCGTATTCCCGCCAGGCTTCGAGCTCACCCTCGAAATCGCTCCAGGGCCGGCTGGGACTGCGAAGGCGGATCCGTTTCTTAACCGCTTCCTCGCGGCAGGATAGCCGGTAAACCAACACCGGGGAGGAAACCTCCCCGAGATTCCGGCATAGCGCCTGCATCGCCGAAACCCAAGGGATCACACCGGCCACCACGAAATCCCTGCAACCTCGCCCTGAGTGGAATTCCATAAGGCATCTGGCCGCACCGAAAGCCTCGTCATCAGCCAGGTCGGGGGCCGAATGGCGCGAAAGGCCGGCTTCCACCGCACGGATTCCGGCTCCCCTGACCTGCGGCCGGATGTCCCCGACGTTGTCCAGATCGACCATGACCGAGCGCTGGAAGCGCTGGGCAAGGATGACTGCCGTCTGGGTCTTTCCAACCGAGGGAGGACCGTTCAGCACGACGATCATACGGATTCCCCCCCAACTCCTGTTTCCCGCATCAGGCGGTTCTTCTCGCGGGTGATGATACCCTTCAGGTCGTAGTCGGTCATCCCGGCCGGTTTCATGACCGCCCGCATGACCGCTATCTCTTCATCCGAGATCACCCCGTCGGCGAGCGCCATGGAGACCATCTGGCCCAACACTTCCCTTACCAGTGCGGGTTTCCGCGGGACCCCGGGGAACGCTTCCCCAGCTCTCGCGGCGGCGAGGATCTCCTTCTGCTTTGACTCGGGAATCCCGTTCTTTGCCCACATCTTGCGCAAGAGATCCTGCTCCTTCTCTCCGAGGTTTCCATCGGCTCCCATGACCGCCGCCACCCATCGCATCGAATCGGCCGGAGACCATGCGCCCGGCTCGTCCCCGGCCGCGGGAGAATGGGATTCCCGGGCGGCCCGGTCGCGGCCCGAAACCCGATTTCCAACCGAAACCAGCATCGGATCGTCAGGCCTGGCGAGCCTTTCGAGGACCC
>CAYRYU010000172.1:5265-8331 GCA_964428355.1 uncultured bacterium
TTTCCAACCGAAACCAGCATCGGATCGTCAGGCCTGGCGAGCCTTTCGAGGACCCAGACTTTCGACCCGTCGTTCAGTGTGGCGTTGCAATAGGGGCAAACGATCTCGCTCCCCGAGGCCTCGGGAGCGCCGCAGTTCGGACAGTGGGCACTGGAGAGTGACGTTTTCAGGTCCGTCTGCGCCCCGTGCTTCCTGCGGAAAACCAGGATCTCGTGGTGGTTCTTCGGATGGCCACCCCGTGACAGGACCTTCCCGGAACGGTCGATCTCGCAGGCTTTCCCGCTCCACCGGATTTCGACCAGCAAACGGTCCCCGGAATCCCCTGGAACGACCGCCCGAAGCCGGGAGGAACCCACCGCGCACGATGTGAAAAAGAAACGCCTGCCATCAGGGTTCTGGGAATTCCCATTCGCCATTGCCTCGAGAAACGAGGGAGCCGCGAACTTCCTGAGCGGATCCTCCGATCCCGACCTTTCGGCCTGCCGCAAACGCCAGAAAACGACCGAGGCGAGATCTTCCACCTGCTGAACGGACAACCCGGGATCCTCCGTCTGGAAATCGGAGTATCCGGGAATGGCTGAGGGATCGGTCACGATCCACTCGCATGCCTGTGTGATCTCGGACAGCACCCAGTCATACTCACCTGAACGGAGGAAGGATTGGCATGCGGGGCAGGTTGCCACCCTGCCGACCTCCAGGAACGCCCCGCAGTTGGGGCACTTGCCCTCTATCAGCCCAGGTTTTGCCGCGGTTTTGGCCCCGGGACGACGGACGAACGACCAGACCTCGGTGAAAGCCTCGGGCAGGGTCGAACCATCGAGCCGCCTACCGTTCTCGAGCGAAACACGGTAGTTGACCGCGGTCGCCGTGAACTTCACGTGAACCGTGTCGAAGTGCGGATCCGAATCGAACTGGATGATGTCCGCCCCGTCTATCCTCAGACCTTCCATCAGGTCGCGGACTCCTTCATCCCTCATTCCCGAGATCTGGAGCAGGAACCGCTCGTAGAGACCATCCGACATGAACTGCTGCGCCTTCCCGAGATCCTGGTCGGACCACCCCTTCTGGATCCTCGTGAAGGCATTCTTCACCCGGGCAAGAAACGGCGGGGCGTTCCATTGGGGATCGCGCTCCTTCAGCTTTGCAAGGACCGACTGGAGGTTCTTCTGTTTCTTCAGCTTCACGTCCCGGCCGAATGAGGGCGGGACCTCCCGGTGGAAATCCATGTGGTCGCGCTGATAATTCTTGATGACGTGAAGAACCACGATGATGGCGATGATTCCGAAAACGCTGAGCAGGTCGAGGGCTCCCCCACCCCTGCCCCGCGACGAACGGCCGCGGCTTCTCGAGGAGGAGGAACTCCGCGAGGAACTGTGGGAGGAGGACCGGCTTCGCGAGGAGGAGGAGCTCGAGTAGCTGTGGCCGCCCCCGGCCCGCGCCTCGACCTCGCAAGGGAATTGATGAAGAAGAACCAGCGCAAGAAGAACCGCCCCGAGAACCGGGCCGGAACCCGCCAGGGCTCTCTTCCAGAACTGCGATTTCATCCGACCTCGACAAACTGGTTTCCAGATACACAGAAAGGACCTTTCCAATGATACCCGCAGAACCCCCCCGTGAAAAGGGGGGGGGACCGGAACCCGATTCCCGTGATGGGTTTCCTGATTGCGTCGTCGCGTGCGCTACCGGCAATGCCCGATCGCTCCCAGATCAATGCCGCCTGGGAGCCCTCAAGGACTGCGCCATCCTGGCTTTTCGGGCTCATTCGCCCCATCGTGGGGCTCGAGTCCCCAGCCAAGCGAGGAATCTCAGGTCTGAAGAGGACCTGGTGATCAATCCGCGGTCTTGGGGGGAGAAAAAGGACGGGCATCCAGCTATTCGATGTGGTAAGATACCTCGAGAATCGTTCGTTTCGCCGCCACAGGCGGACATCTGCAAGGAAAGGGCAGCCATGAAGAAGCTCTACAAGAATGTGCGGCTGGCGGAGGAAGAGTTCCTCCTCAAATTTTTCGAGAACTGTTTCAACCTTCAGGTGATCAACAAACTCCTGAAGTTCAAGGAAGAAGAGGAGCCCAACAACTACCTCCCGTTCTTCATGCGCGGATATTCCCTGCCGATCTACGAAGCGTTCGGCGGAAAGGTCCACGACATCTGCCGCGCAGCTTCCCGTTCCCTGGGCTTCAAGGACAAGGAGATCGAGTTCTACGTCTCCAACGACTCCGAGTTCAACTCCTCCTCGATCCTGAGCCCCATCGAAGGCAAACCCCACGTCGTCATCATCAACCGGGGTCTCCTCGAAAAGGTGGATTCGGACGAACTGGCATTCATCATGGGACACGAGATCGGTCACCTGATCTACAACCATGCCTACGTCACCCAGGTCATCCAGTATGTATTCCCCGATTACGACCATCTTCCCCCCCTTCTCCAGAAGACGTACGACCTTTGGAGCAAGCTCTGCGAGATCTCTTCCGATCGAATCGGGCTCATGGCTACCGGTGACCTGGAAGTGTCCATCCGCGCATTGTTCAAGCTCTCTTCCGGCCTCGACCAGAGGTTTTTCAACCTCAGCTTCGACAACATCCTCGAGATCTCGGAGAAGATCTACACGGAGATGCGGGACCATCCTTCCTATATTCTCGCTTCCCATCCCGGAAACCCGATCCGGATCAAAGCCCTGGTCGAGTTTCACAAGTCTGGTCTCTGGAAATCCATCCAGGACGGAAAGCCAATCGAGGAGGACAAGGCCCTCAACGCCAAGATCGCTGAACTGCTGGTGATGATGAAGAAATCACCCCTCGGAGGCCAGGAGGAAACCGAACTCCTCTTCCTCGCCACCGCCGGGATGGCTCTCATGGTCGCCGACCGGGAAGTCGATCAGGGGGAGTACGAGTATCTCCTGAACGTCCTTGCCCAGTATATCCACTGGCCGCCCGCCTACCTCGAACAGCTCGACAAGAAGAAGGTGTTCGAGATCATGCAGAAGTCGGCCAAAAAGATCCTGAAGGACTACCCGCACAAGACCCGCGAACTGGCCCGGAAGCTCTTCCCCATCTGCGTCCGCGACAA
>CAYRYU010000173.1:0-8330 GCA_964428355.1 uncultured bacterium
AGGTGGTGTTCCCGTTGACGTCCTCGTAAACCCACACCTGGCCGGAATACACTCCTTGAGCCGTTCCAGCGGGAACGACCATCGCCACCGAGGCTATCCCCGCCCCCCCCGAGAGGATGATTCCGGGATATATTATGTTCAGGTTCGAGGAGGCAATGGTATGTCCGGCCCCATCGTCAAGGCTGGGAAAGACCGACCTGAGGGCGGAGAGGTTGAGGGAACCCGTGTTGTTGATCGTGAGCTGCTGGGAGGGCACGACGGAGCTGGGAGTTCCGATTCCGAGGTCGATGGTGGGGGGAGCGAGCGTGAAATCCTTGGTTCCGATGTTGATCCGGACCTGGAACGTGGTGCTGGCCTCCGTCGGCTGCCTGTCACCACTCGAGTCGGAGTCGTCATAGATGGTCCAGGTCGCTATGTAACCTCCGTGAAAAGCCGGTGCAAGGGCTGGAATGTCAGCGGATGCCTGGGCGGAAGTGATGTTCGGGGTCGCCACCGTAAGCCCGCCAAGGGAAACCGGGAAGACATTGAAGAAGGTTCCTGTGGCAACGGGCGGGGTTTCGATCTTCAGATTCACCAGATCCAGATTGCCGATATTCATGATATGGAAGGTAGTGCTTCCAGTGAAGTTGTTCGGAGGCCAGTCTCCGAGGTCTACGTAACCTTCGGTCATGAGGATGTTCTTCTTCGAAGGAACCTGGACATTGACCGCAAAAAGGACATACGGCTCGAGCGGGTCGCGGCTGCCGTTCGAGACGAGGTCCTCGAACATGGTCATCGTCGCGATGTAGGTTCCAGCGGGCTGGTTGTAGGGAACCGTCAGCTTCGAGAAGACCGACCGGGTGGCATTTGCGGAAAGAGGGGAAAGGGTTGTAGCCACAGGCGAGGGAGTCAGTGACAAACAGGAATAGGAAATCTTGTTGGATCCCGGACCGTTCAGATCGACCGTGTTCCAGAGGATCGCGGAAAGCGTCGCGTTGCCTGTGTTCTTCGCGGTCGCGGCGACGGTCGGGCCGACTTCCCCGGGCCCGATGCTGCCCTGGTCCCAGGTGTTGGTGGCCGAAAGGGAAAGCTCACGCCTGAAAATCCGGATCTGGGGGGAAGTAACCGTGAGGGATCCGCTTGCCTCGATCTGCCGGTTGACCTCTAATCCCGTAACCGAGGAGGCGGCGGCGGTCGTGAGGGCGAGGGTACCCGTCAGGCCGGTGCTGGATGCGGCGGTGTAGGTCCAGACGAAGGTGGCTGAGGCCATTGCCTCAATCGAAGCGGACGGGGGGACAGGCCCGCTCACGTAGGTGAGGTCGCCCACGCTTCCGGCAGTCTTGATCAGCGTAGAAGTGGTTGCCGGAGTGATGAGGGAAGCGGCGGTTGACAAGGAGTTGCTGGCCACCAGGGTCGCGGTCACGATATCCCCCTCGAAAGGTCCCGAAGGAGAAAGCGTCAGGCTCGCAAGCAGGGTTCCGGGAACCTGAAGGTCGAAATACTGGACCGCGAGAACGTTGGCCTTGTTTTGCGGATCGATCTCGACGCTCCAGACTCCGGGGTTTCCGGTCAGCGGGATGGGATACATGAAATCCGCCTCTCCGGAGGCGTTGGCGGCTAGCTGCGATGATACGTACAGCTCTCCTGCCGGAGCGGGTGAGATCGTCGGTATCTGGAAATTGTAGAATCTGAGCCGGTACCAGGTGGAGTTCGGGGTGAGTCCGAAAGCGCGCGCATAGACCGTCTGCCCCGTCACGAAAGTGTAGTTTTCGGGATCGTAGCCGATGTTGTTCGACAGACGGATTCCGATGCTGGCGATCGTCCAGCCTGCCGACGGGGTTGGCGCGTTGATCCAGGTCGAGGAGGCGGGGAAGTTCGAATCGCAGGACAGAAGGTTGCAATTGAACGTCGTGGGACCCGTGGGAGAATCATACGCCACATCGATGGAGAAGGTGAGCGTGGCGTAAGTGTTCGAGCCCGCGAGATAGAATGGGAACGTGGGGGATGCGAGAGTCTGGGTGAAGCTTCCAATCGTGAAGGTCAGGCTGGCCGCCTGGAGAATCGCCGTGGCGGAGCCGGTATTGCGCACCCTGACATTGACCTGGAGGTTCTGCTGGTTTCGGTAAACGATCGTCTGGGTGGCGATGACCGAAACGATCGAGACATTGGGGGGGTTCTGGATGTTGGTGCTCGCGGAGGAGTAGAGGCTTGTGAGGAAATCGTCGGAGTTGGCGTCGAAACCGTATCCGGTCGCGCTTGCAGTGAAGGTGCCGGGGGTAACCGCACCGAAATCCCAGGTGAAGGTTGCCTGCGAAAATCCGGAGATGATATGTACCAGCGGATTGGGACCCGCAAATTGGGTTGCACCTCCAACCCCTGATGTCTCGAGTGCGCTGGGAGTGACCCCGGTCATCGAGGCTCCACCGGCATTGGTGCAGGTCAGGTAGACGTTGAAAGGCTGGCCAACAGAAACCGACGGCGGCATCGAGACCTGAACCGAGAGGCTTGCGGGGCTCACCACGTCGAAGTTGGTCTGGCAAGCGGTGAACGTATTGAGGGGGTTGGTCACCTTCAACACCCAGTTTCCCTGGGGCGAGGAGGGAGACAGGGAGTATTCGTGAGTCAGGGTTCCCGATGCGTCCCCCGTCAGGATGCTGCTGGAAGCGACTTCGACGCCGGAGGGGTTGTACCAGCGAACGATGAAGTCCGTATAGGCCGACATGTTCGTCCCCTTTGCATAAACGATGCGGTTTCCCGAAAGGGGCTGGTTGAAACTGGAGGAAGGGAAGTTGAAGGCCGCATCCTTGTAGGTGCTGATCAACTCAGCCACTACCGTCCAGCTTGCAAGGGAGACGGGCGATGTGTAGGTTTCCTCGACCTTGGTGTTGTCGTCTGCAAACCAGATGGTCGGATCGATATCATCGGTTCCGGTCGCGGAATTGGGCGCAACCGTCACCGAATACCGGGCAGTGTAGTTCCCTCCGCCGCCCAGTATCTGAACCGGAAAAGCGGTGACGGGCTCCTTGGAGAGGTAGGTTTTCGCGGGAAGATCGACAGGGGTGAAGTCGATCACGGAACTCGCCCAGTTTGCCGCCGCTTCACCTTCGTTCACGGCCTTCAGGAAAACTGGAGCGTTCGCCTGGCCCCTGAAAACGGTTTCAGATGCGGTTACGTCGGTGAGTAGCAGTTTCGCCTTGTTCTGGATGATCCATGAATCGAGAACCAGCGAGGTCGTCGCCTGAACCACCTTTCCGGTAAAAGTGTTCGTTCCGGAGGCCGTGGCGTCGATCAGTGAGACCCCGGATTCGCTCGTAAGCCCTATGCTGACGGAGAACTCCGCGGTGATGCTCCCCAAACCGGGAACAACGGTACCGGCTGCCGGGGAGTTGAACGCAATGGTGTAAAGACCCAACTGGAACGTAAGGGATGCCCCGGTGAAGGAAAAGGGAACCTCGCCGGCATTCTCGATGTTGGCCCGGACAGGGATGAACTCCTGACCCTTCGTGACCATCGGCGGGGTGGTATCGGTCGAGGAGATGACCAGCTTGGCTTTCTTCCAGACCCTCCAGACGAATGGATCCTGGGCCCCCACGTCGCAGAAGGTGATCGCGGGCCCCGCTGCAGTGAAGGTCGCGTTGCAATCGACCGTGGCCGTGCCCGTTGGGGAGTCATCCCAGACGTCGACGGAGAAAGTCGCGAAGATCGTTCCCCCTATGGGGATTACCCCGGAATTCTCGATCGAATCCATCGACACCGTGTAGCTTCCGAGCGAGAAGGTCATGGACGCGCTCTGGAAGGTGAGGTCCGAGTTATGGTAGTTACGGAAGCCCACCATCACCTTGACCCCGTCCTGGCCCTGACTGACACCCTGCGTGGAGGTGGCGGTGACCGCTTCGATGCTCAACCCGCGGCAGACCAGCAAAACCCGGTCAAGTATCGGCGCGGCCCCCGCGACGTTCCCCTGGAAAACGCACCGGTACTGGAGAAACCGTTTCGTGGCGATCCCGGCGGGAATGGCGATCGATCCATCCGGGGCCGCGCTCGTGACCGTGGTCAGGAGAGTCCAGGCTCCCGTGGCTGCCTGATCGAAGGTGTCGCCGGTGCGGGCATAGAAAACGAGCCGTCCGTCCGCGGCCAGAGTGCTCTCGTAATTCAGGGTCACCCATTGCGGAGTGGTCGACCGGGAGTCGAAAACGATCGAGTCGATGTTTCCCATGTTCGCATAACCCGCCGTCGGGGTTTCGATCGTCCCGACCGAATAGGAGTTGCGAAACGCATCCATGCATTGGAAGAAGGAGGTCGGTGTCAAGCCGACTCCGACGTTCAGAGGGGTGTTCCTCAACCAGATGTTGTTGTTGTCGTTCGAGATTCCCGCCGTGTTGACCAGGTTGACGGCGTCGTCGGTTCCGGAGCTGTCCCAGAGGCCCCGGTAACTCAGAAGGTCATATCTGAAGGCGATATCACCGGTCGAGTAAAGGACACTTTGGAAAACGTAAACATCGTCGGGCGTGGTATACCGGTTGACCCGCCAGGTGAAGGCCTTCCGGTCCGGATTGGTGAAGGTTTCCGTCCGGCCGTAGCACCCGGGGTTCGCGGGATAGCTGGGGTTGTTGTAACGTAAATCCACCCACATGGGGGTGATCAGGCCTCCGGTATTTCCGGTCCGGAACTCGTTCCAGCTGTTGGTATAGTCTCCCCATGCATCCGCCGCCCTGTACATTCGGCCGTTCGAATCAACATACCAACCGTTCTGCACATTGTTCCCGTAGAAATAGAACGGCCAGGGAAGGTTGAAGGGATCGCTCCAGCAGTCATCCTGGGCAAACAGGACGTTGTCGGGCCCGAAGGTTCGTTCGAAATCCCGGCCGGCCGTCAACCCGAAGTTGTTGGCCGCGGAAATGGTTATCGTTTCGATACCCGGTGTCAAAAGCTTTCGGGAGTAGTAGGGGGTCCATTCCAAACGCGAGGTCAGGGAGGCCGCCAAGGGGAAGGTGCTCCCCGGGGCTGCCGCCCTTCCCCAGTAGATCCAGTAGTCGCGGGATTCACCCTTCCCGAGGTTGACCAGAAAAACCAGCTGGGGAGTGGCGGGGACGCTGTTAACGGGGGCGGTAAGATTGTGTCTCGGAATCTCGTTACCCGACTCGTCCGTGACCCGGAACTCGTCCACGGAAAAGGGCTGCTGCCCCGCCGGAATCGCGAAGGTGACATGACACGGAGCGTTGTAGCGTTCGGTGACATTCGGCTCCTTCACCGTCACCTTCACACGGTAGTTCCACAACCCGCCCGATGCGAAGGTTGTCGGCCGGATCGAATTGGGGTCGGTCGCCCTGTCGATATTGACCAGGGAACGCGCGTAACTGAAGTATTGCGCGCCCGAAGTATCCTCGAAGATCTGGTCTCCACGAACCATGAATCCGTCGCTCGTGGAAAGGGTGGACAAGTTGCCCATCGGGTCGATCAGCTGGACCGAAGTGAAGTAGGTTGCTCCCGAAGCCAGCGTGACGCCGGTCAGAGTGACGTGGTCGGTCGCTCCCACATCCGTCCAGTTGATTACATCGGTGCCGCCCGGTGTGGTCCCGACCGCGACCCTGTAACCCGACAGCTCGACCGCGGGATGGACCCAGTTGGCCTCGACGCGATCGATGTTCCAAGAGAAGGGAAGATCTTCCCGGGGACCGTCGTTGACCGGGAAGGCCTGGGCGACGGAAACCTGGCTGGAATAAGGCGAGGTCTGGCCGTTCGAGTCCACATCCCTGATGAAGTAATAATGCGGGTTTCCAACCCAGGTGTCGGTGGTGGATGTCGTCCCCGCGGGGATCGTCCCGATCAGGGTTGCTCCGGCGGGATCGTTGGGAACCGTGTTGCGGTAAAGCAGATAACTTACCACCGTTGCGCCGTTTTCGGGAGGGCTGGCTTCCCAACTGATGTAAATTCCGCCCCCCGACGGAAGGGCCTGGAGGCCCGAAGGGGGAGCGGTGTTGGGCGGCACCAGAACGGTTATTGCCAGCGATTCCGAGTCGGATTGGGCGCCACCCGAACCCGAGTTCCCCTGATCGTCGACCTGGACGTCGATCTGCGCTGGCCCGGTGTAAGCCGCTGTCGGACTGAACGTCAGGCCGTCAAGAGCGGTCTGGGAATCCGCGATGGTGCCGGTGAAAGTCATCGCGGCCGTTCCATCGCCACCCGACGTGATCGTCAAGCCGCTCGTTGTGGAAAGGTTCATCGTCCCGTTTGTGCAGGAAAGGGTGACTTCAACCGGGTTCGCCCCGGAATCGGAGTCAGTGATGGAGATGAGGTTCCCGTTCCCGGTCGAAAGGGTAAGCGAACCGTTCACGGCTACGCTCTGGGCTGCGGGCATGGTGATCACGGGAGCATCGTTGGCGGGAGTGACCGTGATATTGAAGGTCTGGACCGGCGACGTGTCGTCGCCGCCGTAGGCCGTTCCGCCGTCATCGTGAAGTTGTACTGAAACGACGGCTGTTCCGAAAGCGTCCGCGGCGGGCGTGAAGGCCAGGGTACCGTTGGCCGCGATCGCGGGTTGGGCCGAGAAGAGGGCGTTGTTGTCGTTCGTGACGATGAAGTTGAGGGTCTGGCCGGATTCGTTGGCTTTCCCGGGGTCGATGGCGGTTGCCCACCCCACGACAGTCTGCGCGCCGCAGTCTTCCGCCACCGTCTGGTCCGCGCCTTTTGTAAATAATGGTTCGGCGTTGACAAGGTGTACGTTGATGTTGAAGGTCTGGACCGCCGATGTGTCGACACCTCCGTTTGCCGTTCCTCCGTTGTCCTGGACCTGGACCGAAACGATGGCGGTCCCGAAGGCCGCGGCCGCGGGGGTGAAAGTCAGGGTGCCGTTGGCCGCGATCGCGGGTTGGACGGAAAACAGGGCGTTGTTGTCGTTGGAGACGATGAACCCACTGATCGATTGGGCCGATTCGTTGGCGGGCCCGACGCTCATTCCCGTGGCCCAACCTGCTACGGTCTGGGCCCCGCAGCTCTCGACCACGTCCTGGTCCGCACCTTTGGTGAAGGAAGGCGCGTCATTGGATGAGTTGACCGTGATGTTGAAGGTCTGGGCGACCGAAGTGTCGACGCCGCCATTGGCGGTTCCACCGTCATCGTGAATCTGAACGGTGACCACGGCGGTTCCGAAAAGGTTGGCGGCGGGCGTATAGGTCAGGGTTCCGTTCGCCGCGATCGCGGGCTGTGTCGAAAAAAGGGCATTGTTGTCGTTGGAAACGATGAAGTTGACGTTCTGCGCGGCCTCGTTGGCCGGCCCGTCCGAGATGGCCGTTGCCCAGTTGGCGATGCTCTGTGCTCCGGCATCCTCATTCACCGTCTGATCCGAGCCTTTCGTAAATGAGGGAACATCGTTCACTGAGTTGACCGTGATGTTGAAGGTCTGGGCGGCGGAGGTGTTTACTCCTCCGTTCGCGGTTCCGCCGTTGTCATGGATCTGGACGGTAACGATAGCAGTTCCGAATGCATTCGCGGCAGGGGTATAGGTCAGCGTTCCGTTCGCTGCGATTGCCGGTTGGGTCGAAAACAGGCCATTGTTGTTGTTGGAAACGATGAAATCTACGGTCTGACCGGACTCGTTTGCGGGGCCGGGCGAGATCGCGGTTGCCCAGTTTGCCACGGTCTGGGCACCGCAATCCTCATTGTCCGTCTGGTCCGCACCTTTGGTAAAGGAGGGAACATCGTTCACCGAATTCACTGTTAGGCTTATCGCCCTGGCGGCTCCGCCGCTAAAAGTAACCGTAAGGGTGTCCGGGCCGAAATAGTTGGGGCTCGGTGTGTAAACCATGCTTCGGAGGCAATCCCTGAGATTGTTCCTTGAGCTTCCGTTAACGGTGATCACAACATTTGAAGTCCCGTTGGTGGCTCCGAAGGTGATCGCCCCGAATGCGCCGAGACTCACTGTTCCGTTTGTAACGGTTACCGTTGCCAATGTTTCGGCACCAAAACCTCCCAAGGTCCATTGGGGGTTGTTTATGCTGACGTTCGTTTGATCCTCATTCAAGGTGGTGGCATTCGGGAAACCTGTGATTGTCCATGCCAGGGCCGCAGGTGGGGACATCAATGCCAAAAATGTCAGAAAAAAAAGAAAGCGAACTCGATAGAGGATTTCCGGTCCCGACAAACGAAATTTTTCCCCAATCGAACGTTTCATGTAAAATCTCCTATTGTCCAAGTCTAGAGCCCTGGCACCCGGAATCCCTTGGAAAGATCCTTCAATCTTGTGTTTCCAATCGGGTCTTGGGGGCGAAGTTCGCAGAATGTCCGCAATACGGAAACTGCGGAGGCGATCTCCCCTTTTTCCTCCAGGATTCCAGCATACTCCGCCGAAAATT
>CAYRYU010000174.1:0-8319 GCA_964428355.1 uncultured bacterium
CTGAGAATCCGGAAAGGGAGATCCGCGGGATTGAAGGATTTCCCGGCAACCCGTGCTTCGACGAGGGACTGCTCGAGAACCACCGAGCCGGACGAGCCTTCGAATTCCTTGTAAACCAGGATTCCAAGCCCCTCTCTCAGGACGTTGGACCTGACCACCGTCGATGGTCCTGTCGGCGCGGTTCCACCGCTGTAGGTGAGGCTGAAATTCAGGCCAAGAACCGGGAGGGTCCCGAAAGCCGTCTGGAACTCGGGTTTCTCCGAAAGGAAACCCAGCCAGGTGGACTGGAATGTCGAACCACGAAAGACCTCGGCAACGGTTGAGCCGTCAAGAGTATAGCTCCCAACGAAGGAGGTCGGAGAAGCGAGAAGGAAGGGCTTCCCTCCGTTGAATACGTAGGGTCCGCCCTCCGGACACCCGAAATCCCAGAGACCTCCGTCGTTTGAGAAGCGCCTGACGCCTCCAATGGGGGTATAACGACCCTTGTCCTGCTTGGGGGGAACGGATGCCACCACGGTTGGACGGGGTTCGAACGACTCCCGGATGGTGTAAACCTTTTTCCCTCCGATGGTCTCCGGCTCGGACCCGATGGATTCCACGACGAAGTAGGGCATCAGGACACCGTTTCTCAGTTCGGAATATTTCCAGAAATCACCCTTGTGCAAAGGGAAATACGAGGCCACGGCCACCGCCCCGGTAATCCTGGTCTGGAGACGGAAATCGTCGATGTACCAGGTTCCCTCCTCCTTCACGAGCTGGAAGACGACATCGAACCGGGTGCCCCCCGGGGAAAGATAGTAGGCCAGGACTTCCGCATAGTTCGAAGAAGGCTGGAAGATCCCGTTGGAAAGAATGGAAAAGGTGTAGCTAGCGTCATCCGAGGAGTTGAAGAGGTCGGATCCGAAATCCCAAAGAGGGATGGTCCCCAAAACCCCGGTAGCACCTCCCGCCCCTCGGATCCTTGACGAAAAAAGCCTTTCGGCGGCGGCGGAATCCCGTTGGGCGGCCGTAGCGTTGAACGCCAGCAGGGTTCCCATGATTGCATCGGTCTCCACCTGGCCCGGGGCGGTCCCACCCCCGCCACCTCCCCCCAGGCACCCGACGAGAAGAGCCGAAAGGCACAGAATCGAAAGGACGATCGGGACGGTTTTCCCTGTCTTTTCCATCTCACATGCCTCCCATCAGCTTAACGAGCCAGATGTCGCTCAACCCATTGTTCCCCGATACCGCCCCGTCCGTCGAGGTGGTGGTCATCCCAATCAGTATTCCGCCGTCTGAAAGCCTGACCAGGGAGTTGCAGACGGTCGATCCGGAGCCTTCATACCGTTTCCGGCTGACCGGATTCCCCGTGGAATCGAGGCGGAAAACCCACCCGCTCCCGCTCCCGGAAGAACCGGCAAGGTCTCCGTCGAGCGCTCCACCGACTCCTGCCGCCAGGATCCCCCCATCGGGGAGGGCAAGAATATCGTAACAGGAATCATTTCCGCTGCTTCCCAACGATCTTTTCCACCTCACGCCCCCGAAAGGATCGAGATCAACCGCGACTGCGTCGAAAGAACCGTGATTGTCGGGGAAATCCCCGTTCGAGGAGCTGGAAAACCCCGCACCCACGCATCCGCCATCGGCTTTCGCTTTGATCCTTTCGAACTGATCGATGCCGGTTCCCGCGAACAGTTTCCTCCATTCCATGTTCCCCGCGGCCCCAACCTTGCTGATGAAGGCGTCTCCGGGCAGGACAACCGGAAAACCGCTGTCATTGTAGGAGATCGCGCTGACGTATCCCGCGAGAAAGAATGATCCGTCCGGGCAGGAAACCCCGTCCCTGACACAGGTCGGGATACCGGAATTGAAAGAGGCCTGTGACAAAAGGTTTCCGCCACCGTCGACGCGGAAAACCCAGGCGTGCCACAGGTAGTCCGTGTTCACCGTTACGTCACCGTCCCAGGAATAGGTTTCCCCGCCCACGGTGAACGTCCCGTCGGGGTTTTCCCAAAGGAAGCGGCCTTCATCCGCCAGCGATCCGCCGAAGCACTTCTGCCATTCCATGTTCCCGCCGGAGTCGAGCTTCACGAGCCAGATATCACCATTTCCATGGTTTCCGGAAACGTATTCATCTTCCGAATCGGTGGTTCCCACGAAAAGGAACCCGCCACCCGAGCATGGGATCAGCTTTGCGATATGGTCGCCCGACCAGCCCCCGAAGAGCTGTGCCCATTCAGTCTGGCCCGTGGAGTCCACCTTGAGGACGAGCACGTCGTAACTGGATGTCGAAAGGTCGGATGATGTCTCCCCTCCGATGATGGCACCGCCGTCCGGCAGGGAGATCACGCATCCGTTCGCGGCCCCGTCGAATGCAGGTGTTCCCAGCGCCCTGGTCCAGGAGGCGGGGGGAAACTGGAAATCCCGGGTGGAGAACGACTTTGGAACGGACCAGGGGCTTGCCGCCCCGGACATATCGAAGAAACGGACCCGGGCAAAGAAATGGCCTGGATAGGGAAGGGCGGAACGGCCCGCCAGAAGATTCAGGAAACTGCCGGTGGAGGAGGTCACCTTGATCGAAACAGTGTCGACCGGGTTTCCCGCCGAGGTCCAGACAAGGTCGCCCAAAGCCGTCCCGGATGCGGAGTAGATCTCCCAATCCGTCCGCAAATGGAGATCGCCCGAATTGGGGTCGTCGAAACCGCCCGCGGTGAGGGTGGGGTTGGCATCGAGGCCCGCCTGCCCGTCGGTTGGGGAGATGATCGAAGGTTGCCTTGGAGGAAGGTTGGGGGGGGCCACCACCGTGATCGGAACCCCCCCGGAGATGATTTCCGCTCTGTCCGCAAGGGTCGCGCGGGCGGACAGGGTGAAAGTCCCCACCGGAACACCCAGCCACATGAAAGAGTATGGAGGTTGCCCGATTTCGCCAAGCCGTTGATCGCCTGCGAAGAACTGGACCCTCCGCACGGTCTGGGAGCTGATCACCTGGGCGGTCACGGGAACCCCGACCCCGGCGGAAAAAGTCGTTCCCGAGGCGGGGAAGATCAGGGCGAGCGCAGACCCTGTCGCAAGTTGCCCCTTTTCAGCTATCGTTCGAAGGGCGGAAAGCCCCAGGATTCCCTCAACCCCGACCAGGACATCGTCGAGCGACCCATCGCCCCGTGTTCCCCGCAACCACCCGTTGACTGCGTCGATTACGGGTGTCAGATCCACCTTTCCAAGGGCGAGGCCTGCCTCGATTTCGGAAGGAGTCCGAACACCTTCGCCGTTCTTTTCCAGTATGAAAAGGGCGGTCGAGGTCGGATCGACGATCAGCCTCTCCCGGTCAACGGCAACTGGCGGGAGGTTCGCGTGCAGAAGCGATTTTCCGGAGGGGCTTTCAACGACTATCCGATATCCGGACCCGGTTGGAACTCCCATGAGCAGGAAGCTTCCGTCAGAGGCGAGTCCCACGGGACTGACGACGTCCAGGCCCGCGAGCCCCACGAGACGGATCTTCATGCCGGAAGCGCCTCCCGCGGCCCTGAGGCTGGCGGAAACGGTCGCGGAAGTCCCTTCCGGCAGGACGGCCATTCCCCTGATGAAGATAGATGGGTTGCCTTGAAGGGGATTTCCATCCCCGGCACCGGACCCTGATCCGCCACCTCCACCTCTTCCGCAACCCTGCAGGGAAAGGAGTCCCGCTATCACGACGGACATGAAAATGAAAGCGTATCGTCTCATTTCAAACCTCTTTTGGCCACATCGATCATCACGGGCAAACCCCCGCCCGACCCGCACGATGCGGGAAGTGGGCGCTTGCAGCCATGGATGGCGCTCCGCAAACGACCCGACCCGCACGATGCGGGAAGTGGGCGTTTGCAGCCCGGATGGCGCATCGCAAACGACCCGTCATTCGAGGAAGGTACCCAGGCGGGACTGAAGTTCCTGGTAACGGGCCTGGATCTCCTCGAAATCCTGGGTCAAACGTTCGAACTGCGTTGAAACGCTTTCGAACATCGCGATGAAATCAGCCTGTTCGGAGGAACTGTATTTTCCCGACGTTCCGGACTTCAGTGTGGTGGAAAACAGTCTCTGAGCCTGCATAAATAGCCGTTGGGCGGTCCCGAACCGCCGGAGGAGCTTCAGGGAGGCACGCAGACGTTCTTCCGGCTGGGCATTCGAAAGGACGCTCGAATAGAGATCCGCCTCCCCTTGTAAGAGGCTCCCCTGGAATGAGATCTGGTCTTCGATCTCCTGCATCCGGCGAAGGAGTTCGGTGTCGACGCGAAGGACGTTGAGGTCCCGGAGAAACTGGTTCGCCTGCTTCTCGTACGAGCTGATCTGCCACACCAGTCCCTGGATCAACGGGTTTCCCGGGTCGGCTTCCAGGAGCCGCGTTGCCTGTCCATTGCAGTCGGCGATCTCTTTCAACTCCTGGATCGTGAGATCGCGGGAATGCTCGAACCAGCTGACGGAAAGGCTGCTGGGATTGGCCCGAAGCTCCTGGCGAAGCCGGTTGATCTCACTCCAGGCAGCGGCGGAACGTGTCCGGAGGGTTTCCACCTGCGGATTTCCGCCGGCAACCGACATCTTCAGCAACCGGGCTGATTCCTCCCGGTGGGTCCGGGTCGATCTGATCCCGGCATCGAGGGCGGCGGAGACGATCGATGGTGGGAGTCTTCCGGACCTTGCACCAGCTTCCCCCTCCTTTGCGAGCCGCGTTTTGAAATTCTGCAGAAGGTGCTCATCCTCCATCAGGACTCCGATGAACCTCTCGATCTCCTTCCGGCACTCGGAAAGGCGGTTCTGATCGATTATTGGGCCGGCAAGAGCCAGCAGCAGCTGCTCTTTGACAGCCTGGAACTGTTTTCCCTGCCGATCCTGCATCTTGGGGACCTGTTCGGGAATCTCCCCGGTCGGGATCGCATCCCCGAGAGTCGAGAGCTCTTTATCCCAGTTTTTTTCCTCCACCCCGATGTCGAAGGACTTTTGCTCCGTCCGGCCTCCAGACCTGACGACCAGTTCCTGTCCTTCTTCGAGCTGGATCTGCTCGTGTGTGGCTCGCACCTCGACCAGTGCGGTTCCCCTCAGGACCTGGATCCGGTCCTCGTGGGCCTTGGAGTCGGTCGAGCAGGTGATGTTGGTCCCCTTGATTCCTGTTACCGATTCCCCCATCTTGATCTCGATATCTTCACCGGAAGCCATTTTCTTGACATTCACCCAGAGTTTTCCTGCGATCACCTCGAGGGTGCTCCGGTCCCCTTCCGGATTGGAAATGATGACTTCCGACTCATCCTTGATCAGGAAGGTCGACAAATCGGCGAAAGCGATGATTGCGCTCGATTCTTCCCCGGTCCAGACGTGGTCCTGGAAGTTGAGCCCCAGGTTCAACTGGGCGAACAGCTGGGATTCCTTGACTCCCCCCGGAAACACCTTCACTTCGTTCGTGATGCCGGCGAACCGGCCTCCCGAATCCTTTGCATGAAGAACGATGCCCGAAGAGAGAAGGAAAATGACGAGGAAAAGGATTTTTCTCATGGGTATTCCCCCATAGTTGATCCACTGCAATTCTTTTTCTTTTCGAAAGGTCCGTACAAGATCTTTCCAGGTCCGACTTCCATGATTTCCGAAACTCGAGGTTCTCAATTGCGAGCTTGGAGAACCCCATCACCGGTTCCACTTCGGTCGATTGCAGAGTTTTGTTGAGGTTGATTGCCTCCTCGCCTTTGGCCCTCAAAGGTTCAGTTGAATTTGGCTCTCTCGGACAACCTTTTTTTCCCCATGACGTTTGCCGTTCCATTCACGTTTGCCCTTACACGTTGCCCTTACACGTTGCCAGTTTTTCCCATTTGGGCTATTCTGCTCCGGGAGTTCCGATCAAGTTGGAAATCCCAAGGGAGGAGCCATGGACAAACGAACCAAGATCGTCGCAACGCTGGGCCCATCTTCAAATTCGCTTCCCGTGATCGAGAAGCTCATCGAAGCCGGGGCCAACATCTTCCGCTTGAATTTCTCTCATGGGACACATGAGCAACATCTGGCGATCATCAACCTGGTCCGGGAAGCGGCGAGAAAGAAGGGGAGATACATCGGGATCCTTGGCGACCTCTGCGGACCCAAGATCCGTGTGGGGATCTTTCCCGCTGGACATGTAACCCTCATGGAAGGGGACGAATTCACGCTCAGCCAGAACCCTGACATGCCTGGCAACGAGAAAGGTGTTGGCACCAGCTACCCCTACCTGGTAAAGGACGTGAAGGTCGGGGACACCGTTCTTCTCGATGACGGCAACATCTCCCTGAAAGCCCGGATGATCGGTTCCGACAACGTTACCTTCGAGGTGACGGACGGGGGGACCCTGAAGAGCAAAAAGGGCATGAACATGCCCGGAATGAAGCTTTCCGTTGAAACGATCACGAAAAAGGACAAAGCCGACCTCGCATTCATCCTCCAGAACAAGCTCGATTTCGTCGCTCTTTCGTTCGTGCGGAAGGCCGCCGATCTGAAGGAACTTCGCGACCTGATCGGGGATGCACATATCAAGGTCATCGCCAAGATCGAGAAACCCGAAGCCCTGGATGAGATCGAGGGAATCCTCGACCAGACCGACGGAATCATGATCGCCCGCGGGGACCTGGGAGTGGAAATGCCTATCGAAAAGGTCCCTGGCATCCAGAAATTCCTTCTGACCCGGTGCGGACGCAGGGGAATCCTTGTCATCACGGCGACCCAGATGTTGGAGTCGATGATGGGAAATCAACGTCCGACGCGGGCGGAGACGACCGACGTTTTCAATGCCATCCTCGACGGAACTGACGCAGTCATGCTTTCAGGGGAAACCGCCGCCGGGGAGTTCCCGGTCGAAGCGGTGAAAATGATGGCCGCCATCGCCAGGGAGGCGGAGATCCGGTATTCAGAGAACCACACTTATGAGAACATCCTTCCCGAAGTGAAGCGCGATATCGAGGACATCACCGCCCACGCCGCTTGCGAAGCCGCTGTGGAGATCGGGGCAAAAGCGATCGTCCCCTTCACTCACAGCGGGAACACTGCCCGCAACATCTCCAAATACCATCCCCCCGTTCCGATCGTGGCGTTGACTCCGCGCGAAGCTGCATGCCGGCGGCTTTCCCTGAGCTGGGGCGTTGAACCGGTCCTGGTCGACGACATGCGCGACACCGATTCCATGATCAGGTTGGCGGAAGCAACGTTGAAGGGTAACGGAATGGCGAAAAGCGGTGACATTCTGCTCATCGTCGCCGGGGTTCCTTTGGGGGTGAAGGGGAACACGAACATGATCAAGCTGCACAGAATCCCCTGAAACCGGGGCTCGAATCGGAAGCAAAATAGACAAGAAAAAGGCGCAGGCTCCAAGGAGCCTGCGCCTTTTTTTGAAAACCGGGGGTTATTTTCCGCCGACCTTCCGGAAGTGACCCTTAACATGGGTTCCGTCGCTGGTGTAGTGACCAGTCACGAAGGTCTTGCCTTTCTTTCCGGTGACAGCCTGCTTGATGGCGACTCCGCCGTCCATGACCTTGTTCTGGATCTTGTCCCCGGTCTTGACGAGGGCTTTCTTCGCATTCCCGATCATGCCAGGACCGCTGATGGGGTTGGGAAGAGTCCGGAGGTGGCCCTTAACGTGGGTTCCGTTGCTGTTGTAGTGTCCCGAAACGAAGGTGGTGTTCTGTTTTCCCGTGACCTTCTTCTTCGCCTTGATCGCGGCATCCATTGCCCCGTTCTGTGCCCCATCGACAACCTTCACGATCGCCTTCTTGGCCTTCGAAACCGGACAAGCTCCCTGGTTGGAAGAGCCCGCAAAAACCGGAGAAACCAACAGGGCACCAGCCACCACCACCGAAGCCAGAATTCCACTTTTCATCTTATTCCCTCCGTTTTATTATTTTGTTTGGCAGGGTTAACGCAATACCCGTGCCAGACGGCTAGATCCTCTGAAACTGCCTTAAATAAAGGGTTTAGGCCAAAGCGGCCTTGTTTCCCTACCCCCGATTGCCGAACCCCAATCAGAAACCATGCCCAACTTTTGTCAAAAGGGGTTGAAATCCAACGTTCCAGATCCCCGAAACGTTTGGGAATTTTACCGGGGACACTAAATCGGGGACATGAGAATCTTTTCTCCGAAAAGATTCTCATGTCCCCAATTTTAATGTCCCCAATTAAATGTCCCAATTTATAGGTCGGCCAATTTTGGAATTTCGGGTTCGCGTGTATAATGGCGGAAGTGGTGAATCTCCCCCCTAAGAGAGAGAAGCGAATGAAATACCCGGACAAGAAATTCTTCATCAGGATCTTTTTGATGATCCTGGTCCCTTTCCTGGGTTTCGTATGCTTTGCCACGCT
>CAYRYU010000175.1:0-8304 GCA_964428355.1 uncultured bacterium
GTTTTCCCCCAATGGAAACCTCCTCAAACGCGGAACCTTCCAGCAAATGTTGCGCCTTCCCCGAAACTCGATCATCCTGTTTCGCCGCCGGCGGGAAAACAGGAAAAGGAACCCCCGACATCGGGCAAGATCGACCCTGATCCGGCGAAGCCCACCCCCGGAGGTTCCATGGAGAAACTTTCTCAAGAGGAGTTCCTCTCCATCTTGGATGCACTACGAAAGGACGAGGATATCCTGGAAGGCATACGGGAAATCCGGAGAAGGAAGCTAAGGGACCCGAAAACCATCAAGTGGCTGGAAAAGGGGGTTGGACCGGCGACCGACAAGATCCGGGTTTCGACGATGGAACTCCTGGCCGAATTGTCCCCCAAGACGCTCCAGCCGCACCTCCCGCTCCTTTGCTGCCATGAATCCGAGATCGTCGCCTGCCAGGCGATACGTCTGCTGAGACGTCTCGAGGGAAACGCCTTCATCCGGCGAATCCAAGCATGGATCTTCGACCCCACCCCTCCAAGCCGGTTGGCGGCATTGCGGGGGCTTCTGCAAGCCGATTTCGAGCAGACGAAGCCCCTGATTCTCGAAGTCCTGGAACGCTGGCCCGACGCCGATACATATAAGCAGTTCGGACCGGTCTTGAGGGAAAATCCGGAAGCGACAACGGTCTTCGAACTCGAGCGCTTGAGGAAGATTTCCCCGGCGATCAGGTCTGATGGCATAGACTCGCTGGCCCGGTCGATCGAACGAAAACTGATGGAAATTTCGGGTGGAACCGGGGAGCCAGGCCCGGATGGGATGTCGCCGGCAGACTCCCCCCATAGCGGAGGAGCTCTGGATGATTTGATCGGAAAGATCCGGAAGATCCATTACCGCGTTGGAAAAGGGGGGATTCAAAGTCTCCTAGGGGATTCCGACCATCTGAAGAAAATGGTGACCGATTTTCTGGGGGGATCCGAGAAACTCTGGAAGGTCGTTGGGGGGGCGATGGGAGGGATCGTCATCCTCGTTTTCGTGATCTGGATGATGACGGGCAAGGGGGGGCCAAGTCCCACAGAAACGAGCGAGCGCCCCCCCCCAGTTCCCGGCACCCCCACAAAGGAATATTCCACCATCTTGGCCGTGGTACTGGAAATCGATGCCCCAAATGGTACCATGAAGCTTATGAATGCCAAGGAAGAGACGTTCAGACTGATCGAGGTCGAAGACCCGAAACAGTTCGCGGTGGGAAATCGTCTCGAAGTTACCGTCAAGTCGATGGTCAATTCCTACCTTGGAAAAGTTATCGAAGCCGAGTCCCTGAAGAGGATCAAGTAACCATTGTCCTGGCGTAAATTCTCCATCAGCTCATTGGTTGGGGTGTTGTTGCTCGTCGTCATCCCGGTGGCCCTGACCGTTTTGTCCGTGGACCGGGGGTTCAGGATTCTCGGAGAGATCGAGATACGAGATGCGCGTCTGGAGCTTGCCCAGGAGGCCCGGCAGATCAGGGCCTATGCCACTCCCGAAGAAACCATCCTTGCCCGCTTCTATCGTGCCCATCCTCGTTACTCCCCCCGCCAACGTCCAGCCTTGAAGGATTCCCGGTTTTGGCCTTCAGAAACGCTCTGGATACAAACCCCGCCTCTGGCCGAAGGGGGTGGTTTCGGGCACCCTTCCATTGCTTCCTCTCCCGCTGAGGCTCTGGCCAGGCTTCCGTGGTTTCTGGTGATAGGAAGCACTCCTGACCCACAAGACTTTCGCAGTTGGGAAAAGACATTCGGGATGGGCTTCGATGCGCGGGGGTTATGGGAGCAGCCTGGTTATCCGTATCCGGTGACCTGCGGCAGAACCCCCGCTTGGCTCCTGTGGGATTGGTCTGCCGAAACATTCGCCGGCGTGTCCACCGAAGGAATTCCTCTGGATTCCAGGGAGTCTTTGCCTGCCAGAGCGCCCGTGAATCTCGTTCTTGCAATCCCGCCCGATTTCGGGTGGCGGCTCGAGGAAGCTCTCCGACACTGGCTCTCAATCGACCACCCAACCCTTCGGGCGGCGGTGGTGTTCCCGGGGACGTCCAGGTGGATGGGAACCCCCGGATGGGAACGGGGGAAACTGAGAAGCCTGATAAGGGGATTCCTCAGGGGGGATAACCCTGATAGGACGACCGACGGACGGGTGATCCTCGTTGAGCGCCTTGCGGACAACGGATGGCTGATCCTGGAAAAGCGCCTTTCGAAGGTGGCCCAGTGGGAGCAGACCGGGCTTCGCACTTGGGGAATCCCTTGCCTGCTCTTGGCCGGGATCCTTCTCTTCCAACCTATTTACCGGTGGATACAGACTGCCTCTCTGTCGGTTCGCCTCCTCGGAATGTTCGGCTACGTCATCCTCTTTCCCCTCGTGGGGGTGGTGGTGTTGACCTTCGGAGTGCTTGCAGACCGCGCCAGCCTGCAACGGGGCGGGGTGATCAAGCAGGCAGGCAAAGTCATGAGAGCATTCGACGAAGGGTTCCGGAAGGAAATCGCCCGCACGGAAAGGACATTCCGCAGGTTGCTGAAACAGCCCTCCCTGCATGCCGGTGATAGGGAAGGATTCAGCCGGGTTGCGGGATCGGCACTTGAAAAGAAATTGTTCGACCGTTTGGAGATCCGCGACTGGCAAAAGGAGCAGTGGCTTCAGATGGAAAACCGGTTCAGTGATGAAGGCCTGAACCGCATGTTCGCGGCACTTGCCGAATATGTCATCGTGGAGTTCGGGGGCGGGCTGGCGGGAGGTGGGGAAACCGCCACCCGTAGATCTCCCTTGCTTCTGGTAATGCAGGAACTCTTTGAGCACCCATTCATGGGGTTCCACGAGCATCTTCGAAAACCCGGCCGATTGCTCTCCTACGCATCGGGAAATACGGTTCAGTTCTGGTTCTGGCAACTTGGCAAGAACCGGCGAAAGCCGGCAGCCTTCATCAGTTTTCTGCGTTCCAGAGAAACCTGTGTGGAGACCTATCTGAACCGCCATCTGATAAGGAACCGGGAGTTTCGTCTTGTTGCCTTCGACGGCCAGACGGGGCAATGGTTTGGCCTTCGGCGGCCAGGCCGGATCATGAAAGACTTGACCGCTGGAGTCCTCCGTGGGAGAGGGCGTGAGCAGTCCGCCCGATTGCGGGTCGGCGGGAAACCTTTTCTTGCTATCGGATTCGGCAGCCGGATGATGGGAAACCTCGTCCTGTTGGCATTGATCCCGGAGTCTTCCTGGGAAGGCACCGGCCTTCCTCTCAGAAGCCAGGTGGAATTGGGTGTCTTCTTCGCCCTGTTGGTCGGAGTCGGCGCAACCTGGCTGGTTACGAGCGGACTCCTTGTGCCAATCCGGGATCTTTCCGAAGGAATTGATGCCCTTCGACGTCGCGAACAGGGATATCTCATTCCGATACGGGTCCCGGACGAACTGGGCCGGATGGCCACCGCCTTCAACCGGATGCTCGCCAACGTCCAGGACCAGGACGTTGCAAGGGAGATTCACGAAACAATCATGCCGTTGGCCTGGCCAGATATTCCCGGGTTCAGATTCGACCTCCGGGTTCAGCGCAGTGCCGGGGTCGGTGGGGATTACGGAGAGGTCATCCCCTTTCAGGACGGCCGGTTCGGCATCCTACTGGGCGACGTTTCCGGGACCGGAGCCAGCGGAGCGCTGGTCGTGGCAATGGTGAAGGCTTCCGTGGCACTGTTTCTCGAAGAGAACGGGAACCCTGAAGAGTTCCTGTATGAACTGAACGGGGTGGTCCAGGAAGTGGCTCGCCCGAACCGCTTCGCATGCGCCTACTTCCTTCTGACTCCTAAGGAGCACCAGGTCGAGGTCTACCTTGCCGGATATCCATTCCCGTTTCTTGCAAGCCCTTCTGCCGCGAGTCTTAAGCCGGTGGGTAAAGCGAACTACCCGCTGGGAACGCGCAAGAACATTCGGTTCATCCCGCAGAGTGTAACACTCGAGCCGGGCGACTTGTTGTTCTCCTTCTCTGATGGTCTGGCACAAGCCCGGAATTCCCGGGAGGCGCAGTTCGGATATGATCGCGTGGAGACCATCCTGAAGCAAACTCTCCCCGAAGGCCCTTCCGCGATGCTGGACGGTGTGGAATCGGCCCTGGCGGGGTTCCGGGGAAGCACTCCGCTTCCGGATGATGTTTCCTTCTCCTTCCTGGCCCGGGAAAACGGAAAACGCGCATGATCCCCAAGCCGGCTCCGTCCCTTCCAAGCCTCGCCGGCTCGACCCCGCGGGCGTTATCGTTCCTGCTGATACTCGTTCTCCCGATCCTCTTTCTCTCCTGGGCCGTCGATCGCGCTTTTCTCGAACAAGAGGGTGAAGTGGTCACTCGCCAGGCAGAGACCCTCGATCGGCATCTGGCGCTTGCCCTGTTCTCCTCCTCCGTAAAGGAGCGCTTTGCCCGTGCTTTTTCCTCGTTCTTTCGCCGGTTAAGTCGCCGGGGATTCCGAAAGGACTCCTACGACGGGTCGCGGTTCCCTTTTCCGGCGATTCTGGATTCCCGGGTTGCCTTCTTCTCCACCGACGGGGAACTCCAACTGGTCCCCGGCGTTAACCTTGAATCGCGATATGCGATATCCCGCCTATGGGAGGAACTGGTGTCGGGGGAACAGGTTTCCAGATTCGGGTTGCTCTACCAGGAAATCTTCGGGAAGCGTTTCTCGGTCGACCTCATCAAGCGCCGGCCGGGGATCCCGATCGAGATTGGTCCCGGCAACGGGGATGGATATCTGATATGGAAACGGGGAAAAGGAAAAAGCGGACTTCTGGCATATTTCCCCCGCCTTCCTGATGCCTTCGAAAATCTTGCCGATTTCCTCCGGGGTTTGGAAAGGGTGAGACCCGGTATTGATTCCTCTGGCCTCGCCACCCCAAGGGGAGTCTGGGCACTGGTTGAACCCGCCACCCGGCGATGGATGGCATTGGGAGGAATCGGGTGGCGAAACTGGCGAGGCCCGCTGCTCCAAGCCTGTCGGTCAGGCCAGACCCTGTTTACCGCCAATGATAAACTATGCCGGGTGATCCGCCTTCCCGAAGGGATCTGGATGTTGCGGGCCCTTCCCAGGGCCGATGACCGCATCCGCGTCTTTCGGGAAAGTTTCCTGGCCTTGGCTGCAGTTATCTTTCTGATTGGGTGGGGAGTCTGGCAGACCGGCGCCTGGTTCAGGCTGAGCGGATCACCCCTGTCCTTCAGGCTCTCCCTGTTGTTTTCCGTGGCGGTGCTCATTCCTTCTGGACTGCTTTTTGCCCTGGGGGTCAGTTCCTTCCGGGAGCATTCGGCGGTCCTGGCACAGGAAGCCCACGATAGAAACCTCGCCCGACTCGAGGGTCTGGACGATGAGGTCAGGTGGCGCTACGAACGCATGCTTGCCTTCTGCAGGGAAATCCGGGATCATCTTGCCAAAAAGACCGGGGATGCCTCCTTCACCGAAAAGCTGTTCAAACGGGCGGTGACGGCTGATCGCATCTTTTACCTGGAAACCCGCGACCGCGACAGTCGAATCATCTCACAATGCCCCCGGGACGATGCGCTCCTGGTCTATGGAGGCATCGTCTGCTCACTTGCAATGGAACGGTATCTGGGAATTGCCCCCACCGGAACCTTGTCCCCCCTGGAGTCCATGGCTAGATCGGTCTATTCAAGCCACAGGCTCGGATTTGCCGACGTCCTGGACCATCCCGACACTCTCAATCCGATCACCGTCGGAAAGGAGCGGAACCTTTCATACTGGGATTTCCTATCCCCCTCGCCTGGACGGAAAACGGCCTATTTGATGACCGTTCAAAGCCGGGAATCGGACAAAGTGCAGTTCCTGAACCGCCGGCTCGCTTCAGATGTTTTCGCCTTCGATCAATCACTCGTCCGCTGGTTCCCGAAGTCACCCCCCGTACCCGGTTTGAAGAAACTGGTTGCCCAAGCCCTGGCCGGAGATCGATCCCTCAACGGCCGGGTTGAGTTTGAGGGACGTTCTCTTCTCGTATCTGTTTTCCCGAGCGCGGCACTGCCCGATGTAGGATTTCTGACCTGGTGTGACCTGGGACCGATCGACGCCGCCATCGGCCAGGCACGCCTCCTGTTCTGGGGGAGCGCCGGCTTTGCGCTGGTTCTGGCACTCCTGATCGCCCGCATTACCTCTGGTGCGCTCTTGAAACCGATCCGGGAGATCACCTCCGGAATTCAGGCATTGGAAGCAGGACGTCTGACATTCCGGCTGCCAAACCTCGGACAAGACGAGTTTGGGCGCCTGGGGCAGGCATTCAACGCCCTGCTGGCAGAACGCCAGGATCTCGACATGGCAAGGGCACTACAACAACGGATCATCCCCGCACGCCCGCCAGTCTTACCGGGATACCGGATCGCCTTCTGGTACCAGAGCATGACCGAAGTCGGTGGAGATTATCTTGATCTGTTTCCTTTGCCCGATCACCGGCTGCTTTTCGTTGTTGCCGACGTGACGGGGCACGGGGTCAGCGCGGCCCTCATGACCACCATGGCCAAGACGGTGTCCATGGCCTCGGCCCGCAAGGACGACGGACTGCCCCGCTTTCTGGATCGGATGAACGCCATGGTAATGTCGGTGGTGAAGAAGAAGAAGATAATGACCCTGGTAGCCGGAATACTCGACTGGAAATCTCATTGCCTGACCTGGGCTTCCGCGGGGCATCCGTATCCCCTGTTCCGGCCGCGAGGCGCGCCCCCCCATTTTCTGGAATCGGTACAATATCCGATCGGCCTGCGTCGGAAGGTGGATTGGAAAGTGAACACCCAATCCTTTGCCCCCGGGGATTCCTTCCTAGCATACACCGACGGAATCACTGAGGCGGTCAACCCTGGAAAGAAGATGCTCGGATTCGGCGGTCTGCTGGAGGCCGTCGGGAAGGCGCCTGGGCAAGCCCCGGAAGCCATCATCGAAACCTGCTGTCGGCGGGTGGAGGAACACCTTGCGGGGCAACCGAAGACGGATGACGTGACGATCCTGGCAATTTCCCGGACCGACTGATCCCGGAAGGACCTTTCACCAATGCTGCCGGTCGGGCTAGGCCGCTTCGGCTTCCTGCAATGCCTCGGGAAGGGTTTTGGCAACATGCAGCAGAGGAATCACACCGATCAGGGCGAAGACCGATTCCTTGATCGAATCTACTCCGCAAAGAACGATTTTGCCATGGTAGTCGTCGAGCACTTGGAGGGCAAGGTCCCATAAGGATGCGACACCGCCGCTGTTTGCAACTTGGCACCCGCCAAAATCGATGACGAACCTCTTGATGCCGGTTTTATACTGCTGACGGACGATTCGCTGGACCGTGATCGCGACTTCCTGGTCGAAATAGGCTGGGGAGACCAGGACAACGACCTGACCCTTCTGGTAGAACTTCACTTCCTTCTTTTCAGCCACGCTTTTCTCCTGTTCATTTGCCCGGTTGTCCGGTCGAATCGGCGTTGTCCAGATGTTCCAGTTGGGCGGTGGTTCTTTCGAGATTCTTTCCGATTGGCGTGACGGTCCCCTGGAACCAGTCGCCTGGGTCAGGTTTCAACTTTTGGTCGGGGGAAAGGCGGATTTCGAAGAGGCCGAACCGGTTCGAACGGACTTCAAACTCAGTGGGCCCTTTGACCGCGGTGACGACTCCTTCAATCCGGAGGGGG
This sequence comes from uncultured bacterium, assembly GCA_964428355.1. Taxonomy (GTDB): domain Bacteria; phylum Muiribacteriota; class Ozemobacteria; order Ozemobacterales; family Ozemobacteraceae; genus CAYRYU01. The sequence goes on from CAYRYU010000175.1 coordinate 7,640, forward strand.
GTGCCGATCACCACGACCTGACGGTCGGTTTGAAAAAGGGTTCGCAGCCACTTGTAGGTGAACCAGGATGTCATGAGAACCAGTATCAACAGGAAGTGGAGGGCATGTCGATACAACCACTTTGCCGTCCCGGCGATCTCGGCAATGGCAACCGCGGAAATGTCTGTATCCGCAGGGGAAGCAGGCAACTTGCCGTCGGCTTTGAGGCTGCGAACCGAATATGCCGGGGCCGGCTCGGCCTCCTTCCGGCATTCCTCTTTCCAGCGGGCCTCAAACTTTTGATCGAGCGCTTCCCGGTCGGAAGACAGCCGGCCGTCAGCGATCAGGGCCGTTTCAACCTTGCGCCGAATCGAACGGGCTTCGGCTCCAAGCCCTCCCGGCAACTGTTTTCCCAGAACGAAGAGGTCGTAGAGACTCTCTGGATCAGGATTGGAGGCAAAAAGACACAGGCAGGTCTGGATCAACCCAGCGTCGGGTACCCGTCGAAGGAAATCTACCAACACCGGTTTGACAATTGCAAAATCAAGATGAACGAAGCAGGCCAGGGCAAGCCTCTGCTGCTCCAGTTCCTTGGAAGCGAGCATGGCACGCAGGTGAGACACGGTCTGGCGAGGGTCGAACCGGTTCATGACCCGGATGGCGGCTGCTTTCATCCGGACATTGGG
>CAYRYU010000176.1:0-7839 GCA_964428355.1 uncultured bacterium
TCGATGTCAGTCGGATCGCTTTTGAACAGCTTTTCCAGGATGTTCCTGGCTTTCTCGTAATCCTTGGTGAAGATCAGGGCGGTTCCGAGTTCCCGCGAGACCTTCGCACGCGCCTTGTCCGAAAGGGCTTCCGGGGTCGCCAGGATCCGCTCGAACATGCGGACGGCGTTGGGCCAGTCCCTGGTTGCCTTGTAGATCTTCCCCAGTGTGGTCTGGGCTTTCAGGTTGTCGGGTTCGGATTCGAGGAACAAAGAAAGGGATTCCCGGGCGGGTTCCAGTTCCTTCTGCTCGAAAGCGATCATTCCGAGGAAGAAGTGGGCTTTGGTGAGGGCCGGGTCCTCTGTCAGGACCTGCTGGAAAGCCTGGCGGGCTTTCTTGTACTTTCCAAGGTTGAAAAGCTTGACCCCGGATGTGAAGACAGGGTGAAGCTTGGGCTTGGCCTTCTTGGGAGGCTCCGGGGTGGCGGAGGGGACCGCCGGTTCGAGGAGATCGGGGATTGGGGACGTCTCCATGAAGTCGGGTGAGGCAGCCGGCGCGGCGTGTTCGGTGGGGATACCCTGGGGAGGCTCGGGAAACTCCGGTTCGGTCAGGTCAGGAGGCTGGGGCGGCGCCGAAGGCATCGGTGGAGGAGCCTGAAATCCTCCCGCCTGTGGAACAGGCTGCATCTGGGGTATCGGACGGGGTGGGACCGGCATTGGGGCCGGCTGGGGCGCCGGCGGCGGAGGCGCGGACACCTCGGGGATGGGTATCGACTCGGATGCCCGGGCAAGTTCGGTCTGAAGGCCCGGGGGCATCTTCTCGCCGGCATTCAACATGTCGATGCAGCTTTCCAGGGCGGGGAAGAACATGTCGTTGACGGGCGGTTTCTTGATCTGGACGGATTTCTCCAGGATCGAATCGAAGATCTCGAGGCCTCCGAGGCTGAAATGGACGGATACGAAACTCTTGAGGACCTTGGGGTCACGGTAGTTGATCTGCTGGGCGATCGCCTGGAGGCCTTTGATCCCGAACATGGCCCCGATCGCCCGGATGACTCCGGAGACGACCGGTTCACGCTTGTCCTTGATCCTTTGCCTGATCAGGCGGCCGGCTTCCTCGTCCGGATGCTTTGAGAAAAACTCCATCGCGGCAACCAGATTCGGATAACAGGTTTCCGCCCGGAGCTGCTTGAGAATTCCCTCCTTGGGGAAACTCCGGATGTTGGCGGCCATGTCTATGGAGTGCTTTCGGATCCATTTGTTGGGGTCGTGGATGGCCTGCATGAGCTGGTTCTGCGTGAACTCGACGGGGAAGTTCTTCAGGGAAAGGACCATGCGTCGCCGGACGTCGTCGGAAGAATCCACAACGAGCTTTCGTGCGAGCTCCTCGTTTCCGTGGGGCGAGATCTGGCCGAGTATGTAGGCCGCACTTCGTCGCAGCTGTATATCGTTGGACTCGACCATGAGGACGATTTCGGGACGGATCCTTTCGGGGTCTTTCTTGGCGAGGGCCAAGATCGAGTTCGCCCTGATGCGGTTGTTGGGATCCTTGAGGAAGGGTGAGATCCGGGCGGAGATTTCCCGTTCCGGAAGCTCGAGATCGCCGATCGCCTCGATCGAGTTCGCTTTCAGCCTCGCATCCTTGCCGTGGATCCCTTCGTCGAAGATGTTGACAAGGGTGACGCTTCTGAACATTGCCAGAAAAGAGATCATAAGAGCCTTCCGGCGCAGATCGGAGTCGCGGGCGAACTGCTCGGCGAGAAATGGGATCGACTCATGCTCCTTCATCTTGCAGAGGAGCTTCAGGATCGTCATCGAGATCCATTCGTCGGCGTCGGAAATGTATTTGCACAGGGCGAGAGCGCAATCCCGCCCCCCGTGGTTGAAAAGCGTATTGGCGGCCTGGAACCTTACGAGGCGGTCCTGGTCGCCGAGGAGCTCGCGAAGGCAGTTGAAGCTGGTGGGGTTCTTGAACGAGGTCAGCTGCTCCGCGATGATGTCGCGGTTGAAGGCCCGGGTATCCTGTGCCCTCCGGATCATGATGTCCTGGACTTCGTCGCCGCCCAGAATCGCGAGTGCCCGGATGGACTCCTCGAGGTCGGGGAAGGTCTGGAAGAACTTTATCACTGCCTGCCTTGCGGCAGGGGTCCGGGTCTTCGCGAGGATCTGGATTCCCTTTGCCTTGATGGGGAGGGGGAGATCCATTTCGAAAAGGGGAAGAAGCCGGCTGGCGGTCTTCTCCAGAAAACCCTGGCGTTTCCTTTCGACGACCTGGTTCATTCCACGATCTCCTGCAGCATGGCCTTGACGGCCTCGACGTTCGTGTTCTCCTGGCGCAAAAGTTTCGTCAGGGAGTCTTTCAGGGTTACGCACCCCTCCCGGCGGGCCATGAGCATCGCCGAGGTCAGTTGCGAATACTTCTTGTCACGGATCAGCGTCCGGATTGCCGGATTGGTGATCAGAAGTTCATAAGCCAGGGAGGCTGGGTGCTCTGGAGAAACGCTTGGGATCAGGAGCTGGGAGAAGATACCGATCAGGTTCATCGAGACCTGGAGCCGGATCTCCTCATGCTTGTCGGCGGGAAAGAAGCTGACGATCCGTTCGATGGTGGATGACGCGCCGATGGTGGGCAGGGTCGATACCACGAAGTGGCCGGTTTCCGAGGCCACCATGGACATCTCGACCGTCTTCATGTCGCGCATCTCCCCGATCAGCATGACGTCCGGGTCTTCGCGCAAGGCGTTGGTGAGGGCATCCTGGTAGGTGGGGATCATGGTTCCCACCTCGATCTGGGTGAAGATGGCCTTGACGCGCTGGTAGAGGAACTCGATCGGGTTCTCCATCGTTATGATGTGACAGGCGGAGTTCTTGTTGATCGAGTTGATCATGGCGGCCATGGTGTGGCTTTTGCCGCTTCCCGCGGGGCCGGTCACCAGGAAAAGGCCGCGCGGCCGGTCGGCAAGCGATTCCAAAACGATGGGAAGGCGGAGGCTCTCGATCGTCGGGGCCTTGACGGGGATGAAGCGGAACGACCCGCAATAGCCTTCCCTCTGCTGGTAGAGGTAATATCTGATCCGGGCGAATCTTTTGTAGGGGTAGAGCGAAAAACACTCGAAGGTGTTCCGGAGAGTGGCCTGCCGCTGGGCATCGATAAGGGGGAGGAACAGGTCGTACATCTCCTGGGGGGCGAGTGCGTCCTCCTCGGAGATGGTCAGGTGGCGGTTGACCCGGAACGTTGGCGGGGCGCCGGGTTTCAGGGTAATGTCGCTGGCCCCGAGTTCGATAGCCTGATCGAAAAGGGAGAAAAGTTTCGGCTTCATTTCGGTGCGGCCTCCGGGGGAGCGGTCATCTGCTCGACGAGCTTCTTGAGGGTTCCCTGGTTGCCCGCGACGGACATCGCCTCGGGGAGCGCAACCTTGCCGCCGACCACGAGCTGGGCCAGGGACTGATCGAGAGTGCACATGCCGGTCTCACCGCCGGATTCCTGGTAGGACTGGATGAGGTGGATCCGGTTTTCGGCGATCAGGGAGCGGATCATCGGCAACCCGAGCAGGAGCTCGAAAGCGGCGACCCGGCCCTTCCCTTCCTTCCGGCCCACCAGCGTCTGGGTGACGATCCCGAGCAGCGAGTTGGCAAGACGGGTCATTATCTGTATGTGCTGTGTCTGGGGAAAGAGGTTAACGAACCGGTCTATCGCCTGCAGGGCCGTGTTGCTGTGCAAGGTGGCGAAGACCAGTTTCCCCGTCTCCGCCGCGGTGAGCGTTATGTTCACTGCCTCCGGATCCCGGAGCTCTCCGACCATGATCACGTCGGCGTCGGTCATCAACGCCCCCCGGATGCCCTCCTCGAAGGAGCGGCAGTCCACCCCGACCTGGCGTTGGCTGACGATGCTCTTTGAGTCACCGAAGATGTACTCGATCGGATCCTCGATCGTAACTATGCTGTGCGCCATGTGCTGGGCGATGTGGGTGATGTAGCAGGAAAGGGTCGTCGACTTCCCCGCACCGGTCGCCCCGGTGACGAGGATGAACCCGAACGGCCGGTCGATGAGAGCGCGGGCCGCCCTCGGAAGGCCGATATCATCGAAGGTCAACTGGATGAAGGGGATGACCCGGAAGACGGCGCTGCCCCCGAGGTAATCGAAGAACAGGTTGACGCGAAACCGGGCGTTGGCAAAACTGTACCCGAGGTCGAGTTTCTTGTGCTCGAGGAACTTCACCAGCTGGTAGTCATCCAGGATCGCTTCCAGCATGTTCTCGTAATCGGAGATGGTGATCTCCTTCATCTTCTGCGGAAGCATGATGCCATCCACCCGAAGAATCGGAGGATAACCGACCTTGAAATGCAGATCGGATGCTCCTCGCTCGATGCAAAGTTGCAGGAGTTCGAATATCATCCGGGATCCTCCATGTTCGAACCCGACTGAAGATAGTACATCGGATCAGTAAAAAGTCCGGGAAACATGATACACCTTCCTTATCGTCAGAATCCACCTCCGCCATGAGATTTTTGACCCTGGGTAGAGAAGGATTGGGAAGATTGTCCGCACACCATGGATTCGGGAGGAAATCCCGGGGTTCGGGGATTTCTTTTGGCTTTTTCTCCGGGGACTTGATATAATCTTTTCCCACAACAAGGAGAAACCGGCTTTCGCGCCGGTCGCTGGGAATGATCGACCTTCAGGGCGTCACCAAGATCTACCCGAACGGTGTTCGGGCGTTGAACAATATCCATCTTTCCATCCAGGCCGGGGATTTCGTCTTCCTGGTCGGCCCCAGCGGGGCCGGAAAAAGCACCTTCCTGAGGCTCCTTTTCCGCGAGGAGGTTCCCACCGAAGGGAAAGTGATGGTGGATGGAAAGGATATCTCCTCCATGCCCGAATCGAGGGTCCCCTTCCTCCGCCGGAACATGGGGATAGTTCTCCAGGACTTCCAGCTCCTGAAAAGGCGTACCGTCGCGGAGAACGTCGCCTTCGGGCTGAGAGTCATCGGGGCGAGCGACTCGGTCATCAACAATCGTGTCCAGGAGGCCCTCGAGCAGGTGGGGCTTTCGCACAAACGCAGGATGTTCCCCGACGAACTGTCGGGTGGCGAACAGCAACGGGTCTGTATCGCGCGGGCGATCGTCAACAACCCCCTCATCCTGATCACGGACGAACCCACGGGAAACCTCGATCCCATGATCTCAATGGAAATCATGCACCTCTTCCTCGAGATCAACTCCCGTGGAACCACGGTTATAATGGCAACGCACAACCACAATCTCGTAAACAAGCTCCGAAAGAGAGTCGTCGCCCTCGTCGAGGGACGGATCCTGAAGGATGAACCGGGCGGCACTTATGCCTATGAATAGATCGGGGCCGCGCTGATGTTTGCCAGCCTGAACTTCTTCCTCCAGGAGGCGCTTTCCAACTGCCGCCGGGCAGGGATGATGACCCTTGTGACGCTTTCCACGATCGCGGTCGCGCTCCTTTTGATGGGCGTCTTCCTCCTCGCGAGCCTGAACATCGAATCCTTCCTTTCACGACTCCAGGACGAAGCGATGGTTACTGCATTCCTCCAGCCCACCGCATCGCGGGAACAGGCAAACTCACTGAAGCTCAAGATCACGGAGTTCGAAGAGGTGAACGACATCCAGTTGATCACCCCGGAAATGGCCGCGCGGGAGCTTTTCTCGAACCCGGACGACCGGAACCTCCTCAACATTGGAATCGCCAGCGGGACCAACCCCCTTCCGACGACCCTGAGGTTGAAAATCCGTTCCAGCCACGACCTGGAGACCCTGCTCAAGAAACTCAAGGGCCAGCTCCTAGTAGAAAGCGTGAGTTACGGGGAAGAAGCCTTCCGCCAGTTCCAGGGCCTCTCCGAACTTTTCTGGATCGGCAGCCTCATCATAATCATCCTGCTGGGGCTTTCCTCCCTTTTCATCGTTTTCAACACGGTCAGGCTGACCCTTATCCTGCGGCGGGACGAGATCGTGATCATGAAGCTCGTTGGTGCCACGAACTGGTTCATCCGTTGGCCGTTCATCATCGAAGGGGTGATCCAGGGAATCCTCGGAGCCGTCCTCGCAGTCGTTCTGCTGATCGTCAGCTACAAGTTCATCATGGTCCGGCTGGCGGTCATGGTACCATTCTTCACCATGGACATCGGTTTTTCCCAGGTCCTGAAACTTTCCATCAAGCTCCTGCTCATGGGAATCCTTCTCGGCGTTTCCGGCAGCCTCCTTTCCCTTCGGGATCTCGACGTTTTCAAGCGGGAATCCTGAGCCATCCCGGGAAGATGTACATCGAAAGAGAGGGATGGGCCCCGGCCGGGATCCGGTGGTTCCGCTGTCCAGTGCTTTTGTTTGCGGCGATGCTGACCTTTTGCTCCAACGGGGTTCGGGGCGCGGAAGGGACCGGGTCGGCTCTTCGAAACTCCGGCCTGCGGGAGTCGCAGGAAAGAGCGCCCAAGAAGTCTTCGCAGTCCCTCGAAGAATTGCTCCAGGAGCTGGAAACCACCAAGGTCTCGATGGACTTTCTCGATCTGAAGGTTCAAAACACGCGGAGCAGCGTCCGAAAGCTCGAGGCGAAGATCGCCCAGGCCCGTAACCGCATGGAAGCGCTCCAGGCTGAGATCGATCTGACCGCCTCCGAGAGCCTCGAGATCGCCAACCAGATGGCGGAAACGAAGTCCAGGAGCGAGGAGAACCGTCGATCCAGGGAGGCCATCCTGACCCGGTTCCGTGGGAGGCTCGTCCACCTGCACAAGATTCGCCAGGGAACGCTGCTAACGAGCATCTTTTCCGCCAAGGACCTGAATGGCTTCCTGAACAGGTTCCAGTTGGTCCGGTATCTTCTCCAGCACGACCGGGACGTCCTCCAGGAGCTCGGGAAAATCGATGAGAAGCTTCTCGCCGATTCCCGTGAGCTCGAGAACAAGGAGGCCCGACTCGCGGAGTTGGCCGAGATCGCGGCGAAAAGCCGGGAGGAGGTCCGGATCACCTCTTCGTCCCTGTCCGCGATGCTCCAGACCGTGATTCTCGAGCGAAAGGTCCTTCTCGCCCGGCAGGAGAAATTGAAAAAATCCCGGGAAGACCTCGAGAAGGAGATCGCGGGAATCGAATCCTCCCGACAACAGGACCCGAAAGAATTCGAAGGGATTCTTGCGGACGAGGGTTCCCCTCCATCTCATCAGGGCGGGGCGGAGGACATCGCCTCCCAAACCCCGGTTGTCGGTGGAGATTCCAGGTTCATCTGGCCCGTCAGAGATTTCCGGAAAGGGAAGATCATCTCCTCGACGGGATCGGCACCTCCAACAATCGAGATTCCCATCGCGGGTGAAACGGATATCCTTGCCTGCGCAAAGGGAAAGGTCCTTTTCAAAGGGCCGATGGGTCAGTTCGGCAACCTCATAATCCTCGCGCACAAGAACGGGTTTTCGACGGTCTATGCGAATCTCGATGAGATGCTCGTGGGCCTCAACGAGGTTGTGCCCAAGGGCGAGGTGATCGGCCGGATCATCGGAGGGAAATCCGACCGCCTCCATTTCGAGGTCCGTTTCGGCGGAAAGAACCAGGATCCCCTTACCTTCCTTCCAAAAGCCGATTGACCGAAACCACCCGGTATTGGCTCTGGGACCCATTGCTCTGGTTCTCTGTCGAAGATGAGTTTGAAGTTTGGGCAGAAGCATCGGTCTTCCGACGAGAGATCAACACAAAGCCACAAAGAGCACCAAGATCACGAAGGTTCCCTGAGAAATCAAGGCAACCCTCCTTTAGGCTTTGTGTCCTCTGTGCCTTTGTGGTAAAGCCTAAGGGAGCAATGTGCCCCGGTAAGGACTTCGGGACCCATTGCTCTAAGGCCCAAAAATCGGGCCTA
>CAYRYU010000177.1:0-7681 GCA_964428355.1 uncultured bacterium
CCGAGTTCTACAAATTCCTTAGCGTGCGTAAATTTCCGTTTGGTGGGGTGACCCCCAAAAGCCCGGACCCTCCGGGCCCACCACTGGGGAAGTGAGTGGGTGCCGGTAAGTGCTTCCTCCTTCCCCACTCCGCCGCCCATCGGTTTCCTGGGACTGCCGCCCGCCGCTCCGGGCGTCAAGGCTACTCCCCACGAAGCTTCGCTTCGCGGGTCCCCTCCTTGACGTCCTCGCGTCGGTCGGCTGGAAGGGGTTACCGATGGGCGGCTCCGCTGGGGAAGGAGGAAGAGAACGGCCGGCCCGCTTGGTCGCCGTCCAGAAAACGGACGGCGACCAGGCGGGAAACCGTCGTCAGTTCTTCGCGGTGTCCGCCGGCAGGAAGACTTCCGGCGGAACCTTGAACCGCCGGGCCAGCGCCGAGATATGCCGCAGGTTCAGATCCCGCCGGCCCGCAAGGATCTCCGAAACCACGCCCTGGCTGCCCAGTTCCGGCAGATCCTGCTGCCGGAGGCCGTGCTGGTCCATCAGGAACCTCAGCATCTCCACGCCGCTCACGTCGTCCATCGGCTGTTGCGCCTCGTCGTATTCCCGGAGCCGCATCTCGAGGATGTCCATCAACCCGCACAGCGGGTGCTTCTTCCTCTTCCCGATCTCGGCGATGACCTCTTCCATGAAGGCGGTCACCCGGTCGTAGTCCTCGTCCGACCGGATCCGGTCCACGGCCACGATCTTTACCGCGTCCAGCCACTTGTCCAGCAGGGTCGGCCGGCGGGCCGGCTTGCCCTTCCCGGCATGGCCGTTGGTGGTCGTTCCCTTCATGGCTTCACCTCACTTCTTCCGGCGCTTCGGCTTCCAGGCCCCGCGGTCGTAGTCCTCGTGGGTCAGGACGTCCACGATGAAAACCTTCTGCCACCGGTATTCGACCTTCGTCACCAGGCGGAACTTGTTCCCCCCGATGTTGAACACGCACAGGCCCTGCACGTCATCGGTCGCCGGAAACATCGCCCGGATCTCCATCAGGTTCCTGAACACCGCCCGGCTCACGATCTTGAACCAGGCATCCAGCGGACCTTTCGCCTCTGGGTGGTCCGCCGCGAAGGCGTTGAGTCTCCGTCGGGTGATGATGTGCATCCTGTCCTAAATATATCTCAAAATGAGATATTCCTCAAGAGGTTCTTTTCGGCGGGGGCAGTTGGGCGACGCCCTCCAGGAACCGCCGCCGCACCAGAGCCTTGTCGGATGCGTCGCTGTCGACGCCCCAGATCGTCACCACCCGCTTCCCGCCCGGGTATTCCTGTTCCGTTTTCAGCCGCGGGTCCCCGATCGTCTCGAACCATCGCAAGGCCTTCGTGATCGAGCTCATGGACGACGGCGGAATGGGAAAGATCTGCGATCCCTTCTGCTCATACCGCGCCACCCGCGCCTTGCCGCCGGGCAGCGCCGCGTCCGGGATGTCCTTCGCTTCCCACAGGACCGTCGTCCGGGCGATCTTCAGCCCCTGCTTGGCCATCCCCTCCAGAAAGCTGTTCCGGATGGACACGCCGGCGGGGTTGATGTCGGTCATGATGAACACCGACAGCTCCCGGTCCCCGATCACCGCCCGCAGATCGTCGGCGAAATACTCCATCGTCAGCACCGACGGCTCGCCGCCAAGGCAGTCGTAGGAGCACCCGACCTCCGCGGCCCAGGTCTGGGCGTCCACCAGTTGGCCGCCTTTCTCCAGCACCAGAACGATATCCGGCCGCACCTTTCCCACGTCGTGGAAAAGCTTCTTCATGTCCAGGAAGCCGAAGTCCTTGTACCGGAACAGCCGTTGGTCCTCGATCAGCTCCCGGAGCGCATCGTAGAAGATGTCCACGTCATCCGGGTTCAGGATCTCATCCCCGCCGAGCGCGTTCTTCACCTCATACCAGAAGGTCCGGATGTTCCCCGTGAACGGCTTCTGGATCCCCTTCCGGATCCAACTCCAGTTCTGCCAGATGATGCTTTTCACCAGGCGTCGCTTGTCGATGACCCCGACCCCGGCCTGACGGAAATAGGTCATCGTCCGTTCCAGCCCGAACCGCACGATTTGCCACTTGGCGATGTAGGCATCAACCGCCGCCTGGTCCTTCGGATCCAGCTTGTAGCGTTCCCGCCAGCCGAAATCGATGATCCCCAGATTCCGGAGCTTCTTGTCGTCCGGATGCTCCGGCACGACGTGATGCAGGCTTCCGAGGCCCAAAGCCTTCTTCAGACCCTTGGCGTAGGTCGAGGTGACCGGAACCCGGGCATCCGCCCCGGCTATCTGTATTTCGCACTCGTCCGCCGCGGATCGCGCCGGCCCCGATCGCCGCCGGGGCGTTTCGTCCGGGTCCGCCGGATCCTCGGGATACCGTTCGTAGACCTCGACCACCCGGTCGACGGCCACCAGGTAGGACCGGTGGCACTGCACGAACAGCCCTTTCAAAGCGCGGTTCAGGTCCTGGAGGTTCTCGGTGAGCTTGTAAGGCTCCTTCCGGCCTTCCACATACGCGAGCGTCGCGGCCGGCGTCGCCTGGAAATACGCGACATCCCGCGCCCGGAAGGCCTGGCTGTCCTTCGACCACAGCCGCCGGCCCCGGAGCGCCAGGCGCTCGACCAGCTCCGCGATGATCTCCGTCATCAGCCCAGCCGCTTTTCGAACTCGGGCAGGAATGTGGCCGTGACGGCGTTCTTCACCGGCGCCTCGATTCCCTCGAACCACAGATCCCGGGCGTTGGTGACCTTGATGCCCCGGATCTTCGTCATGTTGACGATGTAAAACTTGCTGGTTTGCAGGAAATGCGGATGATCGGCCAGTTTCTTCCCGACCTCCCCGAGGCCCATGCTGGTGTAGTAGATCTTCCCGCCGGCAGTCACCAGAGCCGTTTCCTCGCGGCCCGCATCGGCCCTGGTTGTGATGTAGCAGACCTCGCAGAGCGCGAGCAGGAAGACCGCCATCGCCGGGTCCGGCGGCTCGACGGCGATCCGCTTCACGGGAGGATCGATCGACCGCAGCCGCTCGAGGATCTTCTCCAGGATCGGGGCGTCATCCCTCTTCACGCCTTTGCCGCCGGTCTTCACGGAACTTCTTCCGGTGCGCGTTTTCATGCCTTCACCCCTTTCCGGGAAACCCGTTTCCTGCCGGCATCTTTCACGACGGTCGTCGTTTCCCGGCACTGGAACAACACCGCCAGGTCTTCGGTGCTGCAATCGCTGATCTCCAGAGTGGCTCCCTTTTCGGAAAGCGCCTGGATCAGGACATCTTCGAGGCCACCGTCAACCATGTAGGTAAAAAACCGTTTGGCCATGGCATCCGACTTCGGCCCCGCGAACGTGATTTGAACCGTCTTCATGTCTTACACCCTTTCGGAAACGCCCTCCCCCACCCCGCCCCCTGGGTCCTGATCCGGCCCTGTGGGGTTCGTATTTCCGGTTTCCCTCGAAACAGCCAGAGAAGCCGAAATACGATCCCTGTACGGCCGGTTCAGCCCTTTTGATGCCGGTTGGCGGAAGCCGTTCATTCGTCCTTCAAGATGACCATGACCTTGTCGCCTTCCTTCAGGTCGGTCTTCTTCAGCTTCTTCTTGTCGACGTAGACTTCCTTCGTCGCTTCCGGGTCCTTCGGATCCCGGATCACCACGACCGCGATGTCACCCTCGACCCGGTCGACGGTCCCGGCAACCTTCTTTCCGTTGGCCATTCTCCGATCCTCCTATCTGCAGATTACACCATCAATCCAGGACGACCGTCACCCGGTCCCCTTCCTGCAGCTCGATCTTCTTGAACCGGTCGCGCGGCACGTAGAGTTCCCGGGTGCAATCAGGGTTGTCGGGGTCGCGGATCACCACGACGACGATGTTCCCCTCGATCCGGTCCACCACCCCGGCCACCCGTTTTTCCCTGGTGACCTTGGTCCGCGGAGTCGCGGTCTTGCCCGCCTTTGGGGTTTTCGTGGTCTTGGCCATCCCAGGCCTTCAGTTTCCCATGTTCCGGCGCAACCGCTCCGGATGAGCGATTTCGACCCAGAACCGCTTCAGGAATCCCATGCCCTCGGTCGGATCCTTCGCGGGGGCCGGATTCCAGGGCCGAACCGGTTTCGGCGGTTCCGTGAGAACGGCCGGGATCGGCGGCGGTTCCAGCCGGAGCCGGAGCGCCTGGTTGCTCTCCGTCAGCCGCGCCACTTCCCCACGCAAACCGGAAACTTCCGTCTTGAAGGTCTCCGCCATCGTCAGCATGGCCCGTTCGAGCCCCTGGATCCTCTCTTTCAGGTCGTTCACTTCGACCGCCGGCGGTTCCGCCGGCCGGATCGCCAGGGCCGTTACCTCGGTCGGCGCTTCCGTCTTCGCCCTGGTCGCGGCTTCCCCTGCCGGGATCCCGTCCGCGATTAGCTTGGACATGAAGGCCAAGACTCCCAGCGTTTCGGCCATGAGGTAGACGGAATGACCACGTTTGATCGTCACCGCATCGAGCAGCTTCACCCAGTATCGAAGTGTGTCCGGGTGCGTGTCGAGCTTCCGTGCGGCTTCCGTGAGCTTTACGTATTCAGTGTTCATCGTTGTTTCCCGCCTTGCTTTCCGTATCCCACGGAAAGATCATTCCGTGTCATCCGTGATATCGGCGGAATTCACGGAATCCTTTACCATCGCCCATCCCCGTTATCCTCCCCCGCCTCATCCACGGAACCCCGCGCAACCCACGGAAACACTCTTCCGCGGCTTACCGGAAGGATACGGAAACTCACGGAACGGCCGGATCCCCCCCGGTTTTTCATCATCCTTGCCTGGAAGGATGACGCCAGCCAGTGAAAAAGAGTATGATGCCGCCATGAGGAAACCCGCATCATGAACCGGAAAGCTCCGGTCCGGGTCATCGGTTACGTTCGGGTCAGCACGGAAGAACAGGCCAATTCCGGCCTTTCTTTGTCCCACCAGCGGACCCGGATCGAGTCTTTCGCCCATGCTTCCGATTTCGAGCTCCTCGAGGTCATCGAGGAACCAGGCCGGAGTGCCAAGAATCTCAAACGGCCGGGCCTGCAGCGGGCCCTTGGGATTCTCGAGGGTGGGGGAGCGGATGCTTTGTTGGTCCTCAGTCTCGACCGCCTGACCAGGTCGGTCAAGGACCTCGGTCACCTGGTTGAATTTTTCGACCGGACAAAAACCGCCCTGGTTTCCGTCCAGGATTCTATCAACACCATGACCGCGGCCGGGCGCCTGGTTCTCAACGTCCTCGGTTCTATCGCCCAGTGGGAACGGGAGGCGATCGCCGAAAGGACTTCCGCCGCCATGGCTGTGAAGATTCGCCGAGGGGAAAAAACCGGAGGAACTGTTCCGTATGGGTTCGAGGCTGACGAGGAGGGGAAACTGTTCCCCAACACCGAAGAGCAGGAAGGCCTCCGGCTGATGGTTCGTTGGCGAAAGAAGGGTTTTTCCTACCAGAAGATCGGGAACCTTCTCCAGAAGCGGGGTTTTTCTCCGAAGAAGTCTGAAAAGTGGCATCCCCAGGTGGTCAAGCAGGTCCTGGACCTTCAGGTCCGGGGGGTCCTTGGTTCTGTTGTCCAAAAAAACGAACGGACGACCGGCAACCAGGTGTGAGGGGTCACCCACCCCCCGAAGAAAATCCCAAGTTTCGAGACGCCCCTAGTAGTAAGTCTTTATAGTACCTATACAAGTACTGTACACGGAAAATAGCCCCCCTTAGACCCTTTCCTGAAGCCAGTTTCCGCGAATGGCACTGTTCTCCAACACCGAACAAACTGTTCCCCAGCACCGAATAACTGTTCTCCAACACCGAACAAACTGTTCTCCAGCACCGAACTTTTCTCTTTGCTCGTTCAAAATTTCATAAGTATCGAAAGTCCGGTGTTTGTGATATTATCCCATTTTGAAAATTACGACCGTTTTCCCCCGTTTTTTGAAGCCGGTGAACCTGCCGGGGGAACTGTTCTCCAACACCGAATGATTTTTTGGGAGGGGGCAGCATGACCAGGGATCTCGTCAAACACAACATCAACTTCCTGGAATATCCGCTTTGGTTCCAGGACGAGCGGCTAGCAGAGGCCAGCCCGCACGGCTTGGTCTGGGAAGACATCAACGGTTACGTCTACCGAGCCGGCTACAAACCCCCCACCAAAACCGACGCGATCTTTCTTCTGTATCTCCTCCTCCAGAGCCAACGGAACAACTACGCGGAAACCCTGGTCCTGTCCAGGCATCAGGTTCTCCAGGAATGCGGCTTCAACGGCGCTGCGGCATGGTACGACCGCCTTGCTGATAGCCTCGAACGCTGGAAGATGACCGGCATCAAGTTCGAGGGCACCTTCTACGACGGTCAGGATTACCATGCCATGCAATTCGGCATCATCGACGGTTGGGAAATCCGGAAAGACGACAAGCGGCTCAAGGTCTGGTTTTCCCCCCGGTTCATCGAGATGATGCGCGGCAATGGCTTCTTCAAATACATCAAGTTCTCGGAATTCAAGCAGCTACGCTCATCCCTGGCGACCAGATTGTATGAAATCCTCTCCAAATCCTTCTATGTGGATGAAACATTCGACATTGAAGCCGGAAAGCTGGCTGCAAAGATCCCCATGAAGGAACGCTACCCGGCTCACATCATCCCGAAGATCCGGGCCGCGGTCGAGCGGATCAACAGGTCTACCGGTTCCAGGTTCGAGTTCTCCACCCGCCCCTCTGAAAAAGAGAAACGGAAGATCATTTTGTGTTTCCGTAAACTCACGGAAACCGCTCCAGCACCGGCTCCGGCCCCGGTACCAAAGGCGACCGCCAAGCCTCCCTTCGAGGTTCCCCAGACGGACGAGGTAAAAGCCTTGATTGCCCTCCTTCCCCCGGAACGTCAGAACCAGCGGACCATCCTGGAAATCGTCCTCGGGTTCTACGAAATGCATGGCGCGGAATATGTGACCCGGAACATCCGCTACACTCGCAAATACGCCAAACGGAACTTCCGCCCCTATCTCCTGAAAGCTCTTCGTGGGGATTATGGCCTGGCCATGCAGGAAGACGAGGAAGTGACGCGCCAGGTCAAGGCCGAGGAAACCCGGCAGCTCGACGCCGTTGCCGCGAAAAACGCCGAGGAAGCTCGACGCCGGCACCTCGAGGAGGAAGCCCACAAAAAGGCCCGAGCTTACCTCGCCATCCTCTCCCCGGAAGAAACAGTCATCCTGGAACGGGAAGCCCTTGCAAGTATGCCGGAAAAACTCCGTCACCAGGTCGAACGCAACGGCCCCGGTGCCCGGCTCATGATGAATCTGGCCAAGGAACGGATAGCCATTGCCCGCCTGGAAGAGGCGAAGGTTCGGCAACAGCCCGACCTTCCTTCCGTCACAACTGCGGAATAACCCCTCCGTTTTCTCGGGAACTGTTCTCCAACACCGAATGGGTTGAAAACGGGCGGTCCTTCGCTCCGGGAAAGCCTCACGGAAACCCACGGAATAAGCCATGAATGAGGGTTCCCGCGCGGAACTGTTCTCCAACCACGATAGTTGGAAACTGTTCTCCAGCACCGAACCCGCGTTTCTCTCAGAGAGAAGAGAGCAGGGACCCCACTTTCGAAAAACTGTTCCCCAACACCGAACCCCCTTGGACCTGCGGTTTCCTGCTGTCGCGAAAGGGGTCACCCCACCAAACGGAAATTTACGCACGCTAAGGATTTCGTAGCGGTC
>CAYRYU010000178.1:0-7644 GCA_964428355.1 uncultured bacterium
TTGATCTGGGAGATCACGTCACCGGAATATGACTCCAGGAAGAACCTTGCGATCTGGGTCTGGTCGATTATGGTGAGCACCCTCGTGTGACCCGACATTCTCTGGGAAGTGGTCAGGACCAGGATCACCATAACGCTGAGAATCCCCAGCAGGGTCAGGACGACTGACCCGGCTGAGGATGCCCTCTTTCGGTTGTACCAGTCCATCATTCGCGTGACTTTTTGGGCCTCCAATCCATGCGGGGAAAAGGCAGGGGGAAAACCATTACCCCCCGCCGTTTGTGTTCATTCCGGGAGTTCCAGGGGCTTGTCGAACTGGAGCCCCTCGGGGAAGAGGATGGGATCCCAGGAAAAGCCGCCCGGACCAGCATCTTCCGTGGGGAATCCGTCGTCTTCCGTTCCCTCGAACTCGGTTCGCCATTTCGCGGTGATTTCCCTGTAGTCTTTCAAGATCCCGTTCCAGTGATCCAGGCGGGCTCTCAATTCATCCGGCCCGACGTCGACTTTGATTCCCGGGAAAATGCTGAAGCGGAAAAATACCCTGGCGAGTTCCTTCTGCTTCTCCACGGCTTTCTTGAGAAGGTTCAAATATCCCCGGTATTCCACCGCGGGTGCCTGGATGCCCCCCAGCCAGTTGGTGACGGCGCTTTTCCCTTCCTCCAGCCAGGTCGTTCCCTGAACGTCCAGGACCTCGCCTTTCTCCAGGAAAGCCTGGAGTTTGGGGGTCGAGAATTCGCTTTTGTCCTCGATTCCTGTAACCCCTTTTTCCCGGATGCTGCAGATCTTCTCGAAAATCGCGGCCTTATCGACGGCCTGCTTCATCTGGATAGCCTGGAGAACGTGGCTCACGAGGATATACCCGATGGCCCCGGGTCTGTCGAAGAGAAGCGGTGCAACCTTTTCCCTGCACCGGTTGACAATTTCCTGGCGGGTGCATTTCGCGGCGATGATTCCTTTGGCCATGGTTCCAGATTCCAGGACCTTCGCATCAACCAGCAACTTGACGATCTCTTTCCGGGATTGGTCGCTGAGAGGATCCTTGGCTTCGACCAGGGCTTTGAGAGCCATGCTGAGCTCAGGTTCGTTCAATCCCATTCCCGGTTTCCCGAACTTCTCCTCCCGTTCGCTGATCCCCTTTTCCAACTGGCTGTTGAGTTCATCGACCATATAACGCAGATGCAGCAACTGCTTGGTTCCGGACAGGAAGCAGTCCGCCTGGAAAGCTTCGCGGATCAGGGTCTGGCTCCACTGATTCGTGGGGATTTCGAGGAGGGGGAGGTAGTTGAACGGTGCCTGTTCGATACGGACGGGAAGTATCTTGGCATACCAGAAATACTTCCAGATTCCTTCCTTGGTCATC
This sequence comes from uncultured bacterium, assembly GCA_964428355.1. Lineage (GTDB taxonomy): Bacteria > Muiribacteriota > Ozemobacteria > Ozemobacterales > Ozemobacteraceae > CAYRYU01. Next base: position 1,360 of record CAYRYU010000178.1, read on the forward strand.
GAGGCGCGGTAGTTCGAAAAAACCTTCATCAGGGCGAAATCTGGATTGAAGTACACGTATTCCTTGTCGAATTCCTTCAGGGAATTCTCGAAATCCGAGATGTCCCCCGAGACCTGCTTGTACTTTTTGTACAGATATTTTATCGGGCCGACAACGGGAGTGGTCCCCCCTTCGGCGACGAAGTCCCCAACGCAATCCCAGAAAGTGTCGAGAATCGGCCGTCCGTTTTCCGCTTCTCCTTCCGTTGGCTGCCACTGCATGAAATCCGCTTTGACCCTCCAGAGCTTCTTGAGTTTCTCGATATCGGCGGAATCCAGGGGAAGCTGCTTCTGGCCGTAATAGGTCATCAGGACCCCTTGCCGGAGCATGGCTTCCCAGATCCTGCCCTGCCTCTGAACGCAGGGGTCGTCGCCGCGGATGATCTTCTGGAAAAGGTAGGATCGTCCGAATTTCTGGTATGCGAGGTCCCAGGAGATGGATTTCTGCTCCTCCGTGATCTCTCCCCGGTTGTCGTAGAACTGCTTGAACTTTTCGTCCTTCTCGTACAGGAAGTAGAAGGAGTTCGAATAACACTCCAGCCAGCGTTTCCGCTCATTCCCGAGGTGGTCGAGGGTTTTCTGACCTACAAGGATGGCCAAAGAAACGATCGCGAAAACCGGCCCCGCGCCGGGGACAAAGAGGAGGATCAATCCCGCGATGCTCGACGCGATTCCGATGAGCGTTTTCGTCTGTTCCCAGGAGAAGGTTCCGACCCCGCTTCGAAAGTCGTCACTCGTGAAGAACTGGTTCACCCCCATGACAAGTCCGATGATGTCGCAGGCGATTCCCACCCCCGCCCCCACCTTCTGGAGATACTCCAGTGCCTTTCCCGCCTTGGTGCCTGCCGCGGGAACCTTCAGAAGCCACTGGGCCGCGCTCTCTGTGCCCTCCTCGCCGGTTCCTCCGGAGAGGACTTTTATCACGAACTCGGTTCCCTTGTTCGTCTTGTCAGAGACTTTGGCCAGCCCCTTGAAAAGGTTGGCGTAGAACCCCGAGCCTTCTCCCGCTGTGAGGAAAAGATTGGTGATCTTGGGGGCGATATTCTGGAAATATGCATCGGCTACGACCGCACCGGGCTGGATTGCGTCCCCTCTGACTCCAAGGAACGAGCCGATTGTGCCCATCAGGCTGACCGAGTCATGTGATTCCTCATCCATCAGATTGAACGAGTTCGTCATGACCAGGAGGGCGTCCGACCAGGATTTGCTTTCGATCTCCTCCTTGGTCTTTCCGAGGGATTGGAGAAGGAAATCCAGGTATTGATGGGGTAGAAGGTAGTTTTCGAGGTTCGATTTGTCGAACTGCTCCTGGACTTCTTCCGGTTTCAACCCCTCTTCGATAGTCGGATCGAAAGGAGGAGGGGGCTCCACCTCACCGGCACCTGGGGACCCGGCGGAGCCGCCGGCCTCGAGGGAATCGGCTTTGGCCGTGTCGGAAATGGTCTTGCCGACTTTGTCCCACCCTTCAGCGGGCACTTGTCCCACTTTTGCCCTATCGGCTTCCGATCCGAAGATGGGGACCATCAGCGGTTCAAATACCAGGAGAAGAGCGAGAAGGATTGAGCATATCCGTCTTTGGGGTTTTCGTCCGATCATTTTTTCCCTCCGATATTGGACTCCTTGGTCACCTGGAATACGTGAATTCTTCCAAGAACATTACCATCGGGACACATGATTATCAAAGTCCGATGAGAGAGGATTGCTTTCACCCTCATTTCTCGAGGTCTATCGGCCAGTTGATTTCCACTCCTTGAGGCATCTTGAAGTCTCCCCAGACCCGCTCTGCAATCTCCCCTTCAGTTGGGAAGCCCTCCGAAGGGGGAAAATTCTCCTGCCATTTTTTGGTGATTTCCTTCCATCGCCTCATTTCATCATCATACTTGTCGATCATCTCCCGAAGCTTTTTCTGGCCAACCATTCCGCAGAATTTTTTGGTGAAATCCTCGGAAAGTCTCTGGTTCTCGTCCGTTGCCTGCTTGAACTTCGATAGAACGAAGTCGAACTCTTTTTCCGGGGGATCCTTCACCCCGTAGAGGGCATTCAGGAACTCGGCGTCTTCCTTGAGCTTGCCCCAGTCTTTGAGGAAATCCCTGATCTCGGGTGTGGCGATGTCGCGTTGGGATGATTGGAGGTGCACATCGTGTATCCTGTGGACTTCTTCAAAGATCTTAGCGCGGTCCAATGCCTTTTTCATCAGGATTCCCTGGGTGACGAGGTTGGCTGCGTGATACCCAATCAACCCCGGCCTCTGGAAAAGGAGTTTCGCCACTTTCCCGCGGATTTCCTCGGCAATCTGGGTCGGGTCAGTCTGGAACTTGGAGCTTTTTCCCCCCACGAGGAGGCCCGCAGCCCTGAGCTTTTCCTTGACCCGGATCCGGGTGGAGTCGTCGGGAACCTCGCCCGGAACGAGTTCCAGGAAAGCCTCGAGGGCCTCCCTCTCCTTTTCGATCGCGGGAAAGGCCTTTTCGAATTTTTCGACTTCATTTCCTACCCTTTCGCATCCCGCTTCAAGTTTTTGGTTGATCCCTTCGACCATCCATGTCAGGTGGTGCAGATGCTTGATCGTTGCGATGAAGCAGTCGGCTTTGTATGCATCCTCCAGGATCTCTTCATCTTTCAATCTGGATGGGTCCACGAGGAGGAGGGGAAAGTAGCTGTATGGAGCTTGTTCAATTCGCACCGAAACGGCTTTTGCGATGGGTTTCTTCCACACCGGTTCTTTGACTGTATGCGCCATCTGGTTGGAAAATACCTTCATCAGGAAGAAATCGGGGTTGAAAATGACGAACTCTTTGTCGAATTCCTCGAGGGATTCCTTCAGGTTTTCCAATGGGTCCCGGCTTTGGCCGTGTGGGAAGAGAACCTGCTTGATTGCTTCAAAAGTATCGTACCAGAAATCCACTGGGGAGGCTCCCTGCCTTATCTCCTCGTTGGAAGGCTGCCATTGCATGTAATCGGCCTTGATCTTCCAGAGATTCCTGAGTTGTTGGAGATCCCCGGACTTCAGGGGAAGGGCCTTCTGCGAGTAATAGCTTGCGAGCACGCCTTGCCGGAGACGTTCCTCGAAAATGTTGATCTCCCTCTGGGCTACGATTCCCCCGGTCGAAACCTTCAGGCCTTGATCGAGGGCGTGCAGGTATTCCCTGCGGACCATCTCATAAGAGACCGATCGGGTTTCGGGATCAAGACAATAATGGTTTTTCGTGAACTCCCTGAACTTTTCGTCTTTCAACAAAAGGAAATGGAAGGAGTTCGAATACCCTTCAAGCCACTTTTTCCGCTGGTTAACCACCAGGTCACCCACGTAACAGATCCCCATAAAGCCCAATTGGATAGCCGCGGCGACGATTCCTCCATAAGGAACGAACATGAGTATCAGACTCGCGACGCTTCCGATGATTCCGAGGGCGCTCTTGATCTGTTCCCAGGAAGTGAAGTGCTTTCGTTGGAAACTCTCGCTGGTGAAAACTTCATACAGACCGCAACCGATTCCCAATAATTCGAAACCGATTCCAATCCACGCCGAGGTCTTCTGCATGTATTGGAAAGCAACCCCGAATTCCGTGTTTGACTCCTCGACAGGCTTGGTCAACCATCGGAAAGCCGTTTCCGCTCCTTCTTCGCCAGTCGCGCCGCAGAGGAGCTTCGTTCCGGAGTAGATTTTCATTCCTGCCAGAGCCGCCGCCTTATCCACGCATTCCAGCGTTTTCGGATCGATCATCCCTCTCCATTTGAGGAGGAGGTTGGAGAATTTGGCCATCAGTTTGGCGGCAACTTTGGATTTCGAGAAGAACAGGGCCGAGAGACGCATTGCCAGATTCGCGGAGGTTTCGGACACCTCCATGGCGTTTCCGAGCGGCTCCAGGGTGTTTCCCCTCAAGTTCTGGAGCCAGATGAGGTTTCCAACCAGGCTCACGGCATCGTGCGATTCCTCTTCCATGATGTTGAAGGAATTGAGCATTGTGAAGAAGGCTTCGGATAGCGAATTCTCCTCGATCTCCTCCCTTGTCCTTCCAAGGATGTTCAAAATCGAGAGGAGTCTCTCGTGTGGGAGGATGACTCCTTCGAGATCGTTCCGATCGAACAAACCCGGGTCCTGCTCCACTTCCCAGATTTCCTCGATCGTGGGAACCACCTTGGGTGCATCCTTGCATGGGGCGGTTCCCGGAAAGGCAGCCTGGGTGACCGTTTCCTCAATCGGAGCTCCGGCCGCCTCCTGTGCCTGGAGCATGGGTACGATCATCGGTTCCATGCTCAACCAAAAGGAAAACAGAAGGATCGCAATCTTCCTGCATCTTTTTCTTGCCACGATATTCTCCATCCTGCCTTTATCCTTCACGTTTCTGCCCGAATCCCCGAAAGCCGCAAATCGGGTTGGGGTGGAGTCGTATTCCCGAACACCCTGGATTCCGGCGGGTCAATCGGGCGGAAGTTCGAGGGCGTGGTCGAAAAAAATCCCCGGGGGGAAATCGAAGGGGCCCCAGATCGCTTTGAGGGAGGTCTCTCCCTCGGCTGGAAAGCCGTCTCCGGCGGTTTCTTCGGAGAGTGCTTGCCATTTGGCCGAGACTTCCTTCCATTTGGCAAGCTCCTCGTTGTTCAATTTTATCAGTTCCTTGAGTTTGTACGATCCGAATTTCTTGAGAAAACCGGTCATGAAAACTTGCGATATTTCCTGGTTTTCCTCGATGGAGCCCTTCAACAGCTTCAGGTAATACTTGTTTTCTGCCAGAGGTGGCTTTACCCAGCCGAGCTTGTCGGCCACGAAAACCACCGCTTTCTCCGCCCAATTGGACCCCTTGAGGGAAAGAACGTCCCCGGTTTCGAGGAACGTCTGGATTTCGGGATTCTTGAATTCGGTCCGGTCTTCGATGCCTTTGCACCCTTTTTCCCGGATGGCGTGGACTGCTTGAAGGATCTTTGCCCGGTCGATGGCCTGCTTCATGATCATCCCCTGCGCGATGAGGCGGACGATGAAATACCCGATCGCTCCCGGGCGGTCACACAGGATCGGAGCCACCTTTTCCCTTATGGCCTGCGCGATCGCGGCTTTCTCGGTAACCGATTCGCTCAGGATGTCGGCGGTTGCCAGCTTCGCCTCGAGCAGGGCGGTCTTGATCTTCTTTCGGGTCCCGGAGTCTTTCTCGAGGGAACCCGGGGCATCGAGAAGCATCTCCAACGCTTTCCTCTCCTTCTCGAACCGGGGCAGGTCCGCTTCGAAATCCTTGACCTCCTTGCCGATCTTTTCGATCTTGGCTTTCTGCTCCTTGTTGATGTTGTCGACCATGGCTCTCAGGTAGACCAATTGTTTGGTTCCGGCAAGGAAACAGTCGGCCTGGAAAGCTTCACGGAGGAGGTTTTCGTCCCAACGCGAGGTCGGGATCTCGAGAAGGGGCAGGTAGTTGAAGGGTGCTTGTTCCAACCGAAGGGGGAGTGCCTTGACGACGGGGGATTCCGACCACATCGGCTCTTTGATGGTTCCGGCGCGGTAATTCGAAAAGATCTTCATGAGCGCGAAGTCCGGGTTGAAATAGACGTACTCGTAGCCGAATTCTGCCAGAGACTCCTCGAAACTCATCTGAAGTTCCTTGAACATCGCGGGGTTGGGTTGCGTGATGGCGTCCCAAAAAGATTCCGCCCAGCTCTTCCCGCCCTCAGCTTCCTCTTTCGGTGGTTGCCAAGCCATGAAGGTCGCTTTCACCTGCCAGAGTTTCTTGAGTTCCTCCACATCGGCCTGTTTGAGGGGAAGGGCCTTTGAGCCGTAGTAGCTCATCAGGATCCCCTGGTTGATCATTCTTTCGCAGATCCGGAACTGTCGCGCCACCACCGGTCCCCCCGCGGCGATATCATATGGAGCGGATTTCATGAAATCAGCCTGGGCCTTTTCAAGGGAAAGTGCCCAGTTTTCGGAGGGCAATTCCCGCCAGGATGAATGGAACTGCTTGAATGTTTCGTCCTTCTCGATAAGAAAGTTGAAGGAGTCGGCATAGCACTCCAGCCACTTTTTCCGGGCTTCCCCGATCTCGTCTGCCGTCTTCTGGATGACCATGATAAGGATGGAGGCGATTGCAACGGCGGTTCCGAGTCCCGGGACCCACAGCGCGATCAGTCCCGCGATGCTGGTGGCAATTCCCATGAGCGTTTTGACCTGGTTCCAGGACAGGGGATCCCCGCCCTTCATGTCGTCGCTGAAAGTGAAACTGATCGCGCCGACCACCAACCCGATGACGTCGATGGCGACCCCGATCCC
>CAYRYU010000179.1:0-4138 GCA_964428355.1 uncultured bacterium
TACAGAGGGAATCCGGCAGGATGATCCGCCGCTCGGTGGCAGCCCTGGTCGTTGTGTTCTTCTATCTGGCCTACCTTGGAACCTGGTATGTTCGAGATCTGAGGGAAAAATCCGTTTCGGAGGCAACGGTCACCCGCCTCAGCCGCTTGCAGGAGTTGATCCTCACCGCGGCTGGGGAAGGAATTCTCGGTCTCGACAAGGTCGGGAGGGTCACCTTCGTCAATCTCGCCGCAATGAAAATGCTCGGGTGGGGCAAAGACGAAGGAGTGGGGAAACTTTTCCACGGAATCCGCGCTGAATGCAAGGCGGATACCCCGACCTGCACATGGGAGTCATGCCCGGTTTTCCTGACTCTTCACAAGGGGATCGCAAACCGGTTCGACGACGCCGTTTTCATCCGGAGCGACGGCTCCCGTCTTGAAACCGAGTATGTCCTGACACCTATCAAGGAGGGCAGTGAAATCATCGGTGCCGTGGTGGTATTCAGCGACATTACAGCCCGCAAGCACTACGAAGCCGAATTGAAAGCCACCCGTGACGACATTATCAACCTCCGCGAACAGGAGTTGAACATCGGTTTCGAAATCCAACGCTCTCTCCTCCTCGGCCAAACGCCACTTCGACAACGCGGGGTGAAAATCGCCTCGTTGACGATTCCCTCCCTCGTCATAGACGGGGATTTCTTCGATTTCTTTCCCCTCGGACGAACCACATTCGACCTGATTTTCGGAGACGTCATGGGGAAGGGAATCCCGGCAGCGCTCGTAGGTGCGGCGGTGAAGAGTCAGTTCCAAAGAGCGATGGCCCGGCTCCTTCTCAGGTCGAAAAACGGGATCCCCCCATCCCCGGAGGAAATCGTCTCCCGGGTCCATGCGGAGATGACAGTCCCCCTGGGAGCGGTCGAGCGTTTCGTATCCCTCCATTACAGCCGGTTCGACATTGAGAAAAGGGAACTGCATCTGGTCAACGCCGGCCACACACCCCTCATCCAGTTCAGTTCCGCGCAAGGCATCACGATCCTTCACGATCCCGAAAACACCGCGATCGGGATCAACGAACGGGAAACCTATCACCAGAAGTCGATCCGTTTCGGAACGGGAGACCTGTTCCTTTTCTATTCCGACGGGATGATGGACGCTCGCAACCCTGCAGGGGCCTTTTTCGGCCTCGACCGCATCCGAAGGCTTGTGGAGGGAAACTTCCGGCAGGAACCCCGGGTGATGCTCGCGAAATTGATCGACGAGGTGAAAAGCTTCACCCAGTCGAACTCCTTCGCGGATGACGCGACCTGCATCGCCCTCCAGATCACCGGCTGACCGCGGGCAATGAAGGGAATCCCGGAGCCGACCGGACGGATCTCCGTCGGCCCGCTGTGGGCATTTTTGTTGCTGCTGACGGTTCTCTCCCTGCTGGCTTTCGACTCCTGGCTCAAAGACCGCATCGAGGCGGCAAGGAAGGATTGGGAAGAACAGGAAAGGGAGCAGATGCGCCTCATCCTTTACAAGGTGGTAAGGTTCAGTGCCCCGGAAACCTTTTTCCCCTTCGCCACCCGCAGGATCCTGGGGAACCTGAGGAAACGGATTCTCCTGCGGCAGGCATTCCTTCCACTGAAAGTTTTCCTGAAAGACCGCCTCGAGATACTCCTTTTCACCCCATCGGGCGAACGGCTCACCGTACCCGGGTTCTCGAGGGAGCGCAGCGCCGTTTCCGAGCGCGTGCTGGACAGGATCCGAAACCCCGATCCGCAGAAGATCGGGCCTGCCCGCTCGCTGAGCGGGAGTTTCTTCGGAATCAGGATGGCCCTCGAAAGGATATCGGCCACTCCACGGTCGTTCATCCGGCTCAAGGGAAGTCCCCGATACGATTACGCGGCATGGTTTCCGATTTCAAAGGCGAAGGCCTGCCTGGACCGGAAAGGAACCCCGGTACCATTGGGTCACATGTTGATACTTCTCAGGAAAGGCGCCCTGGAGGAGTATGAGCTGTTCCAAAAGACCGTTTCCCAGGTCAGCTCGCAGGTGGAAGGCCGATACAGGCTCAAGACAGGTTTCATTCCGGGAGCACGCCGGGACGGCGGGTCCGCTTTTCGGATGGGATACCTCCGCGAATCCGCTTCAACCTTGTCCCGAAAGAAAGATATCCAGGAGGAGGTAGTCTGGAAAAGAAAGATCCGCATCCGCCTGGAGCGCGATGGGGAGCCTGACGGGCCAACCCGCCGCGAGCTGGGAGTCCTCGGAACCGGCCGGGCGTTGGGTTGGGCTTCGATGCTGCTTTTCCTGGCAGGAATGGGGCGGTCCCTGCTCGTTTCCGGGCCGCGGGATATCTCCCTGCGCCGGCTGATCGTTTTCGCCCTCCTTGCGGCAACCATCCCCACCCTCACTGTTTTCGCCGCCCGGGGGATCGATTACGCGGGAACATCCCGGAGAAGCCTCGAGTTTTCCACCCACCGGGATCTCGAACGCGCGCTTTCGGAGATCGACCTCGGGATGCAAACCTGGCAGGATTCGGTTGAATCGCGACTTCGGGAGTTCGTCCGAGGCCTCGAGGGAAGGAATGGGGGCCCCGCGGAATCCGACAAGACCGCTTCCGGCACGACCGATTCCGGCACGACCGCTTCCGGCACGACCGCTTCCGGCACGACCGCTTCCAAAATGATGCGAGCGACCCCTCCCCTGCGGCCCCCGCAGGCGAGTGTTTCGGGAACCCCTCCCCTGCGGGATCCGCAGGCGAGTTTTTCGGGGACCCTTCCCCCACCCAATATCATCACCTATGCATACATTCTCGACGATGGGGGAAACCTCCTCGAGGCGGTGCGCGAAGGGGCAGACCGGAAACGGGAGCAGCGCGCGTTCGCCGCCACCCTGCTCCTGAACCTGCTCGGGGCCGCCGAGAACCATTCCCCGAAAACCTCCTCCGAAAAGGGAACCATGGACCTCTCGTATATCCACGGGTTGTCCAGGTATTTACTCGAAAACCTCGACCGGATCATCGCTTTCGAGGGATTCGGTTTCCGCCGGAGCCTGTTTCTTTCCTTTTTTCCCGAGCACGAGCCCCACGATGGGGCGAATGTGCCCGAAAAGCCAGGATGGCGTAGTCCCAGAGGGCACCGGGGGCCGAAAAGCCGGGTCCGTTTCTTCTCCGCCTTCCTGAACATGGAGAACCTCCTTTCGGAATACATCAGGAAGCTCATTTCCCGAAGGCGGCAGGGTATGTGGTTCGGACTGGCGGAGGGAGGGGAGGCGGGCCCACTCTGGAGCCGTCCGGAAGGCCTCCTTGCCAACAATGACCTTCTAACCATGTGCGAACAGGTCATCAGGCGCAATCATTCGGTGGATGCCATCATCGACCTCCCCCCGCGAGGGCGGTTCCTTGTGACCGCGGTTCCCGCAAACCGGATGGGAAGGTTCGTCCTTTTCGGGGCCGTTCCTTACGAACCCCTCGCCCGGAGGACAAGCCGCATCCTGACCTCCTTTGGTTCCGCAGTGATCCTCATGCTGATCTTCGGGGCGGCAACCGCTTTCCTTCTGGGCAACAGGCTCGTGAGAAGCATCGAACGGATTTCCGGGGCGTTGATGATGATCCGGCGCGGCGAGTTCGAGCTCCCGCCACTCCCCGAAAACGGTCAACTGGAAAAGATCTATACCGGGGTTGCGAGGTCCGGTGAAACCCTCTCCAGGGTCTATTCCGCACTTCCCGTCCGGAAAGCCCTCGTCGCGGAAGGAATGATCGAGTCGGGGGGATGGAGGCTGACCGCGAGATACATCCCGGGAGGATCGTTCGGGGGAAACATGAGCGACATGGTGAAACTCAAGGATGGGGAAATCCTTTTCTGCCTCGGGGGGGGAAGCGGCGGCTCGATCCCGGCCACCCTCATGGCGGCAAGGGTCAAGATGGCTTTCTCGATCCTCACCGACCGGGTCCGCAAGCCGGGCGAAATCCTCGACCTCCTCAACCGGATGCTTTCCCGGGACCCCGCCAAAAACCGCCGGATGACACTTTTCATCGGTTGGGCCCGAACCGACGGAACGCTCCATCATGCCAATGCGGGCCACCTTTGGCCGTGCTTTCACTCCGCCAAAGGGCCCAGATGGCTCGAGCAACCTTCCTCCCCTCTTGGAAGCCGTCTGCGTGGCCAGTC
>CAYRYU010000179.1:4238-7602 GCA_964428355.1 uncultured bacterium
CCAGATGGCTCGAGCAACCTTCCTCCCCTCTTGGAAGCCGTCTGCGTGGCCAGTCGATCGAGCAAAGTCTCTCCCTTGCCTGCGGAGAAGCCCTGGTCCTTTACTCCAAGGGGTGGATCACGGCTCTGGATCCCACGGGAAAGGGTGACGGGTACATCCATTTCGCCAACGCGGTCGAAAGGGCGTCTTCCGATCCGCACGGGATTCTTCCCGGGGAATTGTCCGCACAGGCGGGGGGGCAAGGGGGCGGGTCGGGAACTCCGGATGAGCGATCTCTCCTGATCCTTTCCCGGTCAGGAAAAGTCTGATGGAACCAGGATGCGGGTGATGGCAAACCGACGGAGATTACGGGAATGGTCCATCTGGGGCGGAATCCTTTTCCTGGCGTTCCTGGGCGTTTTTCACGCTTTTCGGGCCCGTGTGGCAACTGAGGGAAGGCTTCTTGCCGAGCTTCTCAGGTTCGACCTGATCAAACTTCAGCGTGGGCGGGAGCCGCATTTCAGGATGACAGGCGCCTGGTCATGGCTCCGAAAGGCACTCGAAACCTCGGCGCCTTTTCCCGAGCTTCATCGGAAGACCCTTGCAGCTCTTTCCGAAGGGGGATTCCCCGGTACCCGGCTGGTTCTTCTCGACCGGACGAACGGGACGACCTATCCGCAGGATCCGGAATCAGGCGGGTTTTCCCGCCTGCTCGCAGATCTTGCCGACCACCGGCACGACGAGTTCGCGACCATGACCAGGAGGATCGAAACCTCGTTCGTTTCATTTCCCATCCACCTGGCGGGGAATTCACGACGCGAGCATCGTTTCTACCGCATACCCATACCGGGAAACCCCTGGTTCCTTGCCTGGGGACGTTTCCCCGGCAAAGTGGGGAAAGGAAAGCTTTATCTTGTACTGATCGAGGAAAAAAGCGCCATCTGGCCCTCCATTACCCGGACCTGGATGCTCAGGTTTTCCCGCGAACTGGGCAAGACGTGGAAACCGATCCCCCATACCGCATCCCGACGTCTGTATTCCCTCGCATCCGACCGCTCCCGCCAGGGAAAAGCCTGGAGGGGGATCATCGGAATGACCCATGCGGCGTGCATCGATTTTCCCGAGGATTCCTGCCTGGCCCAGGTCCCCGTTTCTCCCGGGACGCAACTCTGGCTTTTCCTGGGGATCCTGGGAATCGCAGCCTTGGGCTTCCACAAACTTGCCGGTCCCCATCTCGAGACCGGAAAGGACCATCTGGACGCCAACGGCGGGCTTTCCTCGAACATCCTTCGCAAGCTGGGCCCCGCAGTGGGGTTGCCGTTGCTCGCCATCATCGTGATCGGTGATATTGTCCTTTCCCTGCATTCCATGAACCTTTTCGAAAGCGAGTTTAGGGCTCTTCCCCAGGAACTGGAGCAGGTGGACGAGGAGCTTTCCGCGTTCCAGCAAAGAACCGAGAACAGGATCGGACGCATCCTCGAGCCCCTCCGACCCGTTTTCACCGCTTCCGAGGCCATGAAACTGGCTTTCTCACGCCTGGAGGGCAGGGAATTGATCTCGGCCGCCCCGATTTTCGCCTCTTCCGGGGTTTTCCTGCTTCCGTTCCACGAACAGAACAAGATGGGATTCCTCTTCACCTCCCAATTGGGGGAATCGTGGCGACGCTGGTACAACGACCGCCATTTCCTGATGAGCGAGAAAGTGACACCCTATCACGAGAAGCTGGTCCGGGCAGGGGAGCATCCGATGACCCGGGAGGAAGTCCGAAACTTCATGAGGACGGTTCCCCGGGAAAGGCCGAAGGTCCCCCGGGACCTGGTCTGGGAGAAATTCTTTGGCACCATGGCCAAGGAGATCTGCGGGATCGTCACCGCAAGGACCATGCGGGAAAAACCCGGGGACAGCCCGGGCGGAAAACCTGATTCTTTCAGCGCTTTCGCAGCCATCGCCGGAATCGAGCAGGAGGACATAGTCAACGAGGGACTCGAGGACCTGGACCGGATCAAACGTTACAACGTGGGAAGAGAATCGATTTTCAACATCGCCCACCTGATGAAGGATCAGGACGGCGTCGCCCAGAACCTGATGTTCATCCACTGGCGGAGCGAATGCTTCACCTTTCCGTTCACGGTCTCCAACTCTCGGGAGCGGGCAAGGGCAAAGGATGGCAGGGGAGTCTACTTTTTCACCACCGACTTCGATGGGATAGATTTCGGTTCGGAACGCCCCCCCCGAGGGGCGAGGTTTGCCGCGGCAGCCCTCGCGGGGCAAGGCGATGCCCAGAGGTATGCGGGACGAGCCCCCGGCAAGGGCTGGAAGCTCTTCCAGTTTCACCGCAGCCGGGAAATGGGACACCTCATCATCGGAAGATCCAGACCTTTGGCCCCCCTGATCGAAAACGAAAGACGGACGCGGCTGGCATTCCTTTTCGGGTTCGCGATCGTTCTTGCCGGTCTCGGTCTGGGCTTCGGAACCCTTTCCCGCTTCCTGATCCGTCCTGTGGCGGACCTCGAGGAAGTGGTGGAATCCCTTTCGCACCCCCGTCAGGGGATCCCGGAAATCGGAAATCCGGTCGGGGAGTTGTTCCTCCTTGCCCAGCTTTTCCGCGAGGTTAAGGGAAGTCTTAGCCAACTCGACCTGGCCCGGATCGTACAAGAGGATCTCCTTCCCGCAGAGTATCTCGAGATCGGAAACATGCGCATGACAGGCCGGTCGATCATGCTCGAGGAAGTAGGCGGTGACTTCTTCGACTATATCCGTGATCCACGGGATCCCGACTGGGTCTATGTCTGTATCGGGGACGCCACGGGGCATGGGCTTCCCGCAGCGATCGTGGTCGCGATGATGGGTGGAGCCCTGCAGATGTTCATGGAGACGGACGTCGTCGAGCCCGAAGCCCTGCTGAACATCCTGAATCCTCAAGCTTTGCGACTTCTCAAACGGGTCAGGATGACCACGTTGCTTCTCCTGCGCTTGAACGTCAGGGACGGCAGGTTCCGGATGTCGAACGCCGGGCACCCGCCTCTGGTGAAGGTTGCATCCGATGGACAGACCAGGACCGTCGAGATCCCCATGTTCCCGATCGGCGCATGGCCAAAGGCGAAGTACACCGGAGAGGATGACAGGATGCTTCCCGGCGAGGGGCTGGTCCTTTCAACTGACGGCTGCATCGAGACGCAGATCTCACCCGACAAGATGCTCGGCTATGCAGCTTTCAACCAGATGGTCCAGGAGGTCTTGCAGGAGGGCTTCGACGGTGCGCTCGACCGGTTCTTCGGCCGTCTGAGGCATATCACCAGGGAAGTTCCGTGGAACGATGACGCGACCCTGGTGGTCATCTGCTGGAAATCAGCCGGCCCACCTTCTCAGGACCTTCAAAAGGATT
>CAYRYU010000180.1:0-7559 GCA_964428355.1 uncultured bacterium
CCACCCCTCCTACCAGCTGATGGATGAACACGAATACGAACCGGGACCTGTTGCCTTCGAGGGTTGCCTTTAGCCATTGGTACTGGGCTTTCCCCAGACTGGATTTCCAGTTGTCATCCCCACCCCTCTGGCGTTCGGAGAAACGGTAGGGGTCGAGGACGATGAAAAGTGCATCACCCCAGGTCCACGAGTAGTAATCCCCTGGAATGACTCCGGCCGGGTCGGGGACGGTGTTTCCCGAGAAGAACCCGTTGGGGACAGGGTTCGGGAAAAAGGCCATTCTGGTCGCTGTCGACCAGACCTCCAGGCTGTCCGCGGTTCCATCATCGTCACGGATGCTCTCCCCGTCGTGGTTTCCCACGACCAGGAAGGAGGGGACGGAGTGGCCGAAGAGGCCGAAATAGTACCGCTGGGCGAAATACTGGCGCAGGAGTTCCGGCCGGTTGTCGGGTTTCTTGTCGTTCATGAACGTGTCCCCAAGGTCGATGTTGAAATCCGGCGTGGAACTCGCGATCGCGAGCATCGTTTGGCGGTAGATTTCCGGCTCCGTCCGGTCATCGAGATGGGAATCCGCCGTGACCGTGAACGAAAAACTGGTTCCGGGCTTTCGGGCCGTGTGGAAAGAGTGGACCGTTTCCGAAGGGTCGCCCTCTTTGCCCGGCGGGTCCCGGAGGATCCTGTAGAAATATCCTGTGTTCGGTGCAAGGCCTGAAAGCACGAAATCGACAGGCTTTCCCGGGGAAAGATCGGTGGACGTCGTCGTCTGGTCCAACCGTTGGCTTTGCGTTCCGTAGGCTATGGAAAGCCGTTTTTCCAGATGTGAAAGGATGCTTACCGTTATCGAGGAATCCGTTGGGCGGGCGAGAAGGATTCCCAGATCCCTTTGGGGGACTTCGGTTCGGAAGACCCCGGGTGGATTCCGTTTCTTTTCGCCCCGCCGATCACGGCCACGTTCACCGCCTCCGTGGCGCCCTTCCTGGCCGCCGCTTCCCCTTGGCCCTCCCCGCCTTCCGTCCCCCCCATCCTGCGCAAACAGGATGGGAGCCAGCAGCAGCAGGCAGAAGACTCCGATCAGAAGTTCCTGCGGGGAAGTCCTGGATCGATTTGAAAAGCGGAAAGGTGGAAAGAGCAGGCCTGCGGAACCTGATACGGATTTCAGTTCTGATTTCACGGCTTTTTGTCCGTGAAGAGGAAATCGGTGTCGGGGATCTCGGGCATTGGGATGGGCGAGGAATACAGGAATGCGCCTTCTGGCTCGGGAAGGTTGAGATTGGATCGCATAGCGGTGATGGAGGTTTTCTGGGCCGGGGTTAGCGACCTGTCAACGTCAACGAAGGTCTTGGCGAAGTTGAAGATGATTGCGCCGTCCTTGTCTCCATAGCTTTCCATGAGCTTCATTACGGTCTCCTTTTCGACCGGAAGGCCTGCAATGAATCCTCTGAGAAGCTTAGCTACCTGCCGTCGGATGTTGACAATCTCGAGCAGGAAAGGCTTCTGGACGTCGACCAGGCCGGTAATGAGGCTGGCCTGGCCTTTATCAAGGGCAGCCACGAAGGAACGTCCGACGTCGGCGGTCAGGTTCTCGTTGATCGTATAGTTCCGCTTTCCCTTCGCCGGGCCGCCCTTTATGAAGAAGGCTCCGAAATAGGTTCCCTGGCGTTCGGGGCAGAAATAGACGTCGGTTTCGACATTTCCGGCATACCAGCTGAACATGTCGCTGGCATAGGTCATGACTGCCACGTGCACGTCATGGGAAAACTGCCGCTTGTCCACCTGGTCGGGAAGGTCGGGCCAGGAAGTCATCCCCTTTCCGACCAAAGCGTCGATACGCGCCCGTTGCTCCGGAGAAAGGGATTTCAGGATTCCCCCCATCACCTGGGCCCGCTGGAAGGTGATTTCCCCATCCAGGCGGTAGAGTTCAGCGGAGAACGCCCTGACGGCGGTTTCGCTCAGATAGGGTTTCGTTTTCGGGCCTTCCCCCGACAGGAGCCGCCTGAAGGCCTTCATCAGGACGAAACGTTTGTAGGCATATGCGTTGATTGGTTCCACCTGGATTCGGGCAAGCTCGATCAGAATCGCTTTTTGCTGCTCCGAAAGTATCGACAGCATGTTGTTTGCCGCTTTGGTGAGAAAGTCGGTGTTGTGGCCCATGTGGCTCGGGTCGTTGTCCCTCAGGCCCTGGAAACCCCAGAAATCAGCAACCTTTCCCGGGGGAAACCAGGAGTCAGCTCCCAATGATCCTGTAAGGAAGCCAACGGCATCGAAGGCGATGGTTGTCCACTGGGCTTCGTCGGAGAGGGTCTGTTCCATCGTGAACCCCCCCGGGCTCCCACCTCTTCCGCGCTTCTCTCCATTCCCCCTTCGGTCATTCGATCGTGCGGAACCAGACCGGGCCGCGTCAGGCCGGGCCACGTCAGGCCGGGCTTCGCCGTCCCCGGTGTCGCCATACCCGGCCATTTCCGGGCCCGTACCGCCTTCTTTCCTGCTATCCGGTCGTGGGGGGCGGGACTCCTCCTTCGAGATTCGGCCGTCACCGTCCTTGTCCAGGGTCTTCAGGGAATCAACCGCCGAAGTCATCTCCGGAGCAGAGATGATCTCGTCCCCATCGGTGTCCAAAGCCGATTCCAGCGGGGGCGGAGGTCTCCGACCGTCCTTCGCCCGGCGTTGTCCTTGCACTCGAGGCTCCCCGCGGTCGGTCCGGCCCATCCCCCCCTGCCTTCGTTCTTCGCCTGGCTTCGGAGGACGGTATTCGTCGGGAGTGAGCTGGCCATCGCCATCGGCGTCCAGCGATTTCAGCGCGGTCGCAGTCAGGGACGCATCACCAATGACGATGTACCCGTCCCCATCCTGGTCCAACACTTGTTCCAAGGGTGGAGGCCCCCGGCGGCCGCCTTCAGGTGGCGGGGGCGGAGGTTCTCCTTCATCCTGGGCCGGGGCTATGGTCGTATAGGCAACGCACAACAGAAGAAATGCAAGAAAGAATAGAGATCGTTTCATTGCGGTCTCCTTTTCCGGGGAAAATTCGGGGTTCCGTCCCTACTGGCGGTCAGGGGGACGTGGAGGAGGGGCAGGCTGGTTGAGGAGTTCCTCCAGCAGCTTTTTCAGCTTGTCGGCCTGTTCGGGGTTGCATGAATCGCGGATTCCCTTGATGTGCTGGAAGGACATCTCCTCCAGCTGCCTGGTGCAGATGGCCATTTCGTCGAGCAGCCTTCCAGCCTCCGAAGCCGTATCGGGAGCGAACAACCCCGTTGTCAGCTGTTTTCGGTTGTCCCGGATCTTTTGCCTTAGGACATCGGAATTCCGGCGGAAATTTCGCCGGTTTTCCTCGAATTGTTTCGCCTGCTCCGGGGAAAGACCGATCTGTCGCTCCATGAAACGATCGGCCTCGCGGCTCAGGTTCTGATCTCGTCCACCCGGTTCGCGGGCGAAAGGAAGGTGGGGCCAGACCAGGAACAAAACCAGTATCAGATTAAGCACCACGAGGATGCCCACCAGCCAGCTCAATTTCGTCGTCAGTTCCATATTCTCGACCTCACTCAAGGCTTTCCGTCAGTGAAAAAAGAGGGGATTCCCCGGCCCCTGCGCCACTGATCTCGCACATGATCCGGCTTCTGGTTCTGGCCTCATTGGCTTTCAAGGACCATGCCATGGCTGCTCCGTCCAACAGGATGAGAAGGATCACCATCGCCAGGGCCAGATCGGGCCACCAACCGGCGGTTTTTCCCTCCTCCCGGGCGGTTTCTCCGAGGGTGATGGAGGAAAGAACCCGTTCCGCGAAGGAACCCGAAGAACGGCATCGCTGGACCTCGTCCAGGCTCGCCATGGTTTTCTCGACTTCCAGTTCGATTCTTTCGTCAGCCATTTTCGGCCTCCTTGTTTCCCACCGGGGAAAGGTTTTCCGGCAACCCGCGGTAGTAGGTCCGGAGTTCGCGGCGAAGGTTTTCCCGGGCCCGGTGGAGCAGGGAATCGACGGCTCCGAGAGTCGTTTCCATGACTTCCGCGATCTCCTTTCCCTTCATCTCCTCGAATGTGGCAAGAACGTAGGCGATCCTCTGCTGCTCGGGAAGAGAATCGATGGCGGCCATGAGGAGCCGTGCGCGCTCGCGCCGCTCCGCCTCGACCAGCGGGTCTTTCCCGCTCACCAACTCGGTCAGTTTGGGTCCCATTCCGAACAGTTCCAGGAGCCATGACCACCGTCGTTTCCTCTTCCTGAGGATATCGAGGGAGGTCCGGACTGCGATCCGATACAGCCAGGTGGACAGCCTGCTTTCCCCCCTGAAGGTGGGAAGAGCCCTCCATGCCTTCAGGAAGACCTCCTGTGCCGCGTCCTCGGCGTCCTGCCGGTTGTGGAGGAAGCCGTAGCAGGTGTTCACCACCTTGTCCTGGAATTCCCTGATCAGGGCGGACGGGGTCGGGAGTTCCGCCTTTTTCTGGCCTTCAAGTCGGTTCAAGTCATCCATCCAGCTTCACGCTCGCCTATCCCGCAGGAATTTCAGCCCGTTGCCCCCGGGGCTTCTCATTCCACCCAGACTTCCCTCCTGCCCAGTGGTTTCCAGAGGTTTCCAGAGGTTTGACGTTCCGGTCCGGGAAAACTTGCGGAGATTTCCTTGGAATCGGCGACTTTTTTTTGATGTGGATGGGTCACCTCAGGCCGGATTTCCCTTCCCATTGATACCCTCTTTGGGCAGAGGGTGCAATCCCCGGATTTCCGCGGAAAAACTTGAAAACCTGATAGGTGTTTTATTCCCCCTGTTCCTGGTCGGGGGGTGGTTGGTCATCGCCTTGCCCTCCTCCACCTCCTCCTCCCTGGCCGCCACCCTTGTCCGGCCGGCCGTTCCCATTGCCCCGGTTTCCGCCTTGCCCGCCTCGTCCGCCCTTGCCCTGGCCACCCTGGCCTTGCCGGCCACCCTGGTCTTCGGGGCGGGGGGGTTGGGATTCGGCGCGGGAAACTTTTCCATCTCCGTCCTTGTCCAGGGCTTTCACGGTGACCTCGGAGTTTGCTATTTCAGCGGCCGAGATGGTTCCGTCTCCATCAGCATCCAAAGCCAATTCGAGAGGAGATGGCGGGCGTTGCCGATTTCCGGGGCCGGATTCCCGGCCTTCCCCCCTGGACTCCCCAAGCCTGGAACTCCCGGATGCCTGGGATTGACCCTTTCTTTGTGAACCGGGTTTCGGGCGTTTGTACTCGTCGGAAGTCAGGTTTCCATCGCCGTTCGAATCGAGCTTTCTCAGGGCTTCCGGAGCTCCCGAAAGCTCATTTCCGGAGATGTATCCGTCTCCATCGACGTCGAGGGCCTTTTCCAGGGGGGGAGGTCCGCGCCTGGGGCCACCTCCCCCTCGGGGTTCACCCTGAGAATCCTGGTTGCCACCGGGGTTACGTCCGCCCGGACCCATCCGGGAACCTCCGGAATCGCCAGGTTCGTCCTGCCTACCGGGTTGAGCCCAGGACGCCGAACAAACGATTGTCAGACTGAGGAAGATGATCAGGATGGCTCTTTTCATGTTCTTCTCCTTTTTTTGGGGACAGGTTGGATAGTCCGGGAGTTCCGGGAAGCAACTCCCGGAGGACTGCTATTGGCCAAACTGGTGGGAGCTGTCATCAGGCCGGCATCCTGAGGAGGGGTTCCAACCCCGAACAGGAAGTCGGTATCAGGAAGCGTGGGCATTGCCACTGGGGCCGAAAACCGGTATGCACCCTGTGGAACCACGTTCAGGTTTCTCAGGTTGACGAGAGCTGCCATCTGGGTTTCCGTAAGGGTTTTCCTGACTGCGGAAAACCTGGTTGCGTAAAGGGCTGACATCTGACCATCGAGTTCGCCATAGCGTTGGATCAGGGAATAGACTTTCTCCCTGTCGATGGTTCCCCCGGAAATGGCCTTCCTGAGTTCGGCCGAAATCGTCGTCCGGATCTGCGCAATCTCGGCAAGGGAGGCTCTCTGTTCATCGATAATTCCGGTGATCAGGGCTTTTTGTCCGGCATCCAGGATGTTCAGGAACTCCTTCCCGCTGTCCCCGGTTATTGCGGTGCTGATGAAGTAATCGGGGTTGTTCATGGCGGGGTAGTCCTTCATGAAGAAGCCTCCGAAGTAGGTGCCATGCCGTTCCGGGCAGAAGTAGACGTCCGCGTCGGGGTTTCCCTTGTACCAGGAGAACAGCTCGCTGGCATACGTCATGACCGCGATGAATTCATTGTTGGTCATGCTTTTCTTGAGTGTCTCGTCCTCCGCAACTGCCGGCCACGTTGAAAAGTTGTTGAACTGCATCGCTGACAGGTAGGCCTTCTGCTCCGTCGTAAAGGAGTTGATGATCTCCCCCACCACCAACGCGCGGTTGTAACTCAGGTCGGCATCCCATTTGTAGAGGTTGGAAGTGAACGCGGAGACGGCGGAGGAGCTCAGGCTGACGGTTCCGGTCGGAATCCGACCCTCCAGGCATCGCCGGAAGGCGTTCATCAAGGGAAACCGGTTGTAGGCGAAATTCACGTATATGGGCGCCTGAGTTTTGGCCAGTGCAACCAGTTTCGCTTTCTGGGAGTCATTGAGTATGTAGAGCACATTTGCCGCCACCCGGGTGAGGAATGTCGTGTTGTGGCCATACCCCGCGACATCAACATCCCGCATGTACTGGAACCCGAAGAAGTCCGCCACCTTTCCAGGGGGGAAGAAAGTGTCCGCGCCGCCGTTTCCGGTAATGAAAGCCAGGCCGCTGAAAGCGATGGTGGACAACTGGGCGTTGTCGCTCATCGCCTGGGCCAGCGTGTATTGATTCCCTGTCCCGGAAGCCGTTCCCGGGTTTGATGTAGCCGGAACCCGGCCGATGATGTCGGAAATCCCCGTCGTTCCCAATGATTGAACCACTATCTCGGAAATGTTTGTCTGGGAAGCGATGATCGACCCTTTGAGGAAGCTGTCGATGACCATGAGAAGCGCGTTGAGACTTATTGAACCATTGTTCACCGCAGCCTCGACCTGGGAGGCGGTTCTCGAGCCATTGCTGTGATGAGCCAGTATCGCGACTGCAGTCGTTTGTTTGTCGACGGTTTCTCCAAACCTGTCGGCGGAAACGGAGTCGAAGAATTTCTGTAGGATGATCTTCCTTCCCCCGGTCAAAATCCATATGCGTAACCTTGCTCCAGGTTTGACCCGGGGAATCGAGAATTGACCGTTCGACTGGTTCACCGAAACCTCATCGCCTTGCAGGGTGTCGGCCGCGTCCACGACCCGGGCGGTCATGTTGGCGGGAACCTGGGCAAGGATACTCGCGGTCGCCGAGGCTGAATAATCCTGAGGCAGAAGCACGTTTCCACTGACGGTGAACTCGGTGGACGTGTTCAAGACCGTGCCGCTGCCCCCGCCTCCTCCGCATCCGGTTACGAATGCGATGGCCAGCAGGGTGAAACGTAAAACGATGAATAAGGACGGGAAAAACCTCTTCGACTGGGGACAACCTTTTGACATTGGATCCTCCATGTTCTGAAAGTAGACGATCGAAATTGACCCTGGTGTTCGATCGAAGGCTTCCGGATACCAGTGAGACGTAACGATTTGGAAAAACCTGCG
>CAYRYU010000181.1:0-7461 GCA_964428355.1 uncultured bacterium
TCACCCGATGACGATGTTTCAACCAACTCCCAGAGCCGGAGCGGGATCTCGGGATCGGGGTTGACGACCAGGAGCAGACCCGCCCTTTCGACGACAGCGGGGTCCTTTTCGATCGCCAGGAACTTCAGGATGACCTTCTTAACCAGCTCGAAAGGCATGTGAAAGGCGATCTGGAGACCCGCCGCCACTTCGGGGCCGACCCCTGAAAGAAGGAGGAATTCCAGGTGATTCAAGGCTTCGGCAGAATCGATTCTGGCCAGGGCTTTGATGGCCAGCGCCCTGACCCGGGGATCCGATGAGCCGAGGGCCGGGGGAAGCCCACGCGCGAGTTCCAGAGGCAACCGTTCCGTAAGGATCTCCAGGGAAGCCAGAGTGACTGCAAGCTGTTCTGAAGCCAGCAAGGGGATCAGAGAGCGTAGCCGCTCCGTCTGCCAGGTTCTTCCGAATCCGCGGATCAGGAAAGACCGGACCGTGGGATGGGACTCCGCGGAAAAAAGCTCGGCGGAAAAGGGGGCAACCACCTCCCCGCCACGCTTTCGGAGCCTTTCCAGCCACATGAGTTTTTCGGCGGGCGGCAAAGCCCCGAAGCCAAGCCGGAACTCCTCGAGGTCGAGGGGAACCGATCCGGCTTCCGATTCCGGGGTTTCCGGACCGAACCTCGAAAGAGCATGTCCCAGCAAGAGCCGGCATTCGTCGTCCTCCTCGACCCCCAATCGAACCCGGATCGCTTCGATGATCGCAGGAGAAGCACCTTCGGCCAGCACCCTCTCGATAGCCATCAGGCGAAAGGATTTCAGAGGGGCTGCCAAATCACGGACAAGTTCCGATTCATTGCCCGGCATCAGGTTCTCCTCCGCGAAAATGGAAAGGCGTTCGAACTCCCGCCACGCCCCAAGGTTATCATGAATCTTCCTCCGGGGGGGGCGGGTGGATCGGTGGGTGGATCGTTGAGATCAGAGCACCATCAACGGGGCCTTCCGGGATGGTCAAAGAAGGTGGGCGTTGCAAAAAGCGGGAAATTTGAGGAAAATGAAACGGTGAGGGGAAAAAAGTGGATTCTATCCATCGAAACGGGAAAATTCAGGGATCTTCCGTGAGGCTTCCGAGTGGAAAGATCAACGAACCTGGCAGGAAGGGTACAAGTCTCCCAGAAATCCTCATCGCCAGCGTTCTTTTGTCCTTGGTCCTACTTTCGTTTCTCTGGATGAACGGCTTCTACGGTCGGGGAGCCCAGGACGCATTCTACGATTTCCTGGCACTCCAACTCGCGCGTGAACCTATCGAAGTCATGAGGGGTTTCGGATATCGATGGCTTTGCCAGAACATCGACGGATTGATGTCCGGCTCCTTTTCATTTGCCTACGCCGGAGGTGTGACGCGCGAGATTCCCCTGAAAACCGGGGAAGGGACCCTTCCACGGGTTTTCTACCCCGTCGAAGCCCAGTCGTTCGAACGCTGCATAACTCTTTCATGGCAGAAAAAGCCCGGGAAGCCTGGGGAGTTCGGAGCGATCCTGGTCGAAGTCACCGTTCGGCCCAAGGAGAAAAGCCGCATGAGAGCATTCTTTTCGAGGGAAGGAATCACACTGCGCGGTCTCATCACGGGACACGACTGATGGCCGGGAATTTGGCTCTTCCGGGGCAATCGACTGCCACGGGATTCAGTCTCGTCGAAATCCTCGTCGTCATCGTCATCGGCGCCCTGATCATACTTCCACTGGGAGCAATCCTCCGCCAGGGAACGCAGTCGTCCCTCAAGTCCCTGATCCAGGTCCAGACCACGGTCAACGGCCGCCTGATCCTGCGTCAGATCCGGAACGACCTGGAACATTCCTGTTTCTACAGCGATCCGGCCACCACGAAGGCTCTGCCAACACTCGATTCCGTTTTCTCCGATATGAGTCCGAACTCCGACATCACGAGATACCGCTTCCTTGCCTTTCCGAGGCAGGTTCCGGTGGAGGATGCGATCGTCCGGGGCAAGGACGATTCGGCATTCCGCCAGGTTTCCCGGATCACCTACGAGCTCCGGCCTGCGGGGAAGGAAGAACTGTACAAGGAACTCTGGCGGGTCGAGGAGTACCCGGCCGGCTCCAGGGCCGCCGCCGAGAATCCACAGGGGCGGCGCTCGCTTCTGGGAAACCGTGTCAACTCATTCCAGATCATTCCGCAGGAGGTTTCTTTCTCCGGGTCCAGGCATTTTTTCCGCGTAAACCTTCGTCTGATCGACGCCCCTCAGGGAAATGCCCAGGAAGGGGAACCTTCACAGGCAAGCGTGGAAAATCTTCTGGCACGTTCCCGCGGATATGTCATTGCTGACTTTTTCGACGTGGTCAGCTCGGATTTCTACGTTCACTTCTGGAATTTTCCGGGAGTCCGTCCCGCCTGGAACACCGTCATCTCGCGGCCCGATTTCCCTTCCGATGGGGGCGCGAACTGATGTCGGGAAAGGGAATGGCACTCCCGCTCGTTCTTCTGGTACTCGTCCTGGTGGGCACATTCACCTTGACGCTTGTCGGCTCCTTCCGACAGTCCCAGTTCATGGAGAGCCACATCCGGTATGGCGAAGTCCTGCGCGACATCGCCTACTCGGTTTCCGACGAAGCCTTCTGGCAGATCGACCAGGACCTCCGCAATCGGGGCCCCTTTTCCCGCTGGATGATCGAGGGGGGGCAGGAACCTCCCGAATTGTCTCTCGCAGCGATTCCCCTTCTCGCGAAGTCCGCCGTAATCCTCAAGAGCGGATTCGAAACAGAGGTAAAGGTCGAGCCCCGCCTCCTCGACTGTTGTTCCCACACACCTCCGGGAGACCCCCCCGTGGTTTTCTATGGGAAGGAACGGTTCGGATCCCTCGAGCTCTCGGTCGAACTCGCGCTGAAGAAGCCAGGCCCCGCGCCCATCCCCCCACTTGCCAGATGCCGGCTCGTCCGGAGGTTCGATTTCCGGGTCATCTGCATGCTGCCCGGAGAACACCAGGCGGAACGCCGTGGTTACTCCGGAGGGCAACTTCTGGATTACGCATTGTTCGTCCGTAACGGGTTGGCAGAATTTTCCGAGACGGGTGGAAGCTCCCTCAACCCAGGCAAGCCAATCGAGGTGAAGATCATCCAGCCCGCCCAGGACGGTTCCTGTCCGGGGAAGGTTTTCCTGGGTGACATGCGTCAGAGTTTTGTACAAGAAAAAGACGAAGTCATGTTCCTCAACACCGAGGAGGAGGACGTCCAGCCCGAAGCTGCCGGGCCGAAGGGAGGAGATGGCCCCTGGCTCGTCCCGGGATTCCTGGAGACCTTCAACATCGGTTGGAGCGACCTGGGACAACTTTTCCCGCGCACGTTTTCCCAGTTTCCCCAACCTGGGGACGCCCAGGCGGTCACTGGAAACTTTGCCCTGTTCGTTTCCCCGACATTTCTTCCCCCCGGTGACCCCAAGGACGTCCTCCGAGAATGCGCACGACGGAACCTCCAGCAGCTTGCCTCCCAGGCCCCGCATCCCTCCGGAAGGAACCTGAACCAGCGAATCCACTTCCCTTCCGATGGGAAGCTGTTCGAGGGGCGTATCCGAAAGCGTTTCCTCCGGGGAGCAGGCTTCACCCTGACGGTTTCCGACGCCCCAATACGGGGTTCGATCGAGTGGAACGATGCGGCCTTCTTCGTTTTCCCCACATCGTCGGAGATGCACCCTTGCGCACCCGGGATGCAGAGCTCGAGCCGGGTATGGCAGGAATACGACCAGGCCGTCTCAGCTTTCGACAAGACCGTCCGCGGGAAAGGCGTTCCGTCGGTGATTTCCGCGTTCGAGTCAGGGTATTCCTTCCCCGACACCCGAAAACCAGCAATCAGCTCACGGAAAGCGCCCGACGAGTTTTTCGCGGTTCCTTCAGTGAAGGTCGACCCCCTTGCCGTGGATTCACAGGCTTTCCCCCGCTTGTTCGACAACGCCGGAAACGCGGCAACCGATACCGCGTGCATCGAAAACCTGAGGCCCTACTGGAACGGCCACCTGTGGGACCGAGAGTTCGACCAACCCGTTGAAATCGAGGAGTCGGGATTGTACTCACGCGAGAGCGGCTTGCTACAATTGCATGGAGTTGTCTGGATCCGGAACGGGACCCTCCAGTTGAGGGGAAAGGATGGCCCGCTCCAGATCAGGGGAAGCGGAGTGATAATCGTCCCCAACATCGAGATCCTCTCGGGGATCAGGTGCGAGGAGGGTGAGAGGGGGCCCGCAGTTTTCTTCGCCCTTCGGTCGATGGAAATCGACACCGACCAGAGGATACAGGCAAGCCTCGTTTGCGCAAACAGCAGGGGCCAGGCCAATTTCGCCCTCCGCCGGCCCCTCGATCTTGTCGGAAGCTTGGTAGTCGATCGCCTCTGCACCCACAATTGGACGCAGGGTGTCCATACCATCACGTACGATTCGAAACTCCAACCGGGGGCGCCCTGCTACCAGGCGGTCTTGACTCCCCGGCTGACGTTTGAGAGACTTTTCGAAGAATGATCTGCGTATCAGGAGGTTCTTCATGAGGAGACAGGTTTCCAGTTTGGTCTTGACCGTCCTTCTCTTTTTTGTCGCTTCCGGGCCCGCGTCCTATGCCCTTTCCGAAGAAGCGGAGAAGTCCAACCGCTTCGCCATGGCGCTGGAAACGCTTGCACAGGCCGAAAAGAAAATCGCCATGGAAAAGGATTCGGGTTTCCTCGAGGGAATCAGGAAATACCTGGCAGTCCACTCCAACATCGACGAGGAGACGGAATCCGACCGGGAAGCGGGGAAATTCGCCGAGAAATTTCCGGTTCTTTCCGCGCTGATCACGCTCGGAACGTTGGGAAATTCGATATCCGAACTGGTTGGCGAAGAGAAGGAACCTGGCGAGGGCGCTGAAGATACCGAGAACAAGAAGGTCTGGGAGAAGATCGGGAAGATCTGCGACCTGGTCGAGAAAAGCCTTTCGATGACCGCCGAACTGGCCAGCCTCCTGGAGGGGTTTGCCGGGGAAAAGATCGAGAAGATTCTCAAACAGTGGGAGGAGGATATCAGGGCCGTTTCGTCCGCCAAAGGCAAGGTCCCTGTTCCCGGGTCCGACGACCAGACGAAGCTGAACTTCTTCTCGGACCGGGTTTCTTTTCTCGCGGCCGTTGCCGGAACCGCAGTGTCCGCGGCCCAGATCCGGAACTCCCTGGTCGAGTTGATCGAGAACGAGGGAAAGCGGGAATGCGGTCCACAGGATGTCGCGGCCCGGTTGAAATACAAGTCGGACCTCTATGAAGGCCTGGGAAAGCTGGCCGAAGGCACGGGAAGCCTCGTCGACAACCTGTCCAAGATCGTCCAGGGCGCTCCCAAGGCGGGAAAGATCGGCGCGGTCGTCACGAAGCTCATGAGCAAGACCTGCCCGACCTTCCAGAAGTGGCTCGGGAACGTGAAAATGCTCGACAAGGCGGGAAAGGTGGGGGGGGTTGCGCTGGCGGCATTCAACATCTACGCCGCGAGCGCCAAGGTGGATTCCGCGGCCGCCGCACACCAGGCGACAACAGTGGGTTTCCTCAACCAGCCGTTTCGCCTCTACGGAACGATGTTCGGGCTCCAGAATGACAGCCAGCTGATCAAGGATCTCGTAATGGCAAGAGCCGAGGTGGACTCCGCGATACACAACCTGATCCTGACCTACGTCACGAAATCCGGAGTAATCGTCGCGACGGTCTTCACCGGAGGACTGATCCAGGCGGGAGCGAGCGCGATCGACTTCGCCTCCAATCTTCTCTTCGCGAAATCGCCCAAAGCAACCGAAGAGTTCACGAAAAGAAAATACCAGATATTGAGGGCCTTCGAGAGTTTTCCGGAGTATCCCGCCCAGGGCGACATCTCGCATTTCAACTGGGAGGACCTGATGCGGGAATACGTGGCCGTATGCTCATTCATGAAAGACCAGGAGGGACTGGCGAAGATGCACGTCATCGTGTCCCTCCACTTCCAGAAGCTTTCGGAATGCAGCTCCACCGCGGAGGTGTTCCGGAACGCCCGTGATGCGCTGGCCGCGAAACAGTTCCGTTCCTATCTCGAGATGGCCATCGTGTTGCTCCGGTTCAGGTCGCGGCAGGAATGGTGTTACCTGAAGTCCGTGATCCATCACCTCCGGAAGAAGGCGAAGCCCTCCTACCAGATTCCCGAGGACATCCAGACGGAAAACCCGAACGACGAGGGAATGGGGAAATTCCGGGAGGCGATCTTCGCAAAGACGATAGGAACCCAGCCGGACGCCCACCATTTCGATGTTCCGGCCTGGGATCTCGACTCCGGTTTCGGCCTGGACGAACTCAACTCGAAGAATGACGGATGGCACAGCCTGTATGCCAACGACCTTCCGGAAAAAGCGCGGAAAGCGGTCAACGAAACCCTGAAAAAGATCGGCGAGACCAGAGGCGATCTGGCCCGGCGCTTGCGGGAGTTGAAAGACCGCTTCAATCTCATCGCGTTCGACATCAAGACCGCAACCTATTCGATCGCCCGCCAGACCAAGGAGGTCAAATTGTTCGTGGAGGAAACCGGGACCCTCCTCGAAAAGGAGGTCCGGAACGTCGCGGATTACGAGGTCGCGGACGCCGCTGCCGAGGAGAAGAAACTCGCCGGTGCCCGGACCGAACTGGCTTCGCTTTCCCGCCGGCTTGACGAGATCCTCGGTTATGCCCAGCGATTCGGATTCGACCTCGAAACCTACCGTTTCAAGAACACGGAGGCTCCGGACTTTTCGGTTGTCGATGCGATGATGAAGGATCTCGGGAACATCAAGACCAGCCTCGAGAGCAAGATCGCCGATTACGAAAAACAGATCAAGGTGGCGGACGAGGGGGCCCGGATCCCCGACAATGTCCGGCAGCTTCTGGGGGAGTTCGAGCTGGCGATCGAAAACCTGGACCGGACCGCCAAAACCCTGAAAGCCCTGAACAATGAGATTCCACCAATTGTCTCGGCCATGATCCGGATGCGGGTGAATTTCGTGGCGGACCTCGGGGAGGACCGGGCCCGCAACGCCGACCTGGCACGGAAGAAGAAGAGCCTGCAGGAGACCGAGGAAAAGCGGAAAGCCACGGAGGAACAGCGAGCCGCGGAAAAGGCCCGGGAGGAAGCCCAAAAACAGGCCGACGACGCATATCAGGCAGCGGTCACGGCCTATATCAACACCTATCGGACCAGGGACAACCGCCTGGTACTCCCCCCGGGAGTGACAAATACCGAAGGGATCAACAACTGGTTGCGGGCAAAGGCACGGGAAGCGGCAAACCTTGGCGGAAAAGGCGAAACGATTTACGGCGACGGCGACTTCTCGAAATTCTTCAGGATGGAGAAGGTCGGAAATGGCCAGGTCCGCCTGATGGATCAGGTCATCGTTCCAATCGAGGAGGTCTCACGCCAGCTGGGTTCCACAGCACTTCCGCAGGATTGAGAAAATTGGGGACACCCGACCGGTTTT
>CAYRYU010000182.1:0-7186 GCA_964428355.1 uncultured bacterium
CCCTGGAACTTCCCGCCCCGAAACCAGGGGGATTGGTAGATCAGCTTTCTCACCCCGGCTTTCTCGATGGTATAGGAGTTCGTCCGGGGATTCGCCAGAAGATCCTGGAGTTTGCTCCGGGCCGGCTCCGGGTGACAATCAAGGAGATTCTTCCCGATGAGATCTCCTCCCCCGCTGCGGGCGAACGTCTCCATGGACCGGGCATTCATGTAAAGGATGGTTCCTGTGGCGTCGCAGACCGTCACTGCTCCCGGAAACTCTAACATCCAGTCAGTGTTGGAACCGCCATCGGGGTTGGAGGCTGGAGGAAGGGCCATATCGTCACTCCTTTTCATGCTTCGACCTTCGCTGGGGGGAGCCTTCTTTCGATTATCACGACAGTGAAATCGTCGGGCTGAGGGCGGCCGGTCCGGAGGAAAGGGTGGTTTTGGAGGAATGCGAGACAGGGATCCGACGGGGACTTCGCAAGCTCCGCGGAAAGGAATTCCTGGAAATCGATGAAATAATCGCGCGCTTTCTCGAACCGGTCCAGGTAGGCGAGGGATTCGACCATTCCGTCCGTGTAGAAGATCAGGCGATCCCCAGGGGCGAGGTTGACATGCCCGGGTGTGAAACGGAAGCGCTGCTTGTGACCGAGACTGGGACCGAAAGCCTCCACGAAGTCGGAACTCCCATCGGTTTTGAAATGAAGGGGGAAGGGGTGGCCGCAGTTGATGAACAAACCGTCTCCGGTCGCGGGATCCAGGCAGAAAACGTTCATCGTCATCGGCAGCCTCCGCTTCAGCGTTTCCAGCATCACGCGGTTCAGTTCCTCCACCATCTTTTCGGGGGACCATCCCGAATCAGCCATGTGGTGGAACATGACTTTCGCCATCGTCATCCCGAGCGCGGAGGAGACCCCGTGCCCCATGACGTCACCGATGATGACCAGCATCCGGCCGTCGGGCAAGGGTTTGAAATCAAAATAATCCCCTCCGAGTTCGAGTGCCGGGAGCGATTTTCCCGAGATCCTGAACTCGCCGACCTCCAGTGGAGCCTGCGGAAAAAGCTCGTGCTGGACATCGCGAGCGATCGACATCTCCTGCAAGCCTTCCAGCATGGTGTTGAAAAGTTTTGCGAGGTCCCCAAGCTCATCGGGATCCTGCTGGGGAATCCGGTGGGTGAAGGTCTTTCGCCTGACCGCCTCTATCCCGGCCGCCAGGTCACCGATCGGGTTCAGGAACTTCCGGGCAAGGAGAAGCCCCAAAAGCGAAGTAAAGCCGATGCTCAACCCCCCGAAAATCGTGAACCTCGAACGCAGGCTCGCGATCTCCTTTTCGAGGGGCTCGAGGGGCTTGAGGGCGAACAGGAAGGAGCTCTTCAGGAGTTTCCCGGGGATTCCCACCGCAAGGTATCTCGAACCACGGAACCTGACCGTCTCCGCCGAGAGGATGCCTTTCCGCATCGTCATCCGGAAAAACCTGAATGTCTCAAAGGTGAACGGCTTTCTCGGGAACAACTTGTACAACCCGCGAAATGTGAACATCCCCTTCCTGGACCGCGGATTTCCGTGAAGGATGGTCTTCCAGACGGGATCCGGATCGAGCGCTACGACCTCGGTTCCGTCCTCGAGCGGTTTGCGGGGGATGAAATACCTGACGTAAAGGCCCATTATGTTCCTGCGCTCCCAGGTCAGGGCGAAGGCGAAATCAGCGAGCCCGGATGCACCGCGGATCAATTCAAGGAGGATGAGCTGGTCGAAATCCCCCGCCTGGAAATTCACCATCCGGCCGAAGCCTGAGAGGAACTCGTTCACCGAGTTCTCCAGGGTCTTGTCGGCGAGGAGCCCGGCAACCAGCGCTTCCCCAACGGTCGGCGTGGAAGGCTGGGCATCCCCGTTGACGACGCTGAAAGCGCGCATCGTCAGACCGACGACGATCTTCCTGAGTCCGGAGTCGACCTGCGCGGGGGATGGGATCCTGATCTCGGCCCCCATGCTGGAGACGAGGATATTGTTGTAGACGTCGAACCTGCGCCGGTACCCGTCGAACCTTTTCGTGAAAGTCACGAAGTCGGCGGGGAGGTTGAGGTGGCATCCGGCCAGGACGGGCTTCAGATGACGCTGGCAAAAAGGGCCTATCGCGGGAAACCTCGCGTCAAAATCCCTCAGAAGATCACCCGAACGCTGTTCCGCAAGCTGCATGAGGTTCCCCTGGCGCGCATCGAGATACCCCGAGATCGTGAATCCCAGGATCAGTAGGGGAAGACCTCCGGAAAGGAGGAAGAGGATCATCAGCTTCCACCGGATCGACACGTGGGGAAGGGTTTCCCGCCGCATCACGAGCCAGCAGGTATGGAACCCGAGAAGGAGGAAGATCGAGCAGAACAGGCGGAAAGCCCCCAGTGCCTGGGATTTCCCCTCGGCGAGATCATCGGGAACAGAGGCGGCGAGCCGGAAGTTGGGATCGAGCATCATGATCGACCAGAGCCTGTTCCGCAATTTGAAGCGACCGAGCGATTCGGTTTCGAACTTCCCCACTACCGTCCGGAGGGTTCCCGCGTCGGGCGACCTGGGGGTGGGGATTATCTCCCCGGTCTCGAGGTTGATGAGATGAAGCGACAGCCCGGGAAAGCTCTTCTTCCGCAGGAAGGCCTCCAGGCCCATCATCGACCGGTATCCCCCCCGGTGGATGTTCGCGAAGAACGAGAACCGGTGGTCGATATGGTAGAAAAACCAGGACTTCCTCGGCTTGGAGAGAGTTGGAATCCAGCCCGCTCCCCTGAAGAGGGCGGATTCCATGAAGTTCCCGATGAAGTTTTCCAGCATCGACCGGTAGTTTCGCAGGAACATGACCCGCTCAACCGCACGTCGCCCGAAATGCAGATCGGTCAACATGGCCAGCACCCTTTCGGGAATGAACTGGGATTCGCCGCTGCCCTGCCTTCGGACCAGTTTTCCGCCCCCGTCGAACACGGTGAAGGTGAAGAGGTCGGGATACCTTGCCTCCAGCTTCCCCAACACCCTCACGAGCTCGGCAAGCGGACGGCGGGACCGGTTGCAGTGAAGGGCGATGCGCCTGAGGGATCCCTTGAGAAACTGTTCGGGATCGGCGAAAGGCTGCAACTGAACGAGCTTCTCATCGAGCCCGGCGAACCGCGCCAGTTCGGCATTCTGCCGCCTGACATCCAGAAGATACTCGAGGGCGATCCCCGCCAGAAGGAGTGGAAACCCTGCGAGAAGAATGAAGGTCAAGCCCACGGGAAGAAACCGGCCGATGAACGAAGGGGGCGCGGGGGGGGTGCTCATGTCCGTCTTTCGAGCATCAGAACCGTGAAATCGTCCGGCTGCGGATGTCCCCCGCGAAGGCTGGGATGGTTCTCGAGAATGTACCGGCAGGCATCCTCGATGGGAAGGTCGGGAAGAGTCTTGAGGAAGTTCCGGAAAATCTCGAAGTAATCGCGGGAAAACTCGTGGCCGTCCATCTCCGCTATCGATTCGATCAGGGCGTCGGTATAGAAAAGGATCCTTTCCCCCCGCTCGATCTGTATGCTGGTGGGCCGGGCAGTGACTTTCGGCCTGACTCCAAGGCACATTCCGGATGCCTCGAGGAACTCGATCGACCCGTTCCGCCTGAAAATGTAAGGAAACGGGTGACCGCAGTTGAAAAGGACGGATTGGTGGGATTCCGGATCGATCCAGAGGAAGTCCAGGGTCATCGACATCTTGAACTTCAGCGTCTCGAAAAGTGCGAGATTCAGGTCGGCCAAAAACGACTCCGGAGGGGTGCCTTTCCTTGCCAGATGGGTCGACATGACTTTTGCCATCGACATCCCGAGAGCCGCGGGAACCCCATGTCCCACAACGTCCCCGATCATGAGAAGGATCTTTCCCCCCTCGAGGCGACGGTAATCGAAGAAATCCCCTCCAAGCTCCATCGCGGGCTTCGAAAGGCCGAAGATGCGGTATTCGCCGCAGGAAAGGGTTTCCTGGGGAAGCAACTCCTCCTGCACCGCCCTGGCGATGTTCATTTCGTGAAGGCCCTCGAGCATCGTGTTGAACATCTCGGAGAGGTCGCCCAGTTCATCGCGGTCCCCGATCCGGACCCGGTAATTGAACCGTTTCTCGCGCGCGGCCATGATTCCGTAGGAGAGCTCCCGGACAGGCGTGAGAAACTGCTTCGCCATCAGCACCCCGAGAAGGAAGGTGAACCCGATGTTGAGAAGTCCGAAGACGGTGAACCTCGTCTTGAGCGATGCCAGCTCGTCGTGAAGCGGCTGGAGCGGCTTCAGGGCGAGGAAATAGAAGCCGTCCACCATTTTGGCCTGGATCCCGGTCAGGAGGCACGGCTTCCCCTTGTACATTACCGTCCGTTGCGAAAGACGGTTGGTCTTGAAGAGGTTGCGCGTGAACTCGAAAATCTCCGGGGTCAGCTGACGGGAGGGGACGATCCGGTGGAAAGCCTGGAAATCGAGCCTCGACCGCTCTTTCCCCGTTTCCCTGACCTTGCGAGGGCGGAAAAACGGCCTGGAATCGACACCAACCAGCTCGGTTCCGTCCTCCAGGGGCTTGAAGGGGATGAAAAGCTTGACATACAAACCCGCAAGGTCGGACTTCTTCCAGGATATCGCAATGATGTAATCCGCCTGCCCGGCTTCGTTCCGAAGAAGCTCCATCAGGAAGAACCGGTCCCGCTCCCCGACCCGGAAGTTGATTAGCCGCCCGAATCCGCCGACGAACTCGTTGACATACTGATCTATGGCTTTCTGTGGAAAGAGCCCGGACACCATCCCGGTACGGAGCAGGCCCGTATACTGCCTTTCCTCGCCCCTCACCGCGGCGAAAACACCCCTGATCAGCTCCACGCTGAGGTTCCGGAAATGCGACTCCTCCGTGTTTCCGGGGCAGGGGGAGAAGACGATCTCCTTGGACATGCTCGAGACGAGAATGTTGTTGTAGACCCCGAACTTCTCGAGGAAATCCGCCATCTCCATCCGGAACTTCCTCATCCCGAAGTCGGTGTGAAGGGACACCCCTTTCATGAAGGTTGCCATCTTGCGCTGGCAGTATCTCCCGATGCTCGGAAACTTCTCGTCGAAATCCCGCAAGGTTTCCGCGGATTTCTCCATCGCCTCCTGGATCGAACGCCGGTCACGTTCGTTCAGGTAACCGAGAACGGTGAAAACAAGTATCAGGAGCGGAAGACCGGTTGAGAGAAGGAAAAGAACGACCATCTTCGCACTGATGGAGATTCCGGGCCCATGGGAGCGGTTGAAAACCGATGTGATGAAGATCAGACAGACCAGGAAAACCCCCGCCGCGACGAAACGGAACGTGCGGGAAAAGCGTGCAAGGCGTTTTTCGATATCGTCGGGAGCGGATGCAACGAGACGGAATGCAGGGTCTATGACCAGGACTTCCCAGAGCCGGTTTCCAAGCCGGAATCGGCTCTTGGGCTCATGCTCGAACCGATTTATCACGAGGTCGAGGTCGGGCCTTTCGCGCACTTCGAGCCGGCCGAAAGCCTCCCGGGTATCGAGATTGACCAGGTGGATCCGGACCCCCTCGGCAAGCGGCTTCTGGAGATACGGCTTGAGCCCCACCATGGGGGTGAAACCTCCCCGGTTGACATGGGCGAAGAGAGAAAACTCCCGATCGATGTGGTAATAGAACCAGGATTTCTCCGGATTGGCGGAGGTTTGGATCCACCCCGTCCCTTCCTTGAGCGCAAACTCGACGTTTCCGCCGAAGTAGGTGAAGAACAGACCGGGTTGCCCTTCCAGCAGCTGGTCGAGCTTTCTCGGATTCGAATCGAAGTAGAACTCCTTCATCGCTCCCAGCAGCCGCTCGGAAACGAGCCGGGAAGTGGTTTTCCTGAGACCCGGGACAGCCGCTCCATCGCCGTCGAAGAGCGTGAAGGTGAACAGGCCGGGGTGAACCGTCTCGGCATTCACGAGGGCTTTCAACAAACCGGGAACGGGGGTGGGCGATCTCTGCGCCTTCTGGACGAGGCGGCTGATGTAGGATTTGATGAACTTTTCCGGGTCTCCGAGGGGCTGGAGGCGGAGAAGGCATTGTTCCAGCTCCGCGAACCTCGCGTACTCGTCCGTTTCCCGCTTGAGGTCCAGGAGGTATCTCAGCGCGATGTCGGCCAGAAGAAGGGGAAATCCGGTCAGGAAAAGCACGACGAAAAGCGGGCGGAGAAACTGCTGGAACCGTTCTGTGAAACCCACCCTCATGGTATATATCTTATACCATTCCTTCGAAGTGAGGTAAGGAATTTGTTGTCCCTCCCGGTGTCGCCCCCCGAACGACCGGTACGCCTGGTCAGCGTTTCGCGACGCACCGACGTTCCGGCCTTCTTCGCGGATTGGTTTTCAAACAGCCTCGAACGAGGTTTCTGTTCGGTTAGGAACCCCTTCAATCGAAGCCAGACATCCAGGATCGGGCTTTCCAGGGAGGAGGTCGCGGGGTTCATCTTCTGGACCCGGAACCCTGAGCCATTCCGTGAGACCCTCGAGAAAGTCCTGGAAAAAGGGTTTCCCGTTGTATTCCTGATCACCCTGACCGGTTACCCCCCGGAACTCGAACCGATGGTACCCCCTGTGGATGTCGCGATCGAAGGGATCGCGGCGCTTTCGGAGAGGATCGGCCCGGAACGGATCGCATGGCGCTACGACCCGCTCCTTTTCGCCGGTCCGATCGACTTTTCATGGCACCTTTCCAACTTCGCGGGTCTTGCCAGACGTCTCGAGGGTCGGGTGGGCAGATGCATCGTGAGCCTGATGGACTTCTACCGGAAAACCCGCCGCAACCTCGCTCCCCTCCAAAACCTGGGGTGGACCTTCCGATCGGATCCCCAGGGTCATCCCGGCTTTGTCCCCTTCCTCGAGCGGATGGTACGCACCGCCCGCGGTCACGGAATGGAAATCCAATCATGTTGCTCCACCAGCGCAGGGTTCCAAACGGCCGGAATTGCGCCGGGAGCATGCATCGACGCCCTGTGGCTGAACGACCTCTACCGCCTGGGAATCCCCGATCGCAAGGACCCCGGCCAGAGATCCGCCTGCAGATGCGCACCCAGCAAGGACATCGGGGCCTGCGACTCGTGTCGTCACGGATGCCGTTACTGTTACGCCACCGCGGATCATGCCCGGAGCCTCACAAGGATTCACGATCCGGAGGGGGAGTTCCTCTGACCCCCCACCT
>CAYRYU010000183.1:0-4805 GCA_964428355.1 uncultured bacterium
GGGAATTCCCTTTACAGAGGCTGGGGATTCTGATATATTCGGCCCAATGACGATGGATGAGAATTTCATCTCTTATTACAGCGCAGAGTTGCTGGATGAGGTCATCGCCAAGTGCAGGGATCTCCTCCAGGGTCGGCCCAACGATCCGCAGTTGTATGCCGACCTGGGAAACTCCTTCCTCCGGAAAGGCAACTTTCGCGAGGCCCATGAGGCTTATCAGAAAGCCCTCGACCTGAACCCCCAGGATGCCTCGCTGCATGTTTCGATGGGGCAATGTCAGAGTTGCCTGAAGAACCACGAAAAGGCGAAGTTCTCGTTCCAGAACGCCATCGCCCAACATCCCGAATGGCCCGATGCCCATTTCTGGCTGGGAGTCACCTGCGTCGAACTGGGCCAGGGAGATGAAGCGATTCCCCACTTCGAGCGTGCAATAAACATTTCGCCCGGGTACAAGGCCGCTCTCTTCCAATTGGCGCTGGTCTACGAAGGGAAAAAGGATTTCGAGAAAGCGAACTCCTACCTGAAGAAGTGCCTGGCGATGGCGGCCCCCAGTCATTCGTTGAAACGTCCCTTCCCCTACCACATCGAGATTCTTTTCGACAATCCGGTGTTGGTGGATGAGGCCGTCCGCCAGTTGTCGTCCTTCCTCAGAGACAAGGAGGGCTTCGCCGATCTGCGTTTCAAGTTGGGAATGGCGTATCGCCGCAAGGGCATGAAGGCCGAGGCGATGCGCGAGTTCAAGAAAGCCCTGAAGATCAACCCCAACTATCAGCTCGCCCGACACTACTATTGGAATTGGGAAGACGATCTGAGGGCGGATTCCGGCCCCCGGAGCGACGGGTTCCCCCGGTGACCCGGGTCAGAACTGGGAAAATGCACGCATGATTCGCAAGCGGATCGGCGACGCCCTCGTTGATTCCGGCCTCATCACCAACGAACAGCTTGGAGAGGCCCTCCGGCGGCAGAAAGAACTTGGAAAGCGGCTGGGAAAAGTCCTGGTCGAACTAGGGATGTGCACGGATGAGCAGATCGCGGCCTGCCTGGCCAGTCAGCTCGGAATTCCCCTCATCAACCTGGACGATCTCGAAATCCCCGCCGAGGTCCTGAAACTGATTCCCGAAACCGTCGTCAGGACGAACAGTCTGCTGCCGGTCGTCAGGAAGGACAAGCTCCTCACCGTCGCGATGGTCGATCCACTGGACGTTTTCATCGTCGATGAAATCCGGTACCAGACGAACCTCGAAGTCGAGGAGGCCATCGCCCCGGAATCCGCGATCCTCGAGGCAATCGACAAGTATTACGGGGCCGGCGAGTTCAAGAAGGTGCTGAGCAGCTTCCGCAAGGAGGAAGGGGCAACCACCGGAAAACCCGAAGGGGCGTTCAACCTCAGCCTCGTCGATGAAGCCGCGAGCGTGAACTTCGTGAGCAAGATCATCTCTCAGGCCGTCGACAACCGGGCGTCCGACATCCATTTCGAGCCCGAGGAAGACAGCCTGCGGATCAGGTACCGCATCGACGGTGTTCTGACCGAGATCATACGGGTTCCCAAGGTCAACCAGCCCGAGATCCTCTCCCGCATCAAAATCATGGCGGACATGGACATCTCCGAGAAACGCCTTCCCCAGGATGGCCGGATTCGCGCCACGCTGACCGACAAGAACATCGATCTGCGCGTCAGCTCCCTTCCCATCATCTGGGGAGAGAAGATCGTCGTCCGCATTCTCGACCGGTCCGCCCTGATGCTCACCCTTCCGGAAGTCGGCTTCGAGGAAGATCTCCTGAAGAGGTTTTCCAGTGCCATCAAGCAACCCAACGGGATCATCCTCCTGAACGGCCCCACCGGAAGCGGGAAGACCAGCACCCTGTATGCCGCGATGAACTACATCGTTTCCCCGAAGATCAATATCAGCACGGCGGAAGACCCCGTCGAAATCCAGCTGAAAGGTATCAACCAGGTTCACGTGCGTGCCGACATCGGGCTGACCTTCGGACGCACCCTGCGGTCCCTCCTTCGCCAGGACCCCAACGTCATCATGATCGGGGAGATCCGCGACACGGAAACGGCGCAGATCGCGGCCGAGGCTGCCCTCACCGGCCACCTCGTCGTTTCGACGTTGCACACCAACGATGCGCCTTCCTCGGTCACCCGCCTCATCGACCTGGGTGTCGAACCGTTCCTGGTTTCATCCACCTTGCTGGCCGCGGTCGCGCAACGGCTGGTCCGGAAGATCTGCCCGAAATGCGTTCAGCCCTATTCTCCCCCCCCCGATCTGATAGCCGACCTCCAGTTCGACCAGCTCGGGATTCCCCCGACGGTCTCCTTCTTCCAGGGCGCGGGGTGCAAGGTCTGCGCGACATCGGGCTACCGCGGTCGGACGGCCATCCACGAGATGATGACCCTGGACGACAACATCCGGAGGATGATAACCAACAAGGCTTCCGCCTCGGAACTCCGGTTGGCCGCGAAAAAGGCGGGAATGCATGTCTTGCGGGCCAACGCGATCATGAAGGCTTCCCGGGGAATCACGACGATTTCCGAAGTCTTTCGCGTCACCAAGAGCGAGGATATCTGATCCTGAAACCGCGGAAAGGAAGATCTGGTGCCGTATTTTAACTATCGGGGAGTCGACCCCTTAGGGAAACCGGCCGTGGGAACCGAGTTCGGGAACTCGATACGCGACGCGGCGGATCGTTTGAGCCTGCGCGGAATCTCGATCATCGACATCTCGGAGGAAAGGAAATCCTTCCTCTGGTTCAACTTCGCCGATTATTTCGCAAGCGTCTCCCGAAACGACATGAAGTGTTTCTACGTTAACCTGGCAACCCTCATCAACGCCGGATGCACCCTGCGCGCCAGCCTGAGCGCCCTTGCCGAACAGGCGGAAAACCACTACTTCGCGCGGACCCTGGCAAAGGTGAACTCCGATATCGAGGCCGGAAGCTCATTCTCTGAGGCCCTGTCCCATCATCCCAAGGTTTTTTCCGATCTTTTCGTCCATTTCGTCCGGGCGGGCGAGGAAGGGGGTATCCTCGACGACATCCTCCTGCGATACGCCGCCTACGAGGAAAACCAGGAGAAGATCCGGGAAAAGGTGCGCGGGGCCATGATCTTGCCGGCCCTCATGGTCGTCGTGGCCGTTTCCGTCGTCATTGCATTGCTGATCTACGTTTTCCCCAAGTTCATGGAACTCTTCAAAGGCCGTGAGAACCTCCTCCCCTCGCCGACGAGGCTCGTGATCGCCCTTTCCGATTTCATCCGTTACCAATCCTATACCCTGATAGGGTATGTCGTGGCTTTCGTTTTCCTCCTCAAGCTGGTGATGAGCACCAACATCGGATACCGCATCTTTTCGATCCTCCAGTTGAGGGTTCCGTTGTTCGGCGACCTTTTCCGCAAGATGTACGTGTCACGGTTCGCCCGCACCCTGGCCGCTCTCACGAAGGGGGGGGTCCCGACCCTGCGGAGCCTGAAGATAACGATCGACATCATCCCCAACTACGTGCTCAAAGACGCCATCTTCGAGATCTACATGAACATCGAGCGCGGCGGAAACTATGTCGATCCCATGCGGCGGTACAAGACCCTGTTTCCCAGCATGGTGACGCTCATGGTTTCCGTGGGCGAAGCCACGGGCAAAATCGACGAAATGCTGGACAAGGTTTCGGATTTTTATGACGGTGAGGTCGAAGTGTCCATCGCGGCAATCATCTCCATGATCGAACCCGTCCTGACCGTCATGATGGGCGGGGTGGTCCTGGTCATAGCACTTTCCATGTTCCTTCCCCTCTTCGACGTCGGAAAGATCCTGCGTTAGGCGGTTCTCGGGGACGGCGCTTCAAAGCAGCAGCAGGAGGCCTCCCAGGAACCCCATGATGACTGTCTTGGTGATGATTCCCCGGTATGCGTTCGGGGCCAGGGTTTCCGGCTTCGCCCCATGCTCGTGTTGGGAACCGGCATCTCCTGACCCGCCGTCGTGCTCGTTCTCGTGATCGTGGCCCCCTCCTGGGGGCGGTCTCTGGACTAGGGATTCCCACCTTCCAAGGGGGGATTCGGCCCGGG
This sequence comes from uncultured bacterium, assembly GCA_964428355.1. Classification (GTDB taxonomy): domain Bacteria; phylum Muiribacteriota; class Ozemobacteria; order Ozemobacterales; family Ozemobacteraceae; genus CAYRYU01. The sequence continues at coordinate 4,061 of CAYRYU010000183.1, forward strand.
GATCCGGAAATGCCGGCTTGATGGTTGCGCCGAGCATCTCCCTGACCTCGCCCAGTTGTTCGGGAAGCGCAGGAACGGGCTCCCCCCTTTCGAACTTCCGAAGGTAGACGGCCAGGTAATCCGTCGATGCATAGAGGTTCCGGCCGGAAGCCTTCCAGGCCCGCAGGGCCTTTTCGTTTTCACCCTGTTCCACGAAGAACCTTGCCGCCAGCTGGTTATAGACATCGGGACGAAAGACCTGGTGCGGGGGGGCTTGGTCCCCGTGGTTTCTCTGCCATGCTTTCAAGGCCCCATCGAGGTATCTGAGCGCGCATCCGCGGTCGTTGGGGATCTCGGGATTGTAGCTCTGGATGAATGCATAGATGAAGGCGATGGATGCGTAGAGCTCGTGCAGGCGCGAAGACTCCTTGTTGAAAAAGATCCCCTGCTGCAGAACCCGTATTCCGTCACGATAACGGCGAAGGTACATGCTCAGGTTCTGGCTCAGGATGCCGTAGGCGTCGATGCGCTCAGGTTCGAGGAATACCGCCAGTTCCAGAACGGGCATGATCTCGGTGTTTCCGGCGAAGGAGCCCGCCAGGAAACGCTTTCCCATGCTTCTCGAGGGGCCGAAATGCATGTACTCGTCTGCAGTCACCCATAGGTAGTCCGCCAGGAAATCGCGCAACTGCCGGGGAACCGTTTCCAGAACCACTTCCTGAAGGCTGGTCGCCCACTCGCTCGTGTAGGCATCGGCGAAGCCGGC
>CAYRYU010000183.1:4905-6924 GCA_964428355.1 uncultured bacterium
GAAGTGTTGCGGGTCGCCCCTGAAAGGTTTTGCGGGGACATCAAAGATCCCGTTTCCGGAGGATCCGCCCGCCAAGGGCAAGGTAGAACACCACCACGGAATAGCAGAACAGGAGGCCGACCGCTTCCGCCTGGATCGGCATCTCGTGAACCACTCGCAGACGCAGCTCATAGAGGGAGAAATCCGGGAGGAAGAAGGCCGCAACCTCGGTGAGAAGCGTGAGCATGAAGCTTCCCTTCTTCTCGAAGATCATGCGGGCGAGATCGAAGCAATGTCCCAGAACGAAAAACAGCGCGCCCAGGCTGATGACGATGATCTTGGAGGCGAACGAGGAAAGAAAAAGGACGAAGGAGAGCAGGACACATTGCTTCAAGAGAATGACGAAGGAACCCAACGCGATTTCCCAGAACCAGGTGGACGTTTGCAGCCTCAGAAGCAGGAGAAGGCAGAAGGCGGTGACGAAGTGGAAAAAAGCCAGTGCCATCGACACGCCCAGGAAACGTCCGAAAATGAAAGCGTTTCGCGAAGGGACACGTGTCAGGATGAAGTAGATGGAACGCTTTTCGATGTCGGGAAAGATCTGTTCGAGGGACAGGACGATGACGATCAGGAGGCCGAACCCTGACAGGAGGCTCAAACCCAGATCCTTGATCAATTTTGCCTGGAACCCGAGGTTGAAGACGTTCAACAACCAGGTGGTCAGCATCAGGGGAAGGATGAAGACCAGCATTCCCAGGAGAAGGCGGTTCCGGACGGCTTCGAGAAATCCGTAGAAACCGATCCAGAGGGTTTTCCGAATCATGGTTCTCCCCGAAATCGAAACAGCCTGTTCAAGAAGGACTCCTGAACAGGCTGTATTTTGAAAGCCCTGAAAAAACGATTATTGGGAATTCCACTGGAGGTGGAGGGTGGCTCGTGTGTGGTCCGGGCCGGCCCATCCGGGGGCGAACAGGTTTCCAGCAGCTCCTCTCCAGCCGTTCCAGGCACCCGTCACGAGGTTCCCGCTGAAGTTGTACCCGAAGGCGAAACAGGTCACGGCGCGGCCGATGTTGTCCGGAACCCAGTCATTGTTCCATGGATCGATCGGGACGGTCACCTTCCTTTTCAGGAACCGGTAGGTAACAAGCCAGTCGAGGGGTGGAATGTTCTGCGATCCGCCGTATTTGGAAACCACTTCGGGGCACGCAAACACGCGGGAGTCCTTGACGATGCGGAAGATTTCGTCTCCCACGTCCCCGGGGGTGACTCCGACGGGATCATACCAACCGGCTGCGGCAGACCAGATCTGGCGGCCATAGATGCTTCCGTTGTCGGGCCGGAACTGCAGGTCGACCATATTGTCCACGGGGAAGGAAACGTTGTTGGTTTCCCAGACCGAAATGGCTTGATCGATGGCTTTCAATTGGCTCATGCAACTTCTCTGCCGGGATTCGATGACGAAGTTTTGATACTTGGAAATGCCCACTGCGGCGAGAATTCCTATGACCAGGACGACGATCATCAACTCGATCAGGGTAAACCCTTTCCTGTCCATACTACTTCCTTTCGCCCTCAATTTCCGGGAGGGGGGTTGATTCCGGTTCCGGGAGGGGGAGGCGGGGTCACTGCGGGGGGTGGGGTCACCATTGGATGATTTACCGAAGCTACTCCGAGGTTCGGGTCTAATCCCTGGGCCTGGGAAGCCATGTTCAAATTTGCTGGGGGTTTGTACCCCGGAGGTGGGGGAGAGCCGGCGTCTTCGCCGCATCCGGCTATTGTCCAGGCCATTGCTACGACTCCCAGAACGACAAACCACTTCCCAAATTGTTTCACGAAACCCTCCAAAGAAGATGAATTTCCCAATCAATGATTTCGTACGTCCAAGAATGAGCTATTCACCCTCATTCTGAATATAATATCGGCAGAAAGGACTGTCAAGTTGAGGGATCCCCAACATCGAAGGCCCGAAAACCGAGTCTGATGCAAAACGACTCACTAGATTTGGCACAGAGGCCCCGAGACACGGAGATGAAGAAGGGA
>CAYRYU010000184.1:0-6855 GCA_964428355.1 uncultured bacterium
CATCCTCCATTTTCGAATTTCGCTTATTCTAGTAGATTATCCGGAATTTTCAACCCCAATTGTCCCTCCCTTGTCTGGCTTGGTGTACAATCCAGTTATGGAGACCTTCTTGCGATGACCCTTGGGTTGCAGGGAACGGTTTTGCAGGGAACGGTATTGCTTCGGATGGTCAACCGCATCATCGGGGAATGCAATCCTGGCCTGGGGAGATCTTGCCTTGTCGGATACATTTGAGAATTCGGAACCCGGTTTGGGGGATAAGAGAAAAGGGCTTTCGCGTTTGTCCCTTTTCGCCGCCGGCGCATGTGTTTTTGTTGTTGTTCTCTGCTTCTGTGCTTACAAAGCCCTGGTCTTCAACAACCTGAAAAAGGACTTGTCGCAGCTCCTCTTCAAGCCGATCCGGCCGATGATTCTCATTTCGACCTTCACTTCCGACCTTGAACCACCCGACGAAGCCAGCCTCGAAGATTGCATGGCCTTCGTGTCCGAGTTTGCCGAGTCCCAGGAGCCTCTCGATCTTCCTTCTTTGACTGCAAGCATTTCAGAGATTCTCCAGGCACCGGAGATTTCCGAAGGAATCCTCGAAAGGGTGAACCCGGTTCTCGATTTGTCCTTGATTCCGCCCACCTTTTTCGTTCCCTATGGAAATCACGCGGTGGAGGCCTGGCCTTTTTTGGAATTTACCGCCAGGCATTGGACGAGCCTCGGCCTTTCCGCGATGGTGGAGGGGCGCGGATGGGCGGCGTCCCGGATCTTTTTTGCGGTGGTCCTTCTGGGGGGGCAGGCCCAGCATGGAGTTCCCCCATTCAATGACCTTTACGGAAGGAAAAGGGGGCTTCCATGGTTTGACGATGCCATCAGGATATTGATTCGATGCGCCCCGAATCTGAGATTGTCTCGGGATCAGACGGCAAAAATGGTGAAATCCCTTCAGGCGGTCGAGAACGGGTTGGCCTCGCCCGCCCGCATCCTTCAGGATGAACGAACCCTGGTTGCCTCGATTGGAAAACACCTTTCCAAAAAGGTCACCCCGGCAAAAAGGACCCCATATGGAAGACCACCCCCCTTTTGGAGATCGCCGGGCAAAGTCCTTGGGGCGATCCTGGAAGACCCGGTCGTCATGGACTATCTCGACAAATGCTATTATGCCCCTGCAGTGGCAGCCGTTTCCGGGCGATGGGGCTCGAAATCCCCCCGAACGGAAGCCCTCGAGCATTTGATGCGGGAAGAAAAGGTCCGATCAAAAAAGGGTTTCCGGGAATGGTTCGAATTCGGTCTCTTCCCTCGCGAATACTTCAAAAACTGGTTCCTGAGCGAGTTTGCCCTTGATCCGGGTTCCTTCCTCGAGTTGGACCTGAAGCTTCGACAAAGAATCCGGGTCGCACAGTGGGCTCTGGCCGTGGAAGGGTTCCGGAACGATAAGGGAATCTGGCCTGGGAGTCCCTCCGAACTTGAAACGTGGCTCGGAGTCCCTCTTCCGGGGGACATCTTTTCGTTTTCGGGAAGACCCCTCCTGTTCATCCGCAGTCCCCGGCCAAGGGTATCCAGCAGTGGTCCAGACGGGGTCCACGGAACGGGGGACGACATCGTCTTCGAAGCCGTCGAGGTTGCTTCGATCACTACCCGAGGAGTGGGTGCTCCTTCCCTTCCGACCGGTCCCTCTTCCGCCAATAACCCGATGCAAAAGGGTGAGGGTCCGGAATGATGTCGGAAGGTCGACCGGTTGCATGGAAGAAGCCACCCAGGCGCGTTGTTGTTTTCCTCCTCATGCTCTTGTTCGGAGTCGCCGGTTTCATCGGCTACCGTCTGCTTCGATTCTGGAATCTCAGGCAGGACCTCCAGGTAAAGGTTTTCTCCAAGGAGCTGCCCTCCCCCCGCCTTCCTTTCGTGGATGGTCTCGAAGGTGGCGGCGACGGATCCAAGCTCCACCAGAGTCTTCTTTCCCTGACAAACTACTCGGAGGACGCAGTGTTCCCTGGATCCTGTTCAGATCTCCTGACCCTGGTTCCCGAATCGGGAAGGGTCATTCCCGGAATCCTCGAAAGGGTCGAGGCAACCCTTGCCTCCTTTCCGATCGTTCCCTGGGATCCTTCACCAAAAGTCCGGGGACGGTACGGTCTGGGAATCCCCTATACCGGGGAAGCTCCGTCATATTGGACATTTTTGGCGCTGGTTTCGCTCGGTAACAGGCCATCCTTCGATGTTGCCCGGGTCCTGGTGGGAGTGGCCCTTATCGCGGTGCATATCGAGGCAAACGACCACCCGTTTCCCTCATTGGGGGCACGGTATGTTTGCAACATTATCCGCGACGGGGCATGCAAGAGCTTGGTCGAGTGTGCCGCGGGTTTGAGGCTGTCCCGTGAGGAGTGTGCCCGAGCGGTTATGGCTTTGCAACTTGTTGAACGGATGCGCGTTCCGCTTGTCCGGATCCTCGAAAACGATCTTTCCGGATTCACCCGGTACGGTGAGTATCTCGCTTCCGAAGCCCGTGTTCAAGGACCTCGGGGGTGGGTAAGGTGGCCTGGAAAAGTCCTTTCCGAGATGCTCGAGGACCCGGAGATTCTTCATTTCCGCGATCGACAACTGGTTCAACCTCTCCTTGAACTCGCATCCTCCTCATGGAAAGCTTCAAACCCTGAAATGACGCGCCTCCTGAAGGGACAGAAAGCCTCCCAGGCCAGTCTCGCTGGAAGCGATATCCGGATCTGGATGAATTACTCCTTCGACCTCAGAAGCTATCTTGAAACGTGGATCAAAGCCTTTGGAGCCGTGAACTCCATAGTTTTCATCCGACAGGATCTTCTTTCGCGCCAGAACCTTCGGATGGCTCAGTGGGCACTCGCCCTTTTCAGTTTCCGGGCAGGCCGGAACTCATGGCCTGAAAGTCCCCGAGAACTCGGGGATTGGGTGGGAATTCCTCTCCCGGGCGACCTGTTTTCGGGAGGGCAGGTTCTTTTCCGCCCGGGAAATCCACCCGACATTCAGAGCGTAGGGCCCGACCAGATCCCGTTCACTTTCGACGACCTCCTGGCGGTGGCTTCGGGAGCGATCTCCGTCACCTCGGTCCTCGAAGAGGGCGGTTCCATTCGACCCGAAGGCGGAAGATGAAGGGGAAGACACGGTGAGCTGTTTTTCTGGAGCAAGTTGCAGAAAGGCATTTGGTTTCGAAGGTTGAGCCTTTTTCGGATGTAGTTTACAATTCCGGAAAGACAAAGCCAGGGAAAGGGAATTCCAGATGCACCATCCAATCACGCTTCTTCACGGTTTTCTTTCCGGAAAGACGGTTCCCGGGGTCGTTTTGCCATCCGGAATCAAAGGGCGGCCCCGGAGTATCGTTTTATCGACCTGGTTCTTGGTTGGGATGTCCCTTTTTCTCTTCATCCCTCTTTTCCCCCATTCCACCAGGGCCGCCCAAAGCCGGGTTTGGGAAGCGAAGGGGAGGTTCGGGGCTGTATCGACCGGTCATCCCCTTGCCTCACGCGCCGCGCTGCGGATCCTCGAGCGGGGGGGGAATGCGGTCGACGCTGCGTTGGCGGCTGCTTTCACCCTTGGTGTCGTGGATTTCTCAAACTCGGGCCTCGGGGGAGACGGTTTCGCCCTGGTCCGCCTCCCCGACGGGCGGGTTGAGGCATGGGACGGGTCCGCACCCCCTCCCAGGGCGGGTTTGGCCTCGGAATCCCATATCGGGTTTCCAGCCGTCCCGCGGCTTCTCCTTATGCTCCTTTCGGAATACGGGTCGAAGGGGCTTCCCGAGATCATGGCTCCCGCCATCCGTTATGCGGAGCGTGGTTTTCCCTGTTCTCCCTACCTTGAATCGGTAATCGGAACCTGCCTCCAGTTTCTGGAAGATCCGGCCGCGACCGGGTTCCTCTTTCCCGGGGGAAAACCCCTGCGCGCGGGGGAGACCTTTCGCCAGCCCCTTCTGGCCGCCACCCTGATACGGTTCGCTGAAGATGGGGGAACCTCCTTTTTTTCCGGGGAGGACGCCAGAACCCTTGTCGCCGACATGACCAGGCGTGGGGCGAAGTTCACCCTCCAGGACCTCGAGAACTTCCGGCCGAAGAAATGCACCCCGATCGAACTTTGCATGGGGGAATGGCGGCTCGTGGGCACTCCGGTCCCTTCTTCAGCCGTCGCGGTCATGGCTCTTGCCGAAACCTTGTTAAGACAGGGTGCGGACCCATGTTCGGACGAAAACCTCGATTCCCCCCTCGAAGCTTTGAAGGGCCTTCTTCGGTTGAAGAAAATCCGGTTGGCCGAGTGCCTGGCTCGCGAAAATCTGTTCCTGGCTTGGAACCGCCTCGGCCCTGACCGGTTCTGCCCTCCGTTCGCCGAGAAGGCAGATGATGAATCCGATCCACCGGAGAATACGACCCATCTCGTCGTCTGGGACCGAAGCGGGATGATCGTCTCGATGACTCTTACCCTCGGAAACCACTTCGGGACCGGTGAGTTTTCCCCCCTCGGTTTCTTCTACAACAACGAGGGACGGAACTTCCGTCCTTTGGTGGCGATCTATCCCACGAACTACCCCCGGGATGCAGGCCCGATTTCCGCGAAAGCCCCGATCATCCTTTTCCGGGGGACCCAACCGGTCCTGGCGATCGGAGGGGCCGGGGGAAACCGGATCATCTCGAACCTCGCCTCGATAATCGTCTCGTTCATCCGCCACCGGGATCTCAAGACCGCGGTGTTCGCTCCCCGCGCTTCCGTCACCGAAAACGGAAAGGTCCGCATCGAATGGTCACCCGATCCCAAGCTCGGGACACGAACGCAGAAGGAGTGGCGGAGCGTTTCCTACCTTGCTCCAGGAAGCGACCATTTCGGGCTTGTTTCCGCGATTTCTTCCTCGGGGGAAGAGCTTCTTGCCGTCGGGGATTACCACCGCGACGGCTCCGCCGCAGCCCTTTCCCGTGATCCCGACGCACCCAGGAGATTCAACCTTTCGGCTTTCGTTTTCCGGAAAAAAGGTCTCGAGTCGGTTTCTCTTGCGCAACCGGTTTCCTGTCCACGGCAAAAAGCCGGACGGTGGGAAAGTATTGGACAGGGAGCGAAGAATCTGGCAAGGTCCGACAGTCCGACCCTGCGCTTCCACGCCGATTCCGCCGTTCCCCTTTCGGCTCTTCATGTCCAGACGTCGGTGACGATTCTTCCAGACAAGCCGCTGGGTACAGGAGACCCCGGCTGGGACAACCCCGCCCGTTGGAGTCGGAAGCCCGTTCTGAAGCCCCGGGAAAGGGAGTTTTGGAAACGTATCCCCAGGGGTCTTTCCGGAAAATCCCTTATCGAGTGGCTGATGGTCGAGATCGGTCACGCGATACCCTTTGACCCTGAAAGGGGACGGATGAACGCAGAGGAACTCCTTGCGCGCGGGAAGGGTGATTGCAGCGGAAAAGCCCGCCTTTTCGATGAACTGGCAAGGTCGGCCGGGATTCCGTGCCGGCTCGTGGGGGGAATTCTCCTCGAGAAGGGTTTGAAGGAAGAAACCCACATCTGGAACGAGGTTTTCCTGGATGGCAAATGGACCCCGGTTTGCACAGTGAACCACCTCTTCGGGAGGCTTCCCGCAAATTGGCTGGTTTTGAGGTACGGTGACGAGAAAACCCTCGAGGAGTCGGGAAAGGTCGTTTTCCGGATCAAGGAGGTCAAGATCCGAAAATGAGGTTTCCCGCCTCAGGAGCGGATGATTGGAAAGTCCGCCAGGGCGGTCGGGTAGGAGGTTGCGGTTCCATGAAATTCTGTTGTTGCATCTGCTCCGGTCTTGAAGATGGTGCTGCGGCAATTCGCCGCCCCAGTGGAAGCACGTTTTCCTTGTTGATGGTCCTTTTGGTTTTCCTGGTGTTGTTTTCGGCCCCGGGGGAATCGGCCACGAAAGTCATCAAGCTCAAGATCCAGGATCCGGATTCGATAGCAACGGTGATCCGGACCACCTACGGCCGGGAGGTTCGGGTGGCGGAAGCCCGGATGGTCAATTCGATCGTGGTCAACTGCGACCGGCCCGAGATTCTCCAGGCGATCGAGGAGTTGGTTCGTGAACTGGACGCAGCGCCGGCAATGCTAAGGTTTCAGGTCCAGTTGAGTTCCGACGGTGGGGCTCACCGCAGGACCGTGGGTTTCGAGGGGAGAGGTTCGGGTGGGAATGTCCGGCTGAATGATGCGGTTTCGACGGGAAACGGGTTTGAAACACGCTCTTTGACCGGAATGGAGGGACACCCCCTCAGGCTTACGGACGAAACGTTCCGGGTCCAGGAGTTTCCTTCTCCCTACGGTCCAACCGTCGTCCAGATCAGGGAAGAACGGGGACTGCGGATTTCGGGCCGGTTGTCCGGAGACGATCACGTGGTCGTGGAGATAAGCTATGCCGACGGCCCGCAGGATTCTGCCGCGCGGCTCATCTCCCAGGTTCGTGCCCCAATCGGGCAATGGTTTTCGCTTGGGAACGTCGACCGTGAGGACGGCTCTGGGAATCGGAGCATCTCCTACCGCAAGGGAGCCTTTTCGGCAGGGAACCTCGACACCGACAACTTCCTCAACCGGATCTACCTTCTCAAAGTGGATCTTTTGGAACCACGAAAGTGAATCCTTTTGCGCCTTACCGACTACGGGAAGGCTTCTCTCTTGCCGGGGCCGTAATAGAGCTTTTCGGTATCCTCTCCGCTGATTACGCAGGGTAGCGCAGACTCGATGCGGAATTAGCCTCCTCTGCGGAAATCTGCGAAATCTGCGGAAGGGTTTCCGTCTGGCAAGGGAAGGGGGCGGATTGCACGGAAGTTGCCCGGGGCTTCCCCGATCGGTCGGGGGTCAGAAGGAGACGTCGGTGCCGCCCCCGTTGTCGGGAGATTGGTAGTCGGCAGG
>CAYRYU010000185.1:0-6843 GCA_964428355.1 uncultured bacterium
AGCTGATCTTCGGGAATTTCAACGGCCGCCTCGCCGAGATCGGGAACCGTCTCAAACCGGTCGACGAAATCCGCGAGGGTATCGCCCGCCTCGAGGAAGAAGCGAATGCCATAATAACCGAGATCCTCGAAGCCGCCCGGTGAGCCCCTTCCCGTTTTCCCGAATTGCATTTTCCCATGGAACTGGATATCTTGCTTCAGACGACCCGATCATCAGTCGGGCTGACGGAGGGGGTGCGGGAATGGCCGGGAAAACCAGGGTTTTTTTCGTCGATGAGTCGGGAGGATTTTCCGGGTCTGCAATGCCCGAAGCCTCCGAAGTGATCATCGGTGCCTGCGACACCGGAGCGGGCGCGACCCTGGTCCTGGATGATCCCGCCGTCGAAAGCGAGCATGCCCGACTCGATCTTGGGAGCCGTCCATGGAAGATCACCGACCTCGACAACGCCTCCCAAATCAGGATCGAAGGGGACCCGCTACCGAGGAGCGCCTCCCGCGGATTCCAACCTGGCGAAATCCTGGGCATCGGTGGGAAGAGGCTTTTCCTCCTCCCGGAAAACTGGGTCTTTTCGGGCAGCGGAAGCATCGTGGTCTTCGGGGAATACTGCCGGTGTCTGAATCTTCCCGTCCTTCACTCTGGAATTCCACTGATCCGGGAGCTCACGGTGAAGAACGTTTCGAGGGAACCCACCCGCGAGGTCCCTCTGGAAATCCGGTTCGAAGGCGAGTCCAAGCCCTCCTTTTCCGTCCGGATTCCGGCACTCCCTCCTGAGGGGCGGACCACGGTTCAGGTGCCCATGACCATTGCCCGGAGCCGGTTTCTTTTCGATGGAGATCCGAAAAGATCCTGGTTCGAGGTCCTGCTCGACGGTATTCCAGGGGTTTTTCCCGTCTGGGTCCTGGGATGCTTCGATTTCCCCTTTGATCCTCCGGCGAGGTCTTCCCTTTGCGCTTTCGTTCAACGGGAACACCCGATCGTTGCGGATGCCGTTCGGGGAGCGGAGAAATACGGGGCCGCGCTCATGCGTGAACTCGAGGAAAAGAGAGGGCTTGTTGGCCTGGCGTCATTCCAGGATCTTCTCCGGGCAGGGGATACAAGAAGCGTTGCCCGGCTCCTATTCGAATTCCTCCAGCAAGAGGGAACCGGCATCAGCTTTCTGAAACCCCGGTTGAAGAACCTGCAGGAGTTTCTTTCCTGCCAAAGGATATCCCCGCTCCCCGCGTTTTTCCCCAAGGGGAGTGCGGCGTGCCTCGACCTTTCCCTGTTTTTTGCTGCCTGTCTCGAGAACGCCGGTCTTGCTCCCGTCATCCTCGTGATGGATGGACCGCTGGAAAAGCATGCCATGCCCGGCTTCTGGGACAACGTCCACCCCGGTCCCCATGGGGTTCTCACGGATTGGACACGGATTCTCGGCCACCTCGAAAAGGGGGAGCTGGTTGTTTTCGAGTCCCTTGAAATCCTGTCGTCCCAAAAGCCTTCTTTCAAAAAAGCAGAAAAGAAGCCCGCCGAAGACTTTTCCAAGGTCACCGGAAAGGGTGGTGAGGTGTTTCTCGTGGATATCGGCTGTTTGCGTAATTGGGGAACCCCGGTTCTTCCGTTGAACCTCCAGGGGGAGAAGATCCTGCTCGCGCCGGTGGCCGAGCCCGTCGGAAAGCAACCTGAAACTCGGGAGGGTGAACGAAAGGGCTTGAGGGAATCAACCCGCGCGGGGGCCCCAGGGCGGATTGTGAGTCTCCACAAGAGCTTCACGGAGACAGACGAGTTTCCGAGGTTGGCATACCTGCATTCGGAGATTGTCACCGAAATCCTCGGGTCCGAAAGGGAACCCTCCTCCAACGTCTTCGGCGATCCTGTCTGGGATGCCTGGGGATTGGCATTGTTTCATTGGAAGGAGGGCTCTCCCTCTCTGGGGCTTGAAAAGGCAGGGAAAGCACTCGAGGAGTTCCGTCGTACCCGTGACCGTTCCTCCGCCCGCGCGCCGGGCCTTGAAGGGGCCACGCATCGGAACAAGCTCCTCGAGCTGTCTCTGCGGGGAATCGAGATCAGGTGCCGAACCGATTCGATGCTTGACTCTCTCGAGTTCAATCATTCGCGGGAGGAAAGGAAAGCTCAGGTCGACTGTCTTCAGGAGCTCGGAGTCACACTCGAGAATGCGCATCGGGCGCTCCCACCCCTTGGCTCGGCCGCTGATGCGTGGTTCGCAAAGGGAATCTGGCGGTTCCTCCAGAAAAAAAACCCTGAAGCTCTTGCCGAGTTCAAGCAGGTTCTGGCCCTGGCCCCTCAGCTGGTGAATCCCCTTGCCCGAAGTGAGGCCGGTTTCTGGATGGCCATGGCATTCGAAAGGTGGGGTCGGACCGACGAAGCTCTTTCCCTGATCGATTCCGCCTGCGGGGAACTGAAGTGTTCAAAAGTCACCGGGAAAAAGCGTTCCCTTCTCGAGTGCCTTCTGCATGCGCATCGAGCCCGTCTCTTCCGATATCGCGATCCCACGGACATGGGCGGGAGGCTGGCTGCGGAAAGCGATCTTGAGCGGGCTCTATCGCTTGCCCGCCGATTGGGTGAGCAGAATGTCCTATCGACAGTACACAATTTCATGGGAGATTTCCTTTTGGAGCAGGGGAAGATCACGGAGGCGGAAAAGGAGTTCGCGACAAGCAAGGAAATGGGGCTTCGTTCGGGTTTTCCGAGGGTCCAGGCCCACGCTCTTTACTCACGCGCAAAGTTGCTCGGAGTGACGCTTGCCTCTTCGAAGAAGAAGAGTCCCCAGGTGATCAGTGAGATCCGGGAATGCCTCCAAGATGCCTGCCTCAAATTCGCAGGGATCCAGGACGAGGGAGGGAAGGGAATGGCCCTGCTTCGACTGGGGCGTTTGGAAAGCAAAAACGAACCCGGGAGGGCGTTGGAGACCCTGCGAAAAGCCCGGGCCAGCCTGCGGGGGGCGGGAACCCGCTTCCACCTGTTCCGGGCCCTGTTCGAGTCCTGGCGAATCTGTGTCCTGCACCCGGAACTCGCGCGGGAGGCGGGGGAAATCACTCCACGGAATTATCTCAAGACTGTTTGGAGCGCACTTGCAAGGAAGGAGATTCCGAGGCTCCGGCTGACGATTCTGGAAAGTCTTGGAGACCTGTCTCTCTCCAAGGTCATCGACGACCTCCTTCAGGATGGCGAGGAGGACGTTATCCGTGAAAGGGCGGAGGCGGCCATTTCCAGGGTCCGTGGAGGTTTTGGTTATCTGGTTCACGATTACGGCGGGTGGCTCGAGCGCCTGGGCGGCCGCATGGGAGTGATGGACGAGGGGAAGGGAGCCGGAGGTCCGCTCTTGAAGAGGATCGCCGCGGGAATCGGAACCCTGACCCGGGAACTCCGGCGGAACCTGGAAAAGCTGTCATGGAAGGAATCCGACCTTGTCGGGGTAAAAACCCAAATCATGGAAATCGACATCCGAAAACTGATCGTGGAGCAAGTCATCCCCATCTTCGAGCTCCTGGGGGATTCCAGGGTTGACCTCCAGATCGGCGGGGACCTGCCAAAAGTCCATGGGGATCAGGTTCTTCTCTGGCGTGTTCTTTTGAACCTCATGGTTAATGCCCAGAAGGCAATCGACGAAGGCAACATTCCAGGGGTCGCACCGACCATTACCGTTTCCGCTGTGAATCTTTCCGGGCGGGAGGCAAAGCCGGCGGTTCTGCTCGGGGTCTCGGACACCGGGAGCGGAATCCCGGAGGAGAAACGGAAGACCCTCTGGACTCGGGGGGTATCCGGGTTCAAGACCGGAAAAGGCCTCGGGCTGGCCTTCAGCCGAAAGGCGATTTCCATGATGGGCGGGGAACTGTATCTAGGGGACCCCGGGGAAAACGGAAAGCGTGGGGCAACGTTCGCAATACGGATTCCCTGCCACCAGTGAGGGTGACTCGATCTGGTCGGGCCGCGCAGGTCGGGCCGCGCAGGTCGGGCCGCGCAGGTCGGGCCGCGCAGGCCGGGCCGCGCAGGCTCGAATTACGTTTTGGAAGGGTGAAGGAACCGGTTCTGAAGGGTTTCGAAAGCCTCAATCACCCGCATCGGGAGCAGCGGGAGGCCGGATTCCGTCCAGGGCGGCTGCTTTTACTTCCGCCGCGTATTCCTGGATGGAAATTCTCCGCTGGACCTTCCCCGCCGAATCCTGTTCCTCCACCTCCCCCGTTGCTGGAAGCTTGTGGAAATAGGCCCACGGAAGGCCTACATCCTTCTGGGTCCGCTGGCTGATGGACAGGGGTTCGCCGGAAGGGAAATGGTCCTTGATGTCGAACTTGGACAGGAAGAAAATGGGCATCGGACGCCAGTTGCCCGCGGAGTCAGGTCTTTCCACCCGTTCCCCGGAGATGAACTTCGCGAGTTCGATCCCATCCTTGATGATGTTGATCCCCTGGCGATCCCAGAAACCCTTTCCGAGGTCTATCTCGATATCGATTTGCCAGAGGCTCGGAGCGGAGGGGCCCGCGGCGGGCCACCTGGCGCTTCGAGGAAGGATGAGAGAACGCAGGGCGGCGAAGCTTTGCCGGCAGTGGCAGAAGATATCCAGGCTCTTGAGCGAGTCGGCCAGGGATTTCAGGAAAGAAGCCTCCTTCAACCGGACCTCCATTTCCTTGAGCCTGGCATCGAAAACGCTTCGGATGGCATCGGTGATCTTCTGGGGGATGTTCGCCGCCCCGAGGATTTGCGCGACTTTCTGGAGGGAATTGGCGATCGAATCAGCGTCATCCAGGATGAGGGCTGCGAGGGCCTGCTCGATCTCGGTGAAGACGCGTTCCGCGACGGTGGGTTGTATCCCTCCCTTCTTCATCGAGTTGCGAACGGTTTCCCACATTTGGGCGAAAAGGTCATCGATCCTACCGTAATAATCATCGAAAAGAACGACCGACCGTTTGCCATTTCGCTCGTAATCCTGGATCGTGGTGCCTCTGATCCCGTTCATCGGATCCTCCTCTGGATTGGGCTGTATTGCGAAGTGGATTCTAACACAGGAATTCTGGGGGTTCAAACCCTCCGGCTCACCAAAGATCCCAAAGGTGCGGTGCCTCGCGAAGGAATCTGTCCATCGTCCGATTTGGTTTTGGGCCGAAGGGTGACTTTTCCCGGAAGGTCGACCATGATATAGTCGTCCCTGGAACACCTTGCCGATCCCTTGAAGAGGGTGGCGGGGAAGGTTCATGCAACGAATCCATTCAAGGGATGAATCCGAAATGCCGACCCTGCCGAAGGAAGAAATCGCAAAGCTGGCTCTGCATGCGATCCAGGAAAAGCGCTCCGGGCGCGGGGATTCCCATTTCCGGAGACTCCGGGAACAGTTCCGGGGATATCTGAAGTGGCAGATCTGGGCCAAGAAGTTTGCATTCCCGGACCTTTCGAACGTGGAAAATGAAGTCTGGCAGCTCGTCTGGGAGCAGCTTGAGGAGTTTGACCCCGAAAGGGGCGCGTTCGGAGGCTTCTTGCATACCCAATTCCTTGCCGTTTTCAATGAGGCGAAAAAAGTCTACAAGGAGGAAAAGTTCGTACTCGGTCCAGACGGGGTAGATGGGATAAAGGCATCGGACAGCAAAAATGAAGAGGATGAGGATTGGTTCATCCCCTGGGAAATGAGGAGCGCAGCCTTTCGGGAGACATTCAGAATCTCGTTCCGTTGCGGGGGATACCCCTACCAGGTTCTTGCCTGGGGGTTTTCCAAACTGATTCTCGGATACGAGGATTCCTCGAAAAAAAACCGGGGAGTCCCGATACTGGTGGACAAGTGGGTTGGTGGAAAAAAGCTTCGGGAGCTGATCCCCCTGCTCGCCACTGCCTACTGCGACCCACTCGGGGAGCTGCTTCCCGACTT
This sequence comes from uncultured bacterium, assembly GCA_964428355.1. GTDB lineage: Bacteria > Muiribacteriota > Ozemobacteria > Ozemobacterales > Ozemobacteraceae > CAYRYU01. The sequence continues at coordinate 5,852 of CAYRYU010000185.1, forward strand.
CGTCTCGGAAGCCGGGGCTGCGGGCCGGAAAAAGCGGAAGCTTTCCCCCTTCAGGGGTCTTTCGCTCGACGAGGTTCAGACGATGATGGAGCCGACCGCGGCCCGCCTTTCCCTGAAGGTGGAGGAGTTGTTCGATCCCAAAGTCGACCCCGATTCCATCGAAGAGTATTCCCGTCTTTTCGGCCGGGTCGTCGGGGAGACCACCCTTGGGGACTTTTACCGGGATCGTTTCTCGGAAATGATTTCCGATTGGTGTTACAAAGTCAGGAAACGTGTCAATCGGGTCTTCCAGTTGCCGGGGGGGATGGTGAAAGGTGTGGGGAAACGGTGCAAGCTGCGTCGCCTCCCCACCTTCGATCATTTCTGCCAGGAGGATTGCCCATGAGTATCAAGGTGCGAGAAATCCCGTGACCGGAATATTGTTTGTGTGAGGTGGAAACGGCTGCCATGAAAACGAAGCATCCCGCCACTGGTACCATTCGCCGGTTCCTGTCGGGAACGACCTCCGACGAGGAGTCGTTCCAGGTCGCCGACCACCTCGACGGCTGCGGGGAATGCGCGCGTCTGGTCGAGGTCCTGGGTTTCCTGGGCGATTCGGAATGGTTCGACCGGCTCTGGGATTCCTGGACGGCCGAGGAGCACCTTTTCAGCCTCGAGAAGGAGCGCTGGGAGAGGGTGACCTGGGCGGGACCCGCCCCGGCCCCGGCGGGAGAACCCGAGCCATCCTGGGTTCGGAAGGCGATCGACGGCTTCCGACTTCTCGGAAGCCTTGGGGAGCTGGTTTCGACGAGGATCCTAGTCGACGGCAGACAGCACCTCGCCATGATCGGAAGTGGTGATTCCGCCGCTGGGGTCGGGTTTCAGCTGGCTTTGCAGCCCGCGGGAATCGCAGGCCCTCAAGGTGATTCCCCCGAACCGGACCTGAATGAAGCGGGAGCCGCCCTCTCCCAGGGCCGGATCGCGGAAGCCCTGGCGGGACTGCGCCGTGCGCG
>CAYRYU010000186.1:0-6758 GCA_964428355.1 uncultured bacterium
AGAAAGGTCTTCAGAGCGTAGAGGAGTTCCTGTCCGACTTCGAGCGGGCCTATCAAGACATAGCCTCGGGGAAGTTCATCGCGATCCCGGGGTTGCCCGAATTGACCCATCGGGCCTTGGACGAGGCGACCAAGATGATGGAAGACTCCCTCGCTCCGGAAACCGAATCCCAGATGGACCCCGAAAACCTCCTGGCCGCCCTCCAAAGGCCGATCGAAATCCGGGAAACACTGAAAAAGGTCGTTGCGGTGCTTCCCAAGCCCGGCGAAACTCCTCCGAAGGTCCAGCTCATCGGTCAGATCCTCCTCGAAAGAGGGGATGTCACCACCGATGACCTCCAGAAAACCATCAAGGAGCAAAAGCCGATCGGGGAGCGCCTCGTGGAGCGGGGCGCAACCACCCCCGAAAAGATCGCATCCGCCCTCGCGGAACAATCCCGGCAGAAAGAGGCGCGCGAACAGCACCTTCGGCTCGAACCATCCGCCGCCAACATCCGTGTCAGCTCGTTCAAGCTCGACAAGCTCGTGAACCTCATCGGGGAGCTTGTCACTGTTCAGGAGCGACTTTCCCAGGTTTCCGCGATTCTTCGCGAGTCGGCCCCCGAAGATACCCCCAGGGTTTTGAGGCAGTACGATCTTTCAGGGATCTCCGAAGAAGTGAACCGGCTGACAAACGGTCTCCGTGACAATGCCCTCAGCATCCGTATGCTTCCGATCGAGGGGACGTTCAGCAAGTTCAAGCGGCTGGTCCACGATCTCGCGGGTAACCTCGGAAAAGAGATCGAACTAACGATGAGCGGCGCCGAGACCGAGATCGACAAAACCGTCATCGACCGCCTGGACGAGCCATTGATGCACCTCATCCGGAATGCCGCCGATCATGGGGTGGAAAACCCCGAGGAAAGGTTGGATGCTGGAAAACCCTCGAAGGGAACGATCCACCTTTCTGCCGAACACGTTGGTGGAAATGTCGTCATCCGGGTGCAGGATGACGGAAAAGGCCTCGACAAGGAGAAAATCCTCGAGAAAGCCAGGGAGAGGAATCTTATCGGATCTGACGTTGAGCTTCCGGAAAAGGAGATCTACGCATTCATCTTTCATCCCGGTTTTTCCACGGCCGATATCGTGACCAACGTCTCCGGTCGCGGAGTCGGGATGGACGTCGTGAAGAAGACCATCGAGGACCTTCGGGGATCGGTCGATGTGTCAAGCCAGCCAGGAAAAGGAACGAACGTCGAGATCACTCTTCCCCTTACACTGGCCATCATCGATGGGCTCCTGGTCTCTGTCGGACGGCAGAACTTCATCCTTCCCCTGTCAGCAGTCGAGGAGTGCGTGGAGCTTCGGCGAACACAGAAGGATGTGGATTCGGAAAAGAAACTGACCCAGGTTCGTGGAGCTCTGGTGCCTTACATTCCGCTCCGTGACCGTTTCAGCATCACGGATTCGCGGCCCACGATCGAGCAGATCGTCATTTCCACGATCGGAGGACAAAGAGTCGGATTCGTCGTTGATTCGGTGATCGGGGAACACAAGACCGTCATCAAACCTCTCGGGAAGATCTACAAGAAAGTGCCCGAGTGTTCGGGAGCCACGATCCTGGGTGACGGGTCCATCGCGATCATTCTCGACCTTGGCCGGATCGTGAAGTATGAGGCCGAGCATTCGAAGATTTGATTCAGCCGGGCTTCTAGATGCCCGCGGAGTTCCGCCCGACCAAATTCCGGTGCCCGCCGGTGCGAGGTGAGAGGGGGCGACCGAAGCCGTGAACGTCATTCTCCTTCCCACGCACCCAACCCAGTATTCATGCAATTCGCATCTGGTCCTGGGCGATTGGAACCGGCTCGAAGACACTAACACCCTGATCGATGTCGGAATCGACGGTTTCGTGATCGGGGAAATCGAAAAGATTCATACCGGGGTTGGCAAGGAAGGCATCGAGAGGGTGATTCTCACCCACAATCATTTCGATCACGCGGGAGGTCTCGGGGAGGTCGTCAAGCGGTTCCATCCCGAGATCCTCGCGTTCGCCCCCGGTCCCCACGTCGATCGCCTTCTCGTGGAAGGTGAGATCGTCAAGGTGGGGGACCGGAACTGCAGGGTGTTCCATGTCCAGGCTCATTCCGATGATTCCATCTGCCTTTACTGCCAGGAGGAAGGGGTCTTGTTTTCCGGGGATACCCCACTCCAGATTCGTGGGACCGATGGAACCTACTCGAGGGATTTTTTGAGGTTCCTCGAGAAACTGAACCGTCTCCACATCGAGAGGATCTACTCCGGTCACGATTATCCCATCCTGAGGGATGCCCTGAAGATCCTCCGTACGACCCTCGAGAACGTTCGCCACGCCAGAATCCTCGACTGATCCCTTTCGAGGAGCCCGAGCCTATTTCGATCCTGGAGTTCCAGATGCAGGCATTGCAGCCGGAGCGGAAGCCGTCACCCCGGGAGTGCCGCTGGCGGGGCATTCCGCGACGGTTTTCGGTGCGGGTGGGGGGGCGAGGAGCCGGCTGATCTCCACGCGTTCGATCCAGCAAAGGTAGCCCAGCGCGCCTAGGATCACGAACCAGAGGAGGCGTCGGGGCCACGGATTGACCGGTTCCGCGAAAGGATCGTCGAGAAGCCTCCGGCTTCCAGGGGGAAGTTGGGCTTCGTGGGTCAGTGATGCAGCGAACTTCAGATTCATGGTGGCCCTGGTATTGATGGCCCATCCGTTCGCGTCGAGAAGCGGACCGAGGTTCCGGCGGCGCAGTCGCAAAGCTGCCATCAACATGGAAGGGCCTGATATCACCATCAGGATTCCGGCTATTGCCAGGGGCATCTGCCACCAGGAAAGGGCGAGGAAACCCGTCACGACCGATGCGATCGCGGTTCCGATCGCGCCTATCGCGAGGCCGATGGCGGCGAAGATCCCGGCGAACCGGCCGACATCGAAAGGAGCCGGTGCAGCCGGTGCCGCTGGCGCGGGAGCTTCGACCTTTTTCGCGGCATCCGCGACTCCGGTAGCCATCTGCTCCTGGAGGGCCTTGTCCTTGGATGAAGCGAATTTTTCAGCCTGCTCCTGGACCATCTGGGCAAGTCGCCGGTAGGGCGACCAGAATGCCTCACCGATACTGATGGGGTGCTGGACCAGCTTGACGACGGTTGCTTCCCAGTCGCGTCCCTGGCGATCGATGAAAATCCCGTTCCGGCCGACCAGGAGCTGTTCCGCGTCCCCGGCTGTGAATGCCGCCGCGATCGTGAACTTATCGGAGGTTCCCTGACGGCTGCATTCGCAGTAGGCAAGGAAGGTGAGGCACATTCCCGCCATCGCGGCATGCCGGTCGGGATTTTCGATCCGGAGGCAGAGGTCACAGCTCCGCCCGTCCAGGAACAAGGTTCCTGCCTGGAAGATGGCCTTCGACTGCGGAGCGTAGAAGTCCCGGAGGGAAACGAAGTTGCAGAGGAGTGTGAACAGGTTCTTGTAGAACCTGACAAGCTTGTCGAGCGTGGCGATTGCGTTCGCCTCGGTCTCCAGCACCTTGTCTTTGGCGATCAGGTCGCGGATCGCGGCTTCCGTTCCTCCGGAAAGGATTCCCCGAAGTCTCATCTCTCCGAGCTTTTCGAGGGAGGTTGCAGGCTTTTTTCCCAACCAGGTTTCGTAAGGGTTGAAAGCTGCCTTGATCTTCATCCAGGTTTCGAGGGAAAGAGTTGTAGACCCGCCTGTGATGGGTGTTGCCACCTTCGCTCCGAACTCGGCAACCCTGGCGGCCCAGCTCGGGTTGATTCCCGTGGTGAGGGAAAGGAGCCCCTCCGGTTCGATCCTGGAAAGGGGAAACTCGGAAAGTTCAGGCGCGTTCAGTGAAAGCAGCTTCCCGCTGAACGCCTCGAAATCCTTTTCCGCCCTGTTCAACGGACCCTTGGCGCGCGGGTCGAAAGCCGCCAGGCGGCAACGGGCGAAGAAGTCGTCGATCTTCGTTTCGAGCTGGCGAAAGAGATCGAACGCGGCGGCGGTTTTCTCTTTGAGTGGCATGACCGCGGGATCGGTTTCTCCGGACGCGCTCCAGGCCACGAATGCCCGGGCCTCGGAAAAAAAGCGTTCGAGGAGTGCCGCGTTGATTCCCGGCCGGCCCGATCGATCGGGTTCTGAACCGAGGGAGCCCATGATCTCCTCGATCACCTTTTTGACTCCGGCATCTTCGGCCGAGTCCGCGGGGATAACCCCATCCCCGTTGAACTTCGTTGCCGCGAAAATCTTGGTTGTATCAGCGACATCCTCGACCGAGATCGTTCGGGAATCGGGCTTTCCCAGATTCCTGAGAACCTGGCGGGCAGAATCGGCGAGGGTTTTCCCCTCGGGAACCGCTTCGTTGATCGAATCGAGCGGGAGGGCGACGGGACGCCTGGGAAGCTCGTCCAGGTTCTTCAGGACCGTTTGCAACCATTTGACCGCGGCAAGGATCTCCGGAACCCGAACCCGGCCATCTTTGTCCGTATCGAGGAGTTCGAGAGTCCGCTGGTCGAACTCGAGCCCTTTTGCAGGACAGCTAAGAGCTGCCCAGAGCTTGGGATCGAGCTGTTCTAGAGCCGCGAGATCCGCTCCGGTTTCGAGGCTTACCTGGTCCAGGCCGCCATAACGGAAAAACCTCCATTGGTGCGAACCTGCGATTGGTACAAATGTCGATGCTGTTGTCACTCTGCCCTCCAGACGTGGGTTGCAAAGAGTCCCGGGAGTGTCAGGAGTCGCCCTCCAGGAGACTTATTGCGTGGTCCACCGATTCCGCATCATCGGCGAGGGAAAGTACCCCCGCCATATTGAAGACCTTCTGCATCATTTGCGTCATGCCGCAGAGGACAACATGGCCATGATTCTCGTTCACGATCTTGGTGCAGGATTCCAGGAGGGAACCGATCCCCATGCTGTTCACCTTCGGACATCGCGAAAAGTCGATCACGACTCTCTTCAAGCCCTTCGACCTGAGATCGTCAGTCGTTTCCTCCAGTTCCTTCCCGCACTCCTCTTCGAAATAGGAGTTGACGAGAAGAACCGTGATGCCTTTCCTGGTTTCGATCCCGATATTCCTCATGACCCTGTCCTCCGAATGATCCATGATACCACACCCAGAAAAAGCTTGATCTTCGGGGGATATTTCGGTATTCTATTACCGTAATATTTTTGCGTGCTGGAGACCAAATGGCGCAGGTAATAAAATTCTCCGATGCTGTTAATCTGGGTTTTCACGCGATGATCGAGTTGGGGAAAAGCCCGGGCGTTGAAACGCATTTGAAACGCATTGCCGATGGACTGAAGGTTTCGGAGGCCCATCTGTCGAAGGTTTTGCAGCGCCTGAGGAAAATGGGGCTTTTGAAAGCAAGCCGGGGGCCCTCTGGTGGTTACATCCTGGCCCGTCCTCCGGAAGAGATTTCGATGAACGAGATATTCGTCGCCTTGGAGGGGCCGATCGAAGCACGATTCTGCCTGTTCGGGCACCCGGTCTGCAGTCTCAAGGAGTGCAGGTTTGGAGACTATATCGGGAAGATGAATCTCGAAATGAAGAATTTTCTCGAGAAGGCCACTCTTGCCGAGTTCATTGCGGGGACCAGATCCATCGGCCACCCGCCCTCATCGGCTCCCGGTGCCTGATCCGATCGAAATCCAGTAGTCGTTTATCAGGCATCCGTGGTCGGAGAGCTTTTCCTTCAAGCCTGCCACCCTGGCGGTTCCCGCCGAGACAGGTCCCTTGATGAAGTGGTAGTCGATTTTGACGTCGGGTATGTTTCCGTAAGTGGAATTGATATTGGCGGTTGTGTCGGTCATCCGTTCGGAGAGCCATTTGATCCGGTTGCTTCGGGGGCGGGAGTTGAAATCACCCGCCAGGAGAACCGGTTCCGCAGATTTTTCCGCGAGCTTCCAGATCTCCTCGACCTGCTTGTCGGACTCTTCGGCGATCAAGCTGAGGTGGGCGACGAGCACCCGGAGCTTTCCCGCCTTTCCCAGGTCGAGAAGGACCTCGAGACAGCCGCGCCTTTCACTTCCCTTGACGCTCTGGTACAAGGTGTGGTTCTTTGAACCGAGTATCGGAAACCGTGATATAACGGCATTTCCCTGGGTGGCGATGAATCCGCCCCAACCTACTTTCACGTTCTGACCGTAGGAATGGTGGAAATTGCCGAGCATTTTAGCGAGGCGTTCGGGCTGTTTCTGCATCCCCGCCCTCAAGTCGCCGTTTGAAATCTCGGTCGCGCAGAGGATGTCGATCTTGTTGTCGCGAAGGAGCTTTCCGATCGCCTCGAGGTTCTTCTTTCGGCCGATATCGTAAATCGGGTTTTTCGAGTTCACCTTGCCGCCTCTGGCGTGGGCGATGTTGTATCCCGCGACCCGAAAACGGAGATTCTTCTCGACGGGAGCAACAACTGTGGTGGACGCCGCCGCGGAAACGCTCGCGGATACTCCATCGGGAATCGATGTGGCTTCTTCCCCGAAAGTGGCTGCAAAAATCCGGGGAAGGGGAAGTGACAACATGAGGGCCAGAGCCAAAAAAAGGGAACGTTTCATTTTCACCCTCCCAATACTCTTTTCATCCCCACTTTACCTGGCCGGGGAAAAAAGTTACAGTTTGCCACGGATCTTTCCGGAAACCTCATCGGGATTCCGTTTCTCCGCGGTTCCCATTTTCAGGGAGAGGCAATCCCCGATCAATTGAAAAGGCTTAAGGCTTTTGGAACAGAAAACTCAGAAACGATGGTCCACTCCGACGGAGAGACTGCCGTCGCGGGCCC
>CAYRYU010000187.1:0-6707 GCA_964428355.1 uncultured bacterium
AGAGCTCGCGGATCAAGGCGGGTACATCAATATCACGGCCAGGGGACGAATGCAACCCTTGCCAAGTGGGCTTTGGACGAGGGGGCATCTCTGGAACCGGAATCTCCCTGGAATCCTGGGGAAAAGCTATCCCCCCCCCCCCGAAAACGCCTCGGACCAAGCGAATCAGGGGTTCCTGACCACCCGGAAACCCGGTGCCATCGAATCCGGGCTCGGATCGGCAGCGTCCCGGCTCGCGGAGCGGATTCCCCGGGGCATGTGGTCGTACCATCCACCCCGGCAGACACGCAATGACCCCGATTCGGGACCCTGGGGATCTTCCTTGGGGGAACTTGAATAATAGGAATCGGAATAGAAATCCTGGCACCATTCCCCGACGTTCCCACACATATCGTACAAGCCCCACGCATTTGGCTGCAGGGTACCCACGTCGTGCGTGGTACGGGTGGGACGCCCGCTGTTGAAATGGCACCACGCGTAGCCGTCTTCGTACTGGTCTCCCCAGAAATATTCTGACGTGGTTCCAGCGCGGCAGGCATACTCCCACTCCGCTTCCGTAGGAAGCCTGTACTGGGCGTTCTCCTTCTCGGAAAGCTTCCGGCAGAAGGCCTGGGCCTTGCTCCACGAAACGAAAAGGATCGGCTGGGTCGGACGCATGGGAAAGAACGGCTTCTCCTCCATCAACCCACAATATTCCTCGACCGTCACCTCCCTGGTTCCGATGTAGAAGGGACGAGTTATGGATATCTCGTGGACCGGCTGCTCGTCAGCGCTACCGGACTGGGAACCCATCAGGAACTTTCCGGGTGGAACCAAAACCAGATCCATTCCGATCGAGTTGGAGATCGTTCCCCAGAGTCGGTCTGTCGGAGCGGACGAAGGAGACGAGGGTTTCACACCCATTTCTAGTCTCGGAGGAAAAAGCGCGGGCGTGGAAAAGAACTTCACCAGGGCAAGGGCCAGGATCGAAAAAACGACGACTCCAACCTTCATCAACCCCTTCATGGAGAAAAGGGCTTCCGATGAATCCTTCAGGACGACAGTCGCCACTTTCGCCAGGGTCCGCGTTCCGGAATGGGGGATCCGGTCATTAACATGGATCATGAACGCGCATTTGGGACAGGGAAATGCGCCGTCGTGAACCCCGTTCCGGTTAACCTCGACCAGGTCCTCGCAGTTCGGGCAGGGAACCCTTTCAGGAGCTTTCGGGTCGGTTGGTGCGACCCCCTCTTGATCAGTCATGTCCTCTCCGGCGGGAATGTATTCGCGGATCCTGCTCCTGGATATCACGGGCCGATTCCGAATGCAATCGGGATATGATAGACTTTGTGCCATGGCCACCAGAAACGGATTCCCGAGTTGGAGAAACCTCCTTCCGGCATTTTTCGCCATCCTGGCCGTTGTTGGCGGGGATTGCCGTTCCATCTCCGCGCAGCCCCTGAAAGGCTGGGATTCCATGGGCGGCCATTCCTTCCTCCAGACCGCATCGACACCCGTGATTCTGGGTCCGGAAGTCAGGGCGGCTCCATTCGTCCCTTTCACCCTGATCGCCACGTCCACGGTCCCCCGGGAGGGTTACACCGCCGTCTGGAACTATGGGGACGGAAGCCTCTGGGAGTCCTTCGATGTACGCCCGGATTTTTCGGCGGGTTCGGTGTTCGGAGATGAGGAAACCTCCGAACCTCCCGAAAAGACGGTCCGCCAGGACCACGTTTTTCTCCGTGAGGGGCTTTTTTTCGCGTCGGTCTCGTTCTTCTCGAAGCAGGACTGCAACCCGGTGCAGGTGACCCGAATTCCTGTCCTGGTCAGGCCTTCCAGCCTATGGATCATCGAAAGCCGCGATTCCATAGTCCAACCCGTGGACACAGCGGTCCTTTCAGAAGGCCAGGTTTGCGACTGGGTCGCGACTGCCGCTGACGGCAGAATCTACGGGCACTTCAAATGGAGCGAGGAGTCCGGGGGGGAAACGAGGGTCAGGAGCGAGAAGTTCCGGTATCTCTGGGGGTTCGACTCCCAGGTCGAGAAAATCAGCCCCGGAAAGCCCCTCCAGGTGACCGCGGAGTTCGTCACGCAGGGGGATTCCCATTCCGAAAGCCCTGCCCGTGGGCGAATCACCCTGGTTTCGAGCCGTGACGGCAGGATGGTCCAGCTTCTGGAACTGGCTTTCGATCCGGACCGTCTTCCCAGGAACCGGACCGCGACATTCTCCGCCCCGCTTCCCATCGACCCTGACGAGCACTTCGCCATACTCGTCGAGGCATTCTGCAATCCGGCCTACAAGGCCTATTTCACCTACTCGTGGAAACTCGTCCCGAACGAGGACCCATGACAGGCCGTCGGTCCCGGTTGCTTCGAGCCGCCGTCGCACTCGTCGGAGCAGCCGTGGTGGCGTTTTTGCTCTGGTCTCCGGGAAGTTTCATCAGGGACGGCCGCCACGACCTCAGGTCGAATGCGATCTGGATCCAGCACGGTTGGCTGGGTGACGATTCATGGTTTTCCCGGAACCGAAAGGACCCGGACCGGTTTCGGAATGCGCCGGCAATCAGCGGCCTGGCGCGGCTGCTGGAGAGCCATGGGGTGAGAACCGTCTTTCCACATCTCTGCCCATGCCACCCCGACGGAACGGTCGCCCGATCGGAACCCGTCCAGGTGGAAAGGTTCCTGGACGAATTCGGGAGGTTTTCTGTTCTTCCCTGGGTCGGGGGAGTCCTGGGAACCCATGCATTTCCCGAATCGGCGGAGTGGAGATCCCGCTTTGCCTCCTCCGCTTCGGATCTCATCGCCTCTCACCCCCGCCTGGCGGGGATCCATCTCAACATCGAGCCCATGCCGAGTGGAAACATCCACTTTTTGACGCTTCTCGAAGACCTCCGTCGGTCGCTTCCGCCGGGAAAGCAAATCTCGGTTGCGGCCTATCCCCCTCCGACGGTATTCCATCCTTTCCCTTCCGTCCATTGGGAGGAAACGTATTTCCGGGACGTGGCGCGACGGGTGGACCAGTTGGTTCCGATGATGTACGATACCGCCATCCGGATCCGGAAGCTTTTCCGCAACCTTCTTTCGGAATGGACCGTGGAGGTTCTTGCCTGGTCTGAGGGAAGGGATGTCCTGCTCGGTGTCCCCGCCTATGATGACGATGGAGTCGGGTATCACGACCCTTCCGTCGAAAATCTCGGGGAAGCCCTGCCTGGAATCCATGGAGGCCTTGGAAGCCTGGGAAGCCTCCCCGCGAACTATTCCGGAGTTGCCATCTACAGCGAATGGGAGATGGACGAACGCAAATGGAAGAGTTTCAAGACCGAGTTCGAACGACCCTGAGGGGGTGAAGGAATGGGTTTCAAAACCTGTTACGTGGGACATGACAACGCCTATCGCAAGATGAGGGAGCGGGGACAGCCCGGCTGGGATTCATCGGAGGAAGCCTACGGCCGATTCTTCGGCCAGTATCTCGAACTCCTGGCCTCCTGCAAGGTTCCGCTTTCGGGAAACCTTCTGGAACTCGGATGTGGAGCGGGGAACTTCACTCTCCGGTTCTCCGGGATCGGTTTTGAGGTTAACGGGATCGATATCGCCCCCACCGCTGTCGAATGGGCGAAGGAGCGGGCGCGGGAGAGCGGCCTCGAGGATCGTTTCCGGGAGGGGGATGTCCTCGACCTGAAGGAGTTCGGCGAGGGGACATTCGACCTGGTCTTCGACGGGCACTGCCTCCACTGCATCATCGGGGACGACCGTCCCAAGCTGCTTTCTGAGGTCAGGAGGGTTCTCAAACCGGAAGGTTTTTTCCTGGTCGACACCATGTGCGGAACCCCCGAACCGGGAACCATCGAGGGTTACGACCCTGTCTCGCGGCACATACTCTGCACGGCGGACAGGTTCAAGGGATCCAGGATGGAAGGCGTTGCGCAGCGCTATATCGGCCTTCCCGATGTTCTTCTTGAAGAATTGAAAGCGGGCGGCTTCGAGATCCTGGGGCACCGGATCCGGGTCGAACCGGAAAACAAGGGTTGCGACGGGCTCATCGCCCTCGCCAGGAAGAGCTCCTGATCGGGAGCTGGAAAAGGGGACATGAAGAAATGGGGCTTGGAATGAAGGGTTCGGATCGCTGCCATCTTCTTTTTCTGGCCGCGGCGGCCATCTTGGTTTTCCAGGCTGTCCCGTGGGCTTGGGGGGAACCCGCCTTCCCGCAGCTCGCGGAATCGCGGGTTTCGGTTCCATACGGGCGGGAGTTGAGGGAGATGGGTGATCTGGAGGAGTTCCGTCTCGACTTGTACGGAAAAGAATTCGCCATCCAGGACCTCGGGAAGGGAAGGTTGATCCTGGCTGATTCCTCCACCGGCCGAATCTCATCGGATCTGGCCTTTCCCCCCGGGATCGCTTGCCTGTTCTTTTCCCCTTCCGGAAAGGTTTTCGGCCTTGCCTCCGATTCGATCGCCGAGTTCCCGAGCCGGGCCGCGCTCCTTCTGCATTTCCAAGACCACGCCGGAGCTCCCGCCCCCGCCCGGAGAGCGTTGAAGGGAGGCCCCGATTTCTCCGGAGAGAGGAAGGACTACCAGTTTCACGTCGATCCAGAGGGGTTTACCCTCGTCTGGGACAAAGCCAAGGCCACCCTGTTCATCTTCGGGCCGGCGGGAGAGATGATCTCTTCTTATGCCTGTCAGAGCGGTTTCGTTCCAAGCGGTCGAAGGGGCTTCGTTTCGGCGTTCTTTTCGCCGGAGCATGGTTCACGACTCTGTGAATTCGGATACTTCCGGCCCGAAACCTCATCCCCAAAATCCGATTCGGACCTTTTTTCAGCCGAGATCCAGCTTCCGGACCGCAACGAAGTCCGGGTACTCTCGTTCGACAGCACCAACAATTCAGCACTGGTGATGCTCTTTCCACCTTCGATCTCGGAGACCGCCCCCGTTCTTTCTGAAGGCGAGGCGCAAGAGCGGATGGAAAAAGGTTCGACGGATTTCACCCGGGACCCCCGTTTCGCATGGTTCATCGATCGGCAGGACCCCTCGGCGATGTTGATGGTCCTCGCCCGGGTTGATTCAAGTGGCCGGTTGACACCTCTGGGTTCTTTCCCATTCGCCGCCACGGACGGCACTACCATCGTGGGAAGAGCGGACGTTTCGGTGCTGGTCCCTGGAATCCCGAGCGGGACGTTCGAGCTGAAATCATTGGAGATATGCCGAAAAACCCTTTCCGAGGGGAAGGGCCGGTGAGCGAAAGGACCACGACGTCTTTTTCTGTAACCGGCCCCCCGGCACATGACAAGAATGGGTTGAAAGCATCTCCTGACATGGAGGAAAGATCATGAAACGAATCGCAGGGTTGATGACGTTTTTCCTCATCCTGGCGCTTCTGGGCACCCCGGTGGCCCAGGGCAGAACCGGGCCCCAGGAGGTCCTGAAAAAGCACCAATTGTCGACCGGTTCCGGAACCCCGAACGCCTCAACGGCCAGTCCGGCCAAGGACCGCTTCACCCTTCGCCGGACCACGGAGGCGGAAGCCCCCACCGCCCAGGATCCCGAAAAGGTCAAAAAACTCCAGAGAGTCCTGAAAGCGAAGGGCCTCTACAAGGGGCGGATCGACGGCTGGTTCGGCCCTTATACCCAGGCCGCGGTCATGGACTACCAGAGGGACAACAAGAGCTGGGTGAGCGGAGTTGTCGACCAAGACCTGTATGGGAGAATAGTCTCATCCGGAGCGACATCCGAAACATCCGGATCGGGTTCGGGAAGTTCGGGCTCCACGGCTTCATCGAGGAAGACCGACTCATCCGGCTGGGTCACGGTCGATCCGATCGTCTACAAGAGGCAGCAGACGGGTTACACCTGCGGCCCGACCTCGCTTTCGATGGCATTGGCCGTTTTCGGAGTGAACCTTTCGGAATCATGGCTGGCGAACGCGGCCGGCACCTCCGGTTCGGGAACGGGCCATTCCGGCTTGTTCCAGGCGGTCGGCAAGGCCAACAAGTCATCCGGAAAAAACGTCAAAATCTGGGATCAGAAGTTCTCCTCCACCGGATGGGATGGGCTTCAGAAGTTCATCTCCGGAAACAATCCCGTCATCATCAACCTCAAGTCCTGGTTCGGCTCGTGGGGACACTACGTCATGCTTGCGGGAATCAACATGAAAACCCGTCAGGTCAAGCTCGCCGACCCTTCCGCCGGCTCCAGGGTGGTTTCCTTCAGCGAGATGGAATGGCGGATGAAGTGGCATTCCAGCCCCAGCCTCATCCCCCTTTCCCGCTCCTAGCCAAAACCTCCGACAACCCCTCCCCTTCGGCCAAGCGCAGGGATGGGGGGCCCCAGCGGGTATTTCATCCCTTTCCTGACATCCAGCAACCCATCACGCGGGATCTTCCCAATGCACCCCGAATGGCCATTCGTCGGAGGTTGGGCACGATCCCCCGCGGACGGTGCTCAGAGGATGAAATCGGGCTTTTCCACCCGGCTTTCTTCCGACCGGATGAAGTTGTCGAAGAAGCCCCCCCCTCTGCCATTTGAACTCCGGCTTTCCAACCTTCCCCGCACTATCTGGTGCGTGATTCCGAATTTCCTCTCCCTTCCGGTTTGAGATATACTGGACCGGAGAGGGAGGGGAGATGTCGTCAAATTTTTCCCGGTCGAAAGGCTTTTCTTTCATCGAGCTGATCGTGGGGCTTCTCATCCTTTCCCTTGTACTTTTCGGGGTCGTCCAGATGACCCAGTTTTTCG
>CAYRYU010000188.1:0-6663 GCA_964428355.1 uncultured bacterium
AAAGAGGTGGTCCAGGAGGGGAAAAACAGGAGTGTGGTTTTCCCCTCTTGGAAGGGTCGAGAAAAACGAAAGGAGGCTATAAGCCAGAAATTTCACCCGTCCCATACCCCCGAAATTTTGGGTTTGGCCTATGCACCGAGGGGGGTGAAAATTCATGACCGAAGTGGGTGAAAATAGAAGTTCCTTGACACAATCGCATTCCCTGATTCTCAGCTTCAATCAGGTTTTCTGCCGCGCAGATTTTGCAATCAGCCACGAAAAGGGATTTCTTTACATCCGCTCCGATCGTGTCCAGCCGCTTCATCAGCTTGAGATACTCCTTGGTCTCTCCATTGGCCCCGTCGGCCCAGCTATAGAGCAGTGGAAAATGGTCACGGTTGACGACCAAAAAGGATTGGAGTTGTTTAAGGTCTTTCCGCCCTTCCGGATTCCAGCCCCGCTCGGGAATCGCGATGGTCTCGCAATGGGCAACATAATCCTCGAAGCAGTCGTATTGCCCGTGCAAGAGGATCTTCGTTCCGTCGCAGTTCAACGCGCGAACGTCAAGAGAAAAGGTCGGAACCGCATGGGCAACCATGTCCCCGTGGATGGTAGGGGCTTGGTCGTAAATGGCATCCAGGCATTCCCCCAGTCGCATGTCGTGAAGCATGGGAGGGAGAATAGGTCGTCCGAAAATGGATTCAAGATCGTAGTTGGCAAGACGATCACCAACCCTGGACAATGCATGGGTATCCAGAAACATAGCCATCACAAGCGCTTCGACACATTCCCCATGGGAAACAATCTGTTCCCCACGAGGACATCGATTGTCCACAAATTCCCGGACCTTAAGTTGGTCAAGAAAATGTTTGACGATAGGAAGACAGCCCAGACGCCGATTAACAACCTTAACTTCGGAAGGGCCTGATTGGGATTGGAGGCCAGAAATCCAATAGCCATGGCAACACCTCCAGCTTCGCTCTTCCCAAAGTATACGCGCGAGTGGCCAAAGGTACAAAACGGCTTGGAATCAGGAAAATTCATGGAGTACACTCCTTTTTGCCCTGGAATATGGGTGAAAACACGGAGAATTTCACTCGAGAGACGCAAGATGATTGAACATCACGTCGCGGAGTGGCGGCGAAGCGGACTTTCCCAGAACGAGTATGCCCGACTGAAAAATTTGCCCCAAACGACCTTGTCCCGGTGGTGTAGGGAAAGGGAAAATCAGAACTCCCCGGCCTCGCTGGGCCAAGCTTCCCCACCGCTTTCCCGTTATGGAAGTAGGAAAAGCTCATCCTCTCCGGAGGTAAAGTTCGTTCAGGTCTCGGAGCATTTTCTTTCGATGGCCCGGTCCCGTCATACACGAAACGGAAGGTTTGTTCTTCATGTCGACCATCGATTCCAGCTTTCGATTCCCGACGATTTTTCTACAACGACCCTGGAGAAAATCATTCGAATCCTTGGGAACATAAGATGATCCCACTGGCTTCAGGGACCAAGGTCTTCCTTGCCCTCGGTGGAACCGACATGAGGAAAGGGATCGACGGTCTTTCCTTGGCAGTTGCCAGCCACCTCGAACGGGATCCCTTTTCCGGCCACGTCTTCGCCTTCACCAATTCCAAGCGAAACGCCGTCAAATTGCTCCTTTGGGACCGGAATGGGTTCTGGGTCCTTCACAAGCGGCTCGAGAGGCAAAAGTTTCGTTGGCCGAAGACGGAAGGGGAGGTTCTGGAATTGAGCCTTCGGGAGTTGGGTTGGCTGCTGGACGGCCTGGATTTCCTGCATTTGAAGGGGCACAAAGAGTTGAAGTATTCGACGATTTTCTGAAATAGCATCTTGTACTTATTACTGAATAATGGTATCATGTCGTCCTGGATATGGACAACATTTCCGCATCGGCAAACCCTGAGAAGCTGCTGGAGGAGATCGATCACCTTCGGCAGAGTCTGCAATCCCTTCAGGAAAAAGCGAACCTTCTCGAACACGAGAAGGCGTATCTGGAGGAGCAGATCCGGCTCATGCGGGCAATTCTGTATGGGAAGAAATCCGAAAAGAGGGCCTCCGACCCCTCTCTCCAACCTCCTTTGTTCGAGGAGGCGGAGGAAACCAAGCCTGACCGCCCCCCTTCCGAAGAAAACAAGACCTCAGTCGCGGCCCACACACGTGCCAAGCCTGGTCGCCGGCCGCTTCCCGATCACTTTCCCCGGATCGAGGTGATCCACGACCTTCCCGACGACGAGAAGGTCTGTGCATGCGGATGTCCGCTGATCCGCATCGGCGAGGAGGTCACGGAACGTCTCGACATTGTTCCCGCCAAGATCCAGGTGGAACGACACATTCGTATCAAATATGCTTGTCGCGGATGCGAAGGAACCGACAGCGAGGGAGGAGCGGTCAAGATCGCCCATCTTCCCGCGCAGATAATTCCGCAGGGGATCGTGACCCCCGGCCTTTTGGCGCATGTCGTGGTCGCCAAGTATGCGGATGCCATCCCGCTTTATAGGCAGGAACAGCAGTTCCAGCGGTTGGGCCTTGAGATCGGTCGTGGAACGCTCTGCAATTGGGTTCTTCTGGTCGCCGCCGCATGCTTGGACCTTATCGACCTTATGCGGAAGGAAATTCGTGCCGGTCCGGTGATAAACATGGATGAAACGCCGGTTCAGGTTCTCGGAGAACCAGGCCGAAGCAATACGTCGAAATCCTTCATGTGGGTGTGCCGGGGCGGTCCGCCCGGGAAACCGGCCGTGATATTCCAATACGAGCCCACAAGGTCCGGAAAGGTTCCCCGGGATATTCTGGATGGTTATTCCGGATATCTTCAGACCGACGGTTATGCCGGATATGATCTAGTGGGCGCCCGGCCTGGAATCGTGCATCTGGGGTGCTGGGCACATGTGCGGCGGAAGTTCGTGGAGGTCGTGAAGGGAACGAAAGGGTCCCAGAAGACCGGTGTGGCCCAGGCGGTCATCGATCTCATCGGGAAACTCTACGAAGTGGAACACAGGGGCAAGGAATTGGAACCCGATCGACTTGCGGAACTCCGGAAGGCGGAATCGAAGCCGGTTCTCGATGAATTCAAGAAACTCCTGGACGAGAAAAAAACGACGACACCTCCGAGAAGTCTTCTAGGGATCGCCATCGCCTACGCATGGCACCAATGGCCCCGTCTGGCCGTATACCTGGAAAACGGTAGACTCTCTCCCGACAACAATCTTGCGGAGAATGCTGTCCGGCCCTTTGCAGTCGGCCGAAAAAATTGGTTATTCTCCGGCTCTCCCCGAGGAGCAACTTCGAGCGCAGCCCTTTACTCACTTTTGGAAACCGCAAAGGCAAACGGACTGGAACCCTATGCCTATTTCCGGTTCCTTTTCACCGAGTTACCCAAGGCTTCCTCCCCGGATGAAAAGAGAGCGCTCCTCCCTCAATACGTAGACCCGATCCGACTTCCCAAAAACTGAAATTCCTTCTGGAGCAACCTTTTCCCCCGTCAAGAAGGCCCTAATTCAACGCTTACTCCTTTCATGCTGATTTTGTGCGCGTTTTGGACCAGACGGTCCAAGATCGAATCGGCCAGGGTGGCGAGGGAGTTGAGTATGCGAGACAAATGGGAACAGTCAGCTCTGAACGGTAGGAGACCCTCTTGGAATTTCTGAAGGAACGGGAAGTAAGAAATCCAGGTCTTCCCGGGTTACAGCTTTCAGTAAAAAGATCGATATTGAATAGACTCCGAGCCCTATCAGAAAATTCGCTCCCAGATTGAATTCCTTCGAAAGGACCAGGGAAAAAAACATTATTGCCGAGCAAAGCAACGGTTTGATGGAAAGCGCAACGAAGTCGATGAGGAACGGGCGTGTTTCCGGCTTGTATAACTGATAAAGATAGGACAGGCCTGAATAGGAGATCAACGTGGAAATGGCTGCGCCGATGATTCCATAGCTCGGGATGAGAAGGAGGTTCAATACTACGTTCGTAACAGCCCCTAGGAATGTGGAAACGAAAATGAAGTCCTGCTGTCCAGCCGCCAGCAGGAGATTGTTGTTGACAATCCCGAAATAGACGCAGATCTCGGAAAACATGAGAACACTCAAAGCGGGACCACCCGATTCGTATTCGGGGCCGAAGGCAAGGGCAATGATCTTCGGTGCCAACAGGAAGGTCGCCGTCGCAACCGGCACAATGAACAAATTCAGGAATTTGAGAATCACTCTGTACGCGGCTGCAAATCCCTTTTTGGAATCCTGGAACCGTTTACACAAGACGGGATAGGCAAGGGCAGAAAAAACCGTGGGAAGAAGGTGGAGGGTTTCAACGATCCTCACATCGGCGGCATAAACTCCCAGTTCCTTTGCGGAAAGGAAAGTGAACAGGAAAACCTGGTCAACCCTGAGGTTGATCGCATTGAAGATTCCCGAAAGAAACAGCGGGGGAACATCGGACAGGATTTTTCGCTGGATTCCCCAACTCCATTGGAACCGTGGACTCAAAGGAAGTCTATTCCGCCCAAATATCAGGTAGACAAGGTTCTGTGTAGAAAGAAGCATCGTCTGCATCACGATGAAAAAAATCAGATCGACCTTGAGGAAGATCAAGGAAAGGTTCCCCAGGGAGAAGGCGAGCGTAACCAAAACCTCAGGAACAGCAAAAGCCCCCACATTAAGGCTTATCTGGAACAAGCCGGTGAAAGTGGTTCCAACACTCGAAAAAAGTGACAACGCCGCGATCACAACGAAAACCCTGACTTCCGAAGACAAATTCATGGCAAAAACTGCCGGAATACAAACGAGGAAGGAAAACGCTGAAAGAGCCAGTTTCAAAAAGACGGCATTCCCCAGCACCAAGGCCCGATCAGAATCCGGGACGGACAGTTCCCGAATGACGATCTGGTCAATAACGAGTGGGATGATCTGGAAGAAGAATACGATGGCGAACGTCACGCTGAATGTCCCGAACCTCTCGGAACCGAGATGCCGAACCAGAAGAAGCGATGTGAAGATCGAAATGACGGAACAGAGGATCTTCCCGACAAGAAGCATCGTGCCATGTCGAACGATCTTTTCCTTGAGCACCGCCATCAAATCGTCTCCCGTTTGAAAGACCCAACCCAATTGCTGAAAGATTGGATGGTTGGAAAACAAGTTTCATTTTCCAAACTTTGAGGCAACAAGGGGAATTCGACTGAGGTCCGGGTCAACATCCAACCTCATTTCCCGGAAACCGATGAAGGGAAATCTTCAAGTCGGAAAAGTGATACCACCCGGTCAAACGGAACCGTGCCAAGGGTTCACGACCTTCGGACATTCGTTCGCTCTAGCTTCATCGACGTCATTGCCTTGATCTCCTCGGCGGTGGCGGCACCGAACCGTTCGGAAATCATCTTCAGATAGGCCTCGTCAGAGAAGAATTCGTTGAAAGCCCTGTCACGGAACTCCAGGACCTCGACCCCGGAAAGATGGCGGGTGGGGAGCGGAAGCGCGTCCGCGGCATACTGGGAGTAACCGTTCCAGGAGGTGGGAAGCGGAAGCCGGGCCTGCAGTGCAGCGTCGTATAGTTTCGACCCGGGATAGGCCATCGCAAAGTGGAAATTCGCGAACTCGCACTTCGTTTCCCGCGCCAGATCGAGGGTGGCCTTCATCGTTTCATGATCGTCCTCGGGAAGACCGAATATGAAGTTCCCGATGATGTTGATCCCGGCCTTCTGGACGGAACGGACGACCTCCATCAGGGTCTGGGGGTCATAACCCTTCCGGATATCCTTGAGAACCCGCTCGTGGGCAGCCTCGAACCCGAATGCCAGCCAGTTCACGCCGGCCTTCTTCATCCGTTCGAGGATTCCGGGCCTCTTGAGCGTGTCGACTCTGGCATACGCCCAGATGTTGAGCTTGATACCCCTTTCGATGATCAGGTCGCAGATGGATTCGACGTGCCGGAAATTCAAAACGAAGATCTCGTCCGCAATTTTCAGGTTCGAGACCCCGTATTTCTTCGAAAGCAGCTCGATCTCCTTTATCACCAGCCCCGGAGACCAGTACCGGTAGCTGTTCCGGTCGGACGTGAAACCCATCACGCGTTCCCCGCTCCGAAACGGGGCCTGGATGCAACAGAACTCGCAATGAAAAGGGCACCCGAGGGTGGTGTAGATCGAGGCATAGGGAGACCTGGGGATTCCGCCAAAGCAGTGCCAGTTGTGCGCGCGGTAGCGATCCATGGGCAGGAGATCCCAGGCGATTCCGGGGATTTCTTCATCGAGATTCTCGACCAGACGCGGGGAACCGGTCTTGACGACCTTCCCCGCCTCCCGGAACCACAAACCCCGCACTTTCCGGAAATCCGGCCGGTTCGACTCGAGGGCTTTGGCAAGATCGAGCATCGGGAATAGACCTTCCCCGTCCCCCACGAAATCGACCGCTGCTTCCTCCTCGAGGGTTCTTTGGGGGAGCGCTGCCACATGCCCCCCGACCATGATCACGGGAAGATTCCTGTCCAGCTGTTTGATGGCGTTTGCGATTGCCGATGCCGCCGGCAGGACCTGGGTGCTGGCGTTCGGATTCTGTCCGAAGACCACGAGTGCGACCAGCCTTGGGGAAAGGGCAAGAACACGCTGGGCGGCTTCCTCGGGTGAAAGCCCCTCGGCATTGGCATCGAGGATCCTTACGTCGCACCCCTTGGTTCGCAGGAAGCTCG
>CAYRYU010000189.1:0-2756 GCA_964428355.1 uncultured bacterium
TCAGGAAATGATACACGTCTCTCGGAATTGATTCAATACCACTCTTCCCAAATCACCTATTCGAGGGGAGGAAACTGGAAACCCCCGGCTCTTTAGAGGTTTCCAACCTTTTTTGAAAGGTTCAGAACATTATCACCAGCTGCTTGATCCCTTTCGTGAATGATTTATTGCCCGGATTTCCACGATGGGGTTTCTGGGATGGAAGGTTGAAAAGGTTCCGGGTTGCTTCAGGGTGCCAACGATCGGGGGATTCATTCAATTCCCGCTTGGAAAGTTCCAATTGAGTTTCATGCTGGGAGGGATTGCACCCGTGGAAATGCTCCTGGGGATAGAAACCGTTGCAATTCCGACAGAAAAAACCGCCTCCGAAAAGGGAAGAATCCCCGTGAAAAAACCAACGAGTCCACTTCTTCATGATCACTCTCCAAAATTCCCCCTGTTCTTTTTTTTCCGGGGGATTGTCTCAATTTTAACCCCCTTTCGGAAAAATGCAAGAGGTCGGACTCGCCTCAATCCATTGCGGTTTTCGGGGACCGCCCACAAGATCGCCTCATGAACAGCCACTTCGCAGGAAACAAGGAAGTGATTGCGCCATGGTGTCCCTTTTCGTAACATGGATCCAGAGAGTTTCCGATCACTTGGACCGGGCACCGGAAAGGGGAAGAAACCGTGAGAGCCGTTCTGCTCCTGATCCTCGTGGGAGCCGTCGCCGGACTGCTTTTCCTGCCCCGGCAGCCAACCCAATCGGTAGTGCCGGTTTCCGTCGGGAGGTTGGAAGTCCAGAGCGTGAGATTCCAGCTGGGGTCGATTACCGCCTCCCTTCGGGATGAGGTTCCCTGCCGGGTTCAATGCGAAATCGAGCTCATGTTCGTCGGAAACCTCCGAGACGAGCTTTTCGAACGAAGGGGTGAACTCCGGGCCGCGGCGATCAAGGAACTCATGAAGTTCACCTCCCAACGCGCCAAAGAGGATTTCATCGACGGATTCATGGACAACACCATCCTGACCCGCCTGAACGTGGTCCTCGGCCGGACCCAGGATGATTCGCGCCTCGTGAAGGTCTTCTTCCCGCAGTTTTCGGTCGAGTTCACCCCGCTCACGCCGATTCCTCCGCAGCCCAATATCGGAAACTGGAAAAGGCTGGAAAAATCCGACCCGAAACCTGAACAAAAAACCGAACCCAAGCCAGAACAAAAGCCAGAACCGAAACCCGAGCTCAACCCAGGCACCGGTTCCCGGCCCAGTAAAGCTCTCAAGCCGGCATCGGCATCGGCAACGGCTTCCCTGGAGCCGAGGCGCGGCCCCTCCATCCGAAGGAAAAAACCGCTCAAGACCGGCCGTAACCGTTGATTTCAGTGGGAAGAAAGGGTTTCGGATCCTGCCGGAAAAGGATCACCGCCGGTAGGAATCGTACCGCTGGGTCAGCTGGTCATAAGCCGCGAGCTTGGCCTCGAGCCTGTTGGTATCGGCCCCATAGCGGAATCGGCCGGTATCCTCGGGGTAGGCTTTGAGATAGAACTCGATCCAGAACTCCTTCCGCTCGTGATTGTACTCCGCGCGGGCTTCCCAGCAGTGAAGATCACGAACCAGGGAAAGGGACAAAGGGCTGAATTTCTTCGCTAGATGGGCGTAGTGTCCGTTCAACCCGATCTGCCACATCGGCCTGATCGTGATCCGGTAGTTCACCGAAGTGTCGGTGACCCTCCGGTATTCATGCGGATATGTGAGGCTGGTGTCAAAAGACCAGAGATTGCTCGCGATCCTGTAACGAAGGTTCAGGTTGCTCGGGATGAACTTGGTCATGCTCAGTTTGCTGAAAGCCAGGGGCTTTGGAATGTAATCCCTGCGCAGGAAGAATTCCCAGTTCCGGTAGGCGTCGGCCCGGGACCGGCGGGAATAGTCCCAGTAGACCTGTTCCATCCGGCTGCTGGTCCGGTTGTAGTTGAAGTTGATCGGGTTCAGCGACCAGGTGTTCTCGGCGATCCTCATGCGGGTAGAGAGATAATCGGTCTTCGAAAAGGAGTCGAACAGGAACGGGGATTTTCCTTTCGAAGTGGATAGGTTGTAGTTGCACTCGATGTTGGTGACGTTGGAGAATTTGTGGTTTGCCCGGACCATCGTCGTCCCGTTCTCCCGCTCAATCCCTTCGCTGTACCAGCTCTTCTCGAGATTGTACGAAGGGGTCAGATCGAACCGCCTATGGACCTGGACGGTCGGAACGCTGAAACTCGACCGGACATTTTTCTTGTTGGTGTTCTTCTTGGTGCTCAAGGAGCCTTCCTCATAGTTCCCATACATTCCCGACACGTTGGTCGTGATGGGAAGAAGCGGCGTGGTGTAGGCTGGGAAGGAGAAGTTGACCTCGGGAATCCGGTTCAGGATCTGGTATCCGTTGTCATAGGTGTATTTGTCCCCGTCCAGATCGAAGAATTTGCTCAGGGCGATGTTCGCGGTCATGAACCGGAGGATGGGGTTGATCGTCATCTGAGTATTCAGATCCTGGTTCTCGGCATTTCCCGTGGTCTGGTCACCCGTGTAGGAAAGGCTCGTGGAGACGCTGTCGCCGCGCAGGAACCGGTAGTTGTGGGTGAGATTGATCTGGGTGTTCTTGTGGCCCCTCACCGATTCATCCAGGTTGTAGAAGGAGAGGGTCCCGTTGCTTTGCGCGGAGCTGGTATAGCTTCCCGAGAACCCAGTTCCGGTGCCTCTTTTCTGGAAATAGTCAAGCGAGAAGTTGCCCCTCATCTGGGGATTCA
>CAYRYU010000189.1:2856-6656 GCA_964428355.1 uncultured bacterium
CGGATGGTGGCGTCCCGCATCCAGCCTTTTCCGTTCTTCATGTTGTATACGAGGAAATCGCCCTTTGTCTGGTCGAAGCTCTTCCAGAAATCCACGTTTCCCTGGGCGAAGATGTCCTCGCTCTTGGTATTGGCCTGGATGGTGTCAGCGCTGATTTTCAGGTCCTTGTAGCTGATGAAGGCCCTTCCCTTGGTAATGACCTGGTTTGCCTTGGTACGATACTCGAGGTAGTCCCCGTTGATCTCGACCGGAAACTTCTGCGTGTCGATCTCGGGAACATCGAAACAAGGCGCAGGGATGACGATTCCCAGGAAAAGGAAGACGAAGCCGAGCAATACCCAGCTTTTTCGGATTTGCCTTCCTATCGAATTCGCTCTGATAACTAGTCCTGACACGAAAAACGATGGGGAAACCGCAGAGAAATCCTTCCCCGATTCAAGGTATCGGCTCCGCCTTCTCCATCCGATGAGTGAAATTTTCCGGTGCCGAAGTTTCATCTTTTTCCCCGACCGGTTTCTACAAGCGAGTCATGCAGGATTCTCATGACCTCGGGAAGCCTGTCCTCGGCAACCACTATTGTTACCCGGATTCCCTGGTGCTCTTTGACGAAAAGGTCGTGATGCTTCTTTTCGAGTTTGGCGAAAAAATTCCCCGCCAGTTCCGGATGTCGGGAAAACCCGGTTCCCACGAGAGTCAAGGCTACCACCCGCGAGTTGAACGTCACGTCATCGGCATCGAAATCCGCACCCAGCTGCCAGCAATCGGAGAGGATCCGGAAGGTTTCGTCCTTCCGGAAGGAGATGCGCAGACTTCCGCCCCGATTCACGCTCCGCCATTCGCTTGAGAAAAGTGGAAAGGCTCCGGCACACTCCAGAGCCCGGGCTTTCCTGTCCCCCCTTGGAAAGTCGACCTGCACGAAAGCCTGTTTCCGGTCGAGGGTGATGCTCTTGACCGGAATCGAATCGTCTCCAAGGGGGCCGATGACGCTCCCCTCCTCCTGCGTGAAACTCGATCTTACGTGAATACGGATGTCGGCATCGCGAGCATAGACGATCGAACGGGGGTGAAGGATTCCGTTTCCGTTTCGGGCCAGCGTTTCCATTTCATCGTAGGAAAGGTGCCAGATCTTCCGCGCAGTCGGGACAAGCCTCGGATCGGCACTGAAAACCCCGCTTTCGTCGGTGAACTTCTCGCAGACCTTCTGTCCGAGATCCCGGGCTACCGCGACGGCGGTGATATCCGAACCACCCCTTCCCAATGTGGTCAGATCGCCATCGGGGTTGATCCCCTGGAAGCCGGCTATGACAGCAACTGAACCGGGTTTCAGGAACTCGGCGAGGCGTGGGAGTTGCTCGAAGTCCCGGATTTCGGAGCCGCCGAACTCACCTTTCGTACGAATGCCGAGGTTGAATGCGTTGAACGACCGCGCCCGGATACCGAGGCCTTGAAGCGCTGCAACGGTGAGGGAACAGCTCACGATCTCCCCGGTGGCCATCAACTGGTCCAGTTCCCGTGGGTCGGGTTCCGGGTTGATTTCGTGCATGATCCCGATCAATTCGTCGGTGGTGTCGGCCATCGCGGACACGATTACGGCAAGACGTTTCCCGGCCCGAGCCGATTCTGCGAGCCGTTCCGCCACTTTTCGAATGCGTTCGGAACGGGCCATCGAGGACCCACCAAATTTCTGGACTAGAACTTCACCGGGTTGGAACATTCTGGCTAATCCGTTCTGGGGATTGGACCGGACTGGTTGCCGGTTCTGGAAATCATCCTTCGTACCTGATGCACGCCTTGACGGTTGCCAGGCGGATCTCCTTCCGTATGGTCTCATGAATCCGGTTCATGATTCTTTCGGGAATGGAATCAGTGATCAGGAGAAGCTCCGACTGACCGTTCTCCCCTTCGGTCTGGGGGACGTATCCAATTTCCCGACCGTGGACCATACGTGTTATCTCGACTCCTGCTTCGGAGAATGCGTTCGCGATCTGGCCGAGAGTGGAGGCGAAGTTGACCAGCGAAAGACGGAGAAGGAACTGGGAAGGGCAGTGATCAATGGGTAACACCTTTTCCGAGTGCGGGAAAGCCGCCGGAGCGGGAGTCAGATATCCGAACTGGCCTCCACTGGCCAACATCTGGAGATCCTTGAGCATCCCGCGGAGGGAAACCCTAAAACCGCTCCCTGGGCCCGTGAAAACGAAGGATGAATCGTCGCGGCACTGCATGTAAACGGCTTCGCATCCCCCGCGAACCTGGGCGAGAATATAGCGGGAAGGGATATAGCAAGGGCGAACCCAGCACTCGAAACCGTTCTCCCTCAGTTCAACAACCCCCAGAAGTCTCAGGGATAGATTGAGGGTCTTCCCAATCTCGAAGTCGCGGGGGTTGATCCCTCCGAATCCTTGTGACCAGATTCCTTCGGCGGGAAGTTTCTTCCCGAAAAGAAGGGAAGCCAACAGTGCCAGGCGATCCCGGGCGATGAGGGAATGGAGGTGAAGCGTCGGATTTCCCGGAGCGACCTTTTTCCATTGCGCTTCCTGAAGAGCCTGGTCGAAGGTTTTCCCTGAACTTTCCATCTCGTGGAACAGGAATCCCGCCACACCGTCCGTGATCGTGATCAACCGACGGGGAAGGGGCATCCATGAATGGTTTCCGATGATGTCGAGGATAGGGAAGGTGCCCCCGATCGCCCCGCGGATCCCGGTCTTGCCGACCATCCCTTCCGAGATCCTTTGGAGGGCGATCTTGGAATCCGAGGTTATCACCTGCTTCGTCCATCCTCTTGGATTCGGACGGTCGGGGAAATGGAGCCCCGCCTCCACTCCTGAGAAAAAAGTCTCCTCCTCGCAAGGAGTCCAGGGCTTTTCCACTTCCTCGGAACCCAGGACTGGAGCTCCCAGAAGAGAACTGGCACCGAAATCGATCAGGGTCTGGCGAAGTTCTTTCGTGTCCAGGGGGAGGTTCAGGAATCCGACGCTTTCCATGGCTCTTCTTCAGCCGTGAACGGCTTCCCCGCAAGCTCCTGCGACTCCTTCGAAAAACGCCTCCGAAAGGGTGGGATGGGGATGAATGACTTTCAGGAACTCCGAGAGGTCGATTTTCATTGCCTCGAGGATCGTCGGCTCCAAGATCAGGTTGCTGGCTTCGGGACCCCAGATCACGGCTCCCAGGAGTTTTCCGTCGGTTCCACGGAGAACCTTGACCTGCCCGTCACTATCTCCGGAGGCAAGGGCCTTCCCGTTTGCGGAAAACAGGAAACGTCCCGTGGTGAACTCTTTTCCGGCGGCTTTCGCTTCTTCTTCCGACATTCCCACCCAGGCAATCTCGGGGTAGGTGTAGACGCATGATGGGACCGCGGAGTAGTCGGGATTCACTGCCTGCCCCATGAACCGTTTTGCCAGGATCATGGCATCGTAGGTGGCCTTGTGAGCAAGCATCGGACCCCGGACCAGATCGCCAATGGCAAAAATTCCGGGAAGGGAGGTTTCGAGACCTTCAGAAACCTGAACCTGGTTTCCTGAAAGAGTCGGTTTTGGGCCGTTTTCCACGGTGAACGAAAGATTGGGTTTCCGCCCCGCGGCGACCAACCCCTTTTCGAATGTCCGTTTTTGTCCGCCGATGGTTGCGCAGATCCGTCCTTGTTCGATGGTGAGGCTCTCGACCTTGGTTCCGGCGAGGATATCGAGACCCGCTTTCTTGAAAACGGGCATCAGTCGCTTGGCGGTGGTGGAATCGAGACCCGGAAGAATCTGGGGCATCATTTCCACGACCGTGACCTTGGACCCGAATTCGGCGAAAACCTG
>CAYRYU010000190.1:0-6531 GCA_964428355.1 uncultured bacterium
TCGGGCACGGGCTCGGGCAGCGGGACTGGCGGCGACACCGGTTCAGCCGGCACTACAGGAAGCGGGTCCGGCGGTGACACGGGTTCAGCCGGCACTACGGGTAGCGGGTCCGGGACGGGAGAGGGTGGATCCTCCGGATCTGGTTCCGGTGGCGGAACGGCTGATGGCAACGTCGTCGCGGGGGGCTCGGGGGTTGGCTCGGGCTCAGGCGGGGACAGCGGGTCCACCGGAGGGGGCGGCTCCCAGGACAGCGGTGGAGGCGACAGCGCAGGTGGGGCGGGCGATGCGGGCGGGAGTTCCGGCGGGTCAAATTCCGCAGACTCCGGCGGCGGGGGAATCGCAGGCGGTGATTCCGGTGGCAGTTCGACTCCGGCGGACGGGGACTCCGGAGGGGGTTCTTCCGGTGGTGACTCCGGCGGTGACGGAGGCAGTGGAGATTCCAGCGGTGATGCGGGCGGTAACGGCGGCGGGGATATCTGCACCCCGGATGGAGATTCCAGCGGTGGCGGTTCCGACGGGTACGGTGGAGGTGGGGACTCCGCCGGTGATTCGGGCGGTGATTCGGGCGGTTACGGAGGCGATGATGTCTGTTACCCGGATGGAAATTCGGGCGGCGGCGACTCCGGTGGGTTCTCTTCCGGCGGGGACTCCGGTGGGGGTTCTTCCGGTGGCGATTCCGGTGGCGGTGATTCCGGTGGCGATTCCGGTGGCGGTGATTCCGGCGGTGGCGTGAGTGACAAAGGAGGCTAAAAGAACCTTGGCTTCACCACAAAGACACAATGATCACCGAGGTCTCAAAGACGATCAGGATAGTGCCCCCTTCCCTTTGCAGCCTTCGTGCTCTTTGTATCTTTGTGGTAATCCCGGGGCCGGTTTAGCGCTCTTGTTAACCAGTGGTGGTGGCGGAGGATGAGTTCCCCCCACACGCAACTCCTGTCGAGGCCTCCCCGGATACTGGGGACGAGCCTTCTGGAGGTCATCATCGCGACCGCCATCCTCCTGGGCGTGGGGCTCTACGTCATCATGCTCGTCCGGGGCGGCGGCATGAGGCAGGAGTCATTCACGGCCGAGCACTTCACCGCGATGTTTTTGGCACAGAAGGTCCTCGAGGACATCAACGACCAGGTGGTCGTGAATCCCCACTTCTTCAACGAACTGATCTCGCAGGCTTCCGGGGATGCTCATTCCGTGGTCAACGGCGACAGCCCCTTCTTCCGGCTCCTGGAGAACACTTCGGGGTTCGGGGCGCTGATCCCGGGCGAGGATTCCCCCATCACTCCGGAGTCGGGCCCGATCTACAACCAGCTGAAGGGGTTCTCCTGCAGGGTCGAAACCTCCTTCGTCCTCGATCCCGACAACCCGGGCAGTTCCTACCAGAACCTTCTCCGGGTCAAGGTCACGATCTCCTGGAAGGATGCGGGCGGCCTCGAACAGCGCTACGCGATCGAGCAGAACGTGTACGGCCAGAACCAGGACGTCATGCAGGCTCCGGTCCATTTCGACCCGGTCGGTGAGGATCTGATCGTTAACGCCCTCTTCAAGTGGGTCGATCCGGATTCCAAGGTGGCGGACGGGACCCTCGAGGAGTTCCTCCTGTTCAACGAGGGCGGGAACCCCGAGATTGTGACCTGCATGGGAACGATGCTCGCGGGCCTTCTGATGTGCGATTCCACGGTCAAGGAGTTCAACGGCGCAATCGATCGCGCGGAAGGCGAACTGCGGGGGTTGTTCCAGCGGCATGCCCGGGCATCGGAGATCGTGACCATGAAGGAGCACGTCGCCCAGCTGAAGGAACAGCGCTCCTGCACGTTGTTCGGGATCCTGTCCCGGATCGAGCCCGCGATCCGCCAACTCGAGGCCGCCCCCATCGACGGGGTATCCCTCGGTGGGAAGCTCTTTTCGAAGAGGAAAGCGCTTGCCGGTTCGCCCCTTCTCCTCCTCAACCACAGCCTGAAGATCTCGCTTGGGTTCGCCTCATCCGAGGCCATCTACCAGGAGGTCCTCGCCCCGCCCCAGTTCGGAGTTTCGCCCAACCGCCAGATTCTTCTTCTCCAGCATCTGACCGACCTGAAGAAGATCGGCCTCCTGCTCTCGATCGATTCGGCCCTGAAACCCGAGCAGAGGCTGGCGGACTTCCGGAACTCGATCGTGGCGCTCCGCGAGAGGTATCTCGGGAAGCAGCCCGGGTTCGTGGGATTTTTGGACGCCGAGCTGAAGCTGACGGCGAGCCTCCCCGACCTGAAGCGGAACTTCTCGGGGCTTCACGACCAGCTCGGAAAGATCGGTTCCCTCGACAAGCCTCTGACGCGCATCTTCGAGCGCCTCGACCCCAAGGGAACGAAGTGAACGGGACCGGTAGGGGACAAAAATCAAGAAAGGGGCGACCGCCGAAGGGAGGCAGGTTTTCCGCTCATCGAGGTAGAAGTATTTCGGGACGTTGCACATCGGGCGGAACACGAGCCCGACGACGGGGCGAATGTGTCCGAAAGCCGGGATGGCACAGTCCTTGAGGACACCTGCTCGCGGATATTCCCCCGGACCCCACCCTCCGGAAGGGGAGGGAAAAGGCGATCCTGATCTTTCAAAAAGCCGCGGGAAATTCTCCCGCGGCTTTTTCAAATCCGAAAATGAACGGTCCCCGATTACAGGAACCGATCAATCCAAATCAGGGTTGGTTGCGGACGACACGGAACCCCTGGTAATAAAAATGGCCGGTCCGGCCGTTATAAGGGTTGTTGTTGTCTGTCCCGTTCCGGATCGCGTTGGTGCATTGGTAGGTGGAGTGGCTGTAGGAGCCGCCACGCACCATGACATACGAGCCGGTGGCGGGGCCCGTCGGGTCGGTTTGTTCACCAACCGCGTAACTGCCATTCCCCCAATCGTTGACCAGTTCTGTCACGTTTCCGGTCATGTCGTAAAGCCCCCACGGGTTCGGCAGTTTTTTGGCAACCTCATGCGTCGTGCCTCCGGAGTTTCCGCCATACCAGCAGTACAAATCCACATCAGGAAGGTAGGTGCTGCCTTGGGGGAAACTGGCCCAGTAAAAGTCGGTTGTCGTTCCCGCACGACACGCGAATTCCCATTCGGCTTCGGTGGGAAGACGGTATCCGTTCGTCGCGAAGTCGCACAAAGTTTCGGTGCCCACACGCGTGTAACAATGAGACAGATTCAAATGGTCGCTGAGAGCATTACAGAAATTAACGGCGTCTTCCCAGCTTACCGAATCGACCGGTTGCTCCATGGACGTCCTGAAATAGGACGGATCGGCGCCTAGAACAGCCTGATACTGAGCACGCGTAACCTCGGTCATTCCCATGAGAAGAGGCTTGGTGATGTTCACCAGATAGGAGCCACGCAGGAACTTCCCTGAAGGCAGGGCCACGAACTGCATGTTCACCCCGCCGGGGAGGACGATTTCCACCAGGTTGGTGACCGCACCCGGGACGTTTTCACCCGGGAACTTCGTCGGGGGAGTCGTTACCAGGGAACTGATCTCGAGTGCCCTGCTCGCGACGAGCGCCGTGTCGGATATGCGGCCGCACTGGATCCAGGCCATGGCCAGAACGACATCCTTGGAGTCGACCAGAGTGTCTCCGTTCAGATTTTCCCCGATAGTTGCCGGCAAGGTCGCCACACCCCCGACCATGGTCGGGAAGATCTCGAGGCCGCGGGCCCGGATGACCGATTCATCGTTGGAACGGCTCGTCTGGATCCACGCCAGGACGAGGGCCAGATCCGAGGTCGTCACCCACTGGTCGCCGTTTATGTCAAAGCGCTTCCGGAAGCCAACCTTGGCGCCACGGATCTTCGCCTCGAGGGAAGCCCCTGGGGAATTTGCATCGACCAGTTCCACAACCGCGCCTTCGGGCAGCGGCTGGGAGAATTCGAGGGTTTGGAATGCCGCCGCTTCGAACAGGTCGAAGCCGCTGTAGGCCAGGGTCAGGGGAGCACCGGGAATCGATGCCTTTGCCAGGACCTTTTCCTTTCCATCGGTGGTTTTCACCGTCACCGTGGGCGAAAAATCCGCGGGCACGTTCGACACGCGGATCAACAGGCCGACGGAATCAAGACCAGAGCAGACCCGGCAGAAATCGACGGTTTTTCCGCTGACAACGGCAGTCGGTTCGGTGGCCGCGGTCGGGTTCGAAGCCAGGGGAGCGTTGTCACTACCACCGCTCCCGGCACAACCGATGAGGGTCAGTCCGAGAATCAGGATTGAAAGACCTGCCAAAACAGAGATATTCCGATTGGAATTGATATTCATTATTCGGCTCCTTCCGAGTTCTGGGCGGGGAATTTCGCTGTCGCGAATCCGCAAGCGTCAAGATTCATGAGGGTGAGGATGTTGAGGTCTTTCATGGGATGGCCTTCGTGGTGACCGTCCGCTCGTTGTCGGGATCGTAGATCTCGACCGTTGCCAGCGAGGGCAAGGCGGAGGTGAATTCCAGGGTGGTGAACGGGCGGATCGAACGGATGCTCAGATCATCGACGGCCAGGACCAGTTTCGATGTCGTCGAGGAAAGGGCGGTGCTTTTTGCCAGGATTACCGCTTCGCCCGTTCGATCGTCAAAGACCGTGGTCTTGACCGTGGCAGTGGTGATGAATTCCGGAGTCACGTTCCTTACGATGACCTGCATGTTCTGGTTCATGCCGCTGACCGTCGTCGGGAAGGTGATCGCTTGCCAGCCTGCGCCGGGAACGACCACCGTGGCCAACGTCACTCCCCGATCCGTATCGATCATGTCGATCCGCGCTCCTGCCGGCAACGCGGCGGAGAAGGTCAGCGTGGCAACGCTCTCGAGTTCCCGCAGGGTGGAATCCGTGGTCGTCAGGACAAGACGCTGGAAATCCGGGAACGAGAGGGTCGGGCTCTTGGCGAAAGTCACCTCTTCACGATTATTGCGGTCGATCAGTGAGGTGGTTACATCGAAGGTGCTCGGCACACGGGTCAGCACGATCTGGAGGTTCTGATTCAGCCCGGTGAGGGTCTTCCCAATCTCCACGGGAACACGGCTGCCACCGGGCATTGTCACTGTCGCCAAAGCCCTCCTCCCGTCGGGATCCCAGACTTCGATGCGGGCTCCAGCCGGAGGAGGGGTTGTGAAGCCCAGGGAATTGAACGTGCGGGCAGTTCTCACCGTGGGATCGTTGACGATCAGGGTCACCTTCCTGGCATTGGGCCAGGAAAGAGAGGGGCTTCTGAACAGATAGAAGTTCTCCCCCGTCCGGTTGTCGACGAGCCCCACGGTCGTGGAGAAATCGGCCGGAACCCCGGTCAGGATGATCTGTACGTTTTGGGAAACATTCGCGACCTCCCCACCGAGCGATACCGCGGTCGAGGCCGCTGCCGTGGGAAGGCCCGCGACCTGTTTCGACTCCAAAGACTCGCCATTGGGGCCGACGGACGTGACTACGTAATAATAGGGAACACCGTTCGTGAGCTGATCGTGGACGAATCCACTGATTTTTCCGATTAGCGGGGTTCCCGAAGCCTTGGTCACCCCAGGCTGGAAAGACCAGTAGATATTGTAGGAAACCGCCCCGGAAGCCAGGTCCCAGGAAAGGGTATTCTTCGCATCTCCCGCCTGGCACCAAACATTTGCCGGAGCGGATGCATTCAACCGGCCCTGCCAATTGTCCAACACCGCGTCATACGAGTTCGTGGCGAGCAGTTCCAGGTCCAAGCCGACCAGGTTCGCCTCCATCTGGCTTGCAAGACCTGTTGTCGCTCTGACGAACAGACTCTCGCTGGCGACGATCCTCAGGATTGCTTCCGCCAGAACATCCTCTTTTCCATGTTTTCCCTTGGGACCTACGAATAGGGTTGTCGTCGCATTCGAAACCAGATCTGCCGCTCCCTGGAAATCGGTAAAGGACCCCACATTTCCGCCCTCGATATGGATATCGCCGACGCAGGTTTTTGCGGGAAGCGAGGGGAACGTCGCGACGGCAGTTCCGGACGCATCCGCGAGGACGGTTCGAACAAGCGTCGTGGTCGGGTTCCCAACGAAGCCGATATTGACCAGAATGATTTTGAAGGTGACCCAGATCGTCTTGATTCCTGGATCCGCAAGAATATTTGCGGACGGTTGGGAATGAAGCCCCTGCTGAGGGGGAAGAACGATCTGGAAACGGACGGCTGCCGTTGGCTGGGTCGAAAGGCCCGGATCAACCGGGATTCCAGCCTCCGTTGAAACCGGGTTGTGAGGCGATATCACCTGACAACCCGTCTGCAAACACAGCAGAAAAATGAATAGGCCAAACAAGCCATGG
Organism: uncultured bacterium; assembly: GCA_964428355.1. Taxonomy (GTDB): domain Bacteria; phylum Muiribacteriota; class Ozemobacteria; order Ozemobacterales; family Ozemobacteraceae; genus CAYRYU01. The sequence goes on from CAYRYU010000190.1 coordinate 6,274, forward strand.
ACCCGGGAAACGTGTTTCATGCCTTCCTCTCTGGAGCTCTCATGAGTGAAAAAGAATGGTCGGATCGGAAAAAATTGGCCGAAAATTCCCCTCAATGACGAACCCCAGAGGCAAAGCTAATCCCATTGCATCGTTCGGGCAGGTGCAACTGAAAAGGGATGATTCCGAGGCGGAAATTGAGAATCGGACGGGATCAGACTCCTTAAGGAAACAGCATATCAGAAACAGGTCTCAGTAGCAACAGAAGGCCACCCTCGA
>CAYRYU010000191.1:0-6473 GCA_964428355.1 uncultured bacterium
ATGTGAGGGGAAGGGGGATTTGATCCATGAAAGCTTCAGGCCGCTGTCCGAAATGTTCTTCCCAGAGGATTGTTTCCGGCGTCTCGATTCTCGACCGCGACCAGTCGGGAGAAAACGAGCTCACCATCCGGGTGGAGAAATCACCCGGGGCCACCCTCTTCAGGGATTTCAAGGATTACCGGCTCAAGGCCTGCATCTGCGGGAATTGCGGACATACGGAGCTCTACCTGGAAAATGCCGAAAGATTCTGGGAGGAAACGCGTCCCTCCTGACCGGAAGCAAATTGGCCGTCAGTGCCCATCGTGCGGGAATGGGGGAAGGTTCATTCCCGATTCCCCTGCTCTTGGGCGAAGCCTTGGGCTCCTGGGAACCAGCGGTCTTCCTGCTCCCTCCACAGTCGATGCTTCTGCGCGGGGGATAGTTGTTTCGTCGGTCGCCGGTTGGGCTTGAAGGTGTACATAACCCAGCAGGGAAATCCTGGTGCCCGGCGATTTCGGGAAATCACATGGCCCTGCTCGAAACCCAGAAGATTGAAAACCCAGTAGTTGTGTTCCCGTCCGTCCCGTCCACGGCCTCCGTAGATGAATGCGGTATGGATCAGCTCCGCGATGCCGTCTCCGTCGACGTCTACGAAATCCGAGGGCTCGCCGTCAAAAGTCGTGATGGGGATTTTTTCGAACCCCCGGCCCGAGGAAAACAGGAGCGTCCAGAAAGTGATTTCGGCTGCCAGGCCGCATCCGCATGAGAAGGTCCGGATAGCGAAGTCGGGGTTTCCATCCCGGTCGAGGCTACCGGAGAAAACGTCCAGATTGCCGATAACCGAGCCTTCGACCGGTGTCGATGAAAGCAGGATCTTCCCGGATGCTTCCCGGACCGAGATCCGAAAGCAACCGGAAGCCGGATCGACCTCGACTTTCAACCTTGCGTTTTCCCCGGCCTGGTACTCGGACCATGGGCCATTTTCACCGGTTCCCGAAGCCAGAAGCGGGCAGGGCCGAAATACGGATGGGTATCGGGACCGGCCTTGGGGAAATGGGGAATGATCAGCTGGAAGGGATGTTGCCAGGCGGGGTACAAACAACCAGAAACATAGAAGAAAGATGGGAGACCAGGAAAAGAAAGCTCTTCCCCCGATTTCAGTTGTCAACGTGGTATCCGAATTCGATCCCGCCCATTACCTGGTCCCTGATGAACTCGTAACGTTCAGGATAGGCCGTTTTCATTTGAGGGCCTATCTGCCAGTAGGTCCGGACCGATTCGGAGAAATCCTCTATCGGGCTCGAACCACCGTAGGTTGAGACGGAGGGGGGATTGGCAGAACCTCCGGCCCAGAACTTCGCTTTCCAGGCGGTTTCAACCGAAGGGTTCTTCGCCAGGAAGTTGTGGCTCATTTCGTGGATGAAGGGCCCCTTGAAAGACCGGCCGGTCACGGAACAATCGGCCAGGTAGACCCCGCCCTGAAGGTCGCTCCATCCCAAAGCCCCGGGTTGCGTCTGATCGTTTTCCCTCACGAACTTCTGGGTGCAGTTCCGGAAATTCATCGGGAGCTCCCTGAGAATGGCGTTCGCCTCTTCCTTCTGGGCTTGCGTCCAGGAGGAGGATCCGTCGACCGCCTGGTGGTTTCCGATAAGGCCGGAGGAGTTGATTTCCATGTCGGTTCCCGTTCCGGTTCCGGTCGTTGTCGTGGTTGATGTGGTCGTTGTTGTGGAAGTCGTCGTCGTCGTCGAAGTGGTGGTCGCAGTCGAGGTCGTGGTGGAGGTTCCGGTTGCGGTCGAAGTCGTGGTGGCGGTGGAAGTTGCCGTCCCGGTGGTGGTCGAGGTTCCGGTTGCTGTCGAAGTGGAGGTTCCCGTTGCAGTTACGGTGCCGGTTGAGGTTGCAGTCGATGTGTTGGTGTCCGTAATCGTGATCGTGTCGGTTTTCGTTACGGTGACGGTTGCCGTCGGAGGCTCGTCTGTCGCACCTCCCCGAAGAACCCCGGTAAATCGGTCGTACGCTTCGAGATACTTTTTCAAGGCAGCCGCGATTTTGGATGCTGACTGGCCTTGGAGGACCGCCTGCATGTATTCGGTGAATGCGCTCGAATAATCGCTTTGTGTGGAGGAGTATTTTCGGGCATCCAGAGCCTGGGGTTCCGATACTACGGGAACCTTGGGGGTCTTGACCTCACCGGTTGGGTTCGAAGCGGAGGGGGGAACTTCATCGGGAGAAACCCCGCCGACACCATCTTCCGCTCCAATAAGGGATTCGAGGAAGTTGTTCGCCGACCATACCTTCCCGGAACCTGCGAAAGCGATAACAAGGAGAAAGAGGCCGAAAACCGCAATCCTCGTTTTCATCATCCCCCTCCCCTTTTCAGAAATCCCCGTCCAACTTAATTATACGGAATTCTTAACAATTCCCGAAGACGATGGAGGAGAGAAACTCCGGGGGGCACTCCGATCAAATGGCTCGGTGGGGAAAATGGAATGTGCCATAAAAAAAATTCCTCCCGGAGGGAAAACCCCCTCCCGGGAGTACTATAGAGGAACCGAGATCTTTTCTCTAATCTATCCTGAGGAGAAATCGTTCAAGCTTTTATGTCCAGGGTTCCGCCATACTCGTTGAAGTTCGGAAAGGAAGTCGACGGAATTTTTACCGGCCTTTGGACTACCTGGACTGACGGACTCGGGGACTGGTCTTGCTTTTTCTGAATTTCTGCATATGGGTTCAACAGTTGGGAAGGTTTGACTGGCTCGATCATAGTATGTCTCCTTTTCCCCAACTTCATTCTAAAGGAATTCAAGGCTTCCCGTCTGTCAGACTTTGCTCAAGTTTGGTGTTGAAATCTCCGATTCCTTTGTAGGGAAAACCCCTACAGCCCGTCCGTCACCTTGAGCGAGATTCGGGGGGGAAAGCCCGAAAAGGGGACGTTCTGCCTCGGGCTCAACCGCGACGCTTGTATTCGGAGACCTTTTTCCGGATCCGGACCGCTTTCGGGGTCACCTCGACCCACTCGTCATCGGCCACATATTCGAGCGCCTGGTCGAGGCTCAACCGACGGGGAGGAGGAAGGGCTTCGAGGACTTCCTGGGTTGACTGCCTATGGTTGGTCAGATGCTTCGCCCGGACTATATTCACATACATATCGTTCGAGACGGTTCGCTCTCCGACGACCAGGCCCTCGTAGATTTCCTCCATGGGGCCATAAAACAGGGTTCCCCGCTCGACCAGGTTCTTGATCGCATATCCGGTCGATCGCCCGGCTTCCATTGCAACCATTACACCGTTCCGGTGTTCCTCGATGTCCCCCCGATATGGCTCGTAGTCACGGAAAGCCTGGTTCATGATTCCGAACCCGTTGGTCAGGGTCAAGAACATCGATCTGAAGCCTAATAGCCCGCGCGCGGGAACGGAAAAGACCAGGCGGAGAGTGCCGTCAAGCATCTTCCGGGACTGTTCCATGATCGCCCGCCGTGGCCCGAGAACTTCCATGACGCAACCGAGATACTGCTCCGGAAGGTCAAGCATGAGTTCTTCGATCGGCTCGGTCAGTGCTCCGTCAGGGGCTTTGTGCAGGATGGCCCGAGGCTTTGAAACCTGGACCTCGTAGCCCTCCCGCCGCATGGTTTCGATCAGGATTCCCAGGTGGAGCTCCCCCCGGCCGGCAACGAGGAAGGTGTCGGGACTGTCGGTGGGTTCCACCTTCATGGAAACGTTGGTTTCAAGCTCTTTCAACAGGCGCGAATGGATCTGCCGGGAGGTAAGGAACTTCCCGTCACGGCCCGAGAGTGGGCTGGTATTCGGTGCGAAAAGCATCGAAATGACCGGTTGGTCGATTGGGATCACGGGAAGAGGGGTTTCCTCGGCCACGGACAGGGTTTCCCCTATGGAAACGCCTTCCAGGCCGCTGATAGCGACCAGATCCCCCGCTCCCGCACACTCGGATTCGGTGCGCCGGACACCCTGGAATGTGAACAGCTGGGCGATCTTTGCGCGGACCGGTGGGTGGTCGTGTCCCAGCCGGAAAAGATCCTGCTTGTTTTTCAGGATTCCCGAGAAAACCCTTCCGATAGCTATCCTGCCGACGTAGTCGTTGTAATCGAGGCTCGTGACGAGCAGGCGGCCAAGGTCATCGGGGTTTCCGGGGGGAGGCGGAACGTGCTCGATTATGGCATCAAGGATCGGTTTTATCGAGGTTCGTGGGGCCTCGAGGGTGCGCGCGGACCATCCATCCCTCCCGGAGCCGAAGAGGATCGGGTAATCGAGGGCTTCATCCCCTGCCCCGATTTCGATGAATAGATCGAGGACCTCGTCGACCACTTCCTTGGGCCTTGAATCGGGCCGGTCGATCTTGTTTACCAGGATGATCGGTTTGAGACCGGCAGCCAGAGCTTTTTTCAGGACGAAACGGGTCTGGGGGCGCGGCCCTTCGAAGGAATCGACGACCAGGATCGCCCCATTGACCATCTGTAGAACCCGTTCCACCTCGCCACCGAAATCCACATGGCCCGGAGTGTCGACGATGTTGATCTTGTAGCCGAGAAAATCAAGGGCGAGGTTCTTCGCCAGAATGGTGATCCCGCGCTCCCGCTCGATCGCGTTCGAGTCCATGAAGCAGTCGTCGAGCCGCTGATTCTCCCGGAAAAGCCCGGACTGGCGGATCATCGCATCCACAAGGGTCGTCTTGCCGTGGTCGACATGGGCGATGATCGCGACGTTCCTGATCATCGACGGATCGTACGTGTTCTTGAACTGCATTGCACACATGGATTTCAGGGCCACCTTCGAAGGAGTTTCCCCATCCCGAAAGATCGGAAGGCGAACATTCTACTCCTTTTCCGCTATAGGCGCAAGTCCGCGTGCCCCTCGTGCCCCGGTTTTGGACGAGGATTTCTCGCGGCCGGCATCCAGTCTGGAAAAATCGGGTTATTCGGGGGCATCCCGGAACCGATTCAATGCGTCGGGAATGGAAGGGTCCCCGAAACACTCGCCTGCGGAGGCCGCAGGAGAGGGGTCCGCTTCCGGTGATGCTCGATCGCATCGAGGATCATTCCGGAACCCCAGCTGAAAGGCGACTCGGACTTGTAGATAGGGTTCCGCCACCTTTTGAAGGGCGGGACCGGCTCGTAGATCTCGGAGATGACTCCGTCCCGAAGCGCGATCGCCTGCAGGACAGAAAGAATCCGTTCGGAGGATTCCGGATCCCCCATAACGTCGGCAACCCGGGCTGACAACCCCATCAGCCAGGACCAATAAACGGAACCATGGTAACTCCTCAAACCTACCAACTTTGCGGAAGCGGCAACTTCCTCAGAAGGATAATCGGGCCAGGTCGGAAACCCCGGAATTCCGGGGTTGCGCGCCCAGAGCGGGCTCGCCTTGAGGCTGGAATAGAGTTTCCTTGCCTCATCCGAGGAGGGAAGAAAGAACCCGGTGTCGATCGCGGCAAGGTTGGAATCGAGGCAGATCTGGGGTTTCCCCGCGACCGCGCGGAAGAGGCCGGTTGCGGGGTCCTGGAAGGTCGCGACGATCTTTTCCCTCATCCGTTCGAGAACCTCGTCCGAGATGTGAAAGGCAGGAAACCGCTTCAGCCTCTGGGAAGCGGCATAAAAGAGGATGTTCGTGAGCGAGTTCATCCCTTCGCGCCTGATGCTGTCCTGCCAGTCGGAAAATTCGGGCTGCATGATGAGGCCGGCGGGATCCTCGTTTTCCTTGAACCGGTCGTAGAACCGGTAGAGTTTGACCAGCGCAAGCTCGTTTTTCACCCACCATGCGTAGTCGGATGTCCGCTTCATGTAATTGATCGCGGTCAGGAGGAACAGGGCGTTGGAGTCGATGGCTAGTTTGGTCTGGGGGTCCCCATACTCGGGTTTGAGTGGGTCTTTTATCTCGCGCTTCAGGTGAAGGAAGGTGACGATGTATCTCTTTGCGAGCGAAAAGGAATCGAAGGTACGGGGGAGCAGTCCGTCTTCCCGGCGGAAGTGACGTATCAGCAGGTCGAGCTGGTCGCGAACGACGTCATTCCTGCCGATCTGGAGCAGGCCCCTTGCCGAATAGCAGAAATCGCGTGTCCAAAGAGCCTTGAACTGGTTTCCCCCCGCGCTCAAATAGGATCCGGACTTCAGGTCGTGGATATTGCTCAGCAGGGAATTTGCAGCGACGGTCCTCAGCCCCTCGAATGGGAATCCTTCATGGGTGGTTTCCGGGAAGGGGTTGGAATCCCCTGCCCCCCACAGCGCGCCACCAAAAGCCAGAAAAACAAGGAACAGTGCGCGAAAACAACCCCCGTGCAGACTTCCGTGGTATCTGGACAGGAGGGGGAAGCCACGCAACTTCGGTTGCTTTTCCGGAAACGGGAAAAACCTGCCATGGTCCATGAAAAGAGTATATCCCCCCAGACCCGGACAGTTCAACCATTCAGTTTTCAAATCAAATTCCGATGATTCCAGGGATTTTCGCCGATTCTGCCGGGCTGGAGTCGTATGCTGGTATAA
>CAYRYU010000192.1:0-6233 GCA_964428355.1 uncultured bacterium
CCCCTTGCGGGGTACCTTCAAGGTCACTGAAGGTAAGGTTGATTGTAGCACCCCTTGGCCTTATTGTCAAACAAATTCTGAACATTTTTTCCGAGACACGCATCAGCAATGGATTCAAGCTTGCGAGCCACTCCTGGAGCCATCTTCCGTCACCTCACTCGATGAGGAGACTCGCTTCGACTTCATGGGTTTTCCCCTTTACCCGCTTCATTGGAAGCCTCCGGAAGCAAACCGATTCACCAGCCATTGAGAGGACCTCGGAGGAAACGACTACCCTTGTCCCACCCACGCTTTGGGCTATCGCTGCAAGCCGGGCGCCCAGGTTCACCGTGTCACCGATCACGGTGAGGTCCATCCTGAACCTGACTGAGCCGAGAATTCCCGCCACGACGGGACCGGAGGTGATCCCCATGGCGGGAGGCAAGGGCCTTCCCTCGAGAGCCTTCCTGACCTTCTTTGCAACCATCAACGCTGCCCGGACGGCCTTTTCGGGGGCACCGAACCTTTCGTGGGTGAAAACCAACAGGATCTTCTCGCCGATAACCTTGTCGATTTCGCCGCCCTCGGCCTGAACAGCCGAGTTGACAGCACCGAGATGGATCTCCATTTCCCTGAAGACTTCCTCGGGGGTGTGATTTTGCTGGAATTCATCGAAGAAGGAAAGCGAAGAAAAGAGAACGGTGACATCCCTGACCTTTCCTCCGGCAATCAGATCCCCATCGGTCGGAGATTTGACAGCTTCATGCACGGAAGAGGAAACATACTTCTTCAAAAGGACCATCTCTTGAAGCCGGCGGGTCATGCGATTGAAAGCGGCCCCCAGCTTTCCGAATTCATCGGGTCGGGAATCGTCCAACTGAACGTCATAGTTTTCGGCTTCCACGGCTTTTGCAGCCCCAAAAAGGTCCCGGAGGGGGTCCAGAATGTGCATCGCCCCCCAGATTCCCGTCAGAAATGCGACGAAAAGGAATCCGACCAGGACCAGGTTGAAATTGCGTCGTGACCTCCGGAGCTCCTCGAAAACCCCTTGTGTGGATACAGCTCCGGCCAGAACGTAGTTCGCGAGGTTGCGTGCCGGGAAAGCCTCGAGAACCCTTTGCCTGTCTCCCTCATAAGCCCGGACGGTGAGACCTGCTGAATCAGCACGCGCGACCATCTGCTGCAGGATTTCCGGAGGCGACCGATCCCAGGGAACCGACTTGCCGGTAATCTTTCCCGGTCGGAGGATGGCAAAGATCTCCCCGCTCCCCTTCTTCCTCTCCTCGATCACCAACTGGCGGAAAAGGTAGGGGAGGTCAACCATAACTTCGCTCCAAATCCACATCACCAGGTATTTCAATCTTCCGTGGGAGAAGATCGGTATCTGGATCAGACTGGATCGGTCGTAGGAGCTTTTCATCGATCCGACCCGGCCCGGGAAGTGGAGGAGATCAAGGAACAGATCGGGCCCACCGACCCCGACCAAGCTCTCGATCATGGTTTCCACGAGGAACCCCTCCCTCGAAAAGCCTTTGGGAAGTTCCAGCCTGGCGGTGGTGGTATCCCGGAGGATCTTCCAGTTTGCGTCGATCTCCTCCAGGAGGGGGCGATGGAGGAAAGAGACAACCTTGAGGAACTCAGCCGAAACCGCGTCGGAAACCGGTTCGATGAGTCGAGGGTAGAAGATCCTGGTGAAGCTGTCGGGCCCCATTACCGTCACGGCATTGGGAACGAGGGGTTCATCCGCTTTTTCCTCGATAGACCTGTAACGGGCCACTTCTCTGGCAAGAGATTGCAGCGCCGTGTTCCCACCTTTGCCACGATCCTTGTCGAGCGAGGAAACGACTGATTGGTTCCCGCAGACAGTCTTGAATTGCTGAAGAAGCTCTACCTGTGATTCGGCGGCTCCCTGGTCGAGCTTGACCAGTTTCTCATGCAGATTTCGGGCGGCATCCAATCGCGATATCTTTTCCTGCTCGAAATGGAGACCCCGGTTCAGGGTGTTGGCCAGGGTAATGGGAAGGAGCGCGACGAACAGGAATGCCGCCTGGATCACCGATCCAACCTGGAACTTTGGACCGCGACGGAAAACGACTTTTTCCACTGCAATGAAAAGGGCGATTACGAACCAGATTCCCGCCAGGTCGACAAGGCAGGCAAACCGAAAGGGGGAGATCCCCTGCAACCCCCGATGCTCGAAAGCCACAACAGGAATGAAGGGAGAGCCTTGATGTGGGCTTCCCTTGAAAAGAAGGACTTTTCCGAACCTTTCCTCCCTTTGTGGAGGGCTCTTCCGTGCCGCCATCTTGTACAGATCTCGGGAAATCGTGGGAAACCGTTCGAAAAAGTTCGAAAGGATGGGCTTTCCAGCTTTCACCGGGAGGAAACCAATCCCGGAATCATTGTCCCGAAAACGGTCGGTCAGGTTTCGATATCCCCAGTCGGGAGGGAGGTTCGAAAGGGAAATCAGAGTCGAGACCACAAGAGTCAGGTTCGTTTCAGGTATGGGACAACTCCACCAGAAGAGCCCCCGGCAACCCTGATCGGAGGGAAACGAAATGACCTTGCCCTTCCACGACGCCAGACACTGGTCCAATGACTCGGGGGTGGTCGGGAAGTGGAGTGCTTCACCGAGATGCGTGGAAAGCCGGGGAGGCTCGCCCAACTCGAGGGTTTCCCCGGCAGCCAACCTCGAAAAGGAGAAGAGGGCGCTCAGTTCGTTGGTCCGGCTTTCGGACCGCTCGAACAGGACCTTCCTGACATTCCTCCCCCCGATCATGCAGGCCAGGAAATCATTGGCTGGGAAGTTCGACTTGATGTTCCGGAGGTAGGCGGTTCCGATCCTCTTCCCCAGCAGGGGCAGATTGCCGTCCTGGCAGGCGGACGCGATTTCGGCAACCGTTGCTCCCAGGACCAGCTCCATCTGGGGGATCGGATCGGTCGAACAGTTCAGTTCCTGGAGCCTGGCGATGGCCCGCTGGCGAAGCGCTTCCAAGCGGGTCTCCTGTTCGAGATTGACCGCGAAAAACTGGTCATAGCAGAAAAGAAGCATGGGAAAACAGAGAAAAAACATGATCAGGAGAAGGTTCAGAAATGGAGATCGCACTTCACACCTCCAATCGAGCCAGTTCCAGGGCCGTTCCGTCGGAAAGCACCTCGAAGGTTCTCTCCGGGAGCCTCATGGCCACCGCCGTGGAAACGATGATGCGTGACCGCCGCCCCTTCTTCGAAAGGCATTCGAGATTTTCCGCATGGTTCCTCGGCTTTCCCACGATGGCCTGCTCCAGGCGTCCACTGGAAGTCAGGGTGCCGGTAAGCACATCGCCGAAGTCGATTCCTATACCCATGCGGTAGGTGAACTGATGGGAAGCGAGCCTTTCCCGCTGGATCGCCAGATGGGAGCGGGTCATTGCAACCCCGGTGGACACGGCCTTTTCACAGGCCTCGTGAGGAGTCTTTCCTTCGAAAAGTGCAACCACCGCATCTCCCACGAACTTCTCGATCGTTCCTCCCCGCAGTTCGATTTCCTGGGCCATCGCGTCCAGATGGCGGTTCAACATTGCCACGATCTCGGGAGCCGGAAATCTTTCGGAAAGTGCGGTGAAATCCCGGATATCGGATACGAGCACTGCAGCAGGGCAAACAACCGGGGTGGAAATGGCCAGGGTCTTCTGCCTGGAAACCGACCGCTCGAGGGTTCCTGAAACGAACCGCCCGAGCCGTTCCCTTTCTTTCAACCCCAGAACCATTGAATCGAACGCCCGGGTCATTTCGCCCATTTCGTCATCCCTGTCAAGAGCAACGCGGATGGAGAGATCCCCGCAGGTCACCTTTTCGATGCCCATTTCAACGGTGGAAAGCGGGATTATGAGAAACCTTGAAACAGCCATTGCAAGCAGGATCATGGGACAACAGAGGACGACGCAGAGAGCGAAAAGCGCTTTTCGCGATGCATCCCCGTCCCTGGCGATGGCGTCTTCATCCACCTCACTTCCCAAGACGAAGCCCGGAAGGAGTTCCGAGGGCATGGCAATCAGCATGTGGGAAGTCCCGTTTTCGAGGAAGACCCGCCGGACGATTTTCGAATGTGTCCGGGCCGCAAGATCCAGAAGATAGCTAAACTTGCGTCCGAACTCCGAGTTCCAAGAGTTCAGCTGGTCTTTGCGTGGAACAAGGGGCTCCTGACCTCCCGGGCGGACTTCACCGAGAGTGAAGTTGAGCTTCGGGGAAGCCCTTCGGAGCCGATTGACCGACATTTTCAGGTATCCCGACAGGCTTCTCTGGGGCTTTGCGCGAAAGAAGACCCAAGCGCCCGGCTCGCTTCCACTCGCGACCATATCCTGGATGTGGAAGAACCTCTCCTCTCCGACATGGATGAATTCTGCCTTTCCACGCGTCAGAAGGAGATTGCTCTGCAAATCCGGGCCCATCATTGCCTGAAGGATCCCGAGGAACATCTCTCCGTATCTTCCGGGCATCACCCCAATATCTGCAGTGATGGTCGCGGCTTTCGGATGGAGTATCCGGACTGTTTCGGCAACGTAGGGGAAGAAGAAGTTGACCGCCTTGGTGCTTTTCTCACGCTTGGGGTCGTTCGAAACGATGAGGTTGGTTCCCCCGAAAGGGTAAATGAAGAGTGAGTCGAGTGGAACCGGGGATCTACGCCTTTGGAAGAAGGAAATGGCCTTCTTCCCCGCTCTCTCTATTCGGCGCGGGTTGCCCCCGGCGATCGAAGCCGCCCACGTCGGGTCGGAGAAGCACCTTCGGGCCAACTTCCCAAACCGGGCGAGCATCACCCCGCTTCCCTCGTCGATCTCCTCGAGCCTGTCCATGGACTCCTTCAACGCGATCTGCGTCTTGCGGAAGGTTGACCATTCGATGTGGGAAAAACCGGCGGAATACAAGGCCAGGATAGGAAAAAGCCCCACCGAGAAAAGGAAACCCCGAAACCATCCACCCAAGGACAGGGGAAGGGGCGCGCCCGTAGTGAGCGTCCGAAACCCAAAAATCCCCCATCCAAGGATCAGGAACACGGCCGCAAGGGTGCGGAAATTCTTCCCGCCAGCGTTTTCCTTTGCCGGATGATATCGGGAAACAAGCCAGAGTTCGTAGGGGAACTGAGGTCCAACGATCCTCCGCAGAATGCGAAGTCCCGCTTCGGAAAACTCTTGGGGTACGCCGATTTCGATGTCCGCCAGGCCGTCCCTCATTTCCAGACGCCGGGAAATGAAACCGGAGAAGTTTTTCCGGAGTGCCAGATCCATTTCCTTGGCGCAAATCACCCGTCGGCCACCCTTGCGGCTGGGAACCATGAACCCGGCAAGTTTCCCCCCCGTGAGCCTGGTGATTTCCCCGAGCGCAATCTGCAAACCGCGGCTCGTCCTTTGAACCTGTCGCGGAAACACCATGAAATACCCGGCAATGGGCCTTTCCCGCAAATCGCCGGGAAACCGCGTCTTCAGGAAATCGACCAGGAGGAACGCGGATTTCCCTTCGAAATAGACCGGGGTGATCCGGCCCTTCCATGCATTACTAAGCAGGTCGAACTTGTACAAGGGGCCAAACTCGCCACCGAAAAGGGTCGAGCACAACCCATCCAGCCGGAGCCGGGCTGCAGAGGAAAGCGGTTTCGTGGAAATCATCCCCGCGAGAACCTCCCCCAACAGCTTCAACCGGAAGTTCCTGCTGTCGAAAGCCCCACCACGAAGGGGAGTGATCCTTCCCTGCCGGGAGATGGAAAACCCTGCCACCAGTGTACCAGGAACCATGAAACGCGGGGGGAAGATCCTTCTGATTGCCTTCCCCAGCATCTCTCCCGAAACCTGAAAAGCGGACTCCTTGCGCCGGGAAAGGTCCTTCAGGAGAAGCCGTTGCAAGAGAAGATTCTTCCTGTTCATCCGGCTCTCGAAGTCGATCCGGTCCAGGAACTCGGCAGCCACGTTTCCCGCCAGGTGCGTCCATTCCACTTGTTCTTTCTCGAAAACGAGGCGGCTGTGCCTGATCCATGCCATTTCCAGCATCGCCAACGGAATCAGGGACATCAGAATCGGGACCAGGAGGTTCAGGAAAACCCTTCGCCGGCCTGATTTTTCCGATCCCGCCCCAGGCCGTCCAACCGATATTTTCTCATTCGGGGAGGGATTGCCATCCTTCCCAACCGCGGGATGAATGGTCACGCCCAGGATCCTTCCCCGCGGCTTTTCGCCAGGAGGGCGATGCCCTTCCGCGCCTGACGTCCAGGGATGGCGGCGTGC
>CAYRYU010000193.1:0-5887 GCA_964428355.1 uncultured bacterium
AAAGCAGCCGCCATCGTTTCAAGCCCATTTTCGCGTCCTCCCCGAAAGAGAGAAAAAATAATCAGGAACCGGAAATCAGCTCCTTCGTTCCTGCCACCCAGTCCGAGAACTTGTCCGCGAAATTCGTCTGGACGGTCATTCCCGTCATCTGGTTCAGGAACCTGATGAAGAGGTTGGTGATCTGGTGGTTGGGAAGGGTGTCGATGAAGAACGGCTTGAGATCGCTCCGGTCGCCCAACCCTTCCACCCAGGGAAAGATGTGGTCGACCGGTTTCCGGAAGTAAGGTTCGAAAGTCTGGCGGGGATTCTCCTGCCCCTTGGCGACGAACGGAAGGAAGAAGTCGGCGGCCTTTTCGAAATACTGTCCGAATCCGCCCTTGGAGTCGGGGCTCGTATACCATCCGTTCAGCACGATCGAGGTCTTTGAAAGGAAACCCGCCTGGTACTCGCGCATCTCCTCGAGGAATTTCCTGATCCGGACCAGTGTTGGGAACTGGGGATTGGCGACGAGAATCACCCGGTCGGCATGGTTGAGAGCGCACAAGGTGGTCTTGTCGAAAACGCTGGGGATGTCGATCACGATGTGGGAAAAGTGTTCCCTGGCTTTCTGGAACCATTTAACGAGAACGCTCGAGGTCAGCCCCTTCCGCAGCGAAACCGCGGCCTCCAGGCGCTCGGGAGTGTCCAGGAAGAACAAGAGCGGTGCCTTGTCGCTCTGAAGGATCGAGACGTCGAAAGTTTTGTCGACGACGATCGGCAGCTTGAAGGGAAGATGGGTCTCCTGCTTCCCCTTTCCGAAAAGCACTCTCGTCTCCCCAAAGTCGAGGCACAGGTCGACGAAAAGGGTGGGACTGTTGCACTTTTTTGCCAGCGCATAGGCGAAATTCGTGGCGAGGATGCTCTTTCCAACCCCGCCTTTGGGCGAGAAAAAAGCATAGACCTGGGAGGCCTTCGAGCTTCCCTGATCGGAGAAGTAGTTGTGCTCCGACAGGTACTTGATCATCCCATTGAAAACCCTCTGTATCGAAAGGCACGGGATGAAATCCTTCCGCTGGATGGTGTATAGCTGGCACTTTTCGAGGGCCTTGATCGTGGCAGTCCTGAACTTGGCGAGGAGAATGGATTTCAACCCGAAGAAATCCCCCGGGTTCTTCCGGGCAACCATCTCCTCCCCGGTGGGCCTGGAAATGTAGACGCCCAGATGCCCGGAAAAGACGTAATACAGGGAATCGGCATCCTGGCCTTCCTTGAAAACGATCTGGTCCTTTTCGAAGGTGACGGGAAGGAATCTCTTCGAGATGGTCTCCAATTCATCATCGCCGAGGTTCTGGAAAACCGGGATCTTCTTAAGGAATTCACGTTCCATCGTGTTTCTCTCCTTTCGACTTTCAGCCGGCCTTTTCGAGGGAATCGAAGGAAAAATCCTTCTTCCATCGCCGGATAAGTTCGAGACATCGGGGGTTCCCCCCAGCGAAAACGAGGTCGCCGACGATCCTCTCGCGCGTCGAGCCGTCTTTCTGGACGACCTTTTCCATGCCCGTTTCCTGGAAAGAGAACAGGTTCGCGATCTCGATCTCCTTGAAACCGGCTCCCTCACCGCCTTTGAATCCACGCAGTTCGTCGATCGAAACGACCCTCCGCGTCTTGTCGGAGAGGCGCTCGATGTGGACGATGATGTGGATAGCATCGAGGATCTGCTGCCGTATGGCCGGGATCGGAAGGTTCGATTCGGACATGAACACGAGCGTTTCGAGCCGTGAGGGAAGTGCGTGGGGACTGTTGGCGTGGATGGTGGTGAGACATCCGTCGTGCCCTGTGTTCATGGCCTGGAGCATATCCAGGGCCTCCCCTCCGCGGCATTCCCCGACAACGATACGGTTCGGACGCATCCTGAGTGCGTTCCGGACGAGATCCCGGGTCTTGAACTCGACCGCGTTGTCCATGCTCGCGGGCTTGGTCTCGAGGCGAAGGACGTGGTCGCTCTGGAGCTGAAGCTCGGCTGAATCCTCGATCGTGATGATTCTCTCGTCCCCGGGGATGAAGCCGGAGAGGATGTTCAGCATCGTGGTCTTCCCCGATCCGGTTCCTCCCGTGACAACGATATTGAGCTTGGCCTTCACGCAGGTCTCCAAGAACCGTGCCGAGAACGGGCTCATGCTCTTTTCCTCGATGAGCCTCTCGACGGTCAGAAGCCCCTTGCGGAATTTCCTGATGGTCAGCAACGGACTGTCCATCGCAAGAGGCGGGACGATCGCATTCACGCGTGCACCCTTCGCGATCCCCCGGTCGATGCGGGCGTCCACCATCGGCTGTGAAGCGTTGCAAACCCGGTTGAGCGGGGAGATGATGCGGTGGATGATGTCGTAGATCTCCTGCGTGGAGTCGAAACGGCAGGCCGGAACGACGTTACCCCTCTTGTCCCGGCTTTCACCGTCACATTTCAGGAGCCACCCGTCCTTCTCGATGAACACGGTGTCCCTGCCATTCACCATGATTTCACTGATATCCGGGTCTTCGAGGAAATCCTGGATCTGGCCCAGGCCGGCAATCTGCTGGATGAGCTTCTTGGTCACCTCTTCGGAAACCGCGCCCGGAATCTGCCGGTGCGTGTCCTTTTCGTGAGCACGGAGGGAAGCTTCAACGATCGGGGTGAGAACCCTGACTTTTTCCTCGTATTCGAGATTCTCGAAGCTCTGATCGAGGCCATCGGTTATCTTGGGCCTCAGCGCGCGGAAAATCTCTCGCGAGTGCCGCGCCCAGAATTCCCGGAACTGCCTTCGCCCCCCTTCGAGGAAGAATGCCTCGACGGGATCGTCCTTCTCCTCCTCCAGGATCCTTTCAATTCGCTCCAATGCTGGATTGTTTTCCACGTCTTTCGCTCCTTTGATGATCAGATCAGTCGCGGAATTGCAGCCAACAAGCTCCTCAACGGTTCACCCGGGGATATGGAATCTTTCTGGAGAGCATTCTAGGGAATCAGTTCCGGCCAGATGGCGGCCTTGTCGCGCCCCTTGGGGTTCCTGATAAAAGCGGGATGCAAAACAACTTTGTTGGACTCAAAGCCCCTGATCTCCAGGAACCCCTCCTTTTCCAGGAGCCGCAGGAACCCGATGTAATCACTGTCTCCCCACATCTTGCATGCCTCATCTACGGTTGGACCTTCTCCGGGAAATCCCCTCAGGTCGGCGAGGAGTCCGAGCCAGGGGTCGGGAAGCGGCTCGCCGCATTTTTCCCTCTCGTAGGTCTTTTCCGAATGGAGGGCAATCCGGTTCCCGCCGATCCCCAGGAAGTCCACGAATCCGCGCTCTTGGAGGTCCCAAAGGTTCCCCTTCCAGTCCTTTCTCTTCCAGGCGTTGCCGATTTCCCCCGCCGTAGGTTGCGATGATTGGTCGAAGAAGAAATGCGTCAGGAAATCCAGAAAATCCTTCTGTTGGGGTTGGACGTTTTCCGTGGAGTCGAAAAGGTGGTCGACCATGTGCGAATCGATCCGGTTGAGAAGCCAGGAAAAATCGGCCCGACAGGATTTCGAAAGAAGGAAAAGGAAGCGGAAGAAGACTGGAAAACAGCCGTAACGTTGCCATCTCTGGAAAAGGAGTTCCAATTCGGAGGCGGAAAACTTCCCGTGCGGGGTTTTCGCCACCTCACCGCAGGCCTCCTTCCATATCCGGGCTGCGTCCTTTCCCTGGGACTCTTGGGAGAATTCATGATAGGAAAACCGAAGGACCGTGGCTTTCCTCATTCCCAGGGAAAGCCAACCGGCAGCGGGGTTGTGCGTTGAGGTCGCGAAAATCCTGATCCTCTCGTTCTTCGAATCGACCAGCTTCCGGAAAAACCATCGGTTGACCTGGGTTACCTTGTTCATGTCCTGAAGGATGATGACCAGATTCTGGTTCAACTCCTGAAGGCATTCGATCGCAAAATCCGCATGGTTTCTCGTGACCTCTTCCAGATGCCGCAACATGTTCTCCAAAGCGAATTCCCCATTTACCGAGAGGAACCATGAAAGCTGGCGGATGAAGTCCGAAAGTTGCATCTCGTCCCGATCCTTGAACCGGAAAACCATTACCCGATGCGCAAGACCCTTGAACTCCCCTTTGATATCCCTGTTGTAACCCTCGGCCCGGGCCACTTCTTTCTTCAGGCGCTGGATCTCCCCCTGCGAAGCCTCTCCGCCCCCTTCGGTTGAAGGAATTGAAGGGACCTCCAGCGGGGTCTTTCCGGTAAGGAGTATCCTCGCGATCCCAAGGGCGGTGGTCGTCTTCCCCATCCCGGAAGGCCCATACATCCACAGGCATTTGACCGGAGGAGAATCCTCTGGGGAACTTCCATGGGGAACCCCGGAGCCGCCAAGCGGAAAAGCCATTTTCCTGGCCCATTCGGAATAATGCCCGCGATCGAAGATACAGTCCTCGAACGATACGTGGGTCAAGCCAGATGAGAAGATCCTTCTGGATTCGGGGAATGCCTCCTCATCGACAGTCTCGTTGAATTCGAAAACCCTCAGGGAAAGGCCACGTTTCCCCAGCGTCTCCCTCAGCCGGTCGAGCTCACCTGCAATATAGGCTCCCGCCGCCCCGACCAGCAGATCACGGGGATAATCCTTGAGATAGGGCTCGAGCTCATCCACCTCTTTTCGGAACATCCCCCGGCTTTTCAGGTCATCGAGGTCTTTCCCGAGGATGGAAAAATCATTCGGTTTGAGGATGATGTGCAGCAGCTGGTCCTGGGTTCCGGGAACCTTCTTGGGATTGGGACGGGGGGCGGGGATCACTTCCATCGTGGGAAGCGGGGAAGAAGACAACTTCCCGAGCTTTTCCTCCAGGGAAGCCAAATCCGCATTGAGGCGGGTGACTTCCTCCTCTTTGAGGCCGCCTGCTTTCAAGCGCCGTCGGAGACTTTCGATCTGGAGTTTTTTCAAGGACAGAGGCTTCAGCTCCAACTTGCGGATTTCCTCTTCCCGAACGCATCCGACCGATTCATGGTTCTTCTCAAACTTCTTTTGAATCTGGAGACGCTTGGCATGTCTGACTTTTGAGGGGATCAGAAGAACCCTCTGGATGGCAAGGTTGGGAAGAAAATGGACGTATCCGTCTTCGAGGTATTTCAACTCCTCGGCCTTCCGCCGGAAGAATTCGGTTTCCCGTCGGCGCCGCCCGCTATCCATCTCCCGTTTCAATGGATGGGGGGGTCTCCCCGCTGAAGCGGCGGAAAACCTCCGGCCCTTTTCCGCCATCGTCCGGATCAAGGAATCCTCGTTGCGAAGGGCTCCCAACCGCCAGCGGGCGCGGTCGAGCTGACGGATCATGAAATGGAGGTCCCCGGTCCGGATCACCTGGTTGTCGCACTGGTCGGCGAGAGCGAGAAGAGCTGCGCAAAACCGCGGGTCGACCGTTTCCTCCTCCTCCCTGTTTTTCTTGTTCACCGGGGGAGAATAGCGTAGCTTCCACAAGGTCGGAAAGCTCCCCGATTTTCCGAGATCACGATGAGCGTTGAGCCATTCGCACCATTTGATCCAGGCATCATCTCCCGGGTTTGGGGATACGATGGTCCTTCCCTCACCTTCGGTTCCGTGAAGTCTGACCTCCCCAGATTCGAGAACGGAAACCTCCATCGTTCGATCGCGGAACTCCTCCCTGCAGAGTTGGCCCCACATCGGAGCATTCATCAGGACCCCTACCATGACCATGTCCTGAAGGCGTTTATCCTGGGTAACTGGCTCGGCGAAGGGTTTCCCCTTTTGTTCGGCTTCCGTCCGAAGTCTTCCGATGATCTGGTCTTTGGCCTTCTCGTCGAATGGGGTTTTGGACTGGTGGTAAGAGGCAATCGCGC
This sequence comes from uncultured bacterium, assembly GCA_964428355.1. Lineage (GTDB taxonomy): Bacteria > Muiribacteriota > Ozemobacteria > Ozemobacterales > Ozemobacteraceae > CAYRYU01. Next base: position 5,830 of record CAYRYU010000193.1, read on the forward strand.
CGACAAGATGGATCTCGGCATCGCTGAACCCCGGAAACAGGAATTTCCGTTCCCGGAA
>CAYRYU010000194.1:0-5562 GCA_964428355.1 uncultured bacterium
TAACCCGAATCGAGACCACGGGCGAGACCGAGCTCCTCAGGTTGCGCGACCGTCTTCTTCCTCTGGTGCGCCTCGAGGAGGTTCTGGCCCAACCCAATCCATTCTCCGAGCAGCACCGGGCGGGGATCGTCGAGAAATACCAGAGGATCAGGAAGGAGCGATTTTCCCAATGGCAGGCGGTCAAACCCGAAGCGAGAGATGAACTCGACTTCGAATCCCTGGTGGTAGCGGTTCTGAGAATCGGTAACGACCGGTTCGGTCTGGTCGTGGATCAGGTGATCGGAAGCGAGGAGATTGTCGTCCGCCCCATGCATCCGGCGGTGAGGTTCTGCACGAGCTTCTCCGGGGCGACAATCCTGGGTGACGGGCAGCTCGCGCTGATACTGGACCTTGACAATATCTGTCGTCATTCCGGGACCCCCATGGCATCCAGAATGGAAGAGAAAAGGGGCGCGGGAACCGCAGGGGAGGGAAGGGGGGAAGCCCAGGCCATGCTTCTCTTCAAGGCGGGACCGGCCGAGCAGTTCGCCGTTCCCGTGGCCATTCTCAAGCGGATTGAGCGGGTTCACCGGTCGGGGATCGAACGAATCGGGGATCGCGAGTTCGTCAACATAGATGGGCAACCGACACTGCTGCTCCGCCTGGACAAACTCCTTCCCGTCTCTTCGCTTCCGGACTCGGAGGAGGTTTTCCTTTTTCTTCCCAGATACTCCCCCCAACCTTTCGGTTTGCTGATCAGAACGATCACGGAGAGTGTCAGCATCGCGGTCGATCTGGAACGGAAGAGGTTCACCCGACCGGGGATTCTGGGAACGGGGATCGTGGATGGACATCTGACCATGTTCCTGGACATCTTCCGGCTCTTCGACCTCGCAGAGCCTGGATTGGCGAGGACGAACCTGGTTGCGGAGCGAAACCGGAAGAAGCGGATCCTGGTGGTCGATGATTCCTCCTTCATCCGCACTATGGTCAGGACTTTCCTGGAAGGGGCGGAGTTCCAGGTCGAGGATGCGGCCCAGGGGCAGGTTTCCAATCCCGGGGGTTTCCCCAATCGGAAGGTGGGAAGCACCATGTCGCGAATCTCGGTAATTCCGGATTCAACCACGATGTTCCGGTTTTGGGGCGCAACATCCCCGGGGCGGGGACCCACGGGGAAGGAATTTCCCGTGGGTCCCCCGGAGGATGGGGGTTCTCTTTCAGAAAGGGATGTAATAACTAACCGCGAACCAGTACTGCTTGGGAAGCTCCCATTTGGAAACCGGCAGACGACTTTTGACGGGGTGATAGGAGGAAAAGAGCCATCCGATCCTGGAATTGATGTTCTGGCCAATGCCCGCGCCAAAAGTGGCAGCGGGTCCCCCGAAGTAATCGAGGAACAACGACACTGGACGTTTCTTGCTCTTGATGATCACGGTATCGAACCCTAGGAGGAGCCCGTCATTTCTTTTCCGGTCGGTATCCAGTCTTCGATAACCCAGGATGTTGAACTGGTATCCCAGGTGGATCCGGAAATCGTGAAAACTCTTTGCCGCAACCAGATATGGGGAGGGTTCGTAGAAATCGAACCCCGAGTATTTCGTGGTTCCCAGGTTGAATGCCCCCATCGCCAGGGAAAAGGCATCCGGTTTTTCCGTCATCAGCCTGTATTTGAAATTCCATGAGGTTGGTCCGGCGAAGTTCCCTGACCTCGGGTTCGAAAAATCCTTGTCTCCGATGACATCGATCCCGATTTCGGCTTTCTTGAACCCGACTTCAAGGGCGAAGATCGGGGATCTTTCTTTGAACCCTTGTGGCTTGGGGTTGGTGATGGGATCGAACCGCTTGAAATCGAAGGAGTAGTTGCTGATTTGAAGGACCAATGTCCGGTCCGTGGCAGTATCCACGGTCGGGACATAGTTCAGGGCTGTCGGAATCGCCCATCCCGGACCGGAGGCCAGGATGAGGAGAAAGAGGACCAGCGGTCGGAAGAGTTTGTACCTCGTTCGGAAAACGGACATGTTTTCAACCTCCTGAATGATTGGGGGCGTAACCGATCTTTCAGATCGTGTCATATGCCTTTTCTCCGTGAATTGCCTCATCCAGGCCGATCCGCTCCGTGTCGCCCAGGACCTTCACAGGGGTAACCTTGTCGATGAGGATCAGCATGATGTAGGTGAAGAGAAATGCGTAGATCGAACTTCCCACAATTGTTGCGACCTGTTTTCCAAAGAACTCACTTCCACCCAGCAACAGTCCTTTCGCACCTGCCGGATTCACTGCGGTGTCCGCGAAAACGCCCAGGAGGATAGAGCCCAGGAGACCTCCGACTCCATGAACCCCCCAGACGTCCAGTGCGTCATCGAGCTTCAGGAAATTCTTCAGCTCAACCGCGAAGTAACAGACGATACCGGACACGCAACCGATGATCATCGCGGATTGGAGAGACACGTAACCTGCGGCGGGTGTGATCGTGGCGAGGCCCGCTACCGCCCCGGTGAGGAGGCCCAGGAGCTTCGGTTTTCCTTCCCTGAACCACGCAACGAGCAACCAGACGAATCCGGCAAAGGAAGCTGCGACATCGGTGTTGAGGAAGGCGATTGCGGTGACACTGTCGACCTTCAGTTCGCTTCCCGCGTTGAACCCGTACCAGCCGAACCAGAGGATTCCGGTGCCCAATGCCACGAGGGGGATGCTATGCGGAAGGGGTTCCTTAACCTGACGTGTTCCAACGAAAATGACCGAAGCCAGAGCGGCCATTCCGGCAATGTTGTGAACCACGATTCCCCCGGCGAAATCGAGGACTCCCCACTTTGCCAGCCAACCTCCGCCCCAGACCATGTGAACGAACGGGAAATAGACGAAGAACAGCCAGCCCGTGAGGAACAGAAGATAGGATTTGAACGTGACGCGGTTGGTGAACGCTCCGGTGATAAGGGCGGGGGTGATTATGGCGAACATCATCTGGTATGCGATAAAGACGATCTCGGGAAGCCCAGGGTTTGCCGGAGAAGGGCTGGAAACGGTGACTCCGCTGAGGAACGCCTTTGAAAGGTCACCGATGATTCCCCCTTCTCCGCCGCTGAAACACAATGAATAACCGCAGATGTACCAGATGACGGTGGTGTAACAGAGGGAAAAGAAGCTCTGCATCATGATGGTCAGGACGTTTTTCCGTCCGACGAGACCCCCGTAGAAAAATGCCAGACCCGGTGTCATGAACATCACCAGGCTCGCCGCGATCAACATGAAACCCGTATCGGTGAAATTGAACCCCATTGGAGCCTCCCCTAGTTTGGATTTCCTTCTGGATATCCCATCCGGAAAGCTGGGAGTATCAGGAAATCCCCTAGAGGGGTGTGGGTAAAACCCTACCGCGAAACGGAAACTCCTTCCGGTGTGCCATCCCGGACTCCGGTACCAGATCAAAGAGGCGTCAGCCCTTCCTTGATCGCGAATCGGGTCAACTCCGCGATACTGTTCAGATTGAGCTTCGCCATGATCTGTTGCCTGTGTGTTTCCACCGTTTTGACACTGATCTGCAGGAGCCCGCCGATTTCCTTGGTGGATTTCCCCTCCGAAACCAACTGAAGGACCTGACGTTCGCGCGGGGAGAGGATCTCGAAAATGGAGGGGGCCTCTCCCTTTGGGGCGCTTTTCAGGAACGCCTTTACCACCATCTCGGTAATTCTCGTTCCCAGGAAATTCCTGCCCTGAAGGACGGCTTTCAATGCGGAATACAGCTCTTCGAAAGCGGTTTCCTTTATCAGATAACCCAGAATCCCAGTCCGAAGGGCTTCGATAACGAACCTTCGGTCGGCATGCATGGAGAGAACGATGATTTTGGCATCGGGGTTCTCATGAAGGATCTGCTTTGAAGCCTCGATTCCGTTCAGAATAGGCATAGAAACGTCCATGATGATGACATCGGGGAACTTCTCGAGGGCATGCTTCACCGCTTGAGAACCGTCTGCCGCCTCGGCAACGGATTCCACCTCAGGGCACTTCTCGAGAAGGGCTTTCATCCCCTCCCGGAAAATCCTGTGGTCATCGACCAAAAGTATTCTGTATCCCATACCTACACCTCCGGGAACCAACCGCGGTGGGTCCCTTCATTTTTTCTCACCTTCCAGTTTCCCCTGGAATGGGATCGAAAGGCGGATCTCGCTCCCTTTGTCAGGGCGCGAGAAGGAAAGGTTGCCCCCAAGATACCGCAAACGTTCCCGTGCATGGAACAGCCCGAAACCCGCATTCCTTCTTTTTCCGGTTCTCAGCTTGTCGGGGTCGATCCCGATCCCGTCGTCCAGGACGGCAAGTTCGAGGTTCTCCTCTCCCCAAACGCCGACTATCTTGATCTGGGAGGCCTGGGAATGCTTGATCGCATTCATCAGAAGCTCCCGGACCACCCGGAAAATGGTTCCCCGGATTTCCTCCGGAAGGTTTCGGGGGGTTCCCGTGGCCATGATTTTGACCGGAATTTTGAATCTTTCCTCGAAGCTCTCTCCCAGCCACTCGATTGCCGGAGCCAGGCCAAGTTCGTAGAGAATGGGGGGGCAGAGCTCAGCAGTCAGACTTCGCGTCATGCGTATGGATTCGTCCAGAAGTTGGCGGATCTCCTCAACTGACCCTTCGAGACCGTAAAAAATCGCCTCGCCGTGAAGAAGGAAAAGCTTCGATCTGATCAAGGCAAGCGATTGCCCGAGGTGGTCGTGAAGGTCCGCCGCGATTGAACGTCGCTCCCGTTGCTCGGTTCGGGAAAGTTCTTCAACCAGGTTCCGAAGCTTTTCCTGGTATCTCCTGATCCTGCGAACCGCCCTCCTGTTTTCCTCGATCTGGGCGGAAAGATTCATGTTCGCTTCCGTCAAGCCGGCGGTTCGTTCCCTGATCTCTTTTTCGAGCGTAGCCTGGGCTTCCTTCATCGATTTTTCCTGGTGAAGACGGTTGAAGAAGCCCTCCAGCATTTTTGCGAGTGATTCGATGAGGTCCCTTTCCTCTGCCAGGAAAGGACCTTCGAAGGCCTGAGGCCTTCGTTTGAGATAAACCACTTCGATGGAACCGGGTTTTCCATCCAAGGTCGAGAAGGTTGTCACCTGTCGCCACCGGGTCGGCTTGAAATTCTGGGAGGAAAAAGTCTCGCCATTGAACCAGATCCGAACTGCCGTAATCCGGGGATACTGCCATGCCTTCTGGAAAATCCTGACCAGTCTTTCCATCAGGATTCCCAGGGGTCGGTGGGATTTCTGGAGGACCCTTGAAGTCCGATGCAGTGCTGTCAGTTCCTTGACCCGCTCCCGAAGGCGCCAGATGAGCTCTTCTTTTTCTGAAGCCTCGGTTGGTTCCGAAGAGGCCTTCATTTGATCTCCATGGATGCGGAGGGTTTGATCCTGCTTGTGCGGATGGGATTCCTCGCCCTCGGGGGAAGGACTGGAAGACCGCGTAATGCCTACCCCCCCCTTCACCTGGGCTAAGTGGTCGGCTTTTATGGTTGTTCCCCTTTGCGGGAAGATTCTTTCCCGACACCCTGAATTGCCAGGTGGATGCGGTAACCCTGGGCGAGCTGACTGAGGCCCCAGAGGAAGACCAGTA
>CAYRYU010000195.1:0-1907 GCA_964428355.1 uncultured bacterium
CAGACTTTCTAGATTGTCGTTCTTTTCATTGATTTGGAGAAGACTGGAAAATGGATGACAGGGCGCGATTGGCTGAAATCTTCGAGGAGATGGCCGTATTCCTCGATCTCAACGGCGAGAACGTTTTCAAGGTCCGGACATTCCAGAACGCGGCCCGTTTTCTCGGAACGAGCCCCATGACACTCGACGAGATCATCGGAGCTCCGCCCAAGGGTTTCGGGAAGTCCCTGATCGAGAAGGTCGAGGAGTTCAAAAATTCGGGTTCCGTAGCCCAGCTCGATGAGCTGCGGAGCTCGGTTCCCTCCGGGGTACTCGATCTTCTCAGGGTCCAGGGGTTGGGACCGAAAAAGGTCCGGATCCTTTTCGAGGAGGAGAAGATCACCAGCCTCGACCAGCTCGAGAAGGCCTGCCGGGAAAACCGGATCCAGGGGTTGAAGGGGTTCGGGGAAAAGTCGCAGGAGAACATTCTCCAGGGTATTTCCTTCCTGAAGCGGTTCAAGGGCCAGTTTCTCTACTCCCAGGCGGAGCAGGCTGCCCGGGAGATGATCGAATTCCTTCACGAAAAGGGCGGGGACATCCCGATCGTGCCCGCGGGGAGCCTTCGTCGGTGCAAGGAGACGGTCAGGGATATCGACATCCTCGCCGCGACGGACGGTCATGAGGCCCTGATCGCGCGGTTCCTGGAGTTCCCCGGGATCGAGAAGGTGCTGGCATCCGGCGATACGAAGTCATCCGTTCTCCTCGGGAACGGACTCCAGGTCGACCTTCGCGTCGTGCCCCCCGACTCGTTCGGTCCCGCCCTTTGCCATTTCACCGGATCGAAGGAACACAACACGCGCATGAGGGTTCTAGCGATAGAGCAGGGAATGAAGCTCAACGAGTATGGCTTGTACAAAGACGAAAAAGCGCCACCGATGGCGACCGAAGAGGAGGTGTTCCAGGCACTAGGCCTCGAGTTCATCCCCCCGGAACTCCGCGAGGGGCTCGACGAGATCGAATGGGCCCGGAACCGGACCCTCCCGAAACTGGTGGAGATCGGGAACCTGGTGGGGACCCTCCATTGCCACACCCGTGCCTCGGACGGAAGCGGGACCCCGGAAGAGATGGTCCTTTCGGCTTCCCGCCTCGGGCTGAAATGGTTGGGGATTTCCGATCACTCCAGGTCCGCACGGTTCGCAAACGGCCTCGATCTCGACCGCCTGATGGACCAGTGGGAAACCATCGATGCGGTCAACAGCTCCTCTCCACCGGTCCGGCTCTTGAAGGGGATCGAATGCGAAATCCTTGCCGACGGCGGGCTCGACTACCCTGACCACATCCTCGCGAAGTTCGACTTCGTGATAGCCGCGGTCCACACCCATTTCACGATGCCCCGCGAGGAGGCCACAAGGCGGGTGCTCAAAGCGCTCGAAAACCCGTTCGTGGACGTTCTCGCCCACCCCGAAGGCCGGCTGCTGCTCAACCGGGAGAGCCTGGACATGGATTACGACGAGGTGTTCCGGACCTGCGCAGCGCGCGGGATAGCGATCGAGATCAACTCCCAGCCCCTCAGGCTGGATGCCGACTGGCGGCGCATCAGGTCCCTCGGCGAAGCGGGTCCGATGTTCGTCATCACCCCCGATGCCCATACTCCGCCAGACATCGCCAACATTCGTTATGGGCTTGGGATCGCGCGAAAGGGGGGCCTTCCCGCCGCCAGCCTGCTGAATTCCCTTTCCGAGGGAAAGTTCCTCGAGCATATCCGGAAACGGAGGAAGCGATGAGTCCTAAGCAACGCAGGAAAACCGACGTCGAGGCCCTGGTCGGGAAACTCAAGACCGCCTACCCGGAGGCCCGATGTTCCCTCGAACATCGTGACCCCTTCCAGCTCATCGTTGCGACCATTCTTTCGGCGCAGTGTACGGACG
>CAYRYU010000195.1:2007-5463 GCA_964428355.1 uncultured bacterium
CTGATTTTTTTCGGAGGTCAAGATGAAAAGAACCTTTTGTCTTCCTGCAATAGCTCTTCTAGCCGCTTTCGCCCTTTCGTGGTCCGCCGGCCCCGCCTCCGGCGGTGACGACCTGGACCGGATCGGGGAATTGGTCAAGCAGGGGAAACTGGAGGAGGCGGAGAAGATCCTTTCGAGGGTGGCGGAGGAGGACAAGGATCCGCAAAGGTCCGGCCCCGCACTGGGAATGCTGGGTGACCTGAAAGCCCGGCGCGGCGATACGGAGGGGGCTGTCGCGGCTTATGACGAGCTGCTAAAGCGGGCACCCAACGCCTCGTTCGTGCACTTCCGGCGGGGAATGGTGCTCAGCAACCATGAATCCAGGCAGGAGGAAGCGCTCGCTTCTCTCGAGCTGGCCCGGGACAAAGGGTGCAAGGTTCCCGACCTCGAGGCACAGATCGGGTTCGTCGCGAAATGCCTTGGAGACAGGGCTGCGGATCAGACGAGCCGCGATTCGTACTACGCGAAGGCTTGCACGAATTTCGATTCGGCCCTGGAGAAGGATCCGCGGAGCATGAGGGTGCTCGGAAACCGCGCAGATATCGCCTTCAACGTCGCCGACTACCCCAAAGCCCTCACGATGTACAAGAAGGTTTTCGGGATAGCTCCCGATAGCGACACGGTCAGGTGCCGGCTCGCGAACACCCACCTGAAGATGGGGAACGCCTCCGAAGCCCTGGCGCTGCTGGAACCGCGGCTGGACGAGGATGTTCCGGGTGCCGGCCCCGATGCCTCGAATGACGAGGTGATCCAGGCCGCGCTGGGCTGCCAGATGAGGGCAAACCAGTGTTCGGTCGCTGCGGAGGCATACCTCGCTCTCGGGAGGCCCGACGACGCGCTCCGGGCGATCCGGAGGCTTCGGGCCACCCTCGACGGGATGAAGCTCCCCGACAAATTCGGTATGCCCGACTCCGACAAACTCAGGAAGTTCGCCGACAGCCTGGAAAAAGCCGCCATCGAAGCCGGGGGAAAAAGCTCCGGAACGCCCGACAGGTCCCGTTAAGCTTCCCCATCCAGGGGAAAACGGGACTCAGGCGTCCCCGACACGTCGCCATCCATGGGCGACAGGTCCCGTTAAGCTTCGCCGGCTGAGACGCCGCCCATCGGATTTCCCCGTTTTGCGTTTGACTCGAGGTCATCCATTCCCTAGAATGGGCTCCCCCTTTCGGGGGGTATCTGAAAACAGGGGTGGTCCGCATGAGTCTGCAGATTCTTTTTAGCGCGTTTTGCGGCGGGGTTCTCGGTGCTGCGATGGGTGGGCTTCAGGCTTTCATCCTCTGCGGTTTTTCCGTGGTGATCGGAGCGGGGCTCCACCTCTGCACCGGCAACGCCGCGTTTCTCGAAGCGGTTTCATGGGGCCCTTTCCTTTCACCTCATATCGCTTTTACCGGGGGAGTTGCCGCCGCGGCCTTTGCCGGGCGGAGGGGCTGCCTGAAGTCCGGTCGCGAGATCAACGTCTCGCTTATGGGAAACGATTCTCCGGAACTTCTGCTCGTCGGGGGCGTTTTCGGTCTTCTGGGTCAGGTCGTCAAAGTGCTGTTCGAAATGATTCCCAACATCGGGCAGTTCCCCTGGACCAACACTGTCGCCCTTTCCGTATTCACGGGAAACATCCTGGCGCGCGTGATTTTCGGAAGCACCGGAATCATGGGAAAGGTCCCCGAAGGCTGTCGAAGGGGTGTTCCCACGGAATGTTCGAACTGGATCCTCTGGGAATCCCGGCCCAGCCAACTGATCCTGATCGCCCTGGCGGTTTCCTTCCCAATCGCCGTTACGATTCTCAAGTTTCCCGCCCTGTCGGGCTTCAGCTTCGGGCTCGGGGCCTTTTCACTCCTCTTCCTTCATTTTGGGAACCGGATGCCGGTGTTCTTTCATATCGCTCTGGCAGCGGAAACGGGAGCGGCCCTTTCAGGTGATCCGTTGTGGGGCGTCACTTTCGGTCTCCTGGCGGCGTTCCTGGGGGAACTCGTCGCCCGCCTTTTCCTGATCCACGGCGATACCCACATTGACCCGCCTTCGGGGGCACTGATCCTCATCGGATCGCTTGGACCGCTCTTGAGCATCGGCGGGGTCTTTGCCTGGACCGCGGGGATTCCTCTCGTTTCCCCGTCTCTGGCTATTGGAACCGCTCTCGCGGGGAATTTCCTCCTGTGCAACCTCCTCGGCCCGGAAAAGGGGGTTGAGGGAGCGGTCAACTGAGGAACAGGAAAAGGAGCGAGGTCAGTCGATCGTTTCGAGGTTCAATAGGGCGGGAAGGTCGCGGATCCCCACCTTTCCGAATCTCATCAGGTCCTCGATTCTGCCTCCTCTTTCCGCGAACTGGCTGACCATGGCGAAGCCCCGCAGATACGAGACGTCCTTCGTATAGCCGCCGGGCTCCCCGGTTTTCGCGAGGCCCCGCTTGACCCTCTGACAGAGGCCGAATGCGTCCTCGGGTTCCACCCCCAGCCGCGTGAGCTTGCGGAAGATCAGTGAGAACGGATCGGTTCGCGCCCAGTGGACCGCAAGAACCCTCAGTGCGAACAAGCGCAGACCGCTTTCGATTCCCTGAAGTGTTTCGACGTATGCCGCCAGTCCCTCTTCGGTGGTCAGGTAGTCCGAAAGTCCGGACCGGAAAACTTTCAGGGGCATCCTTTCCCCGTTCTGGGCGCGCCGGGCGTGGACTCCGAGTTCGTGGTGCTTGAGGCGGAGGCGGTCCAGGGGCGAGAAAAGTGTTCCGGCCTTGATCTTGACCCGCCTGATCGCGGGTGAGACCTGCGCCCGGGCGCTCATCTTGTCCGAAAGCTCAACCTTCCATCCGTCGAGTTTCATCTCCGTGATGGCGTCCTCGAGGAACCGGGTCATCGAGGCGGCGGTAACGGTTCTTTCATCCTTGTCCTCCGGGATTTCCCTCAATATCCTCCATGCCCGAAGAACCAGACCGGGTTCGGGATACGGATAAAGGGATTCGGAGAAGCGGGTGAAGTTCTCCGTAGCCCGGGCTTCGACCATTTCCGCCTTCCGCAACATCTCCCCCCGCAGGCAGGCAAGGAGCTCGGAATATGGCCCTTGCGGAAGGGGCAGGAGCTCGAACTCCCGAACCGCTGACATTGTCTCCGGGGGGAAGGGCGAATACTCGAAAAGGGGTTCGATCCACCTCCCGTGCTCCATTTCCCCGAAGAAAAGGGATTTCTCTCTGGCCTCGGAAGCCGCCGTGGGGTTTATCTCGTTGGTGACCTCGAGCTTTTTGGCGAGTTCCCCCAGTTCTTTGTCGAAAGCGAGTTCTTGGGGAGTGGGAGGAGGCCAGGCCGGAAGACGGCCGGGAAGAAGAACGAAGATCAGAAGAAACGCGGTCAGGAAGCGGGTGACTGTGGGAATCATCGGTCATCTCCTTGGTCGTGGCGCTGCAAGGGTCTTCTCTCGATCATCAGGACGGTG
>CAYRYU010000196.1:0-5399 GCA_964428355.1 uncultured bacterium
AATTCCCATTCCCCAGTCTACCCCCCCGTACCGAAAGGGTCAAGAAATGAACCCCGCCCGAAAAGCACGATCGCCCCGAAGCTTCAAGGTCCGAGGGGTCACAACTCTCCTGTGGGGCCGATTTCCCCCTATCGCGATTCTTTTGATCCCCCGGAGGGGTTGACAACCTCTGGCAAAGCTGAGACGATGGCGATGCTTTTCGGATGGTCCTTTCGGTGCGGTGACTTTTCCAGTTCACCTGGAAAAGATAGACCTTCCTTGGAGGCTTGTATGAAAAGGTTGCCAATGGCTCCGGTCCTTTTGCTTGTCCTTTTTGCGTTCTGCTTCGTAGCGCCGGGTGCCGATGCGTCATGGCTCGACACGGGACCGACGATCAAAACCTTCTACGCCCTTGCTGTTGGTCGTGCCCCGACCGCGGCGGAACTGGAAAACCACCTGGCCGCCCTCGAAGGTCAGAAGCAGAACCTGCTTCAGATCATCACCGCCCTCGTCGACAGCAAGGAATGCCAGGATCGCATCAAGGACTGGGATCCGGTCGAGCTGGCCTACCTGAAAATTCTCGGCCGATGCTCCGATGGGGAGGGGCACGAGCACTATCTCAAGAGGCTGAACCAGGAGAAGGTGCCGATCGAGGAGATCGAGGCAGAGATGGCCAACTCGGACGAGGGGAAGAAGTTCGCCATCCGGCTGATCTATTGGGCGAATCTCAACCGCGACGCCGATGAACCGGGGTATGACCACTATCTTCCCTCGAAGTACATCCCCTGGACCAAAGCGGACTACGCCAACAAGAAAGCCCTTGTCTTCCGCGCCAAATCGTATCCCGATGTCGACAGCTCGACGAAGAACAGCCGGGAGCGGGATCGGATGGCCAAACAGGAGCCCCTTGCGCGCGATACGATCAAGGCCTTTTTCAAGATCTGCCTCGACCGCGAGCCTGCGAAGGATACCCTGCGCTTGTACGTCCGGAAGTGGTTTTGCGGGGTCACCCTCTACGACATCCTTTCGGAGATCATGAACTCGGACGAGTTCAAGAAGCGGAAGCTGGACGAGGTGCAGATCGCGGGAATCCGTCACCTGCTCAAATCACCCGATGAAGGCTTGCTGAAACCCTTTCGGGAGAAGGCCAAGACTCACGGCATCGACGCCGCAATCCAGGACATGCAGTATTCGGACGACGGAGTCCGGGCACTCATACGGAAGATTTACTGGCAGACCTTCCAGCGCGAAGCCGACTCCGAGGGGCTCAAGTTCTGGAGCGACAAGTTCAAGTCCGATGGCCGCGGCCGCGACCGGTACCGTGACTGGCTCTTCGACTTCTTCAAGAACCCCGAAACCAAGGAGATCCGGTCCCTGACCCAGGCATGGAAGGCAATCGCCGATGCCCAGGACGAACTCTCCGACATCACCACCCAGGCCCAGTCCGATTACAACGGCGAGTGGAAGAAGGAGTTCGACGAGCAGAAGAAGGACGCGGAGAAGGCCATCGCCGATCTGAAAAAGGTTGCACCCGCAGAGTTCGCCTCGATGACCTACCTGCTCGACCAGACTCTGGCCGGGATCGACCTTGACAAGATGAAGGCCGTGATCGACAAGTTGGTTAAGGACGTCAACGCTCTCGGCCCCTTGTTGACCGGCGACGTCCAGAAGATCTTCACCGAGCTGCTCGGGCGTCCCGCCCCCGATTTCTATGCCCTGCTCAACGCAAAGACCCCGGCCTGGGATACCAGCGATCCTATCCCGGGGGCGAAAACCCCCGATACCCCCGGAGTTCCAAAGGTACCGGGCAATCCGGGTGCCTCGGGGGTTCCTCCCACGCCGCCGGCCACCCCTCCGGGAACTCCCGGAACCAATCCCGCGCTCCCGGTCACCCCGACCAATCCCCAGCCTCCCGCTGACGTCCCGGGTTTCGAGATCCAGCCCGGCGACGACAAGCTTGTCGCCGAGGTGGGCAAGATCTTGAGCGAGTGCCGAACCGCGGCGGAGTTCAAGGACAGGCTGATCGATTACATCGTCGCTTCCAAAGCTTTCAAGGACCGCGAAGACGTTCGCCAGCAAGCCGTGGTCAGCCTGTTCGGGCAGATCCTCCAGCGCGCGCCGACCGAAAAGGAGGCCGCCGACTTCCTCGCGAAGCTCAACACCGGCAGGATCTCGCTCGAGGATCTGCGGGCCGAGATCGAAAAGACCGATGAGTTCCAGAAGATCAAGGAAGCCCTCATCGCGGGAAAGATCTTCCCGTTCCTCCCCGAGGAGAAGGCCAAAGCCGACCAGGAGAGCAAAGCCGATGACGGGGCGATCAAGGACAAGACCGTCCGGCTCAGCGACCTGGAAGGGTTCAAGGACTATGACTGGGCCCGGGAGGTGATGATAACCGAGGTGAACAAGACCGAGGACTCGAATGGAATGGCCCTCTCGGGGAAGGCTTCGGTGCCCAAGTTCAAGGTCAAGGATGTTAAGGTCTTCGTCAAACAGCATCCCTCGGTCTATGGGTACAAGGTCTACATTTTCGGGGCTTTCTTCCCGCAGCACGAGATCAAATCGCTGTATGACAAACCGTCCTCCGCCGTGCAGGAGTTCCTGAACCTGCTGTCACTCGAGAAGGGCGTGTTCATGCACTCCTCCGCCGATGTCGTTCTGCAGATGGACAGCCTTCCGGATCACATCAGGAAGGACTTCGACGAACTGGTGGCAGGAACCGGTTACAAGAGCTTCCGCCTCGTCCAGGGCGAGAACCTGGTCGGGAATCTCAAGCTGGAAGCTGGGAATGCCACGAAGCATCTCAAGAAGATGCTCCCAGACACCTCCAAGAATCTGCTTGTCCAGGGCCGGCTGGCCAAGGATCCTTCCCAGATCTTCCTCCAGGCGAACCTTCCCCCGTTCAAACCGTCCTTCTTCCCGAAGGACTGCAAGCAGGTCGAGCCGGCGATCCAGTTCACCGGCAAGCCATCGGTCGGGGTCCGGCTGAATCTCGATGTGGTGTTGCCGGAAAAGCAGCCCATGACCGCGAAGATCACCTTCGAGGTTCCGCTTAAACCGGAAGGCGCCATCCAGTTGGCGGCCAGTCTCGAAGGCATGTGGAAGGACCCCTTCAAGATCAAGGGACTCACCGTCGGCAACCTCGTTCTTACAGGAAAAATCACGGTTCCTGCGATGTCCCCGGCGTTCGGCCTGGGGGGGGACTTCCGTTTCGGCGAGAAGATCGTGCGGGTGGCGGCTTCGATCCCGCTCTCCGTCAATCTCAGCAGCATCGGTCTGCTGGGGGCGGTCAATGCCCTCGGCACGAAGGACCTGCTGGCCCTTTTCCAGGAGATGGGCGGGAAGATCGAGAAGATTCCGTTCCCGGAAGACGTCATTGGGTTCAAGGATGTGGAGGTCTCGTTCTCCGCCCAGGCTGACCCGGTGCTGAAGATCCCCGAAGGGGTTTCGGTCAAGGGGAAGCTGTATCTGCGTTCGGACGAGGTGGCGAAGATCGACGCAGTGGTTTCCAAGGCGAGAGGCGTTGTCATCCTCGGCACCGTGAAGAAACTCGACGTTGGGCCCCTGAGTTTGAGTGGCGACGGTCTCGACAGGAAGCCGAACACGGCCGACGATGGAGCGGTAATCGATATCCTCTGCCCCTACGGGGATTCCCACGCCTATCTGAACGGCCGGGCCTCGATCTTCGGGGTCGGCCGTGACCTGAAGATCCTGGTCGATCGTCGTGGATTGGGCTTCTCCGACAGGTTCAAGATCTTCAAATCCTGGGAGTCCACGGTCGAGGTCCAGGGTTCGACCAGCCTGAAGAAGCCCGACTTCAACGCCAAGGTCGAGATCAAGTCCGATCTGGCGGCCGACCTCGAGAAGGCGGTCGACGATGTCACCGGAGGTCATACCCCCGGCTTCGTGAAAAAAATCTTCTCGAATCTGTTCGCCCTCCGGAGGGCCGGATTCGAGGCGAATCTCTCCGATACGGTCGTGAAGGGGGCGATTCCCAGCTTCTGGATCGAGTTCGCCATCCTGGGTCGGTCCTTCAACTGGAATCTCGACATAAACCTCTCCGACGTCAAGGCCGCGGTCAAGAACATGGCAAACAAAGTCGGAGAGCGGGTGGACGAGCGGGTCAGGGAGTTCGTCCGCGAGTATCTGAAAGCCATCGCCAACTTCTTCAAGCGGTTGTTCGGCCGGCGAAAGGGGAAGATCGACGACATCATGGCCAAATACCGTGACAATCAGAGTTCCTATCGCGACCCCGACGAAGCCAAATGGCGGGCGATGGCCGAAGATGCCTCATGGGAATACCATTGGGGAATCTGGTCGACCGGAACGCATGGCAACCCCGGTGCCACCGTCGAGCTGCAGTCTGATGGCAACCTTGTTGTCTACAGCAAGTATGGCAAGGCCCTGTGGGCGTCCAAAACCAACGGCAACCCTGGCGCAACCTACAAGGTGCAGGACGACGGGAATTTCGTGGTTCTGAGGAAGGATGGCAAGTGCCTCTGGGCCGCGGGAACCGACCGCAACCCCGGAGCCACCCTCAAGATGCAGGACGACGGCAACCTCGTAGTCTACGCGAAGGATGGGAAGCCCATCTGGGCTTCACAAACCAGTGGCAATCCCGGTGCCAAGCTTGTGATGCAGGACGACGGCAACCTGGTGGTCTATGCCAGGGAGCGCCAGGCACTATGGGCTTCCCACACCGATGGCAATCCCGGGGCCAGGCTCGAAATGCAGAACGACGGCAACCTCGTGATCTCCAACAAGGCCGGAAAACCCATTTGGGCTTCCGGAACCCACGGGCATCCAGGCGCCTACAACGTCATGCAGAGCGACGGCAACTACGTGATCTACTACAGGAAGTGATCCGATCGGCCGGATTCTCCTCCCGGCCACACCGGAGCAATCCGGCCTGATGCAGAAAGCAGCCCTCGGCTCTTTTGCCGGGGGCTGCTTTCTGCATCCCCGATTCGGGCTGGGAGGGGGAAATCTTTCGATATCGTTGGTCCCGGGTTCAAAGGATCGGGAAATGGCGATGGTGGGGAGAATCGGACAGACTGTGCTCCGCGTCGCCGCCCCATGCGGGCTCGCGGAGGAACCGCAGGATAACGCGACATGGGAACTTCCGGGGAGGTTAAGTGGTATAATCCGTCACGTGGAGGGCGGAAACATGGTGCGAGAACGGAAGAAAAACGGTTTTCCCGGGATCGGAGCGAATGGGAATGAGGCTGGAAGGCTGAACCTGCGTGGCGGGCTTTTTCCGGGGAGAGGCTTTCCGTTTTTTGTGGTCGTTATCGCAACCGTGATCCTTCTCTGCGGAGTTTTCCGGGCGCCAGCCTTCGCTTTCGAGCCGGACCGTGAGAGCCATCTGGAGCGGCTTTTCGACCGGACCTCGGGATGGATCGGGGGAGACGGGGCCTATTCCG
>CAYRYU010000197.1:0-5326 GCA_964428355.1 uncultured bacterium
CTGCTCATTGGACCAAGCGGTTGTCTATCCCAGGACCGAGCTGGTAGGATATTTTGCTGAATGATTTTGGAGTCCCCGGTACAGATGATTCGAACAACGGGGATCCCTAATGACCTGGTTCCCCGGAGAGAATATTCCCATCGAAGTTCCGGAGGGAGCCGTGAACGGTTACCCTGACATCGTCGGTCGAGATCAAGCTCATCTTCTTTCCACGATCGTCGCTTCGGGCGGTGGCCTGGTGACGGTATCAGCTCGAAGCTCCTCGACAGACGGGATGGAGATAAGGATCCGACCCGCAACCCGGCCTCCAAGCTCGTGGGCGGGAATCAGCGTGTTCGAGTTCGCGGTGGCTTCGATTCGCACCACACCCCGGAAATCTGGCAGGACGACGTGAACACGATCCTGGTGACCACGGTCGTCCAGTCCGACGGCCAGTTCGGTTCGGAAGGCCGGTTCAGCGACATCAAGCGTTCGGCCATCGATGACACGATGACCTTCAACAATTTCAAGGCAGGTTTGTACCTGACGAAAAAGCCGCAACACATCGAAGGGAGGACAACTCTGCCACAGTCCTGCCATAATAATGCTCTTCATAATGCTTGACGTTTTTCCCCGGGCCATTAAAATTGTAAGAAACCCTTTTACAGGAGGGGTACCGTGGCATTGAAGAGATTTTCGTTTACACTCGCCTTCGCATTCCTCGCTTCTTCCCTTTGGGCCTTGATCGGAACCCCCTGCGACCCCGAAAAGGATTTCACGAACACCTACTTCGTGGCCCATTGGAAGCAGCTTCCCCACAAGAACCAGGAGGAGACGCAGGCCCGGTGCCAGCAGGTCAACACCATCCTGGGCAAGGAAGCCTGGAAGTATGACCCCACCCCGAACACTCCCCTTTACGCATGTCTCAGCTACGGGGCATCCACAATGGCCGATTGGTGGGCTCAGGAACTCGGCTGGAAGCTGGGAACCTACCGCAGCTATGCCCACAACCGAACCGAAACCGGTTTCAATCCGCGCAAGCTCGAACTGCGCTACCGGAAGATGTCCAAAAGCCACCCCATCCAGTTCGCCATGACCGGTTTCAGGAAGGGCGACCGCGACCCGATCACGGACGAATGGGTTCCCATCCGGCCCAAGGGGTATGCCCGCCTTCTGACCAACACTGACGAGGAAACCCTCACCTGCCCGATCGACAAGACAGTCTTCAAATACGCGGCCAACGATTACCCCATGGATGGGAAATGGCTGGCAGTTGTGAGCAAGAACTGGAACAAGGACAAGGCCGAAGGGGCACTGAAGAAGGCTTTGCGCGATTACGGTCCACTTTACATCCAGTATGAGATCCCCAACAAGCATTTCCTTTTCGGAACCCACGCTCCGGTCGTTATCGGGTATGGCACCCTTCCTGACGGGAAGACCGCGTTCATCTGCCACGACTCCTTCGGCAACCATCCCAAAACCTACAAGCAGGATGGAGAGGGCGCAGCCGCTTACCGCTACGTCTCCGCCGACGAGATCGACGAGGCGATTGTGTTCCCACATCGCCCCTTCGGCAAAGCCTTTACCATGATGGGCGGCGTGGGCGTGAAGTTCGTGAACCGAGGCGGCAAACCGATCCGCATCCGCCGCGCCTTCTACCTATCCCTGGGCGGAAAAGCCGTTCCGATGGATGTTTCGGCATCCGACATGGCATGGGCCCCAAAAGAGGCGCTCAGGGCGGGAAAGATCGTTGTCTACATCGAGGCCGATTACTACATGGGCCCCGATGGCAAGGGCCACTGGATCAGCCTCACCGTATTGAACAACCCGATCGCGGGCCTTCCTTCACAGATGTAATGGAAAGTCCATTCAAGCTCCGTTTTCCGATCGGCATCGGGTCACTGTTCATCGCCGTTCTTTTCTTGTCGCTCCCGGTTTTCGGGGCTCAACCCCGAGCCACCATCTCCGGAGTATTCGCCGATTTTGCGAGGCTTTCCGACACCAACCGCAGGCTGACCGCGCTCGAATTCCTTCGCGATACACGCTCGGTGGAGTTGGCGGAAAAGATCCTCGAGACGATTCCAACGACCGCCCGGAATCAGGTTTTCGAGAATACGCGTGGCAGGCGGGGTCGGAGCTTCCTCCTTTCCCTAGACCGGGAAGCGGAGGCACAGGCCCGCTCCATCCTCGCCAGGCTTGCGCCATACACTTTCGAAAAGCAGACATGGATGCTCGAGCCCTTCCTCGCCCGCCTCGAAAAGCAGGTTGGGGAGGAGTTCCCGTTTTCGCTGAAGCTCGCACCGCTGGTCGACCTCCTCGTTGAGCAGCGGAAGAACGCCCTGGCCCAGAAACTGGCCAGAGGATCATCCATTCGAAATGAAACCGATCCTGTCCTCGACCGGCTGGTCGCCCTGTCGACGACCCTGAAGACAGAGAGGAAACGGGATTTCCACGCGCAGCTCTCCGAAGGCCTGGAAAAGGGCCGCTGGAAGATCGACCCGAAATGGTTCCAGGATGGTGCTGTTCCCGGAACCGTCGAAAAAGCAACCGGAAGCGGGTCTTCCGCATCGGGTTCTGCGACTGGCGATGGAAGCCAGGGGGATTTCGGAGCCTTCCACCAGGCGGGTTACGGCCCCGAGGGCGTTCCTGCGCAACCTCCGGTCGGCGTGGGAAATGGAAAGGAGACCCCGAAGAATGGCGTGTCTTCCCCTGCTCCGAAGAAGAAGCCCGGTTTCTTCTGGGCGGTGTCCACTTCCGCCTACCAATGGGAAGGCGGAATCATGGCGAACCAATGGCTTCCCTTCGAAATGGCGGGGAAATGCGAAGACCCGGCCGGAATGGGCGCGGACGGCTTCAACCGCTGGGCGGAGGACCTCGATCTGGCTGCAGGACTGGGCTGCAACGCTTTCCGCACCAGCATCGAATGGGCCCGGATCGAACCGGTCCGGGGCGTTTTCTCACCCGAAGGAATCGCCTTCTATCATGATCTTTTCCGGGGAATGAAGGCCAGAGGTTTGACCCCGATCGTCACACTGATGCATTTCACCCATCCCCAATGGCTGGAACGTGATTTCGGAGGTTGGGACGATTCGCGCTGCATAGCGGAGTTCAGCCGGTACGTCGATTTCGTCTCGAAGGAATATGCCGATGAGGTCGATTTTTGGCTCACCTTCAACGAACCGACGGTCTTCCTGGGGGCCGTTTACGGTACCGGTCAGTTCGCCCCGGGCACGACCTCCAAGGTCGGGCTCGTCAAGGCGGCTCTGAACCTGCTCAAGTGCCATTCCAAGGCCTACGGGATCATCCACGCCAACGACCCGGTCGCCCGGGTTTCGTTCAACCATTACGTGAATGTCTTCAAGCTCGGCCCCCTGGGGCATGTAGTATTCGCCGACCAGCCCCCCCTGACCCCGGAATCGCCGCCCGAGGCCGTATCCGAAGACCCGGAGTGGATGGCCCGCAACCTTGCGCTCGAGGCCACCCGAACGGGGAAGGGGGTCCTCGATTACTTCGCGGTCGATTATTATTGCCGATGGAGGCTTCCCTTCAAGTTCCTCAACTCCTGGGAATGGGAGGTCTACCCCGAAGGGTTTGGGAAATCCCTCGAGATGTACTATCGCGTTTTCAAGCTTCCCATTCTCATCGCCGAGAACGGGATCGCGACCCGGGATCTCCAGCCCCGCCCCGATGGCTGGACCCGCGAAGCATTCATCGTCCATCACGTGAAGGAAGTCGAAAAGGCCATGAAGGCCGGGGTTCCCATTCTCGGTTACGCACACTGGTCGATAACCGACAACTGGGAGTTGGGCAGCTTCGTCCCACGGTTCGGCCTTTACTCGGTCGAGTGCCGGGCGCGCAAATTCGATCGTATTCCCACCCCGGCCGCCGATGTCTATCGCGAGATCATTAGGGAAGGCGGAGTGACACCCGAGCTTCTCGAACGGTATCCCGATCCGAGGCTTTCGGGGAGAAAATGAGCCCCTCTTTCAAGCAGATCGCCATCCACCCCGAGGTTCGGAAAGCCTTGCGGGCCGGAGCTCCCGTGGTAGCCCTGGAATCGACAATCATTGCGCACGGGATGCCATATCCCCGAAATGTCGAGACTGCCCGGGAGGTCGAGACCGAGATCCGTGAACGTGGAGCGGTTCCAGCCACGATTGCCGTGATCGACGGGATCATCCGGGTGGGCCTGACCCCCGAGGAATTGAAGTTCCTGGGTCGGGGGAAGGATATACTCAAGGCTGGCCGGCGCGATCTCCCCTTCGTGGTGGCCCGAAAGCTTCACGCAGCCACGACGGTTTCCGCCACCATGATCGGAGCGGCAATGGCCAGGATACGGTTCTTCGCTACCGGGGGAATCGGAGGAGTCCACAGGGAAGGCCATATCACGTTCGACATTTCATCCGACCTCCAGGAACTGGCACGCACCGACGTGGCCGTTGTTTCCGCCGGGGCGAAGGCGATTCTCGATCTTCCCCTCACGCTCGAGTATCTCGAGACTTTCGGCGTCCCCGTCATCGGTTTCGGAACCGACAGGTTCCCCGCCTTCTACACGCGGGACAGCGGACTGGCAGCCCCTTTTCCCGTCGGATCGGCGCGGGAGGCTGCTGATATCATCCGGACCAAGTGGGCTATGGGCCTTTCGGGCGGCATCCTGATCGCGAACCCCATTCCAAAGGAGAACGCCATGGATCCCAATATCATTGATGAGGCCATCGAGAAAGCTCTCGCCGAATCGAAAAAGCGGGGAATCAAGGGCAAGGAGGTCACCCCCTTCCTTCTTTCGAAAATCAAGGATATCACCGCCGGAACGAGCCTCGAAGCGAACATCGCCCTGGTAAAAAACAACGCCCGCGTCGCCGCCGAAATCGCCTCCGCTTATTCTTAGGTGCCACCTCCGCAAATTCGTGCCACGCAAATTCGTGCCACAAACCTGTTTCTTTTGTGGTTTTCTGGTGCGGGTTTGGCGGGTTAACCTGTCCCTAATTTCCCAAGCTTCCCGGATGTTGGGGAGATGACCCAAGGGGAATCCCTGAACTGAAATCCCTTCCCAAATTGGCCCCTGGTGAGAGGAATAACCCGCGCTCACCACGGATTTTTGCCCCCCCCCTCTTCAAAGGAATTTCCAATCACTTTTCCTTCTAGGTTCCCGACCTCCCGAGGATCGAAGCCTCCAGGGGAATTGGTTCCGCCCCCGGGTGCCACGATCTCGAGATCAAGAGGCCGCCCTCCCGGTTGACGTGAATCGAGTTCACACAAATTGGAATGCCGAAGGGTAATCAAGGGAAGTCCTCAGAAAATATTAGGGACAGGTTACCCAGCGAAAACCCGCTCCTGAAGAAGGGGG
>CAYRYU010000198.1:0-5129 GCA_964428355.1 uncultured bacterium
GGGGGGGGAAGGGCCTGCCCTCCTCCGTGAAGACAGGCCCGCCGTATATGATCCGGAAAGGAATCCCGGGATAGCCTGCAAGACAAGATGACGATCCTTCGTCCGTCAGAACATCCGTGATTGCGGCAGAACCCGCTTCCTTCCCTGGAACCCACAATTCCTCCCGTTTTCGGGCTGTTTCCGCTTCCCAAGCGTGCTTCCCAGGGTACCGATTTTCCTGCAGAAACCGTCTCCGCAACAGGGTCCAACTCCCCGGGAGGAGCCGGTTCGGCCGAAACTGGCGCGGCGGGAAAACCGGAAACCGGGAAATCGGATTTTCAATGAGCTTGTTCGCAAAGCCTGGAGAAAGGGTTCCCCCGGATCCTAGACTATGGTTTCAAGCAGTTCGCCGTCGGCGAACACCGCCGAAAAGGCTGTTCCGTCCTGATCGATGTTCCAGGTTTCCGAAGTGGCCGTGTCGACCGTTTCCCCGACCGACCCGGAGGAGGTGCCCTCAAGGACTGCGCCATCCTGGCTTTTCGGGCACATTCGCCCCATCGTGGGGCTCGTGCCCTGGTCATCGCTTTCGGCGGTGGTCTCCCCGGTCTCCCCCTCCATTTTCGAGATGAACTCGTCGACCATGTCGAGGAACTTCTTCATGTACCCGATCATCGAAATGGATGGCTCGGTTTTCTCCTCCTTCTTTTCGGATGCCCCTGTTGCGGCATCCTGGTCGAAACGGATGATGGGGAGCTCGTTTCCGCGGTAGGTTTTGGCCTTTCCCTGGACTTTCTGGGCCGCGGTTTCCGAGTCGAGGGCATCCTGAAGGCGGAGGTAGGCGGTGTCGAGTCCGGGAAGAGTCTGGGGCATTGCCCCAGTTCCCAGCGCAGAGCCTGGTTCCGACTTGACTCCGGAATCGACGCCCAGGGTCTGTGCCAGGGAACCGACCCCGGATCTGGCCGAGGAGATGATCCTGTTCAAAAGGTCCCTGGCCTGGGCGGAATCGAGGGAGAGGGCATTCTGGGAGGTTTTCAGGAAAGTCTGGATCGGGTTTCCCTGCCATCCACCCTCCCGAAGGCAGACGGTGGGAACTTCTCGGGAAGCCTGGTTGAAAAGGCTCTGAAGCTCGGGCGATCGATTGGCGAAGTCGTTCGAAACCTTCATGAAAACCGTGAACTGGACGAGCATCCCGTCTTCGGGGACAGTCGGGATTGGACTTGCCTCTCCCGAGTTCAGAACCGCCTGGATGCTGGAATAAGCGGGTTTTGCCGGCTCGCGCACCTCGCCGGTATCGAGATTCAGGCTCCTGGGCTTTTGGAAGGTCTTGCCTGCCGTGGTTTCGAAAACTCCTTCGAAAGTGTCGCCCCGCATGTCCCTGGGCCTCGATGAAGAACCCGCCGAAGTCAGGCTTCCGGCCATGATGCTCCTCACAAGAACTGGGTCTATGGAACTCATACGGCACCTCCAGAAATTCTCAGCGTCCACGGTGAAGGAGAGGACGATCGCCGCTCCGGGACGGGACGTCGAGGATCCAGTCCCATTTCTTCCACTCACCGGATTTCGAAACCTTTGTCCGAGTCGTCGCTTCCATGGGATTGCCTCCTTATCTTTCAGGCCGCAGTGCGGGCTATCCTGGTTTCTTGACCTCTATTATCTCCATCGACTTCCGATTGGTCCGACAAGAGCCGGGAAAATGGCGGAATTCATGTCGATTAAGCCGGTTTGCTCTCGAAATCGCCGCTTTTCGGCCCATTTTAGCCGTGCGAAAAAACTTTCGGGGAAAAACATAGATCGGGCTGAAGGGATTCCCCGGGCTGGAAAAATCCTGGGGAAAGCCTCTAGAGCGGATCTTGCGGTTTCACCGCAGCGCGGATGAGTCGCAGTGCCAAGATTGCTGCGGCTCCGTACCCGACGAGGCCAAGGAAAAAAGTGACGGGAATTCCCAGAACCGTGTATTCGAGGTGCGCGGTCGATATGAAAACGGCCGAACTGAGAAGGAGGGCGCAGATCACGAAGCCAGCGGTGAGCTTGTCTACGATCTTCTCGATATTCCCGAGAAACTGGTGCTGGCCGGTCTGCTCCACCTTCACCTTCAGATCACCGCCCTGGAGGTCTTCCAGGATCGTCATCACGTGCTCGGGGATCATGTTCGACCAGTGATACAGCTCGATTCCGCGTTTGACGAGCTTTTTCAGGACCGCCTTCGGGGAATACCTGATTACGACCAGGTTCCGGACGTAGGGGGAGATCTCCTCCTCGATGTCGAGGTTGGGGTCGAGATCCTTCGCCAGGCCTTCCGCGGTGAGAAGGGCTTTTCCCATGAGCGTGTACTCGTTGGGAATCTTGAGATGATTCCGGCGGGCGCCGTCCAGGAGATCCTTGACGATCTCCGCGAACTGGATCTCCCGGATCGGGACACCGATTATCTTGTCGAGAACCTCGATGATATCCGAGTGGAACTGGGCGTGATCGATCTTTCCCTGCCGGATTCCGATGGAGAGCAGGGCCCTCGCTATGTCTTCCACGTCATGTTGGATGAGAGCCAGGATCAGGTCTGCGATCTTGAACCGCATCCGCTCGTCCAGCCTTCCCACCATTCCCAGGTCGAGGAAAACGATCCGGTTGCCCGAAACCGCGAAGATGTTCCCGGGATGGGGGTCGGCATGGAAAAACCCGGATTCGAAGACCATCATGAAGACCGCCCGCAGGGCGAGCCTCGCAAGGACGGTTGGGTTGGACCCCACCTCGACGGCTTTCGTGATCTTGACTCCCCGGATCCGTTCCATGGTCAGGATCCGTTTGGTCGAGAAACCCCTGAACACCTTGGGAACCGAAGCTTCGGGACAGGATTTCAGTGCGTCGGTGAACTTCTGCGAATTGCGGAGCTCGTTGCCGTAATCGAGTTCCTTGCGGATTGCCTTGTGGAACTCGTAGACGATTCCGACCGGGTCGAAGGCCCGGACCTGGGGAAAGCGCTTCGCGACCATTCCCGCGAGCAGGTACATCAGATCGATGTCGCTCTCGATGATCCGCTGTACCCCGGGCCGTTGAACCTTGACCACCACCTCGGTCCCGTCGGGAAGGGTGGCTCCGTACACCTGTCCGATCGAGGCGACTCCGAGGGGGTCCTCGTCGAACTTGGCGAAGAGCTCGCCCACGGGCTTCCCGAGTTCGGTTTCGATCTGGGCGCGGGCTTCCGCCCGGCTGAACGGTGGAACGTTGTCCTGGAGCTTCTTGAGCTCCTCGATGAAGGCCGGCGGGATCAGGTCGGGCCGGGTGCTCAGGATCTGTCCGAGCTTGATGAAAGTGGGGCCCAGATCCTGGAGGACGAGTTTCGCCCGCTCGGGAAGAGTTGGTGGGAGGCCGTTTTCCCCTTCCATTTTCGGGGTGATCGAGGCGACGATCTTGGCGAACGGGGAATCCCCCTGCGAGAGGACGGTGACTATCTGGCCGAAACCGTGTTTCGCGAGGACCGCCAGGATTTCCCGGGCCCGGTTGAGGTCCTTGATTGCCGCCATCGGATTGAAGGAATAGGAAACCGGATTTTCCATGGACCCACTATATCAGATTTCCCGACAACCCACACCGTTAGTGACAAAGGACCTATTCCACGACCCGCGTCTGGCAAATCTTGTCGTAGAAGGTCTTCTTCTCTCCGAAGAAGATCATGACGACGCCCAATCCAAGGAGGGTGATCGAGAGGGCGAAGAGAAGGCTGCGGAGAATCGCGGTCTTCCAGGTGAGAGGTGACCCATCGAGGGTCACCACCGCCGTCTGTCCTGCGATCTGGCCGGGGGTGGCGTTCTTCAGCTTCCAGAAAATGGCGAAATACGCGCAGGTAAGGACATACGGGAAAGTCAGGTTGATGTCGATGAACCAGGCGATCAGCCCCAGGACGGTTCCCGCGAGAAGATTCGATATGGGCAGCCAGAGAATCCGGAGGAAGAACGACCCCAGCATGATTATGGCAAAATCGATGAAGAACGTTTTGAGCCGGCTTTGGATACGGGCGTCCTTCAACTGTTCGTGCGCGCTGATCTCGATCACGGTCTTCTGGGCAAAGGTCTGGAAGAGTTGCTTCTTCGCCTCGTTCAGGTTTTGGCCCAGATCCTGGCTCATCTGGCTGAAGTCTTTTCCCCAGTCCTTCTGGAGCATCATTCCGCTTCCGGCGGCAGTCCAGTCGTGGAGGGGAGATTCATCCCCTTCCTTCATGGCCAGGACTTTCTCCACCAGTTTGATCAAGGGGGTGGGAATCTTGCCGAATTTCTGTTTCTCGACAGGGACCTGGTAGACCGTCACTGGTTCCGCAATCCCCTTCAATGTCTGGGGTCCGATTTTCTCCGAAACGATTTCCCCCCGGTCCATTATCAGGTAGGTCGCTTCACTGATCCCGACCGAACCCCCCGGAAAACAGGGAAGACTGGCCATTCTGGCGGTGACGTTGACCGCATCCCCGAAGATATCCCCTGACTCGAGGGTGACGTCACCCGAGCTGATGACGCACCGAAGGTTGAGGTTGAGGATCTGCTGGGCCTGGCGCTGATTGTATTCCCGGAGAACAAGTTGGATTACCACGGCACATATCACAGCGTCGGTTGCGCTCGAAAAGGTGCAAAGAAAAGCGTCTCCGACTGTCTTGACGATCCGTCCGCCGTGGAAGTCGATGACCGGGACCATCAATTGCGTGTGACGCCTGACGATCTGGATGATCTCGTCTCGGGAGGCGGTGGAACTCGTGGTGGAATAGCCTTGAATGTCGGTGAGCAGGATGGACAGATTTTGGGATTTTACTTTCGCCGGCATTTACTCATCCTCAGGGGGCAGATTGCTCCGGAAGGTCCCCGGACTCTTCGCAGGATCGTCCCCAATTATTGAGATTACCATAAAGCAAGAAATCTATCGGCAAGGTCGAGGAAAAAGCGAATGTAAAAGGATAACCACACGGTCAATTTTTTTTTCCTTCCTGCCGAAAATAGGTATGTCCTTGTTTCTGTTTTCTCCATTCTGCGGATTCCCCCGTTGGGCGGAAGGAAACCCTGAGCCAGTGAGGATAACGACACCTTTCGTTGAAGGCCACCAACTGTTTTCCCTCACCTCGGTCGGGGATTCACCGCGGGAGAAACCGCTCCTGGGATCAGCTTCGGAAATGA
>CAYRYU010000199.1:0-3661 GCA_964428355.1 uncultured bacterium
CCCGGATGGCGCTTCGCAAACGACCCTTCATCGTTCGGGGATGGAAATGAGTTCCGCGATGATGGTTTTCCGCTCACGTCTGAGGGGCTTGATCTGGCCCTGGAATGAGCTGCCGCGGTCAAACTTCTTGTTCGTCCGGTTTTTCAGGTTGATATAGTAGCGGGTTGGAGGGGTGCCCTGGTCCTGGACCGAGATTCCCTGGCCACCGGGGTCGACAAACATTACCGTACCACGGATTTCCTTGACCTCCCCGAACTCGGGATTCCCTCCCGGGGTGGTAGCGGGGGGCGTCGTTCCCGAACCATGGGTGGCAGGGGTGGGGTGGGGTGGGGGCGTTGGGGGCCCGGGACGAAGGAAGACGAACCAGATCATGATCGTTGCCAGCAGTCCGACTCCTGCCGCCTGAAGAGAGAATTTCAGGAACGCGGGATCAGCATCGAAGTTGAGGGAAATGTCTGGAACCTTTCCCTGGGGCTTTTTCCCCTTTTCCTTCTCTTTGTCTTTTTGATCGGCAGGTTTCTCCAGGGCGGACATGAGGTCCGACTGGGCTTTCGCTTTTTCCTGGGAAGCTTTTTCGGTTTCCTGCGCGATTCCCCTGGAAATGAAAGCCCGGCATTTCTTCTCCAGTTCCGATTGTTCTCCAAATAGGGGGGCTGCGGAGTCCGATGTCGATTTCCAGAGTTCAGCAAGATCGGGAGTCAGGTCTCCGTCCTCATTGTGGGTTATCTTGTAAACCAGGGCCAACCCTTCCTCTGTCGGATTGGCCGCGATTAGGGAACCCGCCTTGATCTTCAGGTCGCGAACCGATTCGTGCTCGAGCATTTCGCAGACAATGGGGTGGGCCGCCTGATACTCGATTTCGGGAAGAAGGCCCAGGACGTTCCCCCGCATGTCGGGCTTGGCGGATTTGGCCATCGAGTGCAGGTTCCTGACCGCGCTTTCCCTGTCGAACTGGAGAAAAACCTTCAGTGCCGCAACCTTGACCTTCGATTCGGTATTCTGGAGCAATTTCCCCAAAATCGGCATCAGGGAATCCAGATCGATGCCTCCCACTGCCCGGATGGCAGCGGCCGCGATCGAGGGATCCTGGTGGTTGATGAGAGGCATCAGGAACTCACCGTCGCTTTTGTTTCCCAGCGCCCCGAAGCGGTTTACCAGCTCCAGCAGGGTTCCGCGATGGAGTGTCTCGAGCTTGAGGCTCTTGAGCAGGTTGCGGTGCTCCTTGAATGCGGTTTTGTCCTGGAGGGTAAGGAGGAGTTCCTTCTGGCGGGTCAGTGGAAGAGCCTGGAAACGGTTCGATTCCAGTTCCGCTTTGAGGTTCCCTGAGTCTTTGACCGGGGCGGGTTGTGTTTCCCCCCCATGGGACGGGAGGCGCAAAGATGGTGTAGGAGAAGTTGGCCCCGGAGTTGGCGCATGGGGGGAAGGAACCCGGAGCGGGGCGACCGGGGGTGTTGGAGATGGCGGTGGAACGGGCGCGGCTCTGGGCGGGGGCGGTGCGGCTCCCGCGGGTTCATCCAGATCGGGCATGGGGGGTGGCGCCTGGCCCGTGATTGGAGGTGGAGCGCGGTTGGGGGCCGGAGGAGTGGGTTGACTGGCCTCGGGCATGGGGGAAGGCGCCTGGTTGGGTGCGGGGGAAGCCGCCCGCGGAACGGGGGATCCGCTTGCAGGGGTTTGGGCCTCTTTGAGGGCCTTCTTCATCCGGATGACTTTTCCCCCGGGGAGCGGTGCGGTTTCCTGCCTGGGCGGGAACGCCTTCCGTCCCCCCTCCAGGAGGAGCTTGTCTACCATTTCCCCTTTCGTCGGATCCAGGGATTGGCGAAGCTGAAGAACCTGCTGGAAAAGGTCCTCGTTCAGGTTGGCGTTGAGGATGGCGCAGATCTGCTGGAAGTTGTCGGGGTTACCCTCCATTTGGAGGGCGCGAAGCAGGAGATCTCGGCTCGAAGGGAAGTCGAGGCGTCCGGCGTTGAATATTCCGAGTTCGCGCTGGGTGGGGTCGTTTGAAAAGACGAGCTTCTCGATCAGGGAAAGGGCTTTCTTCTTGTCGACCAGGGCGATTGCCTGGATCGAAGCCGCCCTGACGTCCGCAGAGGGATGCTGTATGAGTTTTGGAAGCGAGGTAATCAGCGTCTGGGGGTTCAGCCGGTTGAGCGCTTCGATCGCCGCGGTCAGGATCTGGGGATCAGGGTCCTGGAGTGTGGGGAAAACCAACGAGGCATCGTTGGGCTCGCCGACGCTTCCAAGTGCTTGCAGGAGCTTGATCTTGTCCTCCCGGGGGCAAGCCTTCAGGATTTCGGGAAGTTTGGGCCGGATCTTTTTCAGACCCTCGGTGTCGAGGGCGCTCAAGGCATGGAAATCGATCTCCTCGGGGGGCTTTTCCGCCTCCACGACGGTGATTCCCCCCTGTTTTTCATACGCACTGACGTTTTCCAGGAACTCCTGGATCATCTTCTTCACCATCGGATCGGCTTCCCGGCCGAGCTGGCGGCTCAGAATCTCGTTGGCATCGTTGAAAAACTCCATTCGTGCATACGAACAGAGGCGCATGGTAGCGGTCCGGCGGGTGATCGGGTCGGAAGAGTTGAGCGCGAGCTGGCACCGCTCGATGATCTGGGAGGCCTTTCTCTTCTGGAAGATTTCCTCCAGCTCGATTGTCAGTTCCTCGGGAGTATTCTGGATGAGTCCTGCCTGGAAGAGGGACTGGATGACCCCGGAAAGGATCTCGTTGATCATCCGGCGTTTTTCGCCCCTCGAGGCATCCTTAACCTCGAGCAGACGAAGCGGTTCCTCGGGCATCGGATTGGCCCTGAACAGGATTCCAGCTTTTTCAATCAGGGAGGGGGTATCCTCGATGCTCAGAAATTTCAGGAGGAAAGGCTCGATCTCCTGGAATGGAAAGAAAATCGCGTTGAAAAGGGCAGCGTTCCGGTCGTCGGGATCATCGGAAGAAAGCATGTCATGAAACTGTTTGAGGGCTTCTTGGGGATCCCATTGGTAGAGAAGCCGGACCGCCCTGGACCTGATTCCATGAACCGGGTTGTCAAGAAGTGGGAGAACCAGGTCTTTCAAACTGTCGGGGCTGATCGTCTCGAGTGTCTCGATCGCGGCCGAGATTACCCATGGATCGGGGTGCCGGCAAAGGGATTCGATCACCCTGGAATCTTCGAAAGATCCGAACCGGCCGAAGAATTTCAAAATCGTGGGCAGAATCAGGGCTGGGAAATCCTGCCACTCGCTTTCCCTCAGGGAAAGGATCACCAGGGGAGCCTCGCTCTGGGAGACAGATTCCAGCAGCAGGGCAAGGGCAAGATAGTCGCGGTCAGGCCTTTTCAGAAGCTCCTCGAGGATCGCCATCTTCTGGGGACCCTCTGCCTCTTCCCGGGGTGCACCTTTCGTGATCCGGGACAGGATCTTCTGCATGTAGAACCGGGCGGAGAGATCCTCTTCCCCCTCGAATGCCTGGCGGAACCCCGCGATCCGGTCTTCCGTCCAGTCGATTCCATCGATTCGTTCCAAAACGGAAAACCGGATCGACGGATCCGGGGAGTGGAGATCCTCGAACAGAGACTTTATCAAATCCATGGTTCTTCCCGACTATATCACAATTCTCAGGAACCCGGCAACCGAAGGAAATTCCGAAGATTCGCGTCCGAAAGCCGATTTG
>CAYRYU010000199.1:3761-5075 GCA_964428355.1 uncultured bacterium
GGGGGGAGCGGAACCGGAATCCGGGGATGGAGCATGGCGAGGTTGCCTCCCAGTGCGATTGCGCAATGTTTTTCCAGGTTCATCCGGAAACCGGGAGGAAGGCCGTCATACTCGACCCGGGAAACCCCTTTTGAGAGCCGCGCCATCAGACCGTCCAGTTCGGGAGAGGAAAGCCTGGAACCATTTTCCAGGCGGAGCCGGAACTGGGAAAACGGGATTGCCACCTGGGTCGGTCCAAGGCAAAGCCAGAGACCGGGTTGGTCGCCGAAATCCCAGAACTTGAAGACGGGGTGGCGCGGAAAGAAAAGCCTGCATCCGTAGAGCAGGGTCCGCTTTCGATCCCTGATTTCCCGGAAAAGGTCTTCGGCCGCATTCGCTGTATCCGTCAGGATCCGGTTTACCAGTTTTTCCCTGGATTCACGATCGAGGGTTTCCCGAATCTCCTCGTAAACCGCGAGGAGGGAGTGGGCGAGAAGAGGTATGGGCTCATCGGCGAGACGGGTCAGCAACCTGAGTAGACCCAACACATGCGGCGTTCGGCCCAGCTTGGAGCACCCGTTCTGAAAGCTCTTGATCGAGTTTGCCTGGGCGGGGTGGCGGTGCTCCGCCCAGAGGTGTTCGTATGCCCCTCGGTGAAAGGGTTTGACCAGGTCGAGGGGATGGGGTTCCTTGTTTTCGAGAACCAACCAGCTGGACCTCCGCATGAGTTTTTCGGAGTTCGAATGTATCACGGCAGGGGGTGGTTGGGAAAGGCAACCTTTCCCCAGCGGGATTTGGTTTCCGGCAAAAACATCTCGGAAAGGGGAATGGCACGAATATTGCTCTTCCTGGTCGCGAAGAAACAAACGAAGGAGAAAAATCATGAAGAACCTGGCCAAACTGATCGCGGTCCTCTGCATCGTGGCGTTCCCCATGGCGGCTTTTGCGGTTTTCAACCCCAATTACGAAAAGATTTCGAAGGGTTTCGCGGCCACCCAGAAGCTGTTGGAGGACTCCCGCAATCTTTGCAGTCTCGCCCTTGCCCCGGACGGCTATTCCCTGCTCGCCAAAAACCTTCAGGGAGCGGAGAAAACCCTCCTGGAAGTCAGGGAAGTGGCTCTTGGATACCAATACGACCGGATCGATCAGGTCCTCAAGGCCATCAAATCCGCCCGGTTTGCAGCCCTCAGCGACAGGGACACCGAGACCGCGGCCGTCCTTCTCGACGGAGCGATCAAGACCCTGGAAGGTCTCTCTTACGACAACCTCACCCTCGAATGAGATTCTTCCCGAAAAAACCGGCCAGATGGCCGGTTTTTTTTTTGCTCTTTTTGG
>CAYRYU010000200.1:0-5019 GCA_964428355.1 uncultured bacterium
CCGGAGATTGCGCGTCATAAATCCGAGCTTCTCGAGAGGCTGCCCCCCGATGGTCGAGGTTCCACCGGAGGTAATGCCTCCCATCCAATTCCATCCGATTTCCCGCGTGAACTCGCGACAGATTTCAAGGGCAACACGACAATGTATTGGCTCGGGATATCCCGAGTGGATGATCGCATAGAAGGATGCCCCGATATCCCCCGTCGCCGGGGGAATGCGCTGGGAGATTTTTTCCAACAGGCTTGTGCCAGCGAAGTTCAACGAATCGTGGTAGAGCGAGGAAACGAGTACGATCTTGCGGGATTCTGAAACTGCACCCATCAATGCGGGATGGCTTCCCCCCGTGGTTTCCTTCAATCCGGTCTCGAGGAAGGAAACCCGGGTTCCCGTCACTTCGAGTCGGCCGGCAAGATAACGGCCTATGGAAGCTGAGTTGCTTTTCTGACGATTGCTCGCAGAAAGTACAAGAACCCGCCCTCCGCCATCGGACCCTCTCGGCCTGATTTCAGGGCTCATGGAAGAACTCCGGACCGCTCGATGAAACTGGAGAGGAGCCTCGACAGCTCTTCCTGCGCGGGTTTCCCGGAAACGACCAGTTCCGCATGACGGGTTTGCAGATTCCGTGCGCTGCGTTCCGCGAGCTTCGAGAAAATGCCCGCCGAGATTTCGTCGGTTTTCGGCTGCCAACCCAGGTAGATGATGGGAGGGCGGTTTGAATACCTCAAGCGGTGATGCATTTCCCCCTGGTAGGTGACGAAACAGGGATGGATGTAAGGCATTGTACGTTCAAACGCGCGCTTGGTGGTGGATGAAAAACCTCCGAAGGAAAGCGTCGTGACGATTGCCATGAGATCGCATTCCGCCTGATGCCTGGGGAGGTCCTGGCCGTCATCCTGGAAGATGCAGATTCCGGGAGTCCGGAAGGCACATGAACTGCACCCGACACAGGGGTGAATCCGCTTTTCGCAGACGATGAAGGGCTCAGCCCTCCAGCCCCGCTCACGAAGCAGCCGCGCAAAGGCTTCGCCGATCGAGTGTGTGAATTCGTCCTTCGATCCGGCACCGTCGAGAATGAACGCGGCTTTCCTTTTTTCTTCGGACATCTCTATGAACCGTGAAATGTTATCCGAAAACGGTGGAAAAAGCCATCCCGGGAGACCAGTTCTTTCATACCTGTCCAGGAAAGTCGGGACGGCCGAAAGATTGGGGAAAGCCGGGTGGACCCGACCTTCTTCTCGAGTGCTAAAAAGCCCGCTATGGTGTGTTCTTTACCATATGGACGAAGGCTTTGATTCCGCGCAGAAGCTCCTGATCCTCGGTAAGCCTCTCGATCGACTTTTGGAACTCATCGCAGACCGTGCTGACCCTGTCATTGAAGCGGCGGATTTCGGTGGTCGTTGCGCCGCGAAGGGCCTCGAAGTTGTGCTCGGCTTTCTCGAAGCGTTTGAGGTTCTGTTTCGTCTCTTCCTCGATATCCTTGCGGAGCTGTGTCAGGGTCTGTTCCAGGACACCCAGGCGGGAAGCCAACTCAACCGAATCCTCCCTCGGGACGAAACATCGGGATTTCAGATTGTACAACCTGGTTTTCATGTGAACGTGGAACGCGTGGATCGGCCGGAACACTGTCGACAGGAGAAAGAACCCCGCGAACCAGTATCCCACCACCCCGTTGGAAAACCAGGCCGCGGCAAACGCTGCTCCGGCTGCCAGGATATGGCACCCCAGGCAGGTCAGCAACAATCTAGGGACGAGTCGCCTGGTGTACTCGATGTCCTCCTCGGGGATGTTGATGGACTTCCGCAGGCTTTCCTCCTGCTCCAGGCGGAGATTTCGAGCATCGAAATACAGATCCCAGGGGTGTTTCAGGATGGCGACCATCCCGCTCAAACCCATGAATGCAATGAAAAAGTCGACCATCCCGGGCAGGGGATACCCGCCCAGATGACTGACTCCCGTTACGATGGCCACCAAAAGCGCCAGGCCAAGAACTCCAATAATGCTGATCCCCATAGCCACCTCGTTTTCCCGCAATTTTTCCTTGGCCTTGAAAGACCTTCCCCATTCTATCAAAGAAACTGGGGGACACTCGACCAGTTTTAACCAGTCGAGTGTTCCCAAGTTTTAACTGGTCGAGTGTCCCCCAGTTTTCCGGAAAAGGATGAGCATCGAGGGGGTGAGGAAGAGGTCGTAGAAGATACCCAGGGTCATTGCCATCACCGAATAGATGCCGAAACGGCGTATCGGGCCGAAGTCCGAGAAGCAGAGGATCCCCAAGCCGAGGATCAGGATCAGGGATATCGAAACGACCGCCCAGCCGAGACGGAGCATCAGGCAGATCCGGCTTCGCTGCGGGCCGTGGCCTTTCCGCTCCTCCTGCCCCATTTCATGGATGATGTGGATCGTGTCGTCCACTATTATCCCAAGGCAGATGCACGGAACCATTGCGGAAACCGGATCAAGCGGCACACCCAGCCAGCCAAGTATTCCGAGGGCGGCCACGAGGGGAAGGAAGTTCGCGATGAACCCGATGAAAAGCGCTTGGAAGCTCCGGAAACCCACCAGCAGGACGAACAGAATCCCAGCCAATGACG
The DNA here is from genome assembly GCA_964428355.1 of uncultured bacterium. Classification (GTDB taxonomy): domain Bacteria; phylum Muiribacteriota; class Ozemobacteria; order Ozemobacterales; family Ozemobacteraceae; genus CAYRYU01. The sequence goes on from CAYRYU010000200.1 coordinate 2,592, forward strand.
AGGTGAAAGACTGAACCTCGAGAAGAAGAGCTTCGTTCTCCATGAGTGCGGAAAGATGCATCCGCCCAGTTCCGGAAGCGGTGAAGGTTCCCGAGCCCAGCTCGTTCAGCAGCCCCTCCAGTCGTCGTGAGGCAGCCTCGACATCCGGAGCCATACCGCTCCGGAGGCCAACGATCATCCTGGCCCGGTCGAGGTAGGGGGGATTGAAGAATGCCTGGAGAAGCTCCTCCGCCTGGCCTTCCGCCAAACGGAATGCCTTGTCCAGTTCTCCGGGGTTTCTCGGGTTTGCGCCCGCCTCCCCGAAGATCTCGCGCCTGACCTCCCTGACGATTTCGAGCGGGGAAACGATCGCGGCGACTTCCGGGGCCGAGGCGATCCGTTCCTCTGCCACTCTCAGGACCCGGAAAATTTCGAAGGAGCGGAAATCCTCAGTTCCGGCTTTAAGAAAGAGTGAGATCTGACGCGCCCCGAACCCGTAATTCTCCTGGAAAAACCTGTGATCGAGAACCGCAGGGTCATTTTGGGGAAGCGTCGAAAGCGGATCCGAGCCCACGTTGAGAAAGGATATTCCGAAGGATAGTGCGGCGGTTCCTAGGACGGCAACGTTGAAAGCGGTTCGGGGAGCAGCCTGCATGCGTGCGAGAGCGCGGCCGAACTTTCTTTCGAATCCCGAGTTGGATGGCATCCGAGAGCCCGCTCCGCTTTTCCCGCCAACCAGGAACCCCAGGAACACCGGCAGGAGGACCGTCGAGGAGACGAATGCAAATCCGCAGCCGAGCGAGGAAAGGACTCCAAAAGCGCGGATCCCGGTTATTGGCGACAGGATCTGCGAAGCGAAGCCGATAACCGTGGTCAACGCGCACATGAAGCCCGGCGGGAAACAGTCTTCGAGCGTCTTTTCGATGACCCTTGCCCGTATGGGTGGGGTTCCTCCGGGGCCCGGGATATCGAAAAGCCGGAACCTGGCGATCACCTGGATCGAAAGGGAAAGGCTCACGAACAGCACAATCGGGGTCAGGAGTGTCGAAAAGAGCGACGCCTTGTAACCGAGTGCGGCGAAAGCCCCGTGCGTCCAGACCGCGGGCAAGAGAACCACCGCCGCGACCGCGGCCACGAGGGCGGGGGAACGGAACAGGACCACGCTGATCAGGAGTGCTACCAGGATGGAAAGGACGATAAAGACCGAGTTCCCCTTGATCATGTGTGTGACGTAGCTTTCCGCGAAGACCGGATACCCGCAGAACCGTGCGGTTCCAGGACCGAACTCGTTCTCGACGGTTTTTTTGATCGTCCTGACCAGTTCGTGCTTCGCGGGGCCCTCGAGCGGTTTGGGCCTCACGATCGTGGTCATCCAGGTTTCGTCGGGAGAGACGAAAAGCCCCCGGAGAAGGCGACTTGCCCTTATCTCCTGCAGCTTCCGCACGAAGTGCCTCGACCGCTCCTCCAGCCATCGCAGTTTTTCCTCCCCCGGTATGCCGACCGCGCCCGCCAGGTCGACGACTTTGAGAACCCCCGGGATGGAAGCAACCGCGGCCTTGACCCGGAAAGCGGTGCGGAAAGCCTGTGATCCGATTCCCGCGATGGGCTGGAGAATCAGAATGTCGTCGTCAGGGCCGAAAACCTCGACGAACTCGCGGTATTTTTCGAAAGCGTCCGGCCTTCCCCCGAGTAGATCCTTGAGGTCGTAATCGAAACTGTTCTGTGCCGCAGACCAGAAACCCGCGACGGTCGCCGCGATCGAAAGAAAGATGATGGCAAGGCGCCTTTCCACCGCCCACCTGGCCAAGACGCGGGAAACCGCCCGGAAAACTCCGGTGTTCTCGAGCCAGAAAGGGTTCGCCATCTCTCCTCTTACGGGGAAGTTTCAGTAGAGAAGACGGTGACCGCGGGAGAATGAGCGCATCCGGTAAAGGCCTTCCCTGATCAGGCCAAGAGGGCGCTTCAACAGGGTCGATGGGTCCATGTAGCAGGAAAGAGGGCAATTCTGGCCGCAATCGGTCCGGTACCAGTCGCTTTTCGTCTCCCGGTGGAAAAGCGCAAGGGGATCAGGGGTTTCGAGCAGGTTCCCGATCGTCCGGTTCTGGCGGCTGCATGGGAACACCAGATCACCGTTGGGGTATACGCGCCAGACGAGTTGCGGTTGGCAATCGAAGGGCGCGAATCTCTTAACGGCCTTGAGATACTCTACGGTGGCGGCGATTTTCCCACCAGTCTTCTTGTGACGGAGGATGGTTTCGATCAGCCGCTCGTATTCAGGGTTTCCTGCAAGGCCTGGAACCGGCACCGTCTTGATCAGCGCCGGACCCGCGGAAAACGCGATGTTGCGCTTCAGGCAGAACTCCAGGACCTCACGGACGTCCGGGAGGTTCTCCGGAAGGATCACGCAGTTGATCATCAGGCTCGGGTGTTCCCTTTTCGCCAGTGTCTC
>CAYRYU010000201.1:0-2769 GCA_964428355.1 uncultured bacterium
AGCCCCTGGATCGCGAGAGACCTGACCCGGGGGTCATCGGAGGTGAGCAGGCCGGGCAGCCTCTCCTCGAGCAGGTTTGGCGCTTTCTGCGCGAGGCTTTCCAAGGCCGCAACCCGAACCGAAAGAAAGGTCGAAGCCAGCAGGGGAACCAAACCCGGGAACTGTTCCGAAGTCAGGAAGTCCCGCAGGTTCCTTATCAGGAACGCCGCGACGAAGGGGTTTTTTTCCTCTTCGAGAAGCTTCGGAAACCGGCTGCCAAGTTCCCGCTTTTCTTCACGGGAGCTTTGCTGGAGAAATTGGATCCGGCCCCGGGGAGGAAGCCGGTCGAACCGTTCGAAAACGCCGTCCGTAACTCTGGTTCCAGACTCCTGATCCGGAATTGGGGGTTTCCCCTGGGATTCGATCCGTTCGATGGCCATCCCCAGGAGCGTCAGGCACTCGTCGTCGGTCTCGACATTCTGCCGGGCCCGCAAGGCCGCGAGAGTCTCTTCCCCGACCCCATGCTGTAGTGCCTCCTCGATCGCCATCAACCGGAACGATTTTAGGGGAGCATGAAGGTCCCTCAGGAACTGTTCGGAACTCATTTCGGGCTTCCCTTCAATGGTTCATCCCGAGAAGGCAGTGACAACCTTCCCGGTCGGCGGGATAAAGCCAAACAGGCAGTCCGACCGGGAATACGGCCCCTTCACTTTGGGGCGAATCTTGCCAGGGCCTCAGGGACATCCTTCGCGGTCTGGGCGACCGGGAACACCCCCGCCATCCTAAGAAGTGATTCCTTCATGGGATCCAAGCCGGAAATGACGATATCACCACGAAAATCGTCCTTGATCCGGAAGGTGACCTCCATGATGGCGGCGATTCCAGGGCTGTTGATGAGATCGCAGGTCGAGAAATCCATTACAAGACGGACTTTCCCGGTACGAAGGGTACCCTCGACGGTCTTGATGATCTCCTGCCCCGCCTCGGCGTTGCAATAACCCTTGATCCTGATGATCGGATACGGCTGTGAACTTTCGCATTCGACGGTGAATGTTTCGGCCATTGAGGGACCTCCCAGTTCTGGAAAACACCCGTCTGGATCGGCGGGCAATCTAGCTTATCCTTCCAGAAACGACCGTGTCAAGTCCCGGGCCATTTCTGATACGGGACCGGAGCAGGAACCCGGCTTGCACCGGGGTTGATCTCCGTGAAAGGCCGGAACCCCCACCACATTTCGCAGTCGTCTCCAGGCTGGTTCAATCTCACCCGCAAGAACAGGACACGCATCGGCTTCGTAAATTGCTTCGGATCCGGGCCTCCCTCCCCGATCGCGACCTTTGGGTGCGACGACCGCCTTGAGTCTCCGGGGGGGATCTGATAAGATCATCTATCACCCCTGCCGTTAAGGAGAGAAAATGCGTTTCTTCCTGATCGACCGGATTACGGAATGGGAGGTCGGGGCCAGGGCCCGGGCTTTGAAGAACGTTTCCCTGACCGAGGATTTTTTCGACGACCACTTCCCTCGCAGGCCCGTCATGCCCGGGGTCCTCATCATCGAAGGGATGGCGCAGGTTTCGGGGCTGCTTCTCGAAGCAAGCCTGAGGAAGACCTACGGGAAGAACGCAAAGGCGATCCTCACAATCCTCGAGCGGGTCAAGTTCCGCGACATGGTCAAGCCCGGAGATTCCCTGACATACGTGACCGAACTCGTCTCCCTGAACGAGATCAGCGGGAAATGCGCCGTGCAGGCCCTTCGGGGAGACCGACAGATCGTCTCCACCGAAATGGTCTTCTCTTTCAAGGACGTGGACGACCCGAAACTCGATGAAAAAAGAGGAGCCCTGATGACGATGTGGATGTCAACACCATGAACTCTTCCTTGCAGGCTTCTGTCGTCATCACGGGAATCGGGCTCATCACGCCCCTTGGCCGCGACCCAAAGACGCTGGTCCAGCGCCTCCAGCGGGGCGAAACGGCCGCCCAGACCCCGGACAGGTTCGATCCCGCGCCTTTCCTCTGCCCCCTTTCCGCCCAGGTCGCCGGGTTCGACCCGGAAGCCGTCATCGGGGATGCAAAAACTTTGAGGCTGATGAACTCCGATGCGATCTTCGCGGTTGCCGCCGCGAGACTTGCGCTCGAAGATGCGAAAGCCGTGATCGGCACCGACTATCGCCCCGAGGAGGTCGCGCTGTTCGGTTCGACGGGTCTCGCGGGAATCGCCCTCGAGGAAGTCGCGCCCCTGATCAAATTTTCCGCCGGTGAAGCGGGAGCCTTCGATCCGAAGCTTTTCGGCTCCCAGGCACTGCGCCAGGTCAGGCCCACTCTCAGCTTCAAGATCCTCAGCAACATGCCCATCTGCTTCGTTTCGATCTTCGAGAACATCCAGGGCCCCAACGGTGTTTTCAACCCCTGGGAAGGCCAGGGCGCGCTCGCCATGATCAACGGTATCGAGTCGATCCGGTCGGGTCATGCAAAAGCGGCCCTGGTCGGCGGATGCGACGTCAAGGCGCACGAGTTGTCATTCATAAGCCTCCAGCAACAGGGCGTTTTTTCCTCCTGGGCCACCGAAGGGAAAGGTTGTATCCCCGGAGAAGGCGGAGCGTTCCTCTTCCTCGAGGAGGAAACCCGCGCCCGCGCGCGGAACGCCCGGATCTACGCCCGGATCGCCGATTTCGCGGTTTCCTCGGGGGATATCCGGAACCCCACGCGGCAGCTTCCCGAGCTTCTGGAAAAGGTTTTCCCCAAAGGCTCCGCGTTGCGGATCCCGCTTGTTGCTGCCGCGGACGGCAC
>CAYRYU010000201.1:2869-4938 GCA_964428355.1 uncultured bacterium
AGCAAAACCGGGCCGCGGAATCGCGTGGTCGTGACGGGCCTGGGGGTGGTTTCCCCCGTCGGAAACGACCGCGATTCCTTCTGGAAAAACCTCACAGCAGGGGTATCGGGAACCGCCCCCATCACCCTCTTCGATGCTTCCGCCCTCACTGTCCGTATCGGGGGCGAGGTCAAGGGTTTCGATCCCGCAACCCTCCGGGCCGCGTTCCCCGAGGCCGCCCACGAACGCGACCGCAAAGTGTGGCTGGGCCTTTCCGCCGCCATGGAAGCCCTCCAGGATGCCGGGCTGAGGCCCGACAAACCCGGACTGGTAGACCTTTCCGGCCTTTTCCTTAACGTCGGGGTAAGTCTCGAGGTTTTCTTCCTCCAGGACGTCACGCCGTTCACGGGCGGAGAATTCTCGAGCGGAAAGCTCGCGAACGGGATCCTGAAGGTCTCCCCTCCCCCACCCCCTTTGCAGACCCCGCTCGACCGGATGACCTCCCTCCTGGCCCGCAGATTCGGGCTGAAGGGAAGGTGTGCGACGAACTGCTCGGCATGCGCCGCCGGAGCGCAGGTGATCGGGGAAGCCTTTCTTCAGGTCCGGTCCGGCCTCACCGATATGGCACTCGCGGGTGCCGCCGACTCAATGCTCAATCCGCTCGGGATGGGCGGTTTCAGCCTCCTGAGGGCGCTCTCGATGAGCAACGACAACCCCGCAAAGGCCTGCCGTCCGTTCGACGCCGCGCGTGACGGGGCCGTCCTCGGTGAGGGCGGCGGTTTCCTGGTTCTCGAATCCCTCGAACACGCGATGAAACGTGGCGCCAAGATCTACGCCGAGATCCTGGGTTATGGTTCTTCCGCCGATGCCTACAGGGTTTCAGACCCGGAACCGGGCGGACGGGGCGCAGTCCTCAGCATGCGAAACGCCCTTTCCGACGCCCGCCTGTCCCCCGAGGAGATCGATTGCGTCAACGCCCACGGCACGGGAACGCCCAAGAATGACGTCGTGGAAACACTTGCGATCAAGGAAATACTCGGGAAGCGGGCGCGCCAGATCCCGGTGCACTCCGTGAAATCCATGACCGGGCACATGATCGCCGCGAGCGGAGCTGTGGAAACCGTGGCGGCCGCCCTAACCATTTTCCGTGGAGTTGTACCACCCACAATCAACCTCGAAAAGCCTGATCCCGACTGTGATCTGGATTACGTTCCCGGAACCGCCCGACCCTTCACCGGCCGGACCGTGCTGACCAATTCCTTCGCTTTCGGCGGCCAGAACGCAACGCTGATCCTGGGAGCCATGACAAAAGGAGAAACTGCCGTTGACTGAACAGGAAGTATTCGAAAAGCTCCAGGGGCTGATCAAGAACGTCCTCGGAATCAAGACCGACAAGATCCAAATGGGAAGCGTACTGGTTAAAGACCTGGGAGCAGAGTCGATCGACCTGCTCGACCTGAGCTTCCTGATCGAGGACAATTTCGGCCTGACCATCGAGCCGAACGAGTTCGAAAAGGAGGTCAAGAAGCGGATTCCGGGCGGGGAGTATGAGAAAGACGGGTTCCTGACCGAAGCCGCCCTCGAGGAACTCCGGAAATCCCTCCCCGAAGTCGACCAGTCGAAGCTCGTGAAGGGCCTTCGAAAGGCCGATATTCCTTCCCTGTTGACCGTGGCCGTCTTCGTCCATCTGATCATGCGAAAAATGGAGAAGAAGTAGGGTCCGCGATGAAATGGCGGCTGGTCGACAAGATCACCGGATGGGAAAAGGATCGCCGCATCACGGGCGTGAAATCGGTTTCCTTCGAGGAATACTGCCTCAAGTCGGCGTTTTCGGCGAAACCCTGGCTTCCCGAGAGCATGCTGCTCGAGGCCCCCATCGAACTCGCCCGGTGGCTCGCCCTTCTTTCGAGCGGGTTCACGCGGTCTTTCCTTCCCGAAGAGATCGAGTCGGCGATTTTCCACAACCTTCTTTGCCCCGGTGAAACCCTGAGGATCGACCTATCCGCCATCGAAAACGGTTCCGACCATCTCGTTTTCGATTGCGTTGGAACCGCGGGAGAAAAGCCCGTCCTTACCGTCCGCGGGGTGCG
>CAYRYU010000202.1:0-4804 GCA_964428355.1 uncultured bacterium
TCCTTTTCAACCCCGGCGATCCACCGGACATCCGGAGCATCGGCCCCGACCAGACACCTTTCACCGATGATGACATACGCGCGACCGCGATCGGCTCGGCATCGGTCACCGCTTTCCTCGAGGGCCGGATCGCTTCGCCGAGTGCTGCGCGATAAGGAGGTCTTGGCCATGACGGAAGGAACCAGACAGAAAAAGCGAACTCTTTCCCCTTGGATTTTCTTGGTATTTCTCCTGGTACTGGGGGTGGGAAACCTCGGATACGTGATCCTCCGGTTCTGGAACCTGAAATTGGATCTGGACGGAACGGATCACCCTCTTCCTTTTTCATCGGGGAAGAGCATTGTAATCCCATTTGTCAGTGGCTTGGATTTCAATGATCTTCCTGAGAATCCAACGGCAAAAAGCCTCGAAGATTTCGATCACTTTTTTGAAACCGAGACAGAGGCCGCCGGACCCGGTTCATTTTCAGGGATTCTGCAAGAGATCGCCGGTTCCGAGAAAATCTGGGCGGAAATTCTTTCCAGAAGCCGGATTTCCCTGGCCTCCTTCCCCGTGGCAATCCTCGGCACAGGCCCCCTAAACCTGGAAAGGCCTGGCATTCTGATTGGAGGGCTTTCGGAAACCGCGCGATTCTGGACGCTTCTTTGCTTTGCCCAGCTTGGAAGGGTTTCCTCCCAGGATGTGGCCACAGCTTTGTTGGGAATTGCGATGATGGCGATCCATGCGGAGGCGGTTGATTCTCCTTATCCCCTTTTCGGGACACGTTTTGCCGCTCTGAGGGTTCTCGAGATCGCCTACAACGGCATCCTGCGCTGTTCTCCCGGACTCAGGTTATCCCGACCGGAGACGATGCGTATGATCGGGTTTCTTCGGGCAATAGAAAGCGGGTTGCTTTCCAACCAGGTCAGTACCATCGGCCACGTCGCCTGGTTCAAAGCCATCCTCGAAAACCTCTGCGAAAGAGCTCCCGTCGCTTTCCCATCGAGTACTTGGAGATGGCCGGGCAGCGTCCTCTCCGAAATCTACCGCTCTCCCGACATCGTTGATTTCAGTGAAAGAGAGTGCTTCCAGAAATACATCAGCCTGGCTTCCGGCTCATGGGTTGCGACTCATCCGGAATTCCTCAGGATCGACAAGGAGCGCAAGGACGCCAACAAGCTTCTTGATGGAAGCACCCTCGAAATCTTCTGGAGATTCGCCTTCCGGCCAAAAGCACATTTCAAGGCGTGGTTCCTTTCCCAGGTTCCATTCTTTCTGGAAACCCGGAAGAAGCTCGACTTCGAAGCCCGGCAGAAGCTTCGGATGGCACAGTGGGCATTGGCCTTGTCCGGATTCCGCAGAGCAAACAAGCTTTGGCCAAGGACTCCCACGGAACTGGAAGGATGGCTCGGAGCAACGCTTCCAACCGACCTGTTTTCGTATGGTCCGGTTCTCTTCACTCCTGGTGACCCGCCTGACATCCGCAGCATCGGTCCTGACCAGTCGCCATTCACCGAGGACGACATCCTTGCAGTGGCATCGGGAACTGCATCGGTGGCGGCTTTCCTGGATGGGGTCCCCGAACCGTCGGGTTCAAACGATAGATGAACTGAAGATGAGCGAGCAGACACCCATCGATCCCTCAAATCCCGCCGGGCCGAAGCCGACCGGAGAGGGGAAGCCCCTTGTCAGGGCAGGGCTTCGCTGGTTATTCCTTGGAATCCTGCTGGCGGTTTCGGGTCTTGGGGGAATCGGCTTCCAACTTCTCCGTTTCTTGAACCTGAGAAACGACCTTCGCTTTTTCCCTTCACTGCACCACAAGGCTTCCTGGCTGGCCTTTTCCAACCAGACCGGAGTCTCATTTGGAAGCTTCAAGGATGGAGTTTTCATTTACGGTGGAAGGCAAAAGTTCCTCGACGACCCCAAGGCGTTCGTTCCGGGTTCGATCGACGGAATCGCGACCTATGTTCACGTAAACCCGCAAACCATCGCCACAATTGTTTCCCGGGTGGATGCCACACTCGCTTCCTTCCCCGTTTTCACTCTTGCCAGCGGCCCGATTGGCTGGGAGAAGGGTGAAAACATCGCGGGAAGTTTCGAGGGCGAGGGAGGGCTCTGGTGTCTCCTCGCCGCCTCCCGCATCGGAAAGGATCCTCCCCTTACCATCGCCAAGATCCTGATCGGAGCGGAGTTGATCGGGGTGCATGCGTGCGCGGTTTCAGCCCCGCTTCCGATGAACGTCATCCGGTTCGCGGCATCAAAGTGCGAAAAGCTGGCTGCATCCGTGATGATCCGATGCGCTCCCACCATCACGTTGTCGCGACCGGAAACCATCCTGATCGTGGATATCCTGGATTCCATCGAAACCAGGAGGACCTCCTTCGCCGCGCATCTGAGATACCGGCGTGAGTTTTTCCGGACGATCGGCGATCACTATCGGACGAGACCTTTCCTGGGCAGGAAGGTCGGATGGTATCTCTGGCCCGACGAGGTCCTTCGCGAGATGCTTGCGGATCCGGAGGTTGTGGAATTCTTCGGGAAGAAATCCCTGGAGCCCCTTATCGATGCGGAAGCGGGACCGTGGATCGCCTCGAACCCGCTTCTTGCACCTCTCAAGGAAAGATTCGACCACTCATTCAGAATGGTTCGCGAAGAGGGTTTCCAGCTCTGGTTGAACTATGGCCTCTTTCCCAGGGAGTATCTCAAGAGCTGGTTCACCATCGATGAATGGAATTTTCTCAGAAGCCTGTATCAGCTGGATGTCGAATGCCGGCAGCTGTCGAGGATGGCACGGTGGGCGTTCGCGGTCTTCGGATTTCGGAGAGAGACGGGAAAATGGCCCCGGACACCTGGAGAATTGGAGAAATGGCTGGGGAAACCCCTTCCGGGCGACCTCTTCTCATATGGCCCGGTCCTTTTCTGTCCAGGGAATCCTCCGGATGTCCGAAGCATAGGCCCCGACCAGACCCCCTTCACCAAGGACGACATGGGCGCGGTCGCCATCGGTTCGGCATCTGCAACCGCTTTTCTCAAAAGCCGGATCGCTTTGCCGAGTGCGGCGCGATAAGGAGGTCTTGGCCATGACGGAAAGAACCAGACAGAAAAAGCGGACTCTTTCCCCTTGGATTTTTTTGGCACTTCTCCTGGTACTTGGGGTGGGAAACCTCGGCTACTTGATCCTCCGGTTCTGGAACCTGAAATTGGATCTGGAGGAAGCGATTATTCTTCATACGAACGGGATGGGGAAGACCTTCGACATCCCCTTTGTACGGGGCCTGTCCTTTCCCAATCTGCCTGAGAATCCCACGGCTCTCCGCCTCGAGGACTTCGATCAGTTGTTCCAGCCCATAGGGGAGGCTTCCAAGCCCGGCTCATTCTCCGGGATCCTTCAGAAGATCCCAGATTCAGAGAGGATTTGGGCGGAAATTCTTTCGAGAAGCCGGAACTCCCTGGCTTCCTTTCCCGTGACAATCATCGGCACAGGTCCATATAACCTGGACATGCCAGAACCTCCCATCGGAAGTCTTTGTGAAACAGCCTCATTCTGGACCCTTCTTTGCCATGCCAAGCTCGGAAGGGTTTCTTCCCAGGAGGTGGTCACAGCCCTGCTCGGGGTTGCATTGACCGCGATCCATACAGAGGCATCTGGTTCTCCCTATCCCTTCTTCGAAGCGCGTTTTATCGTCCTGGGGATTCTCGATATCGCCTCCAGCGGACTCCTTCGCTGTTCTCCCGGGTTGAAGCTGTCCGGACCAGAGACTATCCGGGCGATCGGGTTTCTTCAGGCGATCGAAAAAGGCCTGTTGTCCAACCAGATCTTTACCAGCGGTCAGATGACCCGGCGCAATGCTATCTTTGAAAGGCGTTGTTCGAGAAGGCCGGCCCCGTTCCCTGCAAGTCTTTGGAGATGGCCGGGCAAGGTCTTCACCGAGATCTACCATTCCCCCGATATGGTCGATTTCAGGGAACGTGAATGTTCCCAGAGATACATCCGCCTCGCCTCCAATCCTTGGGTTGCAACCGATACGGAGTTCCTGCGGATCCACAAGGAGGTTGGCCACGCATCGATGGTTCTGAGGGGAAGCACTCTCGAGATCTTCTGGAGATTCGCTTTTTGGCCAAAGGCGTATTTCAAGACATGGCTGCTTTCCGAGTTCCCAGTCTTCATGGAAACCTGGAGGGACCGTGACTTTGTTACCAGGCAATGGCTTCGGATGGCACAGTGGGCATTGGCCTTGTCCGGGTTCAGGGGTGCGAAAAGGTCCTGGCCAAGAGCTCCAGCCGAACTCGTTGAATGGCTCGGAATAACGCTTCCAACCGACTTTTTTTCGTATGGTCCGGTTCTCTTCACTCCTGGTGACCCGCCGGACATCCGCAGCATCGGTCCTGACCAGTCGCCCTTCACCGAGGATGACATCCTTGCAGTGGCATCTGGAACTGCATCGGTCGCGGCTTTCCTGGACGGCTTAACCGAACCGGCGGGGTCAAGCGAAAAATGAATCTTGGCTTTTCACTTGCCTTCCTGGAGCCAAACGCCTTTCCAGCCGTCGGCCGGGGGGGAAACCGCGAACTGGGAAAATTTCTCGTACAATGTCGCGGCGGGCCGGTCGTCCCTTCGGGAATTCAGGTAGGGTTCCAGGACAGCCATACCCTCCTTGAACCTGTTCGCGGTGCCACAGGCGAAAGCTTCCTCGTAGACGCTCTTCGAACGCCTCGCCTCGTCAAGACGACTCGCGTCGGGATCCTGGAGGTCGGCTATGACTTCGTTGACCTCCACCGTCTGCTGTCGTCCCAGAACCTGAAGCCGGCCGAGGGCCCGGGTGAG
>CAYRYU010000203.1:0-2961 GCA_964428355.1 uncultured bacterium
GGAAGGCTCAGCGCATCATGGAATCAGCGCCTCGCGGTGGAATATACCACATTCCCCAAAAACGGGAAAACCCCTCACTAACCACAGGAAGCCTGGATCGCGTCACCGGCGGACCTTCTGGAGAATCAGCAGGGAAACATCGTCTTCAGGCGGGTCGGCCGGCGCAACCCTGGCATGCCACTGGCGTATGTTCCTTTCCGTTTCCGTAGGGGTCTCCCCGATCAGCCGGGGAAGAACCTCCCCAAAAGCCGGATAACCGAGGAGTTTCCTGTCCGCTGTCCGGGCTTCGGGAATCCCGTCCGAAAAAAGAACCAGGACATCCCCTTCCTCCAGAACGATTTCACCCACCTTGTAGGGGATCCGTGAGCGGGTCCCAAGGGGGAAGCCTGGAATCCCCTTCTGGGCGGCCTTTCCATTCCGGACCAGGAAGGGAAAGGGTTGCCCCGCATTCGAGTAGACGAGTTTCCCCGAGATACAGTCGAACTTCCCCACGAAAAAGGTCATCAGCTTCAGCTGGTCGAGAATCCCTCCCATGACTTCCTGCATCATCTCGAGCACCTGGACCGGTGAACGCTCCCGCTGGGGTTGACAGATCAACGCCTTGGCGAGGGCCACTACCATCGCTGCCGAAGCCCCATGGCCCGAAACATCGCCCATGAAGAGCGCGATGGAATTCTCCCGGGCCGGGAAATAGTCGAAATAGTCCCCCCCCACCCTGCTGGCCGAAACGGTGGTTCCGAAAACCTCCCACCCGTTCGTTTGCAGAGGTTCCGCCGGGAAGAGGTCTTCTTGCAGGATCCTGGCGATTTCGAGATCCTCCATCCCGGAAAGCATCTTGTTGAAGCTGGTGGCGAGCTCCGCGAACTCGTCATTCCCGAGAACCTGGACCCTCTCGGAAAAACGGCGGTTTCGCAGCGCGAAGAAGCCGTCCGAAAGAGACTTAACCGCATCCAGGATGTTCCCGGCAAGGAAATTTCCCGCCAAAAGACAGGAAACCAGGAAACCGAGCCCGAACGCGATCGCCCGCATCCGGAAATCCGCCAGCTCCGCTTCGATGCCCGAATCATCCGCCCAGGCAAGAAGGTCGAAGCCCGTGAAATGCCCGCCTCTCAAGGCGGTCGCGAAAACGACCCGTTCGCCCTTCCGGCAACGGAATCTCCATGGAAACGAGCGCGCGCGGACCATATCCCTTGAGTCGAAACGCGGGCGCGGGAAAGCCACGTGGTTCTTTTCGGGTGCGAGAAGCCCCCCATCTTGTGCAACCGGAGTCCGCGATATCCGAAGCCTCCCCAGCCTTATGGGGGAATCCACCCTGCGGGTCCGCACCAATTGCCTGCGAAAGACCCACTCCTGGATGAACTCGGCGGGCCAGACGAGAAAGGCCAGGAACCGGCAACGGTGCATGGAATCACGGACGGGAGCCAGGAGCGAGAAGAACTCCTGACTCGAAAAAAGCATGGGCTGGACGGTCCCGAGAGTCTCGATGGTCGAAAGGACGATCTTTTCAGGCTCGAACCCAAGGAACTCGACCGTGTTCCCCACCACCTGGTCCTTCGCCGTTTCCTTTGGAGGGGGCTCGCCGTTTATCCACGCCATCAACCATTCCGTCCTGAACTGGATCACGGGAAGGAACCGCCGGATGAACGTGCCCCACTGGGTCCGGCTCTGGAAGACCCGCGCCCCGCCTTCCGCGAAGAGTTCGCAGATCAGGGGAGCGGTCCTGCTTTCGATCGAAGCCATTTTGCCGCATGCCGAATACAGCAGGGGTGAGCCGGAGGCGGGTGGGCGATCGAGAACCCGTTTCAGGGACGCTTCGAATTCTCCCAATGTCTGGGTGAAGCGACCGTCGAACTCCCGCAGACTTTTCTCGAGATCGGAGAACAGGCTTTCCGAAAGGACCACCCTCCTTTCCTGGAGGTAGGAATGCGCCGAGATCCCCAGAAGCCCGAGGGGGACTCCCACCGCGAACAGGAAAAGAGCGACCAGCTTGGCACGGAAAGAAACCGGATCCGCCGCGGGGTTGAAGAATACCCAACGGGACAGGACCGCCCCGAAAAGAAAGATCGAGCAGACCAGGGCGATGATCCGCCTCGAGTAAAGCAGATGCTCGGCCCCGGCACGGTCCGCCAGGGCGACGACGGCGGAATGATCGCGCGTGATCGGGGTGCGTCCCCAGAGATGTCTTCCTTCGCGGGTCCGCCCCTCGAGCGCGTCACGCATTTCCGCGAGCGCCCGGTCAAGGGATATGCCGGCGGGGCCAAGAGCTGCGGGGGCGGAGGGAACCCCCCGCACGTCCCTTACAAGGGCCATCCTCAAATCGGGAAAGACGCGCCTGATAAGGGAAAGAAAGAGTCTGGACCCCAGGATCTCCCAATCCGGGGGCGGGGAAATCAGGACCACGAACATCCCCCATCGGTGAGGAGAGCTGATGAAAGCCATTCCCCGGGATTTCCGGTACCCGACGGGCATGACGACGTCGAGGAGCGAGGAATCCCAGCCTGTTCCCAGGAGAGGCCCGATCCAGGACCGGTAAACAGGGAAGTTTCGCGAGATCAGGCTGGGGAAGCCAAGCGCATAAGCCCCGACATCGTCGGAAAAGCCACGGACAAGCTCGGGGAGCGGTTTTACATCGGACAACCCCGGAACGAGTTTCCCCTCACCGTCCAGAAACACGAAATCGAAGAGGCCTGGAAAGCGCTTCCGGATCATGTTCCTGTCCCGGGCGAACCTGGCCAGGGGATCCTTCGCACTGGAAGCCCTTTCCGCAACCGAACGAAAAAGGCCCCCCAGGACCTCCGGGGTCTTCGAAAATGCCTTTACGAGGCTCAGGCAATCGTCGATCCGCCGGAATCCCGAGCGCAGGAGGTTGTCCCGCCTGTACTCACCCAGCTGGTTGAAAGCCATCCAGAGAAGAATGAGGGGAACAGCGAGAAAGACGCTGCAGAACTCCATCCATTTTGC
>CAYRYU010000203.1:3061-4734 GCA_964428355.1 uncultured bacterium
CCACGGATGCGGCGTTTCACCCGCCGGGGTTGGGAAAGCAACGCATCCAGCGCGTGGAAGAATGTCCCGGGATCACTCCTGACCTCAGGATGCCCCAGTACCGCCTTGGCCATCCCGAGAACCATCGCCCCGGTAAACCCCGTATCCTCCGCTTCGGCCGCGAAAAGCAGCCACCTCCCGTCCGGAAGCCGGAAATGATCGTAGAAGGTCCTGCCGAAGCCGCTTGCGAACCTACAGTATCCGGAAATCACCCAGTCCCCGGCTTTCCCCGGCCCCTCGGGCAGGAAGTGCTTCTGGATGAAACCTGCGGTTTCCAGGTCCTCGAGGCCTTCCCCGATCTGGTTGAACGAAAGGGAAAGCCTTCCGATCTCGTCGTTCCCCGAAACCGGTATTGGAACGAAGAACTTCCGGTTCCGAAGCGACTCAATGCCATCGGACAACGGGCCCAGCGGCCTCAACAACCGCCAGACAAGAAGGCCCCCGACCGTCAGACAGATCGCAAGCATCGAAACCCCCATCGATGCAAGGAAGAAGCCGAGCCTCCGGATCTCGAAGGCGAGGAACCTGTCGGAAGTCACCGCGACGAGGACGTATCTCGAAAGCTCCTTCCCGTGGATTGCGGTTACGTGGACCCGCTTTGCCCCGATCCGGAGGCTCGAGAAGTAGCCCCGGCCCGGGTCGATCACCTGTGAACTCCAGTCTCTGAGGGTCGAAAGCAGGGGGTCTCCCGGGGGAACAGACTCTTCAGGGCTTTCCAGGTCGAAAGCGAGGAGCCGGGTATCCCCGATCTGCCGCTCGAGTCGGGACCGGTTGTGGAGTATGAACGCTCTCTCCAGCGTATTTCGGGACCAGATGAAGAACGAGAGGAAGGTGGCAAGCCCCTCACGGTTGAAGATCGGTCGGAACAGGATCAGGAAGCGGTTCGCTCCCAGATCGAAAGACCCGAGCCGGTCCAGGCTTCCGAGTATCGTGCTGACGAAGATCTCGTGGACTCCCTCCTCGCTGAACTCCGGGCTGCCCGAAAAGGCCACCTGCCTGGGAGCCTGGACCGAGACCTGTGAGTTGAGATGTCTCAGAACGGTTCGCGAGATCCGGTCGATGACTTTCAACCCGTTCCGGAACCGGGCCGTCTCGACCCGGGCGGCTTCGTCGATGAAGAATCCCTGCCCGCCGCCGTGGAACAGCTTGAATGCGTTCCAATCGAGACCCGGTTTTCCCGAAAGGACCTTCTCGAAGAGCCCCTTTCCCTCGCCCACACTTCCCGCAAGGGTGGAGGGAACGAGCTTCCTGATCCCGTCTTCGAGTTTCTGAAGACTCTGGGGGAAGGACCGGTCGAAGGAATTCAGCGCATTCTCCGCGGAACGCTGCAACTGATGACGGAGAACCTCCCTCCTCTCGGCGAGGAACCTCCCGCTCGTGACCCCCATCATCAGGAGGGGAAGCCCCGTGACGAAAAGGAACGCCATCAGGAGCTTCGAACGAACCGATTGGAACGCGGGCCATGATCTTTGCCCTGCGAATCCCATGAAGAACACGCTGAGGAAGGCCCCCCCGAAGCACAGAAAACCCATCACCTGGGTTCTTTCCCGCTCCGCGCCTACGTTGGAATGGGGCCGCATTCTCCCGAGCAGGAAAACCCCCGGGAAAACCGCCTGCCTGGCCCAGAGGAATCC
>CAYRYU010000204.1:0-4724 GCA_964428355.1 uncultured bacterium
GAAGCGGATGTGTATCCGGTTCCCGTTACCCCGGCTTCCGTCCCGGGGAGGGCGGTTCCGGAGTTGTCCGTTGTGAAGATCGATGACCCCGAATTCGTGTCCTCCGCCAGGTGATCGAGCTGGAAGGTGACTCCACGGATCGGATCGATGTCGTTGATGTCCCATTCCTGGTTTCTCCACGACCCCGCGCCCCAGGTTCCGGGGGGCGAGTAGATTCCGTCGACGTAGAAGCGGCTTCCGTCCGCCAGGCCCGCTGCGATCTTCCGGACTGCCTTCGACGGATAGAGGTATCCGAAGAACCGGGTCATCATCGGGGCATACTGGAGATTGTCGGTGGCCCCATCGAGTTTGAAGTTTCCGGGGTAATCGTCCATGTCCTGGAAGGTGGAGTTCCTGGTGAAGGCATCCTTGAGCTTGATGGAGACAGCATTGCCGTCGAAGTGGTAACCCGTCTGCTGGTTGAATTCCTTGGTGGCGGAATCATAGGGGTTCTGGAGGCTGATCAGTCCCTTCTGGTGGGTTAGTTTTCCGAAATTCTGGGATCTCAGGTCGTAAATGTAAAGGAAATCCTTGTCGGTGGCATCCCCGGTCGGGTTGTACATTGCCAGAAGGCTGTCGTCGGCGCTGACGGCCATCTTCGTAACGCCGTTGATGGGGAAATTGTCATGCCGGCTGTCCCAGGTTCCCCATACGGTCCGGTCCGCCCCGATCCAGGTGAGCCTCGTAAAGGAGTTGTCGGTCTTGCGGTGGAGAACGAATGCCCCGCCGTCGTTAAGGGGGATCATATCCAGGATCGCCATATCGGTTGGGTGTGCCAAGCTCGAGTGGGTTTCGTCGAGGTTCACGATCCAGACATCGTTGTCCGTGGAATTGGAGGAACTCAACATCCCAAAATAGTATCCTCCGGAAAAATCGAAGCAGACCTTCTTCATCGTCCGGTCCGCGGCTGGACTGAAGGTCGGTTGCTCAATGGCTTTTCCCGCGAAGACGTCGAACGCCTGGGGATTCTTGTTCGCGAGCTCGGGAATCACGATGGCCTTGTCCCCGTGCTTGTTGATGGCTATCCCGGATGGGGAGTCGGAAAGATTTTTCGCTCTCTCGATGTATCGGCTCTGGGAGTAGATGTCCACCCATTCCAGCGTGTGTTTGGAACCGTTGGAACAGCCGACCAGGACGAATTCGGGAAGCCGGGTCCCGACGCAGGATGTGTCGGTTTCCGCGAAGGAAATGGTGCGGGGTGCCGGAACGCTGGTCTTGTATATGTCGGCCGAAATGCTCGCGGTATCGAGGAAGTACATCTCCCCCGCCCCCTGGCGGTCCACCAGGATGTCTTTCATGAAGGGGCTGCAGATCACCTGGTTGAAGATATCGGTCGCCTCGGGCTCGGCAAAGGAGTTCGGGGCAACGAACCCACCTTCGATCGCGGCCTTGTTGAGGGGAAGGAAAGCGCTGTAGATCTGGTTCTTGGTTGCATTCTTCTTGGAGGACATCACCACGCTCTTCCCGTCAGCCGCGACCTGAAGGTCCCGCAGGTCGTCCCCACCCGTGGGAAGGTCATCGCTCATGTCGGTGAGAATCTGGCTCGCGGGGTTCGTCGAGGAAGCCTGCCCGAGCCGTTCAGCCTTCCAAAGGATCAGGACATCCCGACCATCCCTTGTCGTGCAGGCGGCCCGCGGGTCCTGGGAAGGAGTGAAATCGAAGACCGCGGGAGTATCATGGGTATACATGTTCATCCGGAGAACTTTCTGGTTGGCGTTGTCTTCTTCCGTGAGGTAAAGGAACCCATCGTTCCCCACATGTATGTCGATGTACTTGTCCGAGACCAGCGTGAAGGTCTTCACCGCCGTCCAGCTCGAACCAGGCAACACTGAAGGAACTTCAAGCACATACAACTTCTTTTCGGTGTGGTTCGTAACGTAGCAGTATCGTCCGTCGGGCCGGAATGCCAAACCCCGGTCCTTCCGCGTATTCTCGGTGTTCTCCGGCTTTTCCAGAAAAGGGTTTGCGCTGGTGAATACGACGGTGAGCTTCCCGTAATCCGCGGAAAACTCATCGACATTGAGCATCTTCACATCGTATTGCATCTGGATTCCAACCCACTTTCCGGAGGGATGGACGTCGATGTTCCCCGGACGAAGGTCATGGTTCGCTGCATTGTTGAGAGCAGGGTTGTCGAGGGGAAACTTGATAACGTCGATCAGGTTCCGGGTTTCGGGGTCCAGAACATTGATGGCTACCGCGTTGGGGTCGGCGCAGTAGATGCGATCGATCGTCTGGGATCGTGGGACCGCGACGAGGGAAAACTGCTTGACCGTGTCGGTTGCATCGGAACCCGGATCATAATGGGAGACCGTGACCAGAACAGCCTTGAGATACGATGGTTGTGTTCCGTTCACGTTGCAGGGAGCTGCGAAATCCCCGTTGATCGAGTTGGAAAGGGTTCCTATCTGGAAACGGTCGACCACCTTCACCTCGAGGGGGTATGATGCCATGGACCCATCTGCCTCGGGCCAGAGGACATCGGATGCGATTTCGTCCACCGGCTGGTGGAGGTAGGTTCCGCTGGCGATCGAGGCCGTGATCGCATTCTGGCAGATTGCCCGCATCCGCTCGCGGTGTCCCGCCTTTTCCGTCCGTTCGATCCCGTCGAACATCACCCCGATGATGGGAACCATGCAGCTTCCCGCGATGATGACCATCACGAGAACCTCCGCAAGGGTGAACCCCAGCCTGTTTCGTTTCCTCATGAACTATACTCCGGGCGACCTTTTCACTTCCAATATAACGGAATCGATTCCAGAATTGGGGGGAAAAAAACTGAGGAAGAAAAAAACAGGTGGGTTACTGACCTTCCTTTTTGTCTGGCGGATCCTGCTCCTTTGGTGGGGGGGGCAGCAAGAGGTCCAGGACACTGGGGAAAAGGCGAACCAGAACCAGCAGGAACGCGAATGACATGAGAATGATCGGGAAAACAACGTCCAGGAACATTTGCAACACCTTCCTTACCGGATGATCGGGAAAGACTGAAGCACGAAAACAGGTCTGAAGCGTCGCATCATGGAAACCCCTTTATGGTGTCTCCGATCGAAAAGGAGCGGGTCTCATTGTCGGACAACCTTTTCAGAACCACATTTCGGAGGGAGATTTCGCCGACCTCGAGTTTCCCGTTCAATCTGTCCCCAACCCGCACAACGACAGTTTTGTAGCTGGTTCCGATGATCACTTCGAGATCACTCCCTCCGCCCGCGACTCCCTGGATCACCATCTCCCCCGAAAGGTCGAAGTTCCTGGGGCCTTTTTTTCCCGGTTTCGTGTCTCGACCTGGCTCCCGATCGTTCTCGATGTAGTATCTCCGTTTCAATCCATCCTTTCGCGACCGCACGATAATGAAGTTGGACTGGACGTCGATCACATCGAATTCGTCGAAGAGGGCCGACCCCGATGAAACCTGAAATGGGGTCTGTCGGAAAACCAGCGAGGCGGTGTAGCTTCCCGGACTGCCGATGATTCCGGTGATAAATGGACGCTGGGCCTGCAAAGCCCAGCTTGCCGCGCAGGTGACGAGAAAAACGACCGTGAGTGCAGTTAGGGCTCTTCCCATGACGAATCCATTCGGAATCTTCGCTGATATTCTAGCAGAATTAACCGACTCGGATACTGAGAGAGCTTCTCAGTGCTTTTTCTTTGGGAGACCGTTTTTCTTGTCCTCAGGACCTTTCCGATAGGGCTTTCGGATAAGGAGAGATGGAATGGCGGAATAATGCTTCTCGTTGAAGGTGCAGAGGGGAATATCCAATCCCACTGCCGTTTCCCCGATGATGGCATCGAACGGCTCAAGCTTGTGGGAAAGGTGAAATCTGGCAACGTCCTCCAAAGCCCTGTTCAAATCATCAACGGCGGGCCACTGAACATTGAACAACCCGAGTTTCTTGCGAAGAAGGTCCTGCTCCGATTTGTTCCGGCAACCATTGAAAAGCTCGAAAACGACGAATCCCGACACCAGAGGGGCTTCATCGAGGGATTCAAGCCAGTCCAGCGCGGGACGATACTCCCTGAGGCAATCGACAAGAACATCGGTATCGAGGAGAAACTTCTTCAAACCGATGCCCTCTTCTGAGCTCGAATCCGGAGGGAACGGGCAAAGGTCTGACTGTCTCCGATGTCCTTTCGATCCTTCCACATTCCAGCGACCCTGGACTCCCGAAGTGCCCGCACCAACTCTTTTCCAGTTCGGGGCTTACCCTCAATACTTGGGAGAAGTTGCTCCTGAAGAACGGCAAGAACTTCCTCCTCGATAGAGGTTCCGTGAATTCGTGCACGTTCGGCTAAAGCGGTGGATAGAGGTTTCTTGATTTTCAAAGAAAGAGTATCAGGCAAGGGACGCCCCCCTTTGGTTCAAATAAATGAAGCCGTTAGAAAATGTCATCCATATGACGCTTTTTCCGGAAGTTCCTTGATGGCCTTGATGGGTTGATGTTTGGCAGGGGTCATGTTTCTTCCTCCGCCACCGGTTCTTTCAGAAATGGAAATCGGTTCTGATGCCCATTATACCACGGGCGGCTGGTCTGGGATATCCCCAGATTCAGTAACCCGGAATACCTCACCACGGTTCCCGAGGGAGAGGCATTGGACTATTGGAGCACCTGGGGTGACCTCTGGCTGGCAGCGAAGGGTGCGGTTGAACATTTGAGGAGCGTTTCCGAAAGAGAACTTCTATCTTCACC
>CAYRYU010000205.1:0-3507 GCA_964428355.1 uncultured bacterium
GAATCAGGCTGGATGCCAGGCCAGGGGGCAGATGAGATCCTTGAACATGTTCCATCTTTTGGTCAGGAACTGGAAACGCCCTGCAACGATTCCGGGAGAGACGCCGATTTCGTCAGCGAGGGAACGAATTTCGCCTTCCGATCCGGCTTCCTCGATTCGGGCGTTGAACTCCTCGGGAATGAGGAGATTGGCCGCGAATCTGTCGGCCGCGAGCTCCCGCTCGTCGTTCGATTTTCCGGTGTTGATGAACAGCTCTTTCTTTCCGTCCTGGAGAACGTGGCTGGACTCGTGAAAGAAGGAGAACCACAGGCGGTCTTCAGCTTTTCCCCGAAGGTTCAGCAGGATCATCGCCTTCTTTGGGGTCAGCCACTTCGTCGCCCCATTCCATGGAACCCTGGGAAACTCGGGCACGAAAACCACCGCCACTCCGCAGTTTGCCGACATCTCCTGAAGGCGGGGAAGGGAGACATCGGGGTCTTCCCTGGTCAAGCCCCTTATTTCGGAAAGGATGCCCTGAAAAGCCTTCTTGCTGAAAGGCTTGCAGGGAACTTCGGCTGCGGCCACCTCCCCGAGACGCACCCAGGTGGCGGCTGAAGGGAGCTGGGTTTCGAAGCAGGTGGAGCGCCTTGCGGCCACGGCGGGCGTTGCCCAGATGGTCTTCCATGCCGGGACGCTGCTAACCCCGAAGAATCGGAGGATGTTTCTCAGAAGGTCGATGGGGTCATTCGCTGCCTCGACGGCACCCCGCTTCACCAGTTCTCTCGTGGGAATGGATTTCAACCAATGAAGATCGTTTTCGAGGCGACCCCGCTCTTCGACGCGGGCAATCTGTTCTCGGTAGTTCGCCTCGAGGTTGTTCCAGAATCGTGCGGGTACCCCGGTCACCAGCTCGAGGCGGCAGGCTGTTTCAAAGGAGATTGGCTGTTCCCCCTTGAAGATCCGATTCAAGGATTGGACAGTGAGCTCAGTCCGGTCGGCAAGGTCTTTTTGCGTGAAGCCCAGGGATTCCATCGTTTCCTGGAGAGTCGCTCCGGGTGGGATCGCATGGTCAGGCCTGAACTCTAACAGTTGTTTGGTTTTCCCGTTTTTCTTCATCTTTTTATGCACCTCGGTCAGTGCGTGTCAAGGATGTCCATGACCTCGACTTCGGTCACCAACGACCAGTCGAGACCTCCGTCAGGCTTTTTCGGAATCGGATCATTGGCAGGGACGAAAAGAAGCCTTAATGGATGCTTCAGGTCGACCGAGAGATGCCCCTTCAGATTGCCGGTCAGTTCGTGACAACGGGCAGGTTTCAGCCTCGAGATGTCGTTCAGGGTATCAGCGGCCTGAAGCTCGAACAAACGTTGGAGAAAGAGGTGCGCCATCTGGGTTCCGAGTATTTTCCGGGCCTCGGCAATCGAGTTCGCCAGTCTTTGAAGTTTCCTTGTCCTAAAGATAATCTTCATATGGAGATAAGTCAATAAAATATTAACATAGTATGTTAATAAAAAATACTGCAGGCGGTTCCGAAGAAAATTCGATTTTCCGCCGACATTATACCTTCGGTTCTATTTTTGGGGAACTCTCAAATAGGTCGGTCTCTCCGAACGAGGGCGAACGACTGGAATGAAAAAACCCGCTCGAGGAGCGGGTTTCTTGTAGGGCTTCGGACTGTGCCGGACGAACCTGCCGCGGTCGCTACTGAGGCCGAAGCAGCGGCCGCAGCCGCGGCGGCAGCCGCGGGGTCAGACCTTGGTGCCGCACTCGGGGCAGAACTTCGTTCCGCCGGGGATGGCGGCTTTGCAGTTCGGGCAGGACTTGCTCTGCGGGGCGCCGCACTCGGGACAGAACTTGTTGCCCGCGGGCATGGGCTTCTGGCAGGCCACGCAGACCGCTCCGGCGATCCGGGCATTGGGCTTCCCGCATGAGGGGCAGAACTTTGCCCTCTCTTCCATCTGGGCATTGCAGGACGGGCAGGCGAACGTCGCTGCGGCTGGTGGGGCGGGGGGCTGGTTCTGCTGGAAGGCTCCTACCATTCCCTGGCCCATGGCCATGCCCGCTCCGATGTTCACCCCGAGGCCGGCCGTTCCGCCAGGGTTCGAGGCGGCGGTATTGAGCGCCTTGAGCTGCTCGACGGCGGCGTAGTTCCGCATGCTCGATCCGTCGACGTCACCGAGGGCCTTTATGGCCTGGGCATCGGCGATCTTGTCTGCGATCTTGTCGATCCGCTTCTTGGTGTCCTCGTCGAAGTCGGTGCTTTCGATCCGGAAATCGGTCAGCTCGAACCCGAAAGCGGTGAAGATATCGCCAAGGCTCTTGTGAAGGCTCTGGGAAAGCTCGACCCGCTGCTTGTCGATCTCGATGTAGCTCAGGTTGCTCTCGGCAAGCAGGTCGGTGAGAGGGGTAAGGATCCTGTCCACGAGCTTCGACCGGATGTCGGAAACGGTGTACATCGCCACGTTGCTGGTGTATTCAGTGAAGAACTTGCGCGGATCGAGGATCCGGAAGCTGAAGTTCCCGAAAGCCCTCAGGCCGATCGGGAACTTGTATTTCGGGTCTTCATACTTGATCGGAGCCTTGGTTCCCCATTTCTGGCTCATGATCTCGGTCATCTTCACGAAGAAGATGTTGGCCTTGTGCTCGGACGTAAACCCCTGCATGATCTTGGAGATGGTCGTCCAGAAGGGGAGGTTCGCCGTGGCGAGCTCGAACAGCCCGGGGTAGTCGTGGACGGCCTTGACCTGGCCCTCGTAGAGAAAAATGGCAACCTGGCCGGGATTCACGAGAAGCTTCGAAGCGTTCTTCAGTTCATCGTTTGCCCCATCCCAACGCCAGATCATGACTTCGGGGTTCGGGTCCTTCCACTCGATTACCGACCGCAGCTGGTTGCTAAAGAATCCCATGGTCGAATCCTCCTGGTTTGATTTCAGATGGTACCCTTCGATCTTAAGGCCTGGAGGGAAGAATTTCAAGGACCTTGCCGCAGATTCCGCTGGAAATTCCGCGGCATGTTTCCGGGGGGGGATTGAAGCCGGAAGGGATTTGAGGTAGATTTTCTCGTCTTCCGGCGTTTCCCGAGCCGGAGTAGAAATCACGCCACTGGAGTTGAACCATGACCCAGGATCCGACGACTTTCGAATTCAAGGCCGAAACCAAACAACTGCTCGACATCATGATCCATTCAGTCTATTCCCACAGGGAGATCTTCCTGCGGGAGCTGATCTCGAATGCCTCCGATGCGCTCGACAAGCTCAGGTTCGAAGCCCTCACCCACGAGAGCCTGCGCGCCCATACCGGCGATCTGCATATCCGCATCGAACCCGATTCAGAGGGGAAAAAGCTCTCGGTCTCGGACAACGGGATCGGGATGTCGAAGGATGAGGTCATCCAGTTCATCGGCACCATCGCGAAGTCCGGAACCCGGGATTACGCGAAGATCCTCAAGGAAGCACAGGGGAAAGGCTCCCCCATCGACCTGATCGGCCAGTTCGGGGTGGGTTTCTACTCGTGCTTCATGGTGGCCGG
>CAYRYU010000205.1:3607-4698 GCA_964428355.1 uncultured bacterium
ATCTGGATCCGGCCCGAAAAGGAAGTGACCCCGGACGAGTACAAGGAGTTCTACAAGCACCTCAGCCACGACTGGAACGACCCGCTGAAATGGATCACCTACCACGCCGAAGGCGCGACCAACGAGTTCCGGGCTCTTCTGTACATCCCCGAAAAGGCCGGCCACGACCTGTTCATGCCCGAAGCCCAGCGCGGAATACACTTGTACATCAAGCGGGTTTTCATCATGAACGACTGCAAGGACCTGATCCCGGAATACCTCAGATACGTCCGCGGCGTGGTCGATTCCGAGGATCTCTCCCTCAACATCTCACGCGAGATCCTGCAGCAGAACCGGCAGATCCAGAACATCCGGAAGGCGGTCACCAAGAAGGTCCTGGACAACCTCAAGGGCATGCTGCAGGAAGACCGCAAGAAGTACCTCGAGTTCTGGCACGAGTTCGGACGCGTCACGAAGGAAGGCCTGTTCAAGGAGCCCAACGACCGCGACCGCATCTTCGACGTGGCATTGTTCCAGTCGACCCACGCCGCGGAAGGTGAGTTCACTGTCGAGGAGTACATCTCCCGGATGAAGGACGGCCAGGACACGATCTACTACATGACCGGCGAATCGCGCCAGATGCTCGACCGCTCACCCCACCTCGAGGCATTCCGGGAGAAGGGGTACGAAGTCCTTCTGCTCACCGATCCCGTTGACGAGATCTGGGTCCAGTTCGTCCACGAGTGCAAGGGCAAGAAGCTCCAGAACGCGGGCAAGGGGAATGTCGAGCTCGGATCCGCTGAGGAGCGCAAAAAGGACGAGGAGAAGCGGAAGGAAAAGGAAAGCGCTTTCAAGTCCCTTCTCGACCTGATCAAATCGAAACTTGACGAGCATGTCAAGGAGGTCCGGATCTCCAGCCGCCTCACCTCCTCCCCCGCCTGCCTCGTGGGCGAGGCTTCAGACATGAGCCCCCAGCTCGAGGAGCTGCTGCGCGCGACCGGCAAGGATCTCCCCAAGACGAAACGCATCCTCGAACTGAACGGCAACCACCCGATTCTCAACAAGCTCGAGGAGCGGTTCGTCAAGGATCCCACCGACCCCCTCGTGGGGGA
>CAYRYU010000206.1:0-4496 GCA_964428355.1 uncultured bacterium
CGGCCCTCCTCGCGGCCTAATCCACGGATCGAGGCCAGGTCGTGAAGACCTTTCTCCCGAAGTTCGTATTGCCGGATTTCCCTCTCGCTCTGCGCGAAGATCTCTTCGATGGTGAGGGCTTTCCTGATGGTCGGTCGTCGCATGGCGATCTTCTCCATTTCCTTGCCCTGGACGTTCGCCAGGTAGGTCAGCCAGTCATCCAGCCTCGTCCGGGCGGTTCTCTTTCGACGCTTGAACTTCGGAATCTCGATGAAGTGGATCTCGCAATCCCGGGTCAACGGTTCGTGGGTTGCGGTCTCAGAAAGGAGGAAGGTCTGGTGAAACCTGTCGGGGTGCGGCAGAAACTCGAAATTGACAACGTTGACCGAAATGACGGGGAGTAGGGATTTGTATTCCATCCCCGAAACCAGTTGCCGGCCGTACAGGCGCGACCAGTAGAACAAGGTTCGCCGCTCGGGGCCGCCGAGGTTGACGATCTGAACCTCGATGTTGATCCTGGTGCCGTTTCGCGCGGTTCCGAGGATGTCGAGCCGGGAGGCCTTGTCGCCCAAAAACTCGGGGTCAATCTCCCGGTCGTCCATCTCGATGTCCGTCAGCGGCCCTGCGAGGTCCGTCAGGATGACCGAATTGAGAAAGTCGATCAGGAGGTCCTTGTTCTCGGGAACCCCGAAGATGCGCTTGAAGAGGTAATCGTTGAGCCGGTTGATCGGTCCGTTCATGTTCTCTCCCCCCATGATACCCCAGTTCCCCCCGAGTGCAAAAGCCAATTCGGGCATATTCGGGACGGCAAATTCGGGACACTCGACAGGTTTCCTAGGGGCTTCTCCGGAAAACCGGGCGGGTGTCCCCCATTTGCCGGTTTTTCAGCACCACTCGGCAGGTTTTCTTGTCGGGCGTCCCCGGGTTTTTGGTGCATGTTGCGGAAAGCCTTTCCTGCTCAGGGTTTCGGAACCACGTGAGAGTGGCATTGTTTTTGCACATACCCGTGCAAAAGATTGGCAGGGAGGTATCCAAAAATGATATCGAAGGTTTTTTCCAAGGTTCTCCTCATATTATTGGCCCTGGGTTGTTGTACGACCCTTTCCGCATCCGACCAGGGGTTCATTCCCGCCTGGCAGGTGGGCGACAGCTGGCGGATCCAGGCCAACTACCGCGATCAGACCCGTGAAGACGGGGCATGGCTGAAACCCATCGTCTGGCAGTTCGAAGTCAAGGCCGAAAAGCAGATCGAAGGCCAGGACTGCTTCGTGGTCTACGTCACCCCGTCCGAACGGCCCAACCTCAAGGTCCAGGCAGTGTTGTATCTGGCCAAGAACGACCTGAGAATGGTCAAGACGATCGATGTGTTCCCCATCCAGGGTGTCGCGAAAGCCCGTGAGTCCGTTGGAAACGGCGAACACCTTTCCCCGGTTCTCAGCAATGACTCCCTGATTCCCTATGATCTCCCGATGTTTCCTCTCGACGGTGCCCGGACCGATTCCGATGAAAACGCAGCCGCCGTTGGCGGGGAAAACGCCACGACCGCCGGTGAATTCACCTTCGTCGAGAAGGTTTCCCAGAAATGGTCCCCCTCGGCCGATGGCCAGGGTTTCCAGGTAGTTATCGAGGATCCTTCCAAGGGCGAGATCGTCCAGGAGTGGAAAGCCGGTCGGCCCTGGGCCGATTCGATGACCAGCGAGAACGTCACGTTCAAGCTGCTGGACAAGTAAGGAGGACCGTCATGAATACCAAATCCAGAATCAAGCTCGAAACTTTGGTGGCGGTTTTTCTCGTGGCCGCCCTCGTTCTTCCGACGATCGCACTCCAAGCCTGGGAACTCCCCAAAAGCGGCGATGACAAAGCAATGGTCAAGCCCGTCCCCTGGTCCGGATACTGGTTCTCCCGCCAGCAGCTCGGAATGGTGAAGGTCCTCGAGAAGTACGACTCCTTCGTCCAGGCCAAGACCGGCAGCAACCCCGGCGCCAAGGACTGGGAAGCCAACCCCCGCAACAACCATTACGGCCCCAATCAGCCCAGTTGGGCGGGCCACTGCAACGGTTGGGCCGCAGCGGCAATCCTCGAACCCGAACCGACCAAACCCCGCAAGGTCGACGGAATCACCTTCTCCGTCGGAGACCAGAAAGCCCTCTTGACCGAGCTTTACATGAGCTGCAGCTGCCAGTTCTACGGAAAGCGCAAGAACGACAACTTCCCCATCTCCCTCGACATCCGCCCGGACATCTTCCACCGTCTCCTCCTCGACAACATCAAGGAAAAGAACCGCGCGATGGTGGCCGATATCACCTTCAATTCCCCGGTCTGGAATTATCCGATCTACGGATACGAGACCGAATGGAAGAAGAGCTGGCTGGTTCCCCACCAGATCAACGTGACGACCACGGTCTATTTCGCCGATGACGGCGTCCAGGCCGATTACCTCGGCACCAAGACCTTCACCAAAACCTACCGATACAACCTCTATACCAACGGGAAGGGTGAGATCGTGTTCGGAACCTGGGCTCTCGCCAGTCAGTTCGACCATCCCGACTTCATCTGGATCCCGATCGCGGCCACTCCGGCGGAGTATGGTGAGAACCCCAAGATCGCGGCCAACTTCATCCACCAGATCGTCGGCCGCGCCGGAACCGAATCCCCCGCCGCCCCGGAAACGATGCGCACCACCCCGGGAATCGAGTTCGACATCATGCCCGTCTCCGAGATTCCCGCCGCTCCCGAAAGCGTGCTCAGCGAAGCCGGCCTCAACCCCGAAGAAATCCTGCACTGATAGATCCCAAATCGCTCGAGACCGCCCGCGCCAGCGGGCGGTTTTTTTTCGTGTGGAAACATTCCTCCGAGTCTGCTAGAATGATTTCCCGATCGGAAATCCCCGGAGGACCTCCGGCCGGATCGCATAGTTCCCGTTTGGGATTGGTCGACACAGGATCCTGACAAGGCAAGGTTGGACGGAATGGACAGGGCTGAAGCATATACTTTGTACATGACCCATTCGAACGGCGTCGTCATCTTCACCATGACGGGATACTTCGGAATCCACGCAGGAGAAGATCTGGCAGCCAAAGTCGACCTCTGCTGGAACCAGTCCGAGGAGAGATTCGTCCTGGACCTCCAACAGTGCCCGTTCATTTCGAGCCAGGGAATCTCGATCCTTCTCGACCTTGCCGCCAACGTCCAGGAGAGGAAGGGCGCGCTTATCCTGTGCGGGGTCGATTCCACGAAACTCGGGGTTTTCAACCTCGTGGGCCTGACCGAAATCGCCCAGGTTCTTCCCTCCCTCGAAGAGGCGATCCAGAAGGCCAAAGCCTGACCTCACCTCCTCCGAGATCTCTTTCCGCTCGTCAATTCGGGTGAGTATTCCCGAATTCAGCGGTTCCTTCACCGACACCGTTTTGGGTTTGCCGATCCGACAGGATTACGGAATCTCGCGAGAATTTCCTCATTGGAAGCCGGTTTGTGTGAAGTTGTCCGAGCCATCCCCCAGAAACGGGTTTTTCAGGGCTTGGACAAGAGGTCCACGACTTCCTGGTATTCCTTCCGCTTCTTCTCGCCGTAGGCATCGGGCATGAATTTTTCCGCCAGGGCTTTCGCCGTATAACCTTCCTGATTCTGCAAATTTTTATCAACCCCTGCCTCCAAAAGATACCGGACCGCATCCGGGTAGCCCCCACCCGCGGCATAATGGAGAAGGGTCTCCTGGAGCAGGTTCACAACGGCCATCGAAGCTCCTTTCTGGTGCAGAAAACGGATCATGGAGGCATGTCCGCCCATCGCCGCATAGGAGACCGGGGTCAATCCCTTGACCTGATCCTCTATGTTCGCCCCCTTTTCAAGCAGGTATTGGGCGATACGGACATCTCCCATGGAAGCCGCCATGTGAAGAGCGGTTACCCCCTGCGGCGAACGTTCTTCCAGAACCTTTGGATCTTTTTCCACCAGCCTCCGGACCGTTTGCAGATCCCCACGTATCACGGCATCGATGACGGCAGGAGAGTCGTCCGCCCCACCCATCGGGGAAATCATCAGGAAGGCAACAATCAACAGGGCATTTCTCTTAAACACGATTTTTCTCCAGTTAAATTTTCTTCGGGCGATATGATCTTATCTGCACCCAAGTTGGGTTGTCAAAATTCCCCGCGATGGGGCTCCCTTCCTTTCCCACTATGAAAAGAAACCGGGTGAATCCGGTCTTCCCCGTTCAGTCGCCCTCTGCAGGCTCCACATCCAGAGCCGCCCGAAACACGCAGAAGCGGCCGTCGGTTCCGAGAAATGTTTGGGTTTCGCCGTTTCGGGAAAAACGCAGAACGAATGTCGGACGCCGTTCGTGGGTACGGGCCAGAACCGAATCCTCCGCTCCGATGGCGAGTCTTCTGAGAACCGCCGTTACCCCGTAGGGGCTTTTCCGGTTTCCCTCGGCGTCGAACTCGGAGCTGAAGATGTCTCTTCCCAAGCCGGTTGGAGGAACCTCCTGCGGGGCGAAGGGGAGACGCGCGGTGACGATC
>CAYRYU010000207.1:0-4238 GCA_964428355.1 uncultured bacterium
TAACCAACGCAAATCCAATGGGGCTCCGAACCGGTAGACGGCTCCATATCCCTTAAGCACGGAAAGGATGTGGTCGATCGTTTCCTGGTCTTCCCGCAAAATCCAATCTCCATCTTTGCTCATTATTGCGAGGCGGTGCAAAACGACGGCTTGGCCTCCACTCAGAATCGCCCGAAAACGGTTCGAATTGAATTCCAGGGTAAGTCTGGCGTAAATGTTCAATCTTGCACCGCTCTCCCGGCAATTGTGGTCGCCTGAAAATCAGGATATCAACTCCAACGCCACCACGCAAGAATGGCTCGGTTCGCAAAAACCACGGGGGGGGGCTCTTATCACGTTGGGGAGGTCATCGAAATCTTGTTTCCCAAAGATTTCTGGAACAGCGGGAGGACTTTCGGGTCAATACATTCATGGCTGGGAAAACCGGAGCATCAATTTGCGTGGGGCCCTGACGGGAGAGCAAACCATGGGGATTGCCTTGGAGGGGGGGGTGTGATAAGATCCAGCGCTATGGATAAAAAAGGCTTTACCCTGATCGAACTGTTGATCGTCGTCGCGATTCTGGCGGCCCTGGTTGGTGCGGCAATGCCGTTCTACCAGAACTACATGAAGGAAACGCGTGTTGCGAAAGCAAAACACGAGCTGGATATCATCAAGGACGCACTGGTCAAGCACGACACATTCGAGGACAAGAAGTTCTCGGGAGAGGTTCTCGATGTCCTGCTCGGGAAGTATCTCCAGGAGCTGCACGCCGATCCGTGGGGCCGGCAATACCAGGTCGATGCCGGGAAAGGGCAGGTCAAGTCGCTTGGTCCCGACCACATCGATCCGAGGGATGACCTGATCGTCGATTACAAGCCTCCCCTCGTGCTGCAGAAAGCGGTCTGGGTCGACTCGAACAATGACGCCCGTGTCACCGCCAGCGACATCGTCCGGCTCGAGTTCTCCAAGTATCTCGTTCCCGGAAACCCCATCAACATGGGGATCGACCCCAACGGGGCCATCGATCTGTGCTTTTCTCCCGAGGTCCGGGTTTCGGATCTCATCGCGACCATCACTCCATCCTCCGCGACGGAGGTTCTCCTTTACGTGAACGCGATCCCGGCCGGAAGCCCGGATTCGTTCTATCCGGGTTCCTCGACGGTCCGGGTGGCTTCGGGAAACGTGAACCTCTATGATATCGCCAGCCGGCCCGCCAACGGAACCTACGGTGCCTTCAAGGGCATGGAAGTCGTCATCAAGAGCGAGTAGAAATGGCCAAAAGCAAACGCCGAAGATTATCGTCGGAGGACGGATCGGGAGGAGACCCCACCGGTTATGGCACTGGTTCGGATCTTCCCCAACCGATCCGGTTCATCTCCGATTTTTTTCGTCCCGGCCGGGGTGAAGCAGCCCCAGCCCTGGACTTCCTGGATTATGCCGTGTATTTCGGCATTGCCTTCGTCACGCTTGTCGTCCCTTTTCTTTACTCCCGGGGCACCACGGAAAACTTCCTGACTCCGAAGGAGTTCACCGCCAAGATCGCCCTGGCGATCTTCGGAGCGGTATTCTGTATCCGGTTCATCCTGGAAGACCGGATCAAACTGGCCAAGACGTCGCTCGATCTTCCTCTTTTCCTGTTCTTCGGCTTCTCTCTCCTATCGGTCATGTGGAACTACAACATTCCGAGCGCCCTCCGGGATCTCCGGGGAACCTTCCTGATCATGATGCTGTTTCCCCTGATAGTGAACTGCGTGAGATCCAGGTGGCAGCTGGAAGGCATCCTCTGGTTGATGGTCTTCGCGGGGATTGCCACGTCCACGCTCGGGATCATGGAATCATACAATATCTACTATCGTTTCGACCGCGCGGTGGGTTGGGTTTTCGCGCGCGATGAGATCTTCGCGGGCCAGATCGACTATACGGCGACCTACATCCCGCTTTTCCCGCAGCTTGCAAGCAAAGACTACAGCATGATGGGGATAGTCTCCACTTTTGGAAACCGGAACTACCTGGGAACATTCGCCATGTTCTGCGCCTTCATCCCGGCGGCATTCCTCTTCTACTATCGCAACCTCTTCATGAAGGGCTTTTCCTTCATGATGTTTTTCTGGATGTGCCTGGGATTGATGGTGACACGGTGCCGGGCGGCCCTGCTGGGGATCCCCTTCGGGATCGCCTACATGGTGATAATGCTGTTGATGTTCGACCGCAGCTGGAAGTTCGTGAAACGGAACGCCCCGATCTTCATCGGTCTCCTGCTACTGCTTGCCCTGGGGTTCGGGATCGCTGTTACCACCTCCAAGAACTTCGATATCCTCGACAAGATAAAGACGACCTTCACCATGGACCGGACCAAAAGCAACGTCTACGAACGAATATGGGTCTGGTACGCCACCTTCCGGAATTTCGCGCCCAATCCCTTCAAATGGATGGTTGGAAGCGGTTATGGTTCGTACAAGCATTTCTTCCCGTTGCAGGAAGCGGAAACCTTCGACAACGAGAACAAGGAAACCTTCACTCCCGTCACCTTCCGCCAGGCCCATAACGACTGGCTGCAGCTCGTTTCGGAGCTGGGGCTCATCGGGTTCGCCCTTTTCATCTTCCTTGTCTGGAGGTTCTTCGGGAGCATCTACAAGGCGATCCGGGACGATACCCGCGATCTGGCCTATGGGGAATTCACGGGTGACCACGTTCTGCTGCTCGGTATGGGAGCCGCGATGGTTGCCCAGATGATCGCGGCAGGTCCCGATTTCCCCTTCCACCGGATCGAAACGGCTCTTTATGCGGTAATAGTTCTCGGGCTCGTTCCAGCATTCGCCGAGACGAGGTTTTTCAAGAAGATGTTGGATACCCCGTCGCTGGTGACGGCTCCTGGGGTCGCCCCCATCATCGCGGGGACGGCTCTCCTTGGGGGCCTTCTGGCCGTCGGGTTCGAATGGCGGACCTGGTCTGCAGATGTTCTCGTCCGAACCGCCGAGACGGTAATGGCGCAAAGGCTGGACGCGGGTTCGGTCGACCAGGCGAAAAAGATGCTCCAGAGGGCCATCAACCTGGATCCCCTCCCGGGTGACCCCTATCTGAAGGTCTCGACCATCCTGGAAATGGAAGGGAAGGGGGAGGAGGCTCTCGCCTGGGCCGAAAAGGCATGGAAGAACATCAACTTCAACGCCCGGTCCACCTACCACTCCGTCGTTTTCCGCAAGATGCACGTGTACTATCACATCCTCCGGGACCGGGAAAAAGCCTACGAGCAGGCGAAGGAGGGCCATCGGCTGACCTGCGGTGATGCCCGCTCGATCTACTATTTCTACCTCGGAAAGATCGCAATGGAGTTGGGAAAACTGGCCGAGGCGGAGGACGCGCTGCGTCATGCGGTAAACTATCCTGCCTTCGTTTCGCAGGCTGGGGCCAACCTTGCCGTGGTCCTGGCCTCGCAGCAGAAGTGGGCCGAAGCCATGGGGGTCGCTGCGTCGGTTTCCCAGCAGATCTCCAACACCGATCCCACGATTCTCGATATCCTGGGACTTTCCGCCTTCAACCTGAACCAGCTCGCAACCGCGGAAACCGCTCTTCGGAAAGCCCTGGAGTTGAGCCCCGGACAACCCGTCTACAAGCGCGATCTCGGGTTGGTGCTCCTGAAATCGAACAAAGTTGCGGAAGCCAAGAAGTTCCTTGAAGAGGCATGGGAATCTGTCGATTGCCCCGCTCAGGTCAAGGTGGAGGTGCAGACTACCCTGGCTTCCGTGGCCGTTTTCCAGCGGGATTACGGCCTCGGTCTGATCAAGCAGGGGAACCGTGAACCTGGGCTCGCGGCCTTGAAGGAAGCCTGGTCCGGAAAAGCTGTTCCTCCCGAGATGAAGAATAGCCTTCAAGCTCTGATCGCCACTTTCGGCGGGTTCCAGGCCGAACGGGGACCTCTTCCCGCGGAACTCCCGCTTCAGCCCAATCCGCAACTTCCCTCGGCCTCGGGTTCGCAGCCTGTTGTTCCCCCTCCCGCCCTGGCTCCAGCACCCGCTCCAACGCCGTCTCCGACCCCGGCTCCAACCACAGCCCCAGCGCCTTCCCCGGCTTTGGGCTCGTCTGAACCCCAACCGGTTCAGGGTTTCCAATCCCCCGCCTCCTCACAGTGAATCATCGAAAGGGTCTTCAACGTGCCAGGAACCCCAAACCCGTTTTTCCGTGACTCGAACATCCCCAGGTCCCCTCAAGGACTGCGCCCGTCGGGCCAAGGACGGGCCATCCGTGGCCCTGGCCCG
>CAYRYU010000208.1:0-4224 GCA_964428355.1 uncultured bacterium
CCTCCACCGTCTGCTGTCGTCCCAGAACCTGAAGCCGGCCGAGGGCCCGGGTGAGAATTGATCCACGGACCAGCTCGGCAGTTGTGGGGCCGACAAGGATCCCGCTCTGGAAAAGCTTGTTCGCGGTCTCGAGGCGGGCGGCGAGGTTCACGTTGTCGCCGATGACGGTGTAATCGAAACGCATCTTGGAGCCCATGTTTCCAACCACCACGACCCCGGTGTTGATCCCGATGCGGGCGTGCAGTTCGGGCCGCTTTTCCCGGCGCCATTTCTCACGGAGCGAGGCCAGCGCGGCCTGGTTTGCCAGGGCGCACCGGCAGGCCCGGACGGCATGGTCGGCCTGGCCGATCGGAGCTCCGAACACGGCCATTATCGCGTCACCTTCGTATTTGTCCAGAAGTCCCTCATAACGGAAGATGATCTCGGTCATTTCCGTCAGATACTCGTTGAGAAGTTCCACGACCTGGATGGGAGGCATGCTCTCGGAAAGACTCGTGAACCCCGCGATGTCTGAGAAGAAGACGGTCAGGATCCTTTCTTCACCGTGCAGGTTGAGCTTGGCGGGATCCCGCAGGATTTCGCTCACCACGGAAGCCGTGACGTAATGCTGGAAGGCGTTCCGGATCCTGAGTTTCTCGCTCATTTCCGAATAGTAGCGCATTCCGATGGAGAAGGCGGCCGATGCGACAAGGGCGAACATTCCCGGGGCAACCTCGATCATCCGGAGTCCGAAGATCATCCCGTACCAGGAACACGCGAGAAGGCACACACAGCCCGAAAGGGAAAAAACGATATACGGGCTCGGAGCGAGGCGGGGGCCCAGAACCAGGAATGAAAGCAGCAGGAGCCCGATCCCGACGAGCGTGCCCTGCCATTCGTGCGGGGGGGTCAGAACGGTCCCTGTCAGGATGTTCTGGAGAGTAATGGCGTGGATGAGTGTTCCGAATTCGGGAAACCCGGTCGGGGTTAGGAACCGATCTTGAAGCATCGAGTTGCTCAACCCCAGCAGGACGATCTTGTCCTTGAAGCGCGCGGGATCGACCCGCTTGTGGAAGAGATCGAAGATCGAGACAACGGGAATGCTGCGCAGGAGCGAGTTGTAGTTGATGAAGACGTTTTCCCCCCCCGATAAGGGGATCACCCGTTCCCCGCCCGGAACCCGGAAAACAACCTCCCGATCCCGGATTTCGACTCCGTTCGGGGGGAGGCCCCAAAAGAGGCGCGCGAGTTCCCCGACGAACGACAATCGGGGCGGGCCTTCCGTCGGACGGTATACCAGGCTCGCCTTGCGGACCGATTCGTCGATATGGGGATAGAAATAGGGAGGAGCGCATACTGCCGCTTCAGCCAGTGCAGGAAAAGGTTGGGCAACGAAGGCATCGCGTCTGTAGGACATCAGGACGGTGTTGCTGGCCCCCCGGATGGAATCGATGATGTCGGTATCCTGCTCCTGGTCGAACACCGAGGGAGCCCGGAAGAACAGGTCGATTCCCATGACCCGGTGGTTTCCGCGGCTGATTTCGCGGATGGCGGTGGCATATACGCGACGGTTCCAGGGGGGAGGGGGTCCGGGAATCCCGAGGTAGGCACGATCGTCGTACATTGCCAGGACGATTTCCGAGGAATACGGGTCGATGGGAAAGAACCGGGCCGTTTTTGCCAGCCAGGGGTGTTCCGCGGGTTGATGGGCCGCGACCCGCCACCGGACCCAGATATCGCGGATCCGGATATCGACGAATTCGAAGATACCCTTGCCGAGGACCAGAACGACGAGCGTGACGCCCAGGAACCAGAGGTTCGAACGCCGGAAAATGGATGTCATGGCCCTTTGGAGAACCTTCCTGACCGGTTTGGATCAGATATCGCTGCTGTTGGTGTTGTTGTCTTCCCCGGGGTCCTTTCCACCACCTGTTCCGGTGCTTGTACCGGAGCCGGTCTCAGTTCCCGTTCCGCTGTTGGTGCCACCGGCCCCACCGAAATCCTTGCCCGCAGGATCATTGGGATCCTTGCCGCCGCCCGTACCGGTTCCAGTGCCCGCCTGATCCCCGGGAGTGTCCGGCTCCTTGCCCCCACCGATGCCTGGATCGTCAACCGATGGAACGCCGGGATCCTTCCCGCCGCCGGTGCCGGGATCGTTACCCGGGCGGGGGATCGGGTTGGTTTTTTCGTGACCTCCCCCCGTGCCGGAATCCGTTCCGGTGCCTGTGCCTTCGCCGGTTTCCAAACCAGTGTTGGTTCCCGTGCCGGTGGCGGTGAGGAGTTTCCGACGATAGGAGCCCTGGGGATCGGCCGGATCGAGGCCGGCCAGTTTCAACGAACGGAGGTAATCGGTGTAGGCATCGACGTAGGCTTTAAGTTTTGCCGGGGTCGTGGAATCATTGTTCACCTTGGCTTGAATATAGGCATTGAAGCAGTCGAGGTACCTCTTCGTCTTGGCCTGGAAAAACTCCGGGCTTTCGAGCGCGAGGGCCACGACCGCCCAACCAACCAGCCCTGTCAGAATGAGTATCGATCGCCATCGGAACATTCTCCAACCTCCTGATGATGCGCTTTAAAAAGCCCTCCCTCGGCCCGAACCATTCGGGAACGGGCCAGGAGTCTGCTCCGAAATCATTATACGTCGGTTTTCCCCCTCGGGCAAGAACATGGCGGGGATGTCATGGCGCCGTAACCGCCTTCTGTTTTGTCAGCTCATCAACGATGGCGTTCCACCTCGAGGCGATTTCCGGGGGAAGACCCGGTGCTTTTCCCTGGAACACGGCCTTGTAATCAACGTCTGACTTTTCCTGTTCGAACGTCACGGTACGCTCCCATTCGAGGTAATCGGCTCCACGGGCATTCTGAATGGCCACGCAATCGAAGGCCTGGGTGATGTCGTAATTCTGGACGGTTCCCCAGAAATCATGCGTGATCACGGGATTAGGGTCGGAGGGAGCCGCCAAGGGTGGTGGAAACTGCTCGCAACAGGTCATGTAGACATAGGTGAAGTTCTTCTTCTGACTCCGGGAAAAAACGTTGTAGAGCGACTGGGATGCCATCCCCAAACCCGTCGGGTTAAGGGAGAACTGGTAATCGACATCCGAAAGGTTTCCCGTAACGAGGTCCGCTCCTCCACTTGCCTGGAGCTTCGCGATTCCAGCTTCGAGGGCGGACCAGGAAATGGCCTCCGTGGTGATCCGGTCGTGGAAATGCACGGCCTGCTTGGCCTGGGAGCTCCCAAGCATCGAGAACAACAACAGCAGGGGAATCATGACCGCCACGACTCCCATCACGAAGAACATCGCCACCCCGCGGGAACCGGTGCGTGGATCACTCGTTGACAAGGCGAACCGCATCGATGTGATGCACTCCTTCCGTGGTGAGATGCAGGGAAACAAGCTTGTTGTCAGGCCCCATCGCCGTGAACGTGAGGGAAGCAACCCCATCCCCGAGAGGGGCGGAATCCTCGACCGGCGACCCCGGCCCGTTTGGGATGACGCACCGGCGGACCTCCCGTGCACCCGGACGGTGAAAGAAGGCCACGATAGCCCCCCGGAAATTCTTGAAAACCAGGACGTTGTCGGTGCGGGGCGAGTTGTCGGGGTTGACCCGCGGCCATATGATCTGTCGCCCGATCTTGATTTCCTTTGCCATGTTGAAAGTGGCCTGCCGCAGGTTTTCCTGGATGTCGTTGAGCCGGGTGATCCGGTCCTGGAACTGTCGCTGGGAGAAGAACCAATGCCCGACGATGACGGCAATTATCGTCAACAGGCCTGCTGCAACCAGGATTTCGACGAAGGTGAATCCGGAATGTTCTTTTTCAGCGACGACAGACATATACACGCAACGAATACATCATGTTCTGGCCCTGTTCGAGCCACGTGATGATAATCTTGACA
The DNA here is from genome assembly GCA_964428355.1 of uncultured bacterium. Classification (GTDB taxonomy): domain Bacteria; phylum Muiribacteriota; class Ozemobacteria; order Ozemobacterales; family Ozemobacteraceae; genus CAYRYU01. The sequence goes on from CAYRYU010000208.1 coordinate 3,879, forward strand.
TCTTTCGGGGCATCTCCGACGACATCGAGGGAATACCTGACCTCGAACTTCTTCACGAAGGAAAACAGCTCTGGAAGGTCTGATGCGTTGATCCGCAGAGCCGAGCTCAGGCCTGTTCCAGTGTTCTCGAGAGGGTTGAACATCCGGTCGTCGGGACCGTTTGCAAGGGCAGTTTCGCTCTGGTCGACAATCGCATCGTAGGGAAGGGTGAGCAGGTGCTGGGCAATCTTGTGGGATAGACCGACGGCCATGGAAAGGTTCTGGCTCTTCGCAACGGTTCTGCCGCTAATGCCGAAGACATCGAGCATCGGGACGGTTGCGAGAGCGAGAATCACCATCGCCATGA
>CAYRYU010000209.1:0-4164 GCA_964428355.1 uncultured bacterium
GAGTTCTTCCGAATGAGCGCGTGAAGATGTGATGCGAGCGAAGTCCCGAGGTGCCCGAAGTTGCGGTACACGCGAAGTGGTGATCCCCTCCGGTACCCCGCGTTTCCGGGCGGCCTTGAATTGGAGGTCGCCCTGATTTACCATTACCAGGGAGGGGAAGGAGGATCCAAGTGGCTGCCGAAGGAGAAGGAAGGCTGATCATCTATGGCGACGTCCATGGATGTTTTGAGGAATGGAGCCTCCTGCGGGACAAGATCGGAATCCGGCCCGGGGACATCGAAGTTTCGGTCGGAGACCTGGTCGATCGCGGGCCGTTTCCCCTCGAATGCCTGAGGCTTGCCCGGGAAAAGGGGATTCTCGCGGTCAAAGGAAACCACGAGGACAGATACATCCGGTTCGGGGTTCACGAGCGCAAGTTCAGGCAAACCGGGAAGAAGAACCCCATGGCGGAAAAATTCCCGGCCGAAAAGCGCGAGTTCTTCGATTCCCTCGCCCCTGCCGATCTCGAATTCATGGAAACTTTTCCCCTGTTCCGCCGCTTCGGCAACATCTGCGTCATCCATGGAGGGCTCACCCCGACGACGGTTCTCCAGGAACCGGTTCCCAAGGACGACTGGCCCAAGATACTCAAGACCAGGTATCTCGATGCCGCCGGCAAGATGCTCGCCCTCGGCGAGGAAATTGACCCCGCGAAAAAAGCCGTTTTCTGGTCGTCGGTGTATGACGGTTCGCAGGGCTTCATCGTCTTCGGCCACCATCCCGTGGACGACCTGATCAGGAGCGAACATGCCCTGGGAATCGACACCAGCTGCGCCTTCGGCGGCAAGCTCACCGGAATCATTCTTGGCCGATCCTCCGGGACTTCGTGGGATATCAAAAACCCGGCAATTGTACAAGTTGCTTCAATGAGAAAATACCATGAGCGGGCCGTCGATGGGTGAAAGCCCGCGTGGGTGATTGAAAGGTGAATGTGGTTCCGTCACCGTGAGGGGGAGGACGGGAAGAGTGAAGCCTGCTCGCGTAAAGATCTCCCGCCACGAACCGGACGGGAGGCACTCTCGGAATCAGTCTCCGTGGACAACTGGAGGAAGCCTTTCAGGGGCCCGCCGAGATGGCTTCGGGAGGGAGATCGGCGATGTCCATGGCTTCGCGCACCAGGTCGAACCCGGCCCGGAAGGCCCGTCGTTCGAGATCGATGTTCCCGGTGCCGTGCTGCTCGAGGGTCAGGTCGGAGCCGAGCAGGTCGGTCATCATGAGCATCGTCCCGGTCCGGGCTTGGGGAAGGAAGCGCCGGAGCGCACGATGGAAAGCGGCGACCTCGACCTCGATGGTGGTGATGCCCCGTCTCAGCATCCGTTTCCAGAATGCCACGGTCTCGACCAGAGGGGACCAGACACGGATGAGCGTTGCATCTGTCTGGAACAACCGCGAACGTGAATCCCGCCTCAGGGCCATGCCGCGCAGGAGATTTGATCCCGGCCGGTCGACCCGCCGGCCATCGATGTCCAGGATCTGCTGCGGGAAATGGACCGTCCCCGCCCCGAAGCGCGAATCCAGGCTTCCCCCCGTCCCGAGGTGGAGGATGAGCGGGTCGGTCGCGGTGGCCAGGCGCTCCGCGAGGGCCTGGGCAAGAGCTTCCACGTTGTCCCCCCCCCATACGCAGCGGAAGATGATCACCGAAGCGGGTTTCCCCCTGCCATCAATAAACCGCAGGGTGGCCCGGTCGAGGACGTGATCCACCGTGATCGACCCGATCCGGCAGTCCGGTGCAAGGAAAGGCCGCTGTTCGGGTGGAACGAGGGTGGGAGCCGAGAGGGCGGCAAGCGCGGGAATCCGTTGCTGAGCCTTTCCGGAAGTCAACAGGCGGTGAATGGCGGTCACGGCATCGGAGCCCGCCCGGGAACGGAAAACCGCGCGGGGGTCACCCTCAAGGACCGCGCCATCCTGGCTTTTCGGGCACATTCGCCCCGTCGTGGGGCTCCTGACCTCCCGATCCCCATTCCGATCCGCAGCGCAACCAAGCATCGGCTGCAAGGCCTCAACCCGGGAGGCGCAGAACTCCAGAACCTGGCGGCGGGTGGGGGTCTCCTGCCGGGCGGCCCGGCGCAACCAGGGGGCAAGGGTTGTCCAGGGGTTCCCTCCGATGCATCTGGCCCAGGCGGCGAACCGCAGGGCGGCCCGCTTCCGCTGGAGAAGTTCTCCCAGCAGGGAATTCTGGTAGTTGATGATCACCCGGGCGGGAAGATCCGCTTCGGCGGCAAGCGAGTTCCGGAAAAGGGCCAGGTTCCGCCTGAAGTCGAACGCCGAATGCCGCACCACCAACACCTGTGAAGCAGGAAGGAAGCGGCCGTCCAGGCAGACCAGCCGGAACATCAGCAGCACGTGCCAGAGACGTTCCTCCCCCAGTATGTGGTTCGCGACGTACATCGCGTCGCTGCCTCCCGGACGGGAAACCAGGTAGAGATCGCGGTGGGACATGCCGCTGATGGTGGATATCCGGAAGAACTCCGTGTACCCCCGCTCTCTGAGCCAGGAAAACGAAATCCACTTCGAACATACGTGGAACTCGATCCGCCTTCCCGAGCTCAGGAGGTCCGCCAGGACCGGCCGGGGAACCCGGTCGAAAAGATACCGGTCCAGGTTGTTCAAGGTGTGGGGCCGCCCGGGCGCTACCGCCTCCACCCGCTGCGGAAACCCCTCGGTCGGACGGAATGTCCCCGACGCCTGTCCGGACACCGCCTCGACCCGATAGAGATCGAACAACCTGAAATAAGTGGTTTGCCCAGACCCGAACTTCGTCAACAGGCGAATGGTACCCGCGGTCCGCTCGAGCTGGGCCGGGGTGGCCCCCACAGCCCGGGCGAGTCTCAAAAGGGGCTGGATAAGACTCTCCTCGAGCACTTCCTCGGAAAGCCCGCGATCATCTTCAGGCGGGATCGCCAGGCGTGGGGGAGCGGAGGCAAGAACCTCGGCAACCCTTTTCCACACATGGGAAACCCCTGGCTCTCCACGCGCGGCATGGAAATCTGCGAGCTTTTCCGCGGTTCGCAACCGGTTTTCCTCCCAGAAAGCCTCTTTCAGCCTTCCCGCAGGATTCTGGGATCCCCACAAGAGCCCCGGGACGGCGATCAGGAACAGGGTCAGCGCCAACTCCACCCACCGGTATCCTGGCGTGCGCCCTGACGGGCTGCAGTCCATCCAAGGTTTCAGTACAAACCGCTTGTATCCAATCATCGCCTTTCTTCACCATCTCCATTGTCCGGGTCTGGGCGGAAAAGCGTCCAACCCCTCACCGCCCGCCAGGTGGAACTCGCTTCGACCTTCCACGATACCACAACACTGGGTATGGCAAGTCCACCACTCCTGGTTTTGTCCTTCGTATTCCGAATCTGCAGGTTCATTCTCGACTTCTTCCCCGTTGCTCTTTCCTTGGAAGAAAGGCGAGATAATGTTTCCTCAGACGCACGCGATTCAAGCCGGTGTGGACGGATCCAATACGCCGAGGGGCTTCTCTGGGCTCCAGGTGATCGGTTGCATTTGATGGTGGGCCATATTAGATTGTTTTCCAGATAACCGTTCTACGGGAGTTTGAACCAGTTTCGATCTGGTTTTGATCAGGAGGAAAACCGATGGCATTCGGACCGGAGATCAACGGACTCATCGAGTTCTTGCAGAAAGAAAGCGACCATTTCTTCACGATCTCCACGGAATTCGGAGGGGGGAACCCCGGTGGGGACCGGCGGTTCTCTTCAATCTACAACGTCCGGAACCTGTTTCACGTCTGGGCGAACTATGTCGAACGGGAGAGTTTCTTCAACCGGTACCCCCAGATGACGAACCATGGCATCGAACATATCGAGAATGTCGTCTCGATCGTGGCGCAGATGGTCCTTCCCTTTTGCCGGGGAACCTGCACCGGCGTAGGAGTTCCGGACCCCGATCCAGATGCATCCTCGAGAACATGGCTTCTGAACCGGAGCGAGGTGTTCTGCCTCGCCGCGGCAGCCTTCCTTCACGATATAGGAATGTACATCACGGGCGATGAAACCTCCGAGGATGATCCGGATTACGTCAGGGACAACCACGGGCGCCTTTCGATGGAGAAGATGTTCCGGGAACGGAAATTCCTGTTTCCGGGGTTCAGCGATGCCGAGATCCATCTTG
>CAYRYU010000210.1:0-3773 GCA_964428355.1 uncultured bacterium
GCCGGGGATATTGCAAACGTGGGGGGGATACGGTACCATTGTCCGTCCCGGTGTGGCCGGAGATCCGGGCGGGCCGGGGGATCTCAAATGACACGCACCTCACGGGAATCGTGAGATGGGATATTTCATCGCGAAGGACTGGATAATGCATACCTATCGGACCCATACCTGCGGGGAACTTCGATCCACACACGTCGGCCAGAAGGTCCGGCTTTCCGGATGGCTTCACCGGAAACGGGACCTGGGAGGAGTTCTGTTCGCCGATCTGCGTGACAATTACGGCATCACCCAGATCCTGGTCGAGCCGGGGAAACCGGCCTACAAGCAGCTCGAAACCATGCGCCTCGAGTCGGTCATCACCATCGACGGCCTGGTCAAGGAACGCGGGAAGGAAAACGTGAACCCCAAGATCTCGACGGGGACGATCGAAGTCGAAATCGAAACCCTCGTCTGTCAGAGTCTCGCGGAGCATCTTCCCTTTACCGTGGCCGACGAGTCTCCGTGTCCGGAGTCGACACGGCTCACCTACCGTTTCCTCGACCTCCGCAGGCAGAAGCTGCACGAGAACATAATTTTGCGGAGCAGGGTCATTTCCAGTCTCCGGCGCCGCATGATCGACCAAGGTTTCAACGAGTTCCAGACCCCGATCCTCACCAGCAGCTCGCCCGAAGGCGCCCGGGACTACCTCGTCCCGAGCCGGCTATACGCCGGAAAGTTTTACGCCCTTCCCCAGGCTCCGCAGCAGTTCAAACAACTGCTCATGGTGAGCGGTTTCGACAGGTATTTCCAGATCGCCCCCTGCTTCCGCGACGAGGATGCCCGGGCCGATCGCTCTCCGGGAGAGTTCTACCAGCTCGATATCGAGATGTCCTTCGTGACCCAGGAGGATGTCTTCCAGGCGGTCGAGAAGGTCATGCACGGTGTTTTCGAGGAGTTCACGAAATGGGATGTGACCCCTCTTCCGTTTCCACGGCTCAGATACGCCGATGCCATGCTGAAATACGGGTCAGACAAACCCGACCTGCGGTTCAACCTCGAGATCGTGGATGTTTCCGATCTCTTCGGCCAGTCCGGTTTCCAGGCCTTCAAATCGGTGGTTGCCGGAGGGGGAAAGGTCCGGGTGCTTCCGGTTCCGGGAATCGCCGACAAGTCGCGCAAGTTCTTCGACGATCTCGAAGCGCAGGCAAAAGAGCTGGGCGCAAAAGGACTCGCGACCCTGCACTTCACCACTGCGGGAGAAATCAAGGGGAGCCTCTCGAAACCCCTTCCAGAAGCCGAAAAGCAGGCGCTCAGGGAAAGAACGGGCGCGGCTCCGGGAACCTCACTCCTTTTCGTGGCGGATGGCGACCCGGCCGCCTCGGTTCTCCTCGGAAAAATACGCCTCAAGCTCGCGGACCTTCTCGAACTCAGGAAGAAAGACACCTTCGCGTTCTGCTGGATCACCGATTTTCCGATGTATGAAAAAGACCCGGACACCGGTGAGATCATCTTCAGCCATAACCCTTTTTCCATGCCCCAGGGCGGGATGGACGCCCTCGAAAAGCAGGATCCGCTCGAGATCAAGGCCTACCAGTATGACATCGTCTGCAACGGGATAGAACTGAGCTCGGGCGCGATCCGGAACCACAAGCCCGAGATCATGTACAAGGCCTTCGCTATCGCGGGATACTCGAAAGAGCAGGTCGATGCCAAGTTCGGGGGAATGATCAGGGCTTTCACCTACGGAGCTCCACCTCACGGCGGGATCGCCCCCGGGGTCGACCGGATCGTGATGCTTCTTGCCCAGGAGCCGAACATCCGGGAGGTCATCGGCTTCCCGATGAACCAGAATGCCCAGGATCTTCTGATGGGAGCACCATCGGAGGTTTCCGAAAAGCAGCTACGGGAGTTGCATCTGAAGGTGTCCGCTCCGGCGAAATAGAACCATCCTCGCGTTAGGGAAGGATTGGAGATGTCGCTTTCGTGGCGATTCGGGTAAAATGGGTCCTGACCTGCCTGGTTTTCTACGGATTGCCCTTCCTTCTCCTCGCCTATGGTCTCGGAGTAAGATGGGAGGTCCGTGAACAGGAGTCCCGCGAAACCGTATTCAAGGGCCTCGATTCGGTTCTCCTCGCGATCCGGAAACGGGAAAACACCGAGCAGTATCTTTCCGACCTTCTCAACAAATTGTTTTACGTGGCGTTCAGGTCTCCACGGCGGTTTGTCATTCTGGGAAGAGGGCTCCGGAGGATGCATGAGAGGTTTCCGGGGGTTTTCCGGTTCGTGGTGACCGACGGGTCGGGGGACATCATTCCCCGGGTCAGTGATGAGGTCCCTTCCCGGCGGGTGATCCGGATGCTTTTCGAGGTGCTGGCGGTGAACGACCACAAGACCCTCGAGACCCGACTTCAAAAGGCATGGGGGATATTCAAGACCTTCATCGGGAACGATTCCACCCCGGATCAACTCAACCCCGTGAACCGGGACCTGTTCCAGGTAAGCTTCAATGCCAAAAACCGCCGGTTCGGTTACCGGACGTCGGACAGGCTTGGCTTGTTCGTTCATGCGAGCCATAATCCCGACTGGGGAAATCTCGCGATCATCGACCTTTGCAGGCAGTTCATGAAGTTCAGGGGAAATCTCGGTATCGAAGCGGGTTTTGTCGATGTCGCCACCGCCTCGAAAGGTCCGCCAGACCTGGAAGTTGCGCTTGCGGCATTTCAGAAAGCAAACGACCGGCATATCCTTACCCCCGACAGTCTCTACAGCATAGTCCCGCTCTCGGGAACCACACGCCTCTGGGTTCGCCGTTCACGAGATGTCCTGACCAGGTTCGATTCCAAAAGGCTTCTTCTCGCGTCTCTGGGGGGAGGAATCTTCGGGGTCCTGTCCTTTCTTTCCCTTTCGGTCATGGTACTTGGCAAATCTTTCCGTTTTTCCATCCAATGGCGGCTCGTGGTCCTTTTCGCTTTTGCCAGCGGACTTCCACTCGCGGTGGTCATCCTTGCCGGATGGGATTACCTGAACCAGAAGTATCAGTCCCGGGTCAGGCAGGCTCATGACGATGCAGAGCGTTTCCTGATGGCCTTCGACGGAAAATTCCCCCAGATGCGGGGATTGATGGAGATCCGCCTCCGGAAACTGTTCGCCAAATGTCACTTCGACACCCCGCGGGGAAAAGCCTTCACCCGGAAGGTGATGGAGTATTTCAAGACCGGATTTCGTGGAAACGATCTTCTGATCTACGACCGGAAGGGGAAGATTGCGGCGGAGATTTCGAGGGAGTTCAACGAACGGACCGACCGTAACCGGAAGATGATGGGGGGACTCGCGGGAACCGTTCTTGGAAATCTCCGGGGAGAGGATTTCAAGGGGGGGATGGATTCGGCCACTTTGCTTCTCGAATCGCTCGCGGGGTCGAATTCACCGCTGGTTCAGATGACCAGGAACCTTGGCCGGATCATCGATTTCTCCATCGCGGGAAATCTCAGCTGGACGTACATCTATCCGATCAACGACCGGGTGGGTCGTCCGGAGTACATGGCGATCGGATACTGGAGAAAGCAGGATCTCGAGAGGGTTTACCTTGGCGGTAACGTCCTTTCTGCGCACCGGGCCATTCCCGGCCTTTCGGTCTATGCTCCCCACGTCGAGTATCAGGAAGGGATCCCGGGCGAATTCCCTCTCGCCCCGAGGCTGGGGAAGTTCATCGAGGAGCTGAAGGTAAGGCAAAGCACCACCATCGCCCAGATGAGGTTCCGTGGGAAGAACTATCTGGTCACGGGAATAAAGCC
>CAYRYU010000211.1:0-3745 GCA_964428355.1 uncultured bacterium
AACGGACCTTCGAAAGCGTTTTTCATCACCCTTGTCCTGGCTTGTGTCCTTTTTTTCGGATGCGGGGGCAGCAACCCCAAGCAGGAAGGCTCAGCGCCGCCGTCCAGGGAAAAAGCGCTCTTCTTCCTGGATGAGGATCGCAAGCCTTCCATTGTCCTGAAGCGGGAAGGAAAAGATTACTCCTTTCCCGCGGAAAGGGGTTTCCAATTCTGCGTCGGAGACGGCGTGACGAACGCCGCGGAAAAGTCGATCTTCCTTCAAAGCGTGGAAGAGAACGTCCGTTTTCAGCTTCGCCCCGAAAACAGGGTCCAGTTGGATCTTCGCACGCTCACCATCTTCTCCGGATCGGTACGGATGGAATTCCGCAAAATCGACAGCGAGTACAAGATAAAGCTCCCCACCGTCACCCTTGGAATCCGGGGGACGAAACTCGAAGCCTCGGTCGCTTCTGACGGAACCTCAATTGTAAGGTTGTTCGAAGGGGCGATAACGATTTCCGGAGATGGCGCCCCGACCTCCATCAAAGAAGGCGAAACGATCCTGTTCCCACCCGGTGCCGCTCCGATACTCAACCCTCCGGATTCCTCCATCCCCAAATTCCTGAAGGATGCTTCCAACGATGACCTTCAAAAGGCAATCCAGAAGTTCTGATTTCCCGGCGGCCTTACTGACCTCGAGGGGAAGGAACGCCTACACCATGCTGGAAATGCTCATCGTTGCCAGCATTCTCATGATGGTGCTTGCCATCGCGGTGAATTTCCACCGCAACCGCCAACCGGGAATCGGCCGCCTCGCGGCCGACCTGGCCTTTCACATGAAGGTCCGCCAGGGAACGGACCTCCTCACCGAGAGCCTCCTCAACGGAACCGAAGTCTTGAAACCCCTTCCCGGCTTCAGCCTCGATTACCTCATCACCGCGAACCTCGAAAACGTCCCCCAGGTTTTCTTCCTGGAAAGGGCGGGGAAAAAGGAGGAGGGCCCGAACCTGCTGATCATGGGGGAAAGAAAGCTCTCGGGCGTCGGAAGTGCTGTCCGGAAGGTTCTCTGCACCAACGTGAAGAATGTCACGTTCACGCCGATCTCGGCAGGTCTCGTAACGGTCATTGTAACTTTCCTGGATCCGAGCGGGAAGGAGCTGTCATCGGTCCTTCAGATACAGCTGAAGAACGTCCAGTCCGGGAGCGGGTGACAAAACGGAGTTGAGGCGGGATTTCAGGTTTTCACCTGGTTCACTATGTGGGCGATGATCTTCCGGACCTCTTCCCGGCCACGCCCCAGATCGGAAAGCCCGACCGCGAGGATTCCTCCGAACGCCAAGGCCTTGCTCGAGAGCACTCCCCGGATATCGCCTCCGCGGCCCGACATGCTCATCGTGAGCCTTTGACCGCAGCTTCGGAGCGACCAGCCGGTGTTTCCCTCCATCCGTCCCTCGGGGATGTTCCAAAAAACCTCCTGGACCCCGGCGTTTCCGAATGCCTTGAAGACGAGGTTCATTGCCTGATTCATCGTTATCGCCCGGAGGACCACGAAATCCTCTCCCGACTCGACCAGGACCTTCTTTTTGACGATCTCGGAAAAAGTGATCTCGTGAAGCTGGAAAGTCTGGTAGAAGCTCTTCAGGAGACCCTGCCGCGTTTCGGCCTGGAAGTTGGGCCTGGAGATCATCTTCGCAACCGAGGGTGCAAGGTCGGGTCCCTCGACGAAACCCAGCTTGACGTTGTCCTGGCGCCTGACGAAATGGAACCGGCTCTGCAGCTTCGTCGCGCTTCCCTGCTCCGAAAGCTGGACCACCATCTCCTTGTCTTCCCAGCCCTGACCGGGGATGTTCCCCCGAAAGGAACCCCGGAACATCTTGCGATAGGTGTCCCAGGCAAGGTTTTCCACTCCGAGGTCTCGGAGGGCATCGAAAACGAGCGGAAACGTCTGATCGGGGGTGAGAGCGGTCATCACCAGGGTCGATCTGTCGACCGGCAGGATCGTCACCGGCTCGATGGATTCCCGGCCGCCATCCTCCCGGAATCCCGATCGCTTCTTGGAAAAATAGCGGCAGAGGTAATCGTAGGAAATGTTGATCGTCTTGATCTTTTCCTCGGCGACATGCCTCATTCCCTCGTCATCCGTGTGGCGGTCGGGGTGCCATTCGCGAACCATACGGCGGTAGGCGCTCTTGACCTCCTTGAAACTCGCGGAGGGTGAAACCCCGAGAGTCCGGAGGTGCTTTTCCAGTTCGGTCATTTCCGAAGGAGGCTTCCTTTCTTGCGATGGGCCCGAAAACGATTGTAGCTTACGGACACCACGGTTTCAACGTTCGGGAAAGACCGCCCGGGAACCCAACGAGAGCAGGAAGATTCCCGAAGCCCAGAGGATGATCGAAGCGCCGGTGGCGGTATCCAGGACCACCGAAGTGGCAAGTCCGGCAAAGGAGGCGATCCAGCCGAAGAGGATCGCGAGCCAGACCTGGCGCCGGAAATCGCGGGCGAAGTTCCGGGCCGCCGCCGCCGGGATCACAAGGAGAGCGGTAACCAGCAGGATTCCCACCGCCCGGATCGAGAAGGTCACCACGAGAGCGAGAATAGCCCCGAATGACATCTCCATCCCGTCTCCCCAGACCCCGCTGATCCGCGCGAGGTGTTCATGGATGCCGAGGAAGAGCAGCCGGTTGAAAAAGAAGACGAGGAACACGCCCCCTCCCAGCAGAAGAAAGAACGTCTGAAGAACGTCGCCCGGACCGATCGCGAGGATGTCGCCATATAGAAAGCCCGGAAGGGTTTTCGCAAGACCTTTCTGGGAGCTGATTATCGCCAGGCCGAGAGCGACCGTCGTCGAGAAGACCACCCCGAGGGTGGTATCCATCGCCAGGCCGCTCCGCCTCCGGACCGCGATGGCGGCGATGCCGGCAAGAACACCAAAAACGATCACGGAGTACCATGGGTTGATCCCGAGAAGCAATCCGATCGCGACACCGGTAAAGGCGGAATGGGCAACCGAATCGGAAAAGAATGCCATCCGGAACTGGACTACCAGCGATCCGAGAGCACCGCACAGTGGCGACAGAAAAGCCAGGCAAAGGAAAGCCCGCTGGATGAACCCGACCTGGAGCGAATCGAACGGGAGAACCGAAAGGATTCGGGAAAAGAACCCGACCAGGGCTTCGGCCATCAGAACTCGCCTCCCCCGTGGGAGTGATCGTGATGGCTGCATTCCGCCCCCTTCCGGGGTTTGTGCTCGTACAACCCGGCATGGATCCCATAGATCGCGAAAAGCTGCTCGGAGGAGAGGACCTCCGGGGTATTTCCCTGACACCCTACCGTCCGGTTGAGACAGATGACACGGGTGGCATGCTGGGATACGACCGAAAGATCGTGGCTCACCATCAGCACGGTCAGCCTCAACTCCTTGCTGAGGGAATCCAGGATATCGCAGAAAAGGTGGCCCCCTCCCACGTCAACCCCGGAAACCGGCTCGTCCAAAAAAAGGATCCGGGGCTTTCGGTGGAGAGCCAGCGCAAGAAGGACCCTCTGGAGTTCCCCGCCGGAAAGGCGCCCGAGCGGGCGGTCGATCAGGTGTGCCACGTTGAGCCGGTCAAGCGATTCCGTGACGGTTTGCCTGACAACGGATTTCACTCCCATCCATATTGGGCGTCTTTGGAGATCTAGGGCGGCAAACTCCAAAACCGAGATGTTCGACTGGCGGTCGATGTTCAGATTCTGGGGGACATATCCGAATCGTGGCTTCCCGGTTCCCG
>CAYRYU010000212.1:0-3687 GCA_964428355.1 uncultured bacterium
GAACTGGTGATCGACACCACCGCTCCCACCGTGAGCACCGTCCAGGTGTTCGATGGGCAACACATCGATGTCACGTTCGGCGAGACCGTCGATGAAACTTCCGCCCTTATTGCGATCTCCTACACGGTTGCAGGTTCCGGAAAGGGGACCTTCTCCGATCACCCCGACTCGGTTTCCCGCCAGAGTGCAACCATCTTTCGGCTGTCATGGAACGCCCCCAAGGAAATGTTCAACGGCGGCGATATCAACGTCACTGTCGGGTCCGTAATCGATCTTGCCGGAAACGGTATGGGAGCGCCCAACAACAAGACCCACGTCGGTGGTGGCAAGGGAACGCCGCCCGTCAAACCGGTGGTTCCAGCCAGCCACGTGGTGAACTCCGTACGTCCCACCATGACCTGGACCAGCGGCGGCGGGGGCAACGGGACCTTTAACGTCCGGGTGATGTTCAACTCCTGGGCCTGGGACTACGGCATGGGCTGGGCCACGATTGCAGCCCTCTCGTATGCGCCGACCTGGGATTTAAACAATGGAATGAACACCTTCGAGGTCCAGGAACGGGACGATGCCGGCAACTGGTCGGAGGTCTCCTATGCCCCCGTCGACGTCGATACTGTTGCTCCCCTCAGGGTGTCTCGGGCCCCCTTTTTCCCCCAGGATCTTTCCCAGGACGTGTCTCGAAGTATCGACTTCGCTCTGACCATGACCGAGAATGTTTTCAAAGGTCCATCCGGGTTCATCTACATCAAGAGATACGGAGACGACTCGGAGTTTGCCAAGATTCCCATCAGCGACGCGCAAATCTCGATTCGCGAGAACGTCGTCACCATAAATCCGACGGCAGATCTCGAGACAAATACCTGGTACTATGTTCTCATCGATGGGGGCGCCCTGATCGACAAGGCCGGTTGGCCCTATTCAGGATTAGCAGACAAAGATACCTGGCGGATTTGCACTACCGGAAACAAAGCCATCCACTCGTTCACCCTCCAGAAGATCGCCCCGACGACAATCGGGAACATCGACCAGGGGGGGAACACTATTTCCCTCGAGGTTCCCTTTGGAACCGACCTGACCAACCTTGTTCCCTCGATCGAGTTTACAGGGGCATCGGTGAATCCTCCCACCGGAGTTTCCCAGAACTTCTCAGTTCCCGTCAATTACACTGTCACTGCTGGTGATGCTTCAACCAGGGTCTACGCGGTGACGGTAAAGGTGGCCCCCAAGGTCGCTCCGGGCAATGGCTGGCTCGATATTCCGAACAAGAAGATCATGAACGTCTCCCATACCCAGCAATACAGCCTGGACGACGGTTCCACCTGGAATGCCTGCGGGAACTCGATCGTCAGCATTCCCACGCTGGCAGTTGGGAACAAGGTCTGGGCGCGTGAGGGGGTCGACGACTCCACCAGAGCTTACCTGGGAGAGGTCAAGGCTCTCTCCGGCCGGCCCGACTTCGCGTTCGTCAACGATTCCAAGATCATGATCGGAACCGGTAATTGGAATGACAAGCAGTATGGATCCCCTGGGGAAAGCCTGCGCATGTCCTACTGGTTTTACAACCTCGGCGAAAACGCTGTGGTACCAAACGGGACGACCGGGATCACGTTCTTCCTTTCGAAAGACCGAAAAATCGATTCGAGCGATACTCTCCTGGGATACTATTACTGGGATCCCGGAACCGTCGCCCCGGGACGAAACTATGAAAATCCCTGGTACCTGTATTCCTGGGATTTCACCGTCCCCAACGTCGAACCGGGCGGCTACTTCATCGGGGCCATCCTGGATACTCCGTGGATGGCGGGAATGCCCGAATTGAACGAAGACAACAACGTCACTCCACCGGACAAGGTCGCAGAATTCGTGGTCAAGGATACGACCCCCCCAGCGGCCGGGGCGTTCAAATTCGTGAATTCCTGGGGAACCGGCGGATGGGAAAACATCGCTGACGGCCATTACTGGGTGACCTACGAAACCATGAAAAGTCAGCAGATGTTTGTATCGTACTACTACAACAACACCGACCAGGTGTACCAACCCACCGTTCTTGCGGTCTTCAAGGTTACTCATCCATTCCGCAATGAGTGCAAGATCACCCTCGGGCTGGGGAATCCCTCGGCTCCAAGCCTTAAGAAGGAACTGCAAGCCAAGTGGGGAGCCACTCTGATCTCCGGAGCCGTTTCTTTCCCTAACAACGAGATCGTCCTCGACATCTCCGAGTTCGCCAACCGCATCAATGCGGAACAACTCTTCTTCTCGCTTCAGAATACCGGATTAACAGCCGGCACGATCGACAGTTTCTCGGTTGAGTATTACTCCCACGGCAACTTCACGACACCCTTGAAGACCCTGACCTGCGGGACCACTCCTACGGCGGCTGCACCCGGAGCAACGACGAACCAGACGATCAACACCGTCGGAGCCTTGACCTCGGGGGAATTGAATTCCATCACGGAAATGCCACGTGCAGCGGTTCGAGCAAGCAGCCTGGTCGAGGAAAACCCAACTTCGGATGTGCTCGGCAAGGCCATGGCCCGCGTCGGGGTCTATCAACCCGGGCGGAATTACAACGTCAAGGTCAAGGGCCACGGAACCGGATTCGTGCCCCCGACCGAGGAAGCCTGGCGGAATATGAAGCTCTTGAAGAGCGTTAACTCAACGAACCTTCGCGGAACCCTTCCCCTCGCCGTTGATCACTCCACCGAGCCGTATTTCCCCCCGATTGGCAATCAAGATGGCGAGGGATCCTGCACATGCTTCTCCGCGGTCTATTACATCCACACCTACAATATGGCAAAGGAGAACAATTGGAACCTAACGGGGACGCTTTGGGGCATCGATACGTCCGGAAAGAGCGATGGAGGGTGGCCCACCACCAATCGCGACAAGATCTTCAGCCCCGACTTCGCGTATCACATGGTGAACAGTGGCGGAGACAACGGTTCGAACCTCAACCAGGTCAACAGCATTCTTATCCGGATCGGCGGAGCGACCTGGGAATCCATGCCCTACGACACGACCGATCACACTTCCTGGCCGACAAAGGCGGCCTGGAAGGAAGCCGCCCGCTTCCGCGGCCGCGAGGTGGGGAACAACTACTGGGAGTTCCAGGATGGTTGCAGTGCCGGCTGGTTCTATATCAAGGATGATTCGGACATCCAGCTCCTTAAGAGCCTGATGAATGCAGGATACTGCGTCACCACGGCGATCGATGCCGGAACGATGTATGGTCTGTTGAGCGCAAAGGACGTGATCCATGCCCCGGCGGAACCCTTGATGTCCACGAATCACGCCCAGACGATCGTCGGCTACAAGGAGAGCACCTCCTGGGACATCAACAACCCCGACTGACCAACGTGCCCGGGGGGGGGCCCGGAACCGTTATGGGATTCACGCTCCCGCGTCCGCACTTCGAAATCTTTGAATACCGGGTTCTTGACCTGGGCGGGGCGTCTGACCGGAGCGGAAAGGAGGGACACACGACCAGTTCTTTTCGGAAATCCGTGACAGGTTACTGTTTTCCTTCCACGAACCCGGAACGCGGCTTTCCCGGATTTGACTCCCTGTTTGAATGCTGGACTCTCGACCCGGCGCGGTTCTTGGTGACGAATCCTGGAAACGCCCGGTGAGGGCACCGGGCCTACAAGGGTATGCTGACGGGGTTGGAGAACGAAAACCGCGGGGTGT
>CAYRYU010000213.1:0-3654 GCA_964428355.1 uncultured bacterium
CCCGTGACCGCTTTCGAGAAGTTCACGGTTACAACTCCCACGGCCGTGTTCCTCGGATCGGGGCCTATGTCGACAATATCCGCCGTGGGGGAGGTGGTGTCGATTCTGAGCTCATTGTTGGTCGGATCCACACTGGAGTTCCCGGCGGCATCGGTTACCTTTGCCGCAATTGGGAAGACGCCTGGGGAAAGGACGTTGCCGTCAGGAACCGTCAATGTCCAGGCGGTTCCAGTGACGACGAGGTTTCCGTCGCCGTTGGTGTAGGTCTTTCCGTTGAGGGTGACCGTGAGGGTATCGCCGGGGGCGAGGGCTTCCCCGAGAGATCCGGTGATGGTCGGCGTCAGATCGTTGCATGTCTGGGTGACAACGGTTGGCTTTGCCGGGAGGATGCCGTCGACGACGAGATTCTTTAGGTCCTTCAGGGAATTGTTGGCCGGGATCGGGATTACGGCGTCATTTCCGGCCGAATCTCGTATGGTCGCCCCTACCGCGAGCACCAGGGCAGTGCTGTCGAGATCGGGACTTTCCTGGCCCGCGGAGACGGTATAGGTTCCCTCTACGAAGGCGGCCGGGCCGAAGGGAAGGAGATTCACGGCAGCTCCCGTATCGAGGACGACGGTCATGATTCCCCCGCCCAGAGCAACGTTCTCCGAGAAATTCACCCGGACTGTGATCTGATCGCCAACGCGGAAGGAACCGTCTGGACTCGGCGAGGTGATCGACGTCACACCCGGAGCCGGATCGACCGTGACAGAGTAGCTCTGCGAGGAAGCATCCTGGCCATAGACCGTGAAAACCAGGGGGTTCGAAAAGTCGTTGGCGGAAATGCCGCTCGCCTGCAACGAACCGCCGATCCTGACGGTGGCGTTGGTGGAAACGGTGAAATGGGCAACAAGTGTGGTGAGATCAGTTCCGTAGGGGACGTTCACCTTGATGGTGTGGTTCCCCTCATCTATAGTCCCGATGGAATTGGGACTGGAAAAAAAGAAGGAGGTGAAGGCGCGCCCGTTGTTCGGCGCCACGTTCACCGTCACCACATAAGATTTCGACGACCCGTCCTGGGCTGATACCGTGTAGGTCTTGGGCCCGGTGAAATCGTTCACCGTGGTTCCGCTTGTCTGGACGACGGGTCCGATTTTCCCAACGGCCAAGGTCGAGAGGGTGAAGCTTGCCGTCAGGGCGGAAACGTTCGTTCCGAAGGGTACGGTCAGGGTGATGGTGCCGTTCGTCTCATCGATTGCCCCCGAAACCGGCGGATTCACGAACCCGAAGGCGGTGATCCTCTTGGCGGAACTCAGGCCGACCGTGACCGTGACGACATAAGCCTGAAAGGAGCCGTCCTCTGCGAAGACGGTGTAGGTTACGGGAACGGAGAAATCGTTCGCAGAGAGGCCGCTGGTCTGCGTTACACCTCCGACCTTCACGGTCGCTCCCGCCGGGACCGCGAAAACCGCCCGGAGTGCGGTCAAGGTCGTCCCGAACGGCACGGTCACTGCGACCGTATGAGCCGTTCCATCGATCGTGCCTGTCACCGCCGGGGCAGCGAACGAGAAGGCGGTCAGTTGCTTTGCACTGTTTTTGGCCACCGTCACAGTGACGATGTAGGCATGGAAGGATCCATCCTCGGCCACCACCGTAAAGGTGACCGGAAACGAGAAATCGTTGGCCGTGACGCCGCTGGTCTGCATCACCCCGCCGATCTCCACGACCGCCCGCGCCGAAGCCGAAAAGACCGCCCGCAGCGCAGTCACATTGGTTCCGAAGGGAACGGTGAGGCTCACCGTATGCGCTCCCTCATCGATCGTTCCGGTGACGGCCGGGGTGACAAGGGAAAAGGCTGTCAGCCTGCTCTCGGCGATCGTCCCGACGGTCACGGAGACGATGTAGGCCTGGGTGGAGCCGTCCTCGGCAACCACTGTGAAGGTTACTGGAACCGAGAAATCATTGGCGGTGACACCGCTTGCCTGCGGCACTCCGCCGACCTGCACGGCCGCGCTCGCCGAAACCGTGAAAATGGCTTTCAGCGAGGTCCGGTCGGTTCCCGATGGAACCACCACTGCCACGGTATGAGCATCCGCGTCGATGGTCCCGGTGACCACCGGCGTTCCGAAGGAGAAAGCGGTCAACTCTTTGGCCGAAGACAGGGGCTGGACGGGTCGATTCGTCACCGTCACCGGTCCTCCGCGAAGGTTCCCGTTTCCGGAATCATCGGTCACGGCTTCCGCCGGGACCTCGACCGTCACCTCTCCCACCCGCTCCGGGAGGATTCGGAGCAGGAACACCCGTCCCTCGGTAACGGTCTCGACTGTGTCGACCCTGCCCCCCGAGACGAGCACGGAAGACGCTCCGAACCCGAGGACCTTTTCGGAGAATGATACCCGGACCTGGAACCCAGCGCCGTTGACCGTTTCACTTGCCAATGCCTGGAGATTCGTCTCGGGGCCAACCCCATCAGCCTGCCAGGGGTAATCGATCCCTATCAGGATTGGGAGATGCAGGGTTTCCCTGGCTCCCTGCGGGTCGGACACGGTGACGGAAACGGTGGCCATGCCCCGGAAGGGGGGAGCATCCCAGACAGCTCCGAGGGCGGACGAGCCTGAGGACAGGCTTCCTTTGGACCTCAGCCAGGTCAGGACAAGATGTTCCCCATCGGCGGAATCCTCCTCGAAACAGTTGGCGGCGAGAACAAGCCGGCCGCCCGGAGGGACCCGGTTCGTGACATCGGTTCCCACCCTCACCAGCAGCGACACGGAGGGAGGGTGGTTCCCGCCCGGCTTTCCGAGTGTTGCTTCCATCATCACTGGCGTAGATGATGAGATGAAGGTTGAGATAATCCTGGTTGGATCCCATCCGGGACCTCCCGTGATGGACAGCTCGCTGGAGAACTCCCCGAATGGTAGCGGAGGAGTCTCGAAATAGCCGTTTTCCTTGACGAAAAAGGTCTCTCCCCAAAGGACTAGCGGTGTCCCCGGGGGGAGGAAAGCGCCGTCCGGCCCGCGCAGGAAGCCCGTGGCCATGACGGTCGCCGGCTGAAGAGCCAGATCACCGGCGGGAACCTCCGACGACCCCTCCCCAACCTGGATTTCCCTGGACCGGACCTTCAAAGGAACCGTGGACCCGGAAGGTTTGAACCTCGCGACGATACGATGAACACCCTGCGGGACATCAGCGAAACGAAACGCCCCCGAGGCATCGGTGATCTGGTGCGGAACCGTGGGAAGATCTTCCAGCCAGACTTCAACGTTGGGCACGGGAACCGTGCCCGTGAGGTTGGCTTCTGAAACTTTCGCCCGTCCGGTGTCTTTGGCAACCGGGCCAAAGGCGGGGAGGAGGGTTCCCGAAGCCAGGATCCGGCCGGAAAGCGTGATTCCCGAACCGTTCCCAATGAGCTCCCCTTGTTCTCCTCCCCAATTGCTTCCCCCGACCCTGCAGCCGACATGCGCGGTCCCGAGGACTCCAAGGATGGAAACGATAAGAAGTAAGCGGAGACAGTTTGACGTCCGAAACATCATGATCCTCCCCAAAAGGCCTCTTTTTGAAATCTACCAGGAAATTTCCAATCTGTACATCTTACAAATTGGGCCACATTACTCTTTTTCCCCCCTTCTTCAGGAGCGGGTTTTCGCTGGGTAACCTGTCCCTAATATTTTCTGA
>CAYRYU010000214.1:0-3316 GCA_964428355.1 uncultured bacterium
TTTATAGCATCTTGATGATCTAACGTTTCAATCCACGCCCCCGCGCGGGGGGCGACCGTCAGAACGAAAAAGGGCTAAGGATCGAGGTCGGCTCAAGTGGTTTCGCGAACCCAACCAGCTTGGAAGAAAATCGCCTGTTTCATGGGACCCAAATTCGGTAGAACACAGACCAGATGCAATTCGCGAACCCTTTGGGGGAAAATCCGATATCCATGGGTTCGCGGGAAACCGAACCTACAAGATCAGAGGCCCCTCCAGATCGAACGAGGGTTTGGCCCCAACGTGTTCAACCTTTCCTTGCCAATTGCTTCCCATGAAGTAGAATCGAAGGCTGTCCACCCCGGGGTCTATGAGGCCCCGGAGCCGGTTTTCGAGGATCGTCCATTGCCCCGGGTCGACCAGACATTCGAAAACCGAATTCTGCACACGCTGTCCGTTGTCCTGGCAGGCTTTCGCAACTTTCCGGAGTCGCCGCCGGCCTGCCGGGGTCTCGGTGTTCACATCGTAGGTCACAAGTACCATCATCGGCCAAGCATCTATCCTTTCTATTTCCAGACGAAAGGTGGATATCCATCGAGGTCCCCGCGAAAAAACCGTGCAAGCAGCAATGCCTGCACATGTGGAAGAAGGCCGATTTCAACTTTTTCGTCAAGGAAAGGGTGTTGGATCGTCTCCTGCTTCCTTTTCTGAAAAGCGACCAGCAATGTCTTGCGGGTTTCGTCGTCCATCAGGACAGCCCCCGTTTCGGAAGTCTTGAAGCCCTTCGGCCGGACTTGCTGGAGGTTAACGAGGGAAAGCGCCATCCGATCCGCAAGGAATGGCCTGAATTCCTCCATGACGTCGAGGGCCAGCCCCGGCCGCCCGGGTCGATCACGATGGAGAAACCCCACCGCGGGATCAAGCCCCACTCCCTCCAATGCAGAGGTCACATCGTGGACCAGCAAAGTATAAAGGAAAGAGAGAAGTGCGTTCATTGGATCGAGGGGAGGACGTCGATTTCGCTCCTTGAAAGCGAATGTCTCCTTTTCCGCAAGAACAAGATCGTCAAAGACCCGGAAGTAGATTTTTGCGGCGTCCCCTTCAATTCCCCTGATTGAAGCAAGGGAAAGTCCTGGCCCCCGGAGGCTATGGACAGAGCAGGCAAGCAAGTCGATCGCCTCCAAAACCCGTGGGGGAGTTTGCTCAGGCCTGTCCCGAGAAGACCGAAGAAGAACGGACCGGCAGTTGCTGATCTTGGCCGCCACCATCGCTCTGGCGATTTCCGAAGCACGGTCAAGATCGTCAGCTCTTCGATATTGTTCGCGCCTCAGGAGAACATTTCCCGATACAGGCCCCTGAACACGTGCCAGGAAACGTCCCCTTCGGTCGAAAAAGGAAACATGAACCCCCCGCCGCCCGCAAAGGCCAAGCAGGGGCGGGCTGCAACTTACCTGTTCGAAGCAAACGATCGACTGAAGAGTCAGGAGAGGTATCTTGGCCTTGGTCTGCCGTTCAACCTTCACCACGACGGCTTCTCCTTCATGGTGAAGGTAGGATTTGGGAGTCGTCACGAACAGTGTGTTGAGAAGTTTCTTCACGGCTTTCCCCCGGAAACAGCTTCAAAAAGATCTTCAAGATACTTGCGGACTTTTCCAGCCCTCTTCATCAAGCCTGGGAGGCAAAAATCCTTCAGAGAACATGAGTCGCATTTCTTGTCATACCTTCCGACAGGCTTTTCCCGACCTTCGAAAAGCACCCGGAGGCGGTTGAGCAGCTTTTCGGTTTCTGCCCGGAGTTCTCCGCCCAATTCAACCTCCACCCTTTGATGTGGTCGCCCGTAATACAAGGCCCCCCGTGGAACCGGCACTCCCAACATTTCTTCGAGGCACAACCCCTGGGCGCAAAGCTGGACTTCGTCACACCGTTCGATCTTGGGTTTCCCGGCTTTATACTCTACGGGAAATGGCTTCCACCACCCCTTTCGCCTTGGCAAACGGCAAGCCCCCTGATGGGCTTCATCCGGCTGCCGACAGAACTCAACGACATCGGCTTTTCCGATCAAACCCCAAGTTAGGGAGCGCAAGGCGAGGCCCCGGGAAACCCGGAGATCTTTCCTGGTTTCCGCCTCGTTCCCGTGGACTTTTTCGTGCAGAATCCTGCCACCCGCGGTGAATCGGTTTTCCTGCCAGGCACCTTCCATATGGATGAAAGCCCATTGACGTTCGCAAAACATCAGGTGCTGAAGTGCCGAGATCGGAACGAGCTCGTCCTCGGAAATCATGTCACCCCCCTTCAATCACCTTTTGGGCGAAGAACGGACGGTTCCAATCCGATTTTGTCAAGGTTGGCGACCAATTGGGGAAGGTGCACCTCAACAACCTCGTAGAGGCGGCGGAAATCAATCTCTCCGTAATCATGGGCAAGAACATGGCGTTGTCCGATTATCTTCTCCCAAGGGATTCCCGTCATCCTTTGCCGGGTTCCCCTGGAAACATGGGATGCCGCTTCTCCGATGATTTCGATCAGGCGCTCGATTGCGCGTATCCGGACCGGGTCTTCAAGAAAACCTTCCTTCGAAAGTCCGCCCAGCGCAATCCCTGCTTCAATGGCGGCTTCCCTCATATCCCAAAGGTATGCTTCGTCCGTCTTACGAGGCTTCATAGATTACCTTCCGGGTTTCCATGATGGATTTCCGACGATACGGGTTCCGGATTGCCTGCTCCTCAACCAGATCGACTTTCCTGCCAAAAATCTCCGCCAGACCGCTTTTCAGGTCGATCAGATCGAAGAGGTTCCAAGGAGCAGAGGGTTCGAATGAGACCAGAACGTCGATGTCGCTTTGCGGGGAAAAGTCATCGGCCAGAACCGAACCGAACAAACCCAGCCGGCTGATCTTCCAGGTCCGGCAGAACTGGATCAACCGGCTCTCGTCAAAGGAAATCCCGATCCCGTTCATACCGGGCCCTTTGCCGCGCAGTCGATTCGGATCGCACTATTTTGGGATTCGGCCCCATCTATGCGTACAACGTAATCTTCGAAGGACCGCGCAGGTTTCTCGGGACTTCTTTTCTCGACCACGACCCGGTCGAAAAGTTGGTGGGCAGGCCTGTCACCCAACGCGGAATCGTGCTTGAAAATGACCAGCTTTCGCGTGGCCATCAGGCCTCGGGCTGCCGAACGGTCATGTTCGAACATGTTTTCCAGGGCCTTCCAGAAAAGGTCGAGGTCCTCCTGGGAAAAGCCGGTCTGGGCGGCAAGATGGGGGGAGAAGAACCCATGGGAAACGTAAACACCGTATGGAACAGTATTTTTCCTGCCCATTGTCCGGTTGTCACCG
>CAYRYU010000215.1:0-3272 GCA_964428355.1 uncultured bacterium
TCATCAATTCGTCCCCCTTCTCGTGATATTTGGTCTCGCAAACCCGCACGTCCTGACGCGCTCCGGGGCTGGGGTGATGCAGCCCAACTTGAGCCGGATCTCGGTCAGGTGACGCTGGATATCCAAGAAAATCTTGGCGTCAATCACGTTCCCATCGGCTTCGGCCTCCGCGATCGTCGCGGGCATCGCTTGGCAAATCTGGGTTATCTGGGCTTCCAGGGCTTGTTTGGTCATTCCTCTTCCTCCTTTGTAGGCCAGCGTCCGAATTTTTCGTGGAACTTGGCGAGGGCAAAACCTGGTTGTCTCACGCCCGCAACTTTCAGCATCCCGGCGAAATACTCTTTCGGGGATTGGTTCTTACCCTTCCATTTAATGAATCGCCCGCACTCTTCGCAGCGGATAGCCGCTCCGTGAATGGGGTGCGGAATCTCTACAAACTTCTCGCTTTCACACTTCGGGCAGGTCATTTCCTATTTCTCCTTGCCTTCTCGAGGCGGATGGTCTCGGGAACGTCGATAATTCCAAGCTCGTTGAAGGCGGGTCGGTCATTGGGAGCGTAAAGAGCGATCCTTTGCCGGTTCCCCCCGCCATTGCGGGCAGCAGCAATAATCACGGTTCGGTTGTGGGAAATAGCCTCGGAAGGCCCACCCAAACGAAACACCGCCGATTCCCGATCATCGTGGGCGTCCAAGATCAGGGTTGTTTGTGCCAGCCGGGTCAGGTTGATGGACCCCTGGAGGCTGTCAGCGGTCATCGGGGTATTGGCACTTTCTCCGTTCCGCTTGCCAACATGAGCCACCAGGACCAGAGTACAGTTCCGTCCCGCCACAATCCCCAAAAGCTCCCGGATCATGGCGTCCTGTTGCTCGAGGAGTTTCTTGTGGACGAAATCGACCTGGGCGAAGGGGTCCACGATGACCACCCGGCAGGTCTTCGCGGCTTCCCGAACCCACTCGATAACCGAGGTGTAGGGGATGGGCGGAACGATGGTTTCCCCTGCAGAGTTGGTGACATTCGCTCGAGGGTTTTCCGCCACCCGAAGCATGTAGCCCTTCAATTCAGCCTGGAATTTTTCTTTCATGGTTTCCCGGTGGACCGCGCCGTCTTCGTCTTTGTCGGTCATGGAGTAATCCCCGGCCAAAATCGCCAGCATCCGCCACATCCACGCCTGCCGGTCGTCCTCGAGGGGGAGATATTTCCACGGGATACCTCGAGTCTCGAGAAATTCCACCAGGCTCATCACGAAATAGCTTTTCCCGGTCTTGGTCGGTCCCGCGATGAATCCCACGGTTCCGGGGAAGAGAAAGTTGGATCGTTTCGCCAGCCGTGACCATGGCATCTCGAGAGTGACCCACTGGCCGGCAGCTTGTTTTTTAAGCTCGTCGTCCATCCGCTCGAGGTCTTTTGTCGGGTTGATCCGATCCTTGATGACCAGCTCTCGAGGTTCTTCCTCGAGCGAAACACCTTCCCACAGATCCGGTTTCCGGGGTGCCGGCCTCGAGGGTTTTTCCTCGAACATCGCCCGGAGTTCCGCCCAATGATTCCCCGAACAGGAATTGTGAGGGCAATCAAAAGAAACCGCACCGTTGGGATGCTTGATGATGATTCCCTCGAGATGGGACGAGTTGAAGGGGCAGGGTTTGATGATATACTTCGTTCCGTCCTTCCACGGTGCAACCTTGGCGATGTTGAGGCCCCATTTTTGGCATTTTTCCTCAACATCGATTTCCTTTCCGGCAGGGGCAGGGGTGTTCGACCTCGAGGGAAGGGAAGCCGGCTGTTTCATCCCGGCAATCTTCTGGATCATCTCGAGGGGAACCACCTCGAGCGGTTCGGGGACGTTGAGAATTTTTGCCCGCCGATGGGGTTGCCCTGGGATGTTTTCGCCCTTCCCGGCGATGGTGCCGTAAAGCTTCCAGATTCGGGCCGCATTGAACACCTTTCGGTCAACGTCCACCTGATCAGTCTTGAACCGATCCGCGATGACCTCAGAAGCCGCTTTGACAAGGTCCGTCGTCGCCTTATCGTTCGGGAGGTCGATCCGGTAGCAGAGATGCCCGCCGTTCCCGGAATCACCTTTTACGGGCTTCGGCCACCCCTGGGAGGTCAGCCATTCCTCGATGTCGTCAGCAACCGCAAGGGCAGCTTCGTGGAGGCCATCAGGGGAGGAAACGCCAGCGGGCTTAATGGCGTCAGCGTCGATTGGGAACCACCGACGACGAATGATATCGTTGTCGCTCGTGGTGTCCTTCGACTTGATGACCTTGTTCGGCGCTCGAGCGAAAATCAAGGGGTTGCAGCGGTTGAGGGTGAAATAGATCGCCGGGGCGTGCCCGTCCAACTTGGCCGCCTCGAGGGCCATCTTGGAGAGGTCGTTGAAACACCCGGTCAAGTTTTCTTTCCGGTAGCCAGCTTCGGCATCGATAACCCGGAGCTCCACGACGTCGCCCGGAGTCGCGAAAACCTCGAGGCTTTTCTGGATTTCAACCGCCGTGTTCAAGTTTGGCCTTCTCCTTCTCGAGAATTTCCGCTTCGTCCTTCATGATGTCCGCGATCTGTTCAGCGGAGAGCCGACCATCGCCGTAGGGGTCTTTGGAGGGGTCGTATTCGGTATCAAGGGTGGGTTCCGCCCGGTTGAGCCAGTTGATAGCGAATTTGCGGCTCATCTTGCGCCGGGGATTGGCCGTGAGCCATGCCCGCATCTTGTCGAATTCACGGCGGATATCTACGCCGTTGTATGCCGCCAGGTCGAAGAGGGAATCTATCCACTCGTCGGAAACGTCGGAATTGGAAGGCCCGTTTTTTTGAGGAGAGCGTTTTGTTTTTGTAATAGTGGTATTTGTAATAGTGGTATTTGTGGTTCCCTGTTTAGGTAACGCTAAATTACCTGTTTGGGTAATGGTCGTTACCTGTTTAGGTAAAGCCTTTACCTGTTTAGGCAATGCTTTCCAAAGGTCGAAATCCTTTTGCAGAGCGTATGTATAGCCCTGACCGTTACCTGTTTGGGCAATGCCATTACCTGTTTGGGTAACGATGTTCCTCGAGATGAGCTTTTTTACTGCTCGGCAAACATGGGCTTTTTTCATCCCGGTGGATAGAGAAAATTGGGAAAGGGAAATCCAATCCGTTTTTTTCTGCCAACCGTAGGTCTTCCGAATAATCACCCAGAGTATCCTCCATTCGTCAGGGCTTATGACTTGTCGGGCAAAAGCTTCCGCTAGGGCATTAGCGATGTCGAGATGACCATTTTCCCGTTGAACGTCAGCCACCAA
>CAYRYU010000216.1:0-3201 GCA_964428355.1 uncultured bacterium
CGATCGTAGTAGTCTTTCAGTGCCTGGAGGATCATCGGCGGACCTCCGGGCTGTCGGGGGGAGGAACCCGGATGACACCTTTTTCCAGGGCGGCTCTGAAAAACATGGGGCGGATGTTCGCGGGGTCGGAGAAATCCAGATCGTACAACATCCATCCCAGATCACGGGTTTCCTCGATGGGCGGCGGGTTTCCAACCCCAGGATCGATCAGGCGGACATCAGCGGCGAATTCCCGGCATCCCAGGTAGGGTTGGTGGAAGTGCTGTCCCTTTTTTGCCCGGCGTTCAAACATTGCCGCGTATTTCGCTTCAGACTCGTCGGCCGGAACTCCGGTCGCCAGCGCGGCGGGAGTCTCACTCCGGTCGATGAGCCACTCCGGAACAGGGTTCGCGGATTTTTCCCGTTTTTCGGGCGGTATATAGGCGAATTCTCCGAAAAGCCGGTAGCGGACATCCCTCAAAAAAAGGCCGGCCCGCTGCTGGCGGTCATCTTCGATGAAAATCCCCGAAGAACGTGGGGAAGCCACTTTTCCGACCTCATTTCGCCGGACCGAGATCCATTTGATCGGGGCAAGGACTTCAATTCGCTTGATCCGCCAGGAAATCGCGGGTTTCCAGAGAACCGCGTCGAAAACAGCCCGAGCCGCGGAGGGGGTGATCACATCGTAGCTGACCCTTTCAACCTTCATTTCGGGACGGGTAAAACATGCGAAGGGACCGGATGCCTCGAGGCAAAAACCCTTCATTCCAGAAAATCTCCTTTCCTCTTCCTCGGCTTTCGCCCGGCTTGCTCGGTTCTAACAAGCCTTGAGGAGCGAAAGCAAGAGACCTCTGACCGGTGATCGGGATCGAAAAAGCCTTTCCCGAAAGTCACCATGGAGCAATATCTCGAAAATACTCCTAATCGGACAAGTCGTCAAAGAACCAGGTCTTCGGGGTCGAAAGCCTCCCGGAAGATGTCCAGGCCGACATTTTCACTATAGAGCCCGGAGGCAACCTGGACGAGAATTCCGCATTCCAACTTTTCAACAAGGCCTTGTTCCAGGAGTTTCCTTGCAACAACGGGGGAAACGTTTACCACATACCTTTGAAGGGCCCGCATCGTCTCCCTGGTCGGTCCGCCATGACGCAACCTGGAAATGAGGTTGCCGTTTTCACGGAACTCGACGATGACCGGTGAAGCGTAATCATCGATCAACCGAAACTCTTTTCCCGCAGTCCGGAATTGAACGTTTCCGGCCCCGTTGACGTCTTTAACGAGGTTCTCTTCGAACCATGGGCCTCCGAGGTCATTCACGCTTCCGTATAGCCTCCGGAAATACTCCGGGAACTTGCATGGATCGTCCGGCATGAATCCAGGTTCGGAAAGCATTTCCCGCGTGACGCTTTCACCTTTCCTCAGAATCCCGAGTGGGGAAGGTTTGGGGGGGACGAATACGACGACTTTTCCATGATCGGGAAGCAACCCCTCGCGGTTGCAACGTCCGGCCGCCTGGTTGATGGAATCGAGCCCGCCCAGGGCCCTGAAAACGACCGGGAAATCCAGGTCCACTCCAGCTTCGACAAGCTGTGTGCTGATGACTCGCACAGCTTTCCCCTCCGCCAGCCCAACCTTGATCCGGGAAATCGTTTCCGAGCGGTGAGCTCCACACATGAGCGCGGAAAGGTGGATCGTTCCTTCAGGCATTCCCTTCCAAAGCTCGTAGCAGTCCTGCCTGCGGTTGACGATGCACAGAACCCTTTCATGACTGGCCAATTCGGCCGCGATGGCTTTCCAATCCCTTGTCGGATCAAGATTCTCGGGCATCATGATGTCGGTCCGCTTCAAATCCCGGTACAAGCACCCCGGAGCTGGTATGATTTCCGTGGGTCGGCGTAGGAGATCAGGCAATTCGGGTTGGGTGGCCGTGGAGAAAACGATCGTGGTCCCATAGTCTTCGACGAGACGATTCAATGCTTCGACGCATGGTTGAAGCCATCTGTGCGGAACCAACTGGGCCTCGTCAAGGATGACGACGCTTCCGATGAGGTTGTGCAGTTTTCGGCTCCGGCCGGGCCTGGCCGTGAAGAGGGACTCGAAAAACTGGACCGCCGTTGTGACGATGATCGGGGCATCCCAGTTTTCCGCGGCCAAAGTCAGTTCGGGGTGGTCCCGTTCCTGCTCCGGGGCGACATTCGAATGATGTTCCACGACATTCTCGTAGCCGACAAAAGCGCGCAGAACGTCGGCGGTCTGCTCAATGATGCTGGTGAATGGTATGACATAGATAATCCTGGTCATTTTCCATGTCAGAGCGTGGTCGAAAGCGAACGCGGTTCCCGACAAGGTCTTGCCCCCGCCGGTAGGAACAGTCAGCGAAAAGAATCCAGGCTCCCCTTGTGCGGCCTGGCGACATGACGCGAGAATGGAAGCCCGAATCGAATCGATCCGTTTTTGGGGGGTCCTTCGCTGGGCATCCTCCATCAGCTTCGCCAATTCCCGGTCGAATTTCTCTTTCAACGATGAAAGAGAGGGAAAATCCGGCCGGACAGCTTTCCGGTCAGGGGCCATGAAAGATTCGGTGTCGAGGAAATCGGCATCGACCAGGCAGGAGAAGAGCATCCGCACCCAGAAGTTGTAGGCAACTGCCTTTCCTTCCCGGGCCTTGCCGGCAAATCCGGGCGGTTTCAGGGAACGCGGCAGAAAATGCAGGAACCGGGAAATCTCGCCGCGGGCTTCCTCCAGGAAACCCATTTCCTCTTTTGCCCGGTGAGCAAGTGAATCCCTTCCCCCATGCCAATCGGGTAACCCGGCATGATGGCCGGAAACGATGTAAGCCAGGGTCTTTCCGACGACTTTGGGCCACTTTTCCATGGCGAGAATGGCTCCAATCCCAGAGTGGTTGACCCGACCTCCACCCACCTCATAGTCCGATTCCGATGGAGCAAGACCATTTTGCCGGCGAAGGTAATCTTGAAATCCCGGGTGGGCTTTCCCCAGGTCATGAAGGAAGCCCGCGGTCTTTCCCCACAACGCGGAATGGAAGGGAGCGGCGAATTTTTCGGCCAATTCGGCAACCGAGGAAAGATGTTCCGAGAGAGACTGCCATTTTTCTGGAGGTTTTCCCGCCAGGGAATGCGCAAACAGGGGGCTTTCGGGCAAGCTGGTCATTTTCCCCCCGCCCGGGAGGCTGCCTGGCATTCGAGGGAGAATTTCTTGAAG
>CAYRYU010000217.1:0-3045 GCA_964428355.1 uncultured bacterium
AGGGGATCCCGGAAATCGGAAATCCGGTCGGGGAGTTGTTCCTCCTTGCCCAGCTGTTCCGCGAGGTCAAGGGAAGCCTTAGCCAACTCGACCTGGCCCGGATAGTCCAGGAGGATCTCCTTCCCGCAGAGTATCTCGAGATCGGTAACATGCGCATGACCGGAAGGTCGATCATGCTCGAGGAAGTTGGCGGTGACTTCTTCGACTATATCCGGGATCCACGGGATCCCGACTGGGTCTATGTCTGCATCGGGGACGCCACGGGGCATGGACTTCCCGCAGCGATCGTGGTCGCGATGATGGGCGGAGCCCTGCAGATGTTCATGGAGACGGACGTCGTCGAGCCCGAAGCCCTGCTGAACATCCTGAATCCTCAAGCTTTGCGACTTCTCAAACGGGTCAGGATGACCACGTTGCTTCTCCTGCGCTTGAACGTCAGGGACGGCAGGTTCCGGATGTCGAACGCCGGGCACCCGCCTCTGGTGAAGGTTGCATCCGATGGACAGACCAGGACCGTCGAGATCCCCATGTTCCCGATCGGCGCATGGCCAAAGGCGAAGTTCACCGGAGAGGATGACAGGATGCTTCCCGGCGAGGGACTGGTTCTCTCCACCGACGGCTGCATCGAGACGCAGATCTCACCCGACAAGATGCTCGGCTATGCCGCTTTCAACCAGATGGTCCAGGAGGTCTTGCAGGAGGGCTTCGACGGGGCGCTCGACCGGTTCTTCGGCCGTCTGAGGCACATCACCAGGGAAGTCCCCTGGAACGATGACGCGACCCTCGTGGTCATCTGCTGGAAATCAGCCGGCCCACCTTCTCAGGACCTTCAAAAGGATTGAAAACCCATCCGGAAGGGGGGCTTCGACTTCCACGAACCCCCCAAGCCGGAAGTGGAAGAACCGGATTTTCCACGCGTGAAGTGTAAGGCTCGACATCAACGGACGCTCCCGTTGCCCCTTCCCCTTCTTGAACCCGGATTTGAAATCGGACAGGTACAGTTCCGAGGCCGATCCGTAAGCCGAATCGATCGCAAGGGGGATCCCGAGGTGCGCCAGGTGCACCCGGATCTGATGCTGCCGCCCTGTTTTCGGCATGGCCTCCAGGAGGGTGAGTCCCCGGAAACTCTCCTTCACCCTGAACTCCGTGCGCGCGGGTTTTCCGTGCCGGGGATCCGTCCGGGTCAGGGGTTTTCCGTGCACTTCGCTCAGCGGAATGTCGATTACGCCCTCCCGTACCGAGGGCGCGCCCTTTACAAGCGCAAGATAGGTCTTTTGAACCTCCTGCCTCTCGAACCGCCCGCTCAGATCGCGGTTTGCCTCGGAGTTCAGGGCAAAGACCAACGCCCCACCCGTTTCACGGTCAAGGCGGTGCACCGGGTGGACCTTTCCGAAAGCCCTCTCGAGAAGGTCATGGACGTTGGGGAGGTCGTAATCGAACCTATCCCGGACGGCGAGCATCGAGGGAGGTTTGTTCACCACCAGGAAGTCGGCGTCCCGGAAAAGAACCTCGAAGGGGGGCTTCTGCCCCCCAGGACTACTTTTCGGGGTTTTCCCCGCGCTCGAAAGCCCCTCGTCCCTTTCTGAAGGAAGACCGGTGGATTTGGACCTTGTTGGGATCTCCATCGCTATTTCCGCCTCCAGGCTGTCTTCCCTTCGACCATCGTCATTTCGACGCGTGCTTCATGGATGGCCTCGGGAGGAACCGAATAGAGGTCTCGATCCAGAAGAACCAGGTCGGCGGCCTTTCCCGTCTTGATGCTTCCGGTTTCATCCGCGAGGTCCCTGGCTGCGGCCGCTCCCAGAGTATGGGCATCGAGGGCGGAAACCAGGTCGACCGATTCTTCGGCAATCAGGGGTTCGGTCTCGGGTGAACCTACGGGACGCCGGGTGACGGCGGTCTCGATGTTCAGGAGAGGATCGCAGGAAACGGTATCCCCTCCGAAGGGCCAGTCGCTCGAGAAGGCGACCCTGGCTCCACCACGGATGAGCGAGCGAAGCGGATAGAGGTTCCGAATCCTTTCCGGGCCCAGAGCGGGGAGAGTGACTCCGGGGAAGTTGGAATCCCGGCAGAACCAGGCAGGTTGGACGTTCATGGTCATTCCGAGCCTTCCAACCCTGGGGATGTCTTCGGGGTCGAAGAGATCTCCGTGCACCAGTTCGTGCCTGACTCCGGTGACCACTTCGGATTTCCGGCTTTCCGAGACGGATTCGAGGAGAAGCCTGACCGCGGCATCCCCCACCGCATGGGTGTGGGTGGCCAACCCCGCCCGGGCAACCTCCCGGAACACCTTTTTGAACTCCGATGGCTCCCAGAGAGGCTCTCCGTGCGAACCGGGAGAATCCTGATAAGGGGCGAGAAGATGGGCAGTCCGCCCCTCCACGACACCATCGAGGAAGAATTTGACCGAACTGAACCGGAAGCGCCCGCTTTTCCGGGAATTCGTAATTTCCAGGAGCTCGGGAACCTGTTCGGTTCCGCGATTCCTCTCCGCCCGGCGGCAGGCGGTCACCCGGAACGGCAAGGCCCCTTTCCCGTCGAGTGAAAGGTACACCTCGGGGAAGGGGTCTTTTCCCTGACCGTCGTGGAGCGAGGTCAGCCCCATCCCAAGAGCAATCTGGAAAAAAGAACCCACCGCAGCTTCGTAATCCGCAACCGATGGTTTCGGAAAATGCTCGGTTACGAGTCTCATCGCGGGCCATTCGCGCAAAACCCCCGTCGGTTCACCCGTCACCGGGTCTTTCTCGACGATGCCGCCGGCGGGAGCGACGGTTTCCCGGGTAATTCCACCGAGTCTCAGGGCGGCTGAGTTCACCCATGCCGAGTGACCGTCGATCGCCTTGATGAACACGGGACGGGCGACTTCGACCGAATCCAGGTCGGAGGCTCTGGGCCCCGAGAGGGGGAAAACGCCGTATACCCATCCACTTCCGGATAGGAAACCTCGTTCAGGAACCGAGGCGGCATATTCCCGGAGCTTCCGGAGATACTCCGGAACCGAAGGAAGGCCATGGAGCGAGCATTCCAGGAAATCGAGGGCTCCGA
>CAYRYU010000218.1:0-3023 GCA_964428355.1 uncultured bacterium
AACTTCCGCCAATCGGCCTCAAAATGGCTGAAACGGCCGTATAGGGATCGTATTTTGGCTTCCCAAGCGGTTTGGATGAAACCAGAGAATACGAACCCCACAGGGCCGGATCAGGACCGCGGGGGCGGGGTGGGGGAGGGCGTTTTGAAAGGGTGTAAGGCATGAAAACGGTTCAGATAGCATTCGCGGGGCCGAAGTCCGAAGAGATGGCCAAACGGTTTTTTACCTACATGGTTGACGGTGGCCTCGAGGACCAGGTGATAGAGGCGCTTTCCGGCAACGGGGCAACGCTCGAGATCAGCGATTGCAACACCAAAGACCTGGCGGTGCTCTTCCAGTGCCGGGAAGAGGAAAAGAAACGGGTTTCCCGAAAGGGGGTCAGGAAATGACAAGAGGCGTGAAACGGGATGATTCCCCGGTCCTGCAGAAGATCCTCGAACGGCTGTTGTCGATCGATCCGCCGGTGAAGCGGATTGCCGTGGAACCGCCGGATCCGGCGATGGCGGTCTTCCTGCTGACGCTCGCCGAGGTGTGCTACATCACCACCAGGGCCGATGCGGGCCGCGAGGAAACGGCGCTGGTGACTGCGGGCGGGAAGATCTTCTACACCACGCTCGGGCTTGGGGAGGTCGCGAAGAAACTCGCCGAACATCCGCATTTCCTGCAAACCAGCAAGTTTTACATCATAAATATGACGAAGATCCGGGGCATCAAGGTCACCAATGCCCGGGATCTGTGGTTCGACGGGATCGAGGCGCCGGTGAAGAACGCCGTCACATCAACCTACCTGGCGGAATTCGAAAAGCGGCTGTCGTGACGACGGAGCGCGTTTCCGAACTGGTCGAGCGCCTGGCGCTCCGGGGCCGGCGGCTGTGGTCGAAAGACAGCCAGGCCTTACGGGTGCGGGATGTCGCGTATTTCCAGGCCACGCCGGCCGCGACCCTCGCGTTTGTGGAAGGCCGGGCGGAACCCTACAAGCTCACTGAAAACCTCCAGGTCCTGAACCGCGCATTGAAAGGGCTTTTCGTGCAGTGCCACCGGTCCTACCTGGTGGCGGTTGACCGGGTGGTCGCGGTCTTCGAGCGGTTTCCCGAGGATCCGGCGGACCCGGACGAAACCCCCCGGCGTCGGTCGGGGCCGTCGCGATCCGCGGCGGATGAGTGCGAATTGCAGATAGCCGGTGCGGATGCCCGGATCCCGGTCACCTCGACCTACGCCAAGGGCCTGAAGAAGGCCTTGAGCCTCGGCAGCCTGCATCATGTCGTGCCGGAACACCCGGACGACAAGAAGCTCCGGAAGCTGGGAATCATCGACTTCGCCCGGAGAGACTTGTACAAACTGGATCCGAAAGATACCGCGGCGGTTGAAAAGTTCGTCGCCGAATGGCGGATCGTGAAGTTCGGGAAAGAGCGGACCCTGCTCTATTTCCGGAAGTTCGGGGCCAACGAGATCGACAAGCGCCGCTTGGCCAAAAGCATCATCTGGCAGGTCTGGCGGTGGATCAAGAAGGGGATCCGAAGGCCGTTCGATGGCAATATCCGGTCCTTCTGGTACGAGGTGAAGAACGCGCTCGGGGGCGATGAGATCCTCGAGGCCGACGATATCGACATGTTCTATGATGCGCTTCGGGAGATGATCGAGGATCAACACCTGTTCCGCTACAAAGATTTCGGGTTCATGGACATGAACGAATATCGTGGGGTCGGCAAGCGCCGGCCGGAAATCATCCTGGCAGTCGAAAAGGCCGGCCTGGCGAACTTCTCGCGGGGCCTGGCGGCGGAAGCCGGCAGTTCCTACATCTGCACGCGCGGGGAACCGTCGGTTCTAACGATCGAGTATTTCACCGATGATCTGCGGGCGGCGATCGGGGACCGGGAAGTGACGCTGTTCGCGATGACCGACCTGAACCCCTCGGGGGTGTCGATCCGGAAAAACCTGATCTCTGGCCTCGAAGCGCAGGGGGTGAAGGTGGCCCAGGCGGTGGTGATCCTGCAGACGACGGATTTCCCGGATGATGTGCTTCCCGGATCCAAAGCCAAGGTGGTGCGATACGAGGAGAAGGGGACCGTCATAACGCCGGTTCCGCCCTCGAAGATGAGCCAAGTCACGAAGGCTTTGACGTGGTTCGAGACGGTCGGGGATCCGCGGTTGAAGACGGCAGTCGAATACCCGGGCGGAAAACGGGTGGTGACGATCTGGGGCATCGACAGTGATACCGCGGACCGGGAGATGGTCAAGAAGCGGTTCCTCGAGGGCGCGGCCCAGGTGCCGGCGCCGCGGAAGCGATTCCCCAAAGGGACGAGCAAAGGAATGAAATCCATGAAATGCACCGATATCAACTGCAGAGCTTATCTGGAGACTGTTCCCCCGGATCACCGGCACAGTTACCGGTGCAAGGACCTGGAATGTCGGAATTTCAACGAATTCGTTCCGCCGGACCATGCTCATATCCGGAGATGCAAGAATTCGTCCTGCAAGTCGTTCAATGACTTCGTGCCGCCGGATCACGTGCACCAGATCCGGAAATAGGGCGACTGACGGCCGACGTCAGAGGAAGAAGGGCCTCGCGGCCCAGGTCTTCCAGGCCTCGAGGTTTTTGTCGTCGAGGATCTCGATGTCACGCATGCGGAAGGGGCCGGACTTCCAGTAATCCTCCGAACCGTTCCAGACCGCCAGAAGAAACCGGACCACGGCCTTCTCGCCTGAACTCGGAATGCCGGAAGCCGCCCACTCATCGAGGGTTTCGGGTTTCCAGGGATCGAGACCAGGCGCTTTCCGAAGGGCGGGAAACTGCCTGGCCAAAGCAGTGATGATTGTGACCGGATCGCGGGTCATGGATTCACCTCCAGTGAAATTCGGTCAGGCCGATACCGGCCGCGGTTTCCGTGCGGGCTTTGAGGGCTTCGAGACGGTCAGGGCGCGGGTGAGGATGGCGCGGGCCGCATCGGTGCGGGTGACGTTGACGCCGGGGGTGACCGCGCGGAGCTCGTCCGCGTAGCGGTCGAGGCGGCGGACCAGGTCGA
>CAYRYU010000219.1:0-3011 GCA_964428355.1 uncultured bacterium
TCGATTTCGTTGGTCGGAGCGGATTTCGTCGCCGGATAAGACGTGATCCGGAACATTGTCGAACTCGCAACCTCGTTTTCCGGGATCAGCTCCGGGATGCTGGCGAACAACCAGTTGCTCGAGGCCACCATCGTGAAATCGCTGGTCGGGGTGATCAGGGCAAATCGCTTGTCCCGGTTGGCGGGCTTGGCATCGAAGGCGAAATAAATCCGCTTCTTGTACTCCGCGTCAGTGGTCCCCACGAAAGTGGTCGAGGTGGCCTGGAGCCTCACCATGGCGAAGTTGATCCCCGCCAAGGCGGCGGTTTTCGCCCGGGCATTTTTTTCCGTCGCCATCGTCGCCCTGGTTTCCCCCGTGATCATCAGCACGTAGCTGAATGAGATCGTCATCATGAACCCCAGAACCAGTATGGTGACGATCATTCCAGCCATACCGCGCTTTTTCCGCTTCGATTCAGCCATTCTCAGTTTCCATAGGGCATGAGGTAGGTCCTTGTCGCTTCAAGGACCGAGTCATGGGTTTCGTCGGCTGCAACATCGCTCAAAAGACCGTAATTCACCTGGATCGTCCAGGTCGAAACCCGCGTGACAGTAAATGTCGCACAGTTCCTCACGAGCGTGAACTCGTAGAACGGCCGATAGGTCTTCAGGGAATCGGCCGTGAGTGGGGTGGCATCCTCGGCGTTCTGGATGGCGAAGGAGGAATTCGTCAGATACCTTTTCAGGAGGTTCCCATCCTTCTGGATCTTGAGAGTGACCTTTCCATTCGTTCCATCCGATATCGTGACGGGAAGATTGTAGGTGACATGATCGGCAACACGCTCGTCGATCCCGGCTGTCCCTGGATCGTCAACCACCTTGGGTTCATAGATCTTGATCGCCTGGGAGATATCGCGTTCAAGGGATGCATTGATCGTCCGGGAGAATTCGATCAGATTGACCTTCTGATGCCCCCTTTGCCAGGCTCCCGATGCCACGTCGACATAGCCCAGGAGGCTGATCGAGAGAATCCCGATGACCGTCGTCGCGACCACGATTTCCACGAGCGAGAAGGCCGCTCGCCAGACACCGGCATCCTGTCGAACGAGCGGGTTCATTCCTCGTAATACTCCTCGGAGGCGAAGACTCCGGTCGAATTCAGACAGACTTGCAGTGTGGCTGCCCCGTAGGTGAAGGTCGCGACAGTATCGGCGATGGGCATTCCCGACTCCGACGGATTGGATACGAGCATTCCATCGGGCCGGAAGAAGATGGTGGAATAATAAACCGGCCTTTGGAAAGTGACTTCAGGGGAAAATTCCCTGCAGGGTTCTTCGAGGACGTTGGTCCAATTCGTCGACCCGGGAAGGGCATCGGCGGTTGAATCCTCCACTGCCCCCAGGTGGGTCCAGCTGGGGTTGTCATACTGGTCCACGGTGTAGGTTCCGTCGGCTTTGAAGTTGATCCGGTGATAGACCTGGGATTCAACCGCGAGATTCCGGCCGAGCCTGACATCCTGGATGAACAGCATCGCCTCTGCCGCCACCCTCTGACCGGAATTGAAGTTGTCCACCGCGGGAACCGTTATGGTTGCCAGGACCGCGATGACCATAATGACCGTGAGAATCTCCATGAAGGTATAACCGCGCCCGTTTCCAGGGGAAAAGACCATTGCGGAGGATGACTGGAACTTTCTCATGGCGTGTATTTGAGGATCTGCATCCCCGAATAGGTTGTGGTTGTCCCACCGCCTATCAGGTAGATATGAGGGCCACAGGGAACCGCATTGAGCCACTTCCCGGCAACCCCGGTCGCATCGGTCGTTCCATTGCTGATGTTTGTCGAAGGAAGGTTCTTGATCGCGCGAACGACCCCGGTGGTCGGGTTCCATGCGGCAGCCGTGTTCAGGACTCCGCTTCCGCCTATCCCCCCGAAGATGAAGATCTCGTCCCCGAAGGAACAGGCCGCCGCGCACTGGCGCTTGAAGAGGTTCGAGGAATCGGTGAATTCATCCGCGTCGCCGGCGGCGGTCAGCGGCGTTCCCCAGGAATTGGTGTCGAAATCGAACCTGTCGACGGTGTCGAGAAGTGTCGTTCCATCGGTGCTCCCACCGACCCTGTAGAGTTTCCCCTTGTGCCAGACGAGCGAATGGTTCACCCTGTTCGCCGCCATCGAAGGCAGATCCCGCGAGATGCCCAGGTAATAGACATAAGGGTCGAACCAGTATTCGAGTTCATCGACAACGGTATCGGAATCACCCCAATTGGAGATGACTTTCAACCGGTAGTAAAGATAAGCCGTTTGATTGTTGAAGGCGAATTCATGCCAGACCGTCGTCGAATCCTTGGGAAGCGATCCGGAGAAGAGGGAAGTGGAAGTCACGAATGCATCGTTCGAACCGAGGATCTCGAACTCTTTCAGACTCTCGTCAGCATCGTCTCCATATGCATCGATACGGATCTTGTTCACGACCTTGGGGTTTCCCAATCCGAAACGATAATCCAGCGTGTCCCCCGAGTTGTTCTGGGCTTCCCACTGCGATCCCGCCGCACTCCCGTCGAAAGCCTTCCACCCATACTCGCTGTCACCGGTATCTTCAGTGGAAGCATTGACCTTGTTGGGAGCGGGAAGGGCGGCAGAGGTCATTTTGGCGGAGACTTTCCGGGGCCCCGAGAGCGAGAGCTCCTCCACCTCCGCCAGGGTCAAGGCACGGTTATAGATGTGGACGTCATCGATGAGACCGTTCCAGAATCCGTTGTCGAGGTTGTCCGACTTCCCGATGTAGGCGTTGTTCGTCTGGCCCGACTGCAGAGTGCCGGAAAAAGCCGCGCTGCCATCCAGAACCCCGTCAACGTAAACCTTGATGGTCGTCCCATCCCAGGTCCCGGCGACGTGGTGCCACTTCCCATCGGAGATCGTTGTTGCCCCGATAACTGTCCCCGCTACTACGGATTGGTTGATAACGATGAACTCGAGCTTTTCCGAGGCATTCTTCCTGAACTGCCACACCCGGGGGCTGGCGGCGGGAGAATC
>CAYRYU010000220.1:0-2976 GCA_964428355.1 uncultured bacterium
AAGTCCCCCTCTCGGCACTGTCTAATCCTAAATCGCCCCCCACGAAGGGGGCGATTTCCATTTCGGTCCGATCGCGGAAAATGGAGATCCGAAGCCCGATTTGGCGGAAAAACGCTTTCAGGTTTTCCCCCGAAATCGTTTCCAGAGCAGTTCGGAGATCTTCCGCCAGGCGGTCCAGGGTCACGGAATCCAGTTGAAGGGATTTCGCCTGGTTTTCCGCGGATTGAAGCTCATCAATGGTCGTTTTGATTGCCCGGGATTTTTTCTCGAGTTCCTTTATTTTTTTCCAGAACCACCGATCGAGGGATTTCCCCTGCCGCCAGTTCGTCCATCATTCGGGATTGGGCCAACTTGATCTTCTCCGCGCCCTTTTGGAGGGTCCGTAACTCCCGATCGATTCCGCGGGGCCGATCGTTCAACGTTTTTTCCCGGACCGTTTCCAGGGTT
Source organism: uncultured bacterium (assembly GCA_964428355.1). Classification (GTDB taxonomy): domain Bacteria; phylum Muiribacteriota; class Ozemobacteria; order Ozemobacterales; family Ozemobacteraceae; genus CAYRYU01. The sequence goes on from CAYRYU010000220.1 coordinate 448, forward strand.
GCCGGAACCGGTGGTCGGAATACCGGAATGACTGGTCGAATTGACCGGAGCAGGTGGCCTGGGCGGCCCCGTCGGAATGACCGGAATGGTCTCCAGGAGCGAAAAGACGTAGGTCAGTCGTCAGGGGACGTCGTATCCTTGCCTCTTTCAACCTTGTGGCCGTCCTGGGAGCGAGCAACTACACCTACGCTGAGGCTACCTGGACCCAGAAGCTTCCGGACTGGATTGGATCCCATGTCCGAGCCTTCGCCTACTTCGGTGGAGTGCCCGAAATCGTCGTTCCGGACAATCTCAAGAGCGGGGTGCACAAGGCCTGCTATTACGATCCGGAGAGCAACCCGACGTATCAGGATCTGGCGGGCCACTATGGGGTGGCGGTGCTGCCGACCCGAGCTGCTCACCCCCGCGACAAGGCCAAAGTGGAAGTCGGGGTTCAGATCGTGCAGCGCTGGATCCTGGCACGCCTGCGGCACCGAACGTTCTTTTCCCTGGCGGAAGCGAACACGGCCATCAGGGAGCTCTTGGAGCGTTTGAACACCCGGCGGTTTCGCCGGCTGCCCGGCTGCCGCCGATCTCTTTTCGAGGAGCTGGAAAAGCCGGTTCTTCGTCCCTTGCCGATCAACCCTTACGAATATGCGGAGTGGAAGAAGGCCACGGTCGGCATCGACTACCACGTGGAGGTCGAAGACCATTACTACAGCGTTCCCTACCAGCTGGTGCGGCAGGAGATACAGGTGAGGTTTACCCAGACCACGGTAGAGGTATTCAAAAGCGGGAAACGGGTCGCGGCTCATCCCCGCAAATTTCAGCCTCACCGCCATACGACGCTGGAAGAGCACATGCCTTCCAGCCATCGAGCCCACGTAGAATGGACGCCACCCCGAATCCTCAATTGGGCCTCGACGATCGGAGCCCCCGTGGCTTTGTTCATCAAGGAGTTACTGGAGTCTCGCGCCCACCCTGAACAGGGTTTCCGTGCCGCCATGGGGGTCATCCGCTTGGCGAAGAAGGTGGGAAACGAGCGTCTGAAGGCGGCGTGTCGGCGGGCCTTAGCCATCGGGGGTGTGTCATTCCGGTGCGTCGCCAACATCCTCGACCGGGGACAGGATCAACTGCCTCTTCCCGAGGAAGACCCCACAAGACTCCCGCAGGATCATGAGAACATCCGAGGTGGCGCCAGTTACGCAACCCAGGAAGGAGGTGCTGATGATGCTGTGCCAGCCAACGATTGAGGCCCTCAAACAGCTGAAGTTGACCGGAATGCTCAAGGCCCTCCAGGAACAGCAGGAGAACTCCGACTTGCAGTCCATGACCTTCGAGGAGCGTTTCGGGCTGCTGGTCGAACGGGAGCGAATCGAGCAGGAAAACCGGCTGATGGTTCGCCGTCTCCAGCGGGCCAAGCTCGGACAGACCACGGCTTTCGAAGATATCGACCTCCGTACCAGTCGGGGCCTGGAAAAGTCCGTGATCGCCGCCTTGGCCAGCTGCCAGTGGATCCGCTCTCACCAGAATCTGCTGATCACCGGACCGACCGGAGTGGGAAAGACCTACCTGGGGTGTGCCATGGGAAACAAAGCCTGCCGGGAAGGCCTGTCAGTTCTGTATCAACGCGCCACCCGCCTGTTCTATGAACTGGGAGTGGCCCGGGGAGAGGGCCGCTATCTTCGCGTTCTCAAGGCCATCGGACAGGTCGAACTCCTGATCATCGACGACTGGGGGCTGGCCCCGCTCAAAGACGAACAACGCCGGGATCTGCTGGAAATCCTCGAAGAACGGACCACCCGCAAGGCGACCATGGTCATCAGTCAGATACCAATAGCCAACTGGCACGACCTGATCGGCGACGCCACCCTGGCCGATTGGATCTTGGACCGTCTGGTCCACAACGCGCACAAAATCAACATGAAAGGAGATTCAATGAGAAGGAACCTTGCGAAAACCCTGAAATTGACCTAATCCGACCACCATGGTAACGTTCAGCGGACCTCGTCGCTTCGCTCCGATACCTGGTCGAATAATTTCGGAACGGCCGGTCGGATTCCTCGGTATGCGCAGGAGAGGAGTATCGTGCCAAATCGAGAGTGAATGGCGAGTTCTGAATCTGAAGGGCTCTGGTTGCCAGGGATTTTTCACAGGGGTATCCTCGCTTGCAGGCCTAAGAGGTGAAGGATTTGTTTCTGGACGTGATTTTTCCCGTAATCGTCATCGCGGTCTGGTGCATGGTTCTATTGCTCCGAGTTTTTCCAGGAGTCTTGGACCTTCTTTCTCCCCCGCCAGCGGAAAAAGGGCAGGGGGGGACGGACCAAGATGGAGATATCAACGGTCAGTGACTGGCCCGGTGGGTGTTTGCTGCCGCGTTACCCCCAGTGGTTGTGCTCTTTTCAGGAGGTGACTTCCCTTCAGGGGAGGCATCAGACCGTCCAGCCGTGGTATAATGGGCATCAGGGCCGATTGCCATTCCTGAAAGAACCCGTGGTGGTGGAGGAAGAAACATGACCCCTGCCAAACAGCAAGCCATCAAGGCCATCA
>CAYRYU010000221.1:0-2974 GCA_964428355.1 uncultured bacterium
CCCTGGCGAGAGGTGGCCGCGCCACATGAGGACGTGTTAAAGGGAACTTTCCAGCAGGCGGAATTCGCCGCCGATCTGTGGCGGGTTCACGAGGGGACGGCAAGCCGGGAGTATCAGGACGCCAAGCTGTTTTTCCAGCGGACCTTCATCACCGAGGGGATGCGCCTCCTCCTGGAATCGGTTGTAAAACGGCTCAGAGGCAAGGGAGGCGATCCGATCATCCAGCTCCAGACCGCATTTGGGGGTGGGAAGACCCATACGATGCTGGCCGTCTATCATCTCGCGCAGGGGAAGACGGCAACCGCCGATCTTTCAGGTATTCCTCCCATACTTGATGCCGCGAAGATCACCGAACTTCCAAGGGCTCAGATTGCCGTCCTGGATGGGCAAAACCTCGCCCCGCATCAACCGGTGAAGCATGGACGATCAACCGTACGAACCCTGTGGGGCGAGTTGGCCTGGCAGCTTGGGGGGGAGTCAGCCTTCGAGAGGGTGAAGGATGCTGATCAGAGCGGAACCTCGCCCGGGAAGAAGGTGCTGGCGGAAATGATCACCGCCTGCTCCCCGTGCGTTATCCTGATCGACGAACTTGTCGGGTACATCCGCCAGTTCGACGAGGGCTCCAAGCTGACGGGAGGAACGTTCGATTCGAACCTCTCCTTTATCCAGGCACTGACCGAGGCACTCAAGGCGGTTCCCAACGCGGTTCTCCTCGCTTCCCTCCCGGAATCTGACAGAGAGGCCGGGAGTCAGAGGGGTGTAACCGCGCTTCGGGCGTTGGAACACTACTTCGCCCGCGTGCAAGCCTTGTGGAAACCGGTCGCGACGGAGGAGGCATTCGAGATTGTCCGCAGGCGTCTGTTCGGTTCGTTGCCGGATCGGAAAGAAGCCGAGGCGGTCTGCCGGGCCTTTGCCGATTTCTATGTGGCGAACGCATCGGACTTCCCCCAGGAAACGCTGGAGAGCACCTACTTCCGACGGCTGGTGAAGGCATACCCGATCCATCCGGAGGTGTTCGACCGGCTTTACGAGGACTGGTCCTCGTTGGACAACTTCCAGCGGACCCGTGGAGTCCTGAAGTTCATGGCCAAAGTCATCTATCGCCTCTGGAGCGACGGCAACAACGACCTGATGATCATGCCCGGGAGCCTTCCCCTGAGCGATCCCGATGTCCGAAACGAGGCGATCTACTACCTACCCCAGGGGTGGGATCCCGTCGTCGAGCGTGATATCGATGGTTCCCGTTCTGACCCGGCGGAGATCGAGAACAGTGATACGCGTTTGGGTGCCGTTCAGGCTTGTCGACGGACGACACGGACGATTTTCCTCGGGAGTGCACCGAGCACGCCCAACCAGCGGATCCGTGGCGCGGAGATGGGCCGAATCCTTTTGGGATGCATGCAGCCCGGCCAGCAGCCTGGCTTGTTCCGCGATGCCTTGCGCCGCCTGACGGACCGCCTCCACTATCTCAATGCTTCCGACAACCGGTTCTGGTTCGATACCCGGCCCAACCTCCGCAAGGAGATGGAGGAACGGAAACGACGGTTCAAGGAGAAGGAGGACATCCAGCCCGCAGTGAGGGACAGACTTCAGAAGATGTTCTCAGGTGGAGGTCTCTTTGAGGGAGTCCACGTGTTCACCGGCAGCAGTGATGTTCCCGATGACTGGGCGCTTCGCCTGGTCATACTGCCCCTTTCAGAGCACTTCGCCAAGGGCCGCGATTACCCGGCCCGCGAAACCGCTGCGGAATTCCTGCAAAAGCGCGGGGACCAACCCCGGCAGAAGCAGAATCGGTTGCTGTTCCTGGCTCCGGAAGCCGATGCGGTCGGCCGCCTTCGCGAGCAGGCGAGGTCCTTCCTGGCCTGGAAATCGATCGTGACGGACATCAAGGACCTGAAGCTAAACCTCGACCAATTCCAGGCGCGCCAGGCATCGAAGGACCTCGATGATGCCGAGGATCTCTTCATCAGGACCATCAAGGAGACCTTTAAGTGGATCCTGAGCCCGCGACAGGATGCCCAGCCTGGTAAGAGCGTCTCAAGGCTCGAATGGGAACCGGTTCCGATCAATACCGGCGCGAAGAGCCTTTCAGCAGAGATTGAGCGGGCTCTCCAGACTGAAGGGATGCTCATTTCCGAGTGGGCGCCAACTCACCTGGAGACGGTTCTTCGGCAATGGTTCTGGAAGGATGGGCAGACGACTGCCGGCGCGGTGGACACATGGAGAAAGACCTGTTGTTACCTATATCTCCCTCGGTTGCGGGACGAGAACGTGTTTCGGCGGACCATCGAGGCCGGAATTGGCACCAGAGATTTCTTCGCGATCGCCTTTGGAAATGCGGGTGGGGAATTCAAAGGGTTCTCGTTCGGGAAGCAGACCCCTCTCGTGTTCGACGAATCCTTGCTCCTCATCGAACCCAAAGCGGCGGAAACCTACGAGGCTGGGAGAAAGACCACTCCCGATCCTGACCCTGGTCCCGGCCCTGGGAATGGCTCCATGCCTCCCATTGTTCGGCCACCACCCCCTCCTCCCCCCGCGCCTGACCGGACCATGCATCGGTTCTACGGGACCGTGGAAATCGATCCCGTGTCCCCGAAAGTTAAATTCAACCAGATCGTCGATGAGATTCTGATCCACCTTACCTCCCGCCACGATACAACCGTGAAGATTACCGTGGAGATCCATGCCGACTCCCCCAGTGGCTTCGACGAAAAGCTCCAACGCGACCTCAAGGTGAACTGCAAGGAGTTGAAGTTCGGGCAAGGTGACTTCGAGAAAGAGTGAGAAAAAAAGGCCTGAGGTGCATTGAAGATTATCCTCTGGGGTGAAAGGAAGTGCTTATTCCGGGGGATGGACACAGTCCGGAATCTTATAACCCAAAATCATCGTCGCTTTTGCTTGAGGGGAACAACCTCATGAGAAACCCTTGCCTCATCAACGACACACTCCGTTGAATGAGTTCCAAAGATTAACC
>CAYRYU010000222.1:0-2879 GCA_964428355.1 uncultured bacterium
TCGAACAGCGGGAAAAAGAGGCCCACGAACTCGCCTCCCTGCAAGAGAACGCCCGCCGGGCCGGCATGGCCCAAGGAATTACGATTGGCATGGAAAAGGGAATAGAAAAGGGGATGGAGAAGGGTCTAGAAAAGGGCATTGAGAAGGGACTTGGACAGGCTGTGCGACACCTGGTCGCCTCTGGAATGACCCCCGAGGAGGTTGCCACGCGCCTTCAGCTTTCCCCCACCGAGGTGACAAAGGCCCTTGCGGGGGACTGAGATTACAGGTATTTTCGGGGGCTTTCGCGGACGGTTTTGGGGAGAGGGGGGAAGACCCTGGTGAAATCGATTGATAGTCCGGGCAGGGCCTTGACTTCTAGCTGAGCGGAGTCTTCGAACATCTCCGGGCCGTCGAAGGTTTTCCCGGCCAGGCGATAGACGCCCACGATCCGGTCGGTCGGATGGACAACCCAGAATTCTTTGACCCCGTGACGCTCATAGAGCCGTCGCTTCCTGATCTGGTCTTTGCCGGCGGTGTGGGGGGAAAGGATTTCGATGACGAACTCCGGCGCCCCGAGGATATACTTCTCCTTGCGCTTGTTCTGGTCGCAAAGAACGAAGATATCAGGCTGGACGACGTTCCGGCTTTCCTCCTCCTTCTGGCGCCCTTCGGGAAGGAGAACGTCACAGGGGGCGAAGTACACCTTGCAGGGCTTTCCCTCCAGAGACAAAAGAAGCTGCTTGACCAGCTGGGCCGAAATCTCCTGATGAAGAATGCCGGGGGCGGGCGTCATGTCGAAGGGTTCTCCGCCGATCAGCTCCCAGCGCTCCTCGTCAGGCCAGTTGACGTAATCGGCGTAGGAATACCTTTTCGCGGACTCATTTTTCGCGGGCGCCATGCAAAACCTCCAAAAACCGGTTTCTGATCAATAATACCATAGATCAGAGCGGGGAAAACATCGACCGGACGGCCGGGCCGCCCGGGAATCTGGGTCGCCTCCGGACCCTTCAGAAGAATTCGGTGGGGGGGATTGAAAGGAATTCCTGGAGGGGGATCCCATCCGAACCAACCAAAAGACGGACCGTTCCAGGGTTGAGGGCGACGAATTTTCCCATTCCGGGAAATGAACCGCGGTGGCGCCCGCTCTTGACCTCGATGGCCAAGGTCCTCTGACCGTGGTCGAGAACGAAATCGACCTCGCGATCCCTTTCCCGCCAATATGAGAGGGAGAATCCAGCACTCCCGGCTTCGCGCCAGAGATATGCCCCGACGGCAGTTTCCACGAGGCGACCCCACCAGTCCGGTTCGGATTCGGCCTGGGAGGGAGAGCGGCCTGAAACTGCGCTCATCAAGGCAGTATTCAGGGGCAACACCTTCGGACTCGACCCCCTCCGGCGAATCACTCTTCCGGACCATTTCTCGAGACCCGCCACGAGACCGGCCTTCTCGAGCAGGTCGAGGTAATGGGCCAGGGTCGTGGTGTTCCCGACATCCTGCAGCTGTCCCACCATTTTCTGATACGATACCACCTGGCCCGCCATGGAACATGCCAGGTGGAAAAGGCGACGCAACAAGGCCGGTTTGTCGATGCGGGCCATCTCGAGGATATCCTTTGACAGGGTGCTCTCGATCAGGGAATCACGGATGTAGTCAGCCCACCGGCGAGGGTCACCGATCAGGCTTGCCGCCCCTGGATATCCTCCGAAAAAAAGGAATGTTGGGAGGTCCCAGCCAAAAGCCTTGTTCATCTCGGGAAAAGACCAATGGCCCATGGGAATGCGTTCAAACCGTCCGGTCAGGGACTCCCCCGCGCCCCGGTCGACCAGAAGAGGGGCCGAGCCCAGAAGAACGACCTGCAGGGGAACGCCATTGCGGGAATCTTCATCCCATAGTCTTTTCACGACTTCGGACCAACCTGGGATCTTCTGGATTTCATCCAGGACCAGGACCCCTCCCCTGCGGGGGCCCGCGGCGAGTGTTTCGGGGCCCCCCCCGCCACCTCGGTGACCGCGCCTGGAGGCAGCACGACGCCGAAGTTCAATTCTCGCCAATTCCCACTGCTCCGCCAACCACCCGGTCCCCTGTTGAGAAATTCCATCCGCGGCGGCATATATCGAGGGGCCAGGATGACGCGCCAGAACCTGTCGGATGAGGGTGGTCTTTCCCACCTGCCGGGGGCCGCAAAGAAGGTGGATGAACCGCCTGGGCTCCGAGAGTCTCTCCTCGAGAACCTTTCCCACTGCTCTTTCAAACATGTTCTTTCAATTTACTCAAAATATTGAGTAAATATACTCGAATACTCGAGAAAAATCAATGCCGTCGCATTCGCCTGGGGTTTTCGGGGACGCAGGACTCTTTTCGACCTTGGATAGCGGTGGCCCCAAAATGAATGCCCCTCGAGATAACCAATGACATTTCCAGGGAATTTTTTCCCCGGGGATCGAATTCGGGCGACTATCCCATGGTGGTGGAAGCCCCTGAGGCGTCCAGGTCACCGCAGGAGGAAAGCGAGCTGGGTGATCAACTCGAAGTTCACTTCGTCGAACTGGCTAAAGTGGCCGAATTCCTGGCCGGCCGCCACCCCGAATCCTTCCAACCCGGTAGCACTCCCGCTTGGGGCTTGCTTTCCCGGTTCGAAAAGTGGTTATATATACTGAGATACGGAAAACGATTCGCGGCGGGGCAGACCCTTCCCGAGTCACTTACACGCGAGGAGGGCATCGACATGGCGGTAAACGAGCTGCAGAAGATCAACGCCGACCGGGAAATCCGTCAACTTCTCGAACAGCGCGAAAAAGAGGCCCACGAACTCGCCTCCCTGCAAGAGAACGCCCGTCGGGCCGGCATGGCCCAAGGAATTACGATTGGCATGGAAAAGGGCATAGAAAAGGGCATGG
>CAYRYU010000223.1:0-2853 GCA_964428355.1 uncultured bacterium
GAACGCTTCGAATCCGCACCTTCCGAAGAGGTCCCTCCCGAGATTCTCAACCGCAGAATCTGCGATTTCCAACTCCACATCGAGGGGACCCCGCTCGAAGAGATCATCACACGTTTTCGCCAGGAACTTTCGGCGTGCGGAATCACCCGGTTGAAACCCCAATTCTACCTTTCCGACGAGTGGGGGGTTAACGAAGGGTCGGTTTCGATCGCGATTCCCTTCTACCTTGCGGATGACCGCCTTCGCCGGATCCAGGAAAAACGGGGGGGGATCATCGAAGGGACGGACTCGGAGGACGTCCTGAAGTATCTCCGCCACGAGATGGGCCATGTCGTGAACTATGCCTATCGGTTGTATGAAACAGGGGAATGGACCTCGATTTTCGGGCCCATGTCGCGGCCCTACACGGATGATTACCATTCCGAACCCTTCAGCCCCGATTTCGTGAGGCACCTTCCCGGGAACTACGCGCAGAAACATCCTGACGATGATTGGGCCGAAACCTTCGCGGTCTGGATGACCCCGGGGCTCGATTGGCGCCAATTGTATGAGGATGCTCCTGGGGCGCTCCGGAAGCTGGAATACTGCGCCCGGACACTTCCGTGGCTTTCCGATCGGGAGCCGGATGTCACCCTCCTCGACCAGGACGGCCAGGTGGAGGAGCTTTCAGATACCATCCAGGAGTTCTACGGAGAAGCGGAGGGGCCCGGGATAAACATGCCCCACAACCTCGACGGTGACCTTCGGGGCATTTTCGAGCCGTGGTGCGGGCTCGGGACTCCTTCCGAACGAAACCGGACAGGGTCGGGGGCTTCCCTCATTCGCAAGCATCGGGACATGCTGGCCAACACCGTCTACCGTTGGACCGGAATTGACCCTGACCTTCTCCGGTCTCTGCTTGCCCATCTCGCGGATCGTGCCCAATCCCTGGAACTGCACTACCCACTGGCAGAACGGGACACGGTCCTCATCCACATGGCGACTTTCCTCACCACGCTGGCCATGAACCGTGTGTACAAGGGGAATTTTTTCGCCGGCTGACCCTTGTCCCGATTATTTCCAGGGTTCCGGAAGATTTACCTGCGAAAACATTGGGCGTCGTGAGAGATACTCCGCGCGTTTCGCCTTCCATGCCTCCAGTTCCCGGAGGACCGGATCACCTGATTTCAGGCCCGCTTCGGGGCGGTCTAGGACGTCCCAGAGTACGGGAAGGATCCGGTGGCGGTGCCACTCCATCGGATCTTCTTTCCTGGCCGGGCCTCGGGTATCCACGGATGCCGCCGCCTGGACTCGATCGATGAATCCGCCTACGATCTCCTTGGCGATCTCGGCCTTGGCACCTACCGGGAGGACGCGCCAGGATTCCCAGAGGAACGTTTCGGGTTCGATCCAATCGCTCTTGACGCGGCCCTCGCTGGCCTCGTGGTTGGCCTCACGTGCTTCCTTGCGAAGCTGGGCGAGCCGGGCCTCTCCGCCGTTCTTACGCATCGTCTCCTCCGCGTTTCCGAGGATCTGATCCTGGAGGATCGAGTCCAGGACCTTGACCCGGGGGTGGGCTTGGAGCCATTTTGCGTAGTGCACATCTAGCAGGAGCGCTTCGGTGAAATCGCGGCCGCTTGTCCGGCCCATCTGGCCGCGGTCTTCCCAGCTTGCCTCGTCGTAGAGCATTGAAAGGGCAAGCGGCGCGTCGAACTCGGGGACCCTTTCCGGGTTGAGGACGCCTCCGCCTTTCACGTGGCACTCGCCCGCGATCTGCATCCGGTTGAGGTTCATTTCGCTGTAACGCATTATCTGGTCGGGGCGATATCCGGTTTCCTTGGGGTGGGCACTCTGCCAGTAACCCGGTTCGACACCCTGGCCGATGTAGCGGAAAGCCCTTCCAAAAGCGAAATTGGTCTGGAAGACCGCCTGGGCGTTTCCGGTTGGGCCGCGTATTTCATCCATCAGCTCCGGACGCGGGGTGGGGGAGGGGATCCAACCCTGGTCGAAGATGGCGTTTCCGGCACGCAACTCCCCCATCGCGGCGGGGTGGAAGCATCCGTTCCAGTAGGTCTCCAGAGCCTTGCGGACCGCCTGGAATCTCCTGCGAGTGGCGCGAAACGGCCGGTCGTCAGGGTTGGGCCAGTCCATTATGAAGGTCGAGAGCTCGGGGTGGTTCAGCCGTGTCGCAATGTCGTCGGCAAGAAGGCTTCCGCCCAACCAGCATTTTGCCGAAATCGAGAACTGGCCTCCCCCGTGGGCGATCGAGGGGACGAGGCCCATCTTCATGGGGACCTCCCAGCAGAATTCGTCGAGGAATTTGACGAATTCGTCATCGTAGAACCATGCCAAAGGAACCGGTTTGATGCTGTATTCGAAGGTTTCCGGGTCGATTCCGAACCTGACCTGGAAAGTGGGGAGACCTTCCTCGGGCCAATGGAATTTCAACGCCTGTCTTTTCACTTTCCACTGGTCGAGGCCTTCCTCGTGCTTGACCTTGGAAAACATGCAGTAGGGGCGGCCGTCTTTGCGGCGCTTTTCATACTTTTCCTCGATCTCCTTGGCGACCTTCCGCTGGGTGCCGACCATGTACTCGGTTTCGAAATACTGGTCCTCTCCTCCCTCCCGGGCCGCGTATTCGGCCCAGAGCTTCACCGACTTCTCGCTCTGGAAGGTTGGTTCCATCCCGACCCATCCGTCTTTCCAGTCCGAGTTTTCCGGATTCCGGAAAGCCGGGTAGACCGAAGTCATCGGATGCCGGCCTTCAGGATTGCCCTTCTTTTCACCCTTCTTGTCGCCCATTTTTGTCTCCTTTCCACCGCTTTGCCGCCATTATACACATTCATTAAAAAGGGGGCATTAAAAAGGGGACAT
>CAYRYU010000224.1:0-2842 GCA_964428355.1 uncultured bacterium
GAGGGTCGAACCGGTTCATGACCCGGATGGCGGCTGCTTTCATCCGGACATTGGGAGTTTGCAAAAACTGCCCGAGATGCAGGATGGCTACGTCCGGGTCATGGTCGCTCAAGTAGTCGAGGGCCGCCGTGGCAAGTCCTGGATCCTGGCTCTTCAACAGTTGGGCTGCCTTCTCCCGCAAGCCGCGATACTCGAGCAGACATGCCACCCGCAAAATGGTCGCCCACTCAGGGGGAGTTGGTTTGGCCTTTTCCAGAAAGGTTTCGAGCAGGGGGAGAACAATTGGGGCATCGGCAGGTTCCCAGGCGGCCATGTACTCGATCCGTTGTTCAGGGGTGAGGGCAAGGAAGAATTCAAGGTTGGGTGGAGACTTGGGGACCGAAACACCCGCCTGTTCCGGAATAGCCACATCGGAAGGGCCTTGGGTCTTTTCGGCGGGTGGAGTCTCCTCCATGCGCTCACCTATAGCCTCTGGGGGTGGTGGCTGCTGAGAGGTGAGGTGGAGAATACGCTCCAGGCATGCCTTGAGTTCGGGCGGGAGAGGCCAGTCCACTGCGGCCTGGAAGGCGGCCCGGACGTTCGGACGACACATCTGGCGGTTGATGATGGCCTCGGTTTCGGCGATCGTTGCAGGATCCTTGCTGCCGAGTCTTTGCAGGCTGACCTGGACGAAACGGGTGATTTCCTTTTGCCGGCCCCAGCTTTTGAGACGTTCCAGATATTCATCGAACCGATCGCCCAACAGGCCCGATCCCTTAAGACCGCGGCAGACCTCGTGAAGGAGGTCCTTCAAGCGGGCCGCTTTGGCAGGCTGGCTTTGGCCGGCAATTTCCCACAATCGGAGCGGGACCTCGGGGTCTGGATTGCTTGTCAGGAGCAAAGCAAGAGGTTCAAGAGCGGCCAGATCGGTCTCGGTTGCCACGAACTTCAGAGCCAGGGGTTTGACCCTGTCGAAGGGAAGGAAGAAGCAGGCTTGGACCCCCGCTTGCTTGTAAGTGGGATCCGCGCTGGACATCAGATAGTCGATATGGGCCAGTGCCTCGACAGGATCGATGGCTGCGAGCCCTTTGATGGCCAGAGTCCGTTGACGCGGATCCGGGGCAACGAGAAGGGGGGGGAGATAATCGAGGAGGGCCTCGGGTGCCAGGCGGGCCAGGGTCTCGAGAACCGCCAGGCGCAAGGCGGGAGGGTCGGCAAAAAGATACGGAAACAACGCATTCAACTTGGAAAGAGGCCAGAACTCGCCGAACCGTGAGACAACCAGGACTGAAACTTCGGCGTCGGAAGTTGATGAAAGCCAATCCGGAGCGTTTCGAGCCATTTCCCGTGCCTGGTCACGGCTCAGGCCGCTTAGCCATTTCCTGATTTCGCCAGTGGTGACTCCCGGCCTACCGAATGGAATGGCCGGGTCCTGGGATTCCTGCATCGGTGGTCGGTACTCCTTAAGACATGGGGTTGAACCGACTTCAAGATATCATGGTCCGTGTTTACCGGCAACTTTCCGGATCACCCACACAGAGATTTTGACACACCCCAGTTCCTATTGCTATCATTGATTAGGAGGCAATTTTTTCCCTCTTTGAGGGGGCGGATACCCGCCTTTCTTGCTGGGCATTCTTTTCCACCTGGACTGTGGGCATTTCACCACATGAGTAGGCTGGGCCCTTTCTGATGGCTGTTGGGGGGATTTTCGGATGAGGGAAAACCGGGGCTTCGTTCTGCCGTTGGCCGTCTTGGCGGGCCTCGCAGTTACGCTGTTCATCGTGGTCGTGTCTTCCCTCGGCAAGAGTTCGCGCGCAAGGATCACACATCTCAGCAAAGCCCAGACCTGCTTCCATATCGGATACTCAGCGATGTCCCGCTTCATGGCAAGGCTGCACCAGGCCGGCTGGGCCGACCGGGATTTCCGGGACCGCCCGGTCCAACTGTATCAGGCACCCCTCCTCGGGGGGGAGTATGACCTGCACGGAGAGAACACCCCAGGCCTGAACCGGGACTTCCAAACCGATCTGTACATCAGGGTCCGGTTTGAGGACATGACGCGGCTCTTTTTCTGGCGGTTCCAATATCGCGACGACCTGCTGGACCTCTCGAACAGGTCTGGGGTTCTGTTTTTCGGCTCCATTCCGGTTGAGCAGTTCCCGGGGCCGGCTGGTTCTCTCTTCGGTTCCAAGGTGGACCGCATCCTGGCCGTACGACGGGCCAATCGTGATGCGGCCGACGATTTGTCCCTTCAGGTCCAAGGCATCAGGGATGCACGAAAAATCGCCCAGGTCCTGGGAACCTCGGCTCCCTCAGCCACCAACACACCGGAATTCCCCCCCACGGCAACAAATGTTGACACATTCACTGCCGCCGGCCTGCCGCCGATTCCCTTTCCGTCGACCAAGGGTGTTGCCTACACTGATTCCCCGCTACTTCCGCCTGTAACAACAGTTCCTGCCGCCGTGGCAGTTACTGACCCGCTCACTGATCCCCCACCCATGGAGATTCCCACAGCCCCCCCTGTTCCCGATAATGCCGCAGCCGCGGCCGAAGCGGATGAGGAGAAAATCGCGAATGCGGTCGCCGCCAGAATTCTCGAGGTCAAAGATGCCATTATGACGCTGAACACGATGATGGAAGACTTATCAGTCGAGAACATGGTTTCGCGGGTGCGCGAGTTCCCCGGTGATCCCACCCTTACAAGCCTGCTCGACGATTACGGGAAAGCCGTCGAGGCTCTGGAGTCCCACGGGGCCGCAGCCAGGAAGGCTGCCAATGCCGCGTTGGAGGCCGAACCGGGTGCGAGAAACGGTGCCAACGTTGGAATACTGAATGACTTCAATGACGCCGTCGATAC
>CAYRYU010000225.1:0-2836 GCA_964428355.1 uncultured bacterium
AAACGCCAGGATCTTCAGCGGAGTCCTGGTGTCCGACATTCCAGGAGAAAAGGACTTGACAAAGAAGGATGAAAACTCTCCGGATTTCCTGGAAAACAAAAGGCATTTCATCCTGCTGGCGTTGAAGGAATTTCTTGGCAACTGGCCTTCGAGGCTTTCACCCCGGCAGGCCATCAAGCTGGTTCCGCAGCAGTAATCGCGCTTTTTCCAAGGATGTCGGGTCCCAGGTCCTAGGGTTTGGGACGCAGCCCGACCTGGAAGAGCTGGGCCATCTCGTCGGAAAACCCGCCGTCGGCCTTGTGGATGATCAGGTTCGGCATCGCCTCGTGGGTTCCGTTGTAGAACCGCTCAACTTCGATCAGTGAGAGGTGAGCTTCCGACCCTTCCTTTGGAATGACGAACCGGGCCCTGCGCAGACCGAACTTCAATTCCTTGAAAAGCTCGAGTACCTCGTAGAATCTGCCGGATGGCAATACGATCGACAGGCGGCTCCCGTAGGGCAGAAGGTATGCAGCTGCATCAAGGAAATCCTTCAGAGTACCAGACAGCTCATGCCTTGCCTGAGCGCGCCCCGGCCTGGTCGGGATCTTTCCGATTCCCAGAGGATAGTAGGGGGGATTCGCGACGACCATGTCGAAGGATTCGGGGAGGAAGCGGGCGGGGACCTCACGAACATCGGCACATTCGAAACTGAGGCCATTCATACCGGGGTTCAGCTCGAGATTCCGAAGGGCCAGGGAGTGAAACTCCTCGAGAATTTCGATTCCAACGACCTCGACCTTCGGATGCATGTATTTCAAAAGGAAGGAAAGGATCCCTGATCCCGAGCCAAGTTCCGCAATCCGAAAAACCGAGGGCGCCAAACGGACGAAGTTTGCCAGGAGAAGGGTGTCGATCGCGAAAGCGGTCCCATCGATCTTCTGGATGAGCCTGAGATCGGTTCCGACAACGGTGTCGAGACGCTCGTCGGTGTCAACGAATGGTTCCACCATGGAAGGGAATTATAACGCAAACGAAGCCTCGATCGTATATACGATGAAATTCCCCTGTTGGCGGAAAAACTCCTTGATTTTTTCCCAGTTCCGGATATATTGTTGTAAATGCGGTTAACTGCCGGATCGAAGGCCGGCGATTCCTCTCCAAACTGGCGAACGCTGGGTCGCCGATAAACGAAGAGCAACCAGGAGGTTGAAGTATGCCGTCTTCCAAACACCCCACATGCCAGACCGTCGAACTGCTTGTCGCTTTCGTCGATCTGACCAATTTCGCGCGCGTCTCCCACAACAAAACCTGCACCGAGGTGTTCGATCTTTGCGCGGGCTTTTTCGAAGGGTTGGGCAAGATTATAACCGAAGCGGGCGGAACCGTCGTCAAGCCGATAGGTGACGCAGCCCTCATCACCTTCCCCAAGAACAAGGTTGACGCCGGGGTCCTGGCCCTCCTTCAGTCGAAACTCGAGGTCGACCAGATGATGCAGGCAGCCGACCTTCCCTGTCGCCTCATCGTCAAGGCCCACTTCGGAGAGGTCGCGACAGGAACGATCGTCGCGGGGTCCTCGAAATGGCATGAGGTCTATGGCGAGACGGTGAACATTGCCGCAACGCTAGAATCGAAGGGCTTCGCGATATCCCCCCAACTCTTCAGATGCCTCGGCACCGAGTCCCGGCGGCTTTTCAAGAAACATACCCCTCCCATGACCTACATCCCGCTGAGCGAACGCCATACCTGATTTCCTCCCGACGGAGAGTGGTTCGCGGCCCCGGGGGTATTGACTGGCTGTATCCAATGTAGTAAGATTCGACCGGTCGAAATCGGCATTTTGAACCCGAAATCGGCTTTGGCCGGTCGAATTTTTCCGTCTTGGCCGAATCCAATCTGAAAACTACCTGGAGGAATCATGAAAAAGGGTTTTACGCTTCTCGAACTGCTTCTGGTCGTCGCGATACTCGCCATCCTGGCCGCCGCCATCGGCCCGTCCTTCTATGACCGCGGCCAGATCTCCCTCGAATATGCCCGGAAGAGCAAGTTCATCAACAACTACAACGCCCTGAACCTTGCCGCGAACGTCTTCATCCTCGCATCCGAAACCCGGCACATCCTTTCCACCGGCGGAACCTACAAGTATCCCGCCACGGCTCTCAACCCCGCTGACGGCGGCCTTTCCCTTCTGATCGCCAGCAACACCATCCAGATCGACACCACCACTTACGAGAACACGAAGGGCGATGTCCGCTATTTCTACATGGCGGCTAGTTCCGACGGAACCTACGCATCCAGCACGATCAAACTCTACAAAGACAAGACCGGAACCGCGATCACCGCCGGGAACTACACCACCAGCGTCGATGCGTATCTCAAGACCTCCAACCGCACGATGTCCGACCTCTGGGAGGAAATCAAAGCCCAGTAAGGCTTTTCAAAGGGCACCTGGCACTCCCCCTGAGTGCCAGGTGTTTGTTTCGATGCCCATTCCGTGGTTTTCCCCAATCGTCCATTCCGGCAAAGGAATGACATCCACCTGATCTGGAGGCTTGCGAAAAGAACATGAAACGCGTCGGGGATGTCCTGATCGAGGCGGGGGTCCTGACCCAGGCACAGCTCCAGGAGGCACTCGATTTCTCCCGGAAGCAGGGCCTCCGGATGGGTGAGGCCCTCATCGGGATGGGCTTGATAAGCGAGGCAGATCTTCTCAACTGCCTTAGCAAGCAACTTGGAATCCCCATTCTCCCCGACAAAGAACTTGTGGTCGATCCCAGTCTCATTCACGAAATCCCCTACAATCTGGCCAAGAAATACAACATCATCCCCCTCTACATACAAAGCGGCCGCCTGGTTG
>CAYRYU010000226.1:0-2796 GCA_964428355.1 uncultured bacterium
CTGCCCCATTTCGTGACCGAAGACGAGGTCAAAAACCTGCGCATCACGAAGCGGATAGACCGTTCCACCTGCTTCCACTGGCACACCCCCCTCCCCCAGGATCTCCCCTTCCAGCTTCCGGTCAAGTCGTTTTTCGTCTCCGTCCATTGCCCGAGTCTCGCGAAGGCGATCACGGGAGAAAGGCCTGATTACCGGGTTGAGATGGTGAACTTCATGACTCAGGGAAAGGCATTCGGCAAGGCCGACCGCGACGACCCGGGGGTGGTCAACTTCCTGCTCCAGTCTGCCGATGGGCTCGATGTTGTCCGGAAGAACGACCAGCTCAACCTCCAGGTCTTCGACCGGGACGGATACCAGGTCCTGAACATGGAGTTCCCCGTTCTCTTCGAAGACGTGGAAAACTTCCGGAAATCCATAGCCCTCGACGTGATGGGCTTCTACTTCCCGGGAAAGACCGGTAACCCGCAGCCCAGGGTCCCGAAGGAGAAAGCTGCGGAAACAGGGTCGGGGGCTTCGAATTCTTCTGCTCGAGGGTCCACCGGAGTGGCCGACGAAGCTTCATCGGAAACCCCCACCGGGAGCTCCTCCCAAAGTTCGGTCGGCTCTTCAACGTAACCCTTCGATTCCGGTTTCCAGTCGAAACCGTTTACCTGAACCGTATTGGGGCAGGCCGCCTCCGCCTCGGTGAGGCTGCCTGTTCCCGTATTTCGAGCCGGTCTTCCGCCCGAGAAGATTGCCTCCCATGAGGGGGCATAAACACACAAGGACGGGCCCCCCGGCTCGCTTTTTCCATTTCAGGAAGATCGAGCGGTAGGAAAAGCATTTTGCAACATCGATTGGCCGATGGTAGACTTTGATCAGAAGTCTCCTTTGCTGTGGAGAAAATCCGTTCGAGGGGATGTCATTTCATGCGTTCATTCTCTTTTGTTGCACCACTTTCATTCTCACTCCTCATTCTTCTGGCCCTTGTCGGCTGCAGTATGTTCGGAACCAACCCCGGAGGGCCCGCAGCGCCGGGTGGGGTTTCGACCGAGAAGGCCCCGGCAACCGTCGGAACAGCCGACTCCGTCTCATTCAGGATCGTCCTTCCTGATGCTCAACCAACTTTTGCTCCTTCGGGTTCGGAAGCCCGGAGCGTGTCTTTTCCTGAGCCCCGAATCAACCACGTTGTGCTCCCGCTTGCTGCCTCTACTGCTTCTCCCACCGTCACCTTCATTTTGAAACTGGTTAACGTTGGGGACATCAACAATCTGGTAACGACCCTTTCCAAGACGGTCCCGGTCAATCCAAACGGAACCGCGGAGGCCTGTTTCTCCGGTGTTCCTGCCCGGCCCTGCATCGGAGACATCCATATTTCGGGAGGGTCCGTTGGAGGGTTCAACGACTTTCATGGTTCGAAAGACCTCGAACCTGGCAAGGAGAACACCATTCTTTTGGCCCCGAAAGGCTCGGAAATGCCGGAAGACGTTTCTGCCCGGATCATCGGAAACCTCGTCCAGGACCCGGAACTCCACCCTAGAATTCAGGAGGGTTTATGTTCCAAAATCAACGACGCCATCTCCGGCCTCGATCCTACTCTTCCCGACTATTTTGAAAACTCTTTGAAAGCCTACCTGAATGGGAGTGACAGAATCCGTTGCGAGATTCTTTCCCCCGTCGATTTCGCGAACCTTATGGTAGGAGCCGGCTTCAACCTTGTCGCCACTGCTTCAGCCCAGGAAGGACTCATTGCCCGGGTGGACATCTACAACGGGAGCGAATGTTTAGGTTGCGACGACAGCCCACCGTTTGAATTCTATTTCAGTGGCCTTCCCCAAGGGGTGTTTCGGCTCAGGGCTGTCGCACGCCATTCTTCGGGGGTGTCCAAGTCGAGCCCCGAAATCACGATAACCACGAACTTCCCCGGAAACCAGCCTCCAACAGTTCGTCTGATGCGACCTGTGGGAGCCGAAAGGATAGCTCAGGCTCAAGGCTACCGTGATAACCGTTGGCCCTTGGAGGTGTTGGCCGATGATCCCGACGGAGCGATTTCCCGGATCGAGTTTTTCATCGATGACCTCCTGGTTGCATCCCTGGCAGGGCCATTGCATTATTACATCTCGTCGTGGGTTCCGGCAGAGGGGCCGTATCCCGTTCCGAAGGTGGGGCTCCATTATGCTTCCGCAAAGGCCTATGACGACAAGGGGGCGGTTGCCCTCTCGAACAAGGTGTTGATCTTACTCATGAACCGCAATCCAATAGGGGAATTCACGAGCCCTGCATGGCCTGCGGTTTTTTCGGCGGGCGACAACATCGATTTCAATGTGAGCGCATCCGATACCGACGGAATTGTTAAGGCTCTCGAGATACGGATTCAAGGGGGATGTGAGAAAATCCTTGAGCATGACATTCCCGGGTTCAGGGGGGCCAACTTCACGGATCTGGGGATCGCCCAAAACACCGCGGGTTTTCTTGCGAGCTTCTCCTCAGGTCCGTTTTCGTGCACCCTGGCCAACGCGCCACCGGGAGGGTATTTCTTCGAAGCCTGGGCGCTCGACAACGATGGAGGAAAAACCCCCATTCACGGAGGGACCCTCACGGTAAACCCAAGGAGAACCCCCATAAGAGTGACCCTGGATCCCGCTACATACAAACTCAACAGCGGTCCGGCCGCTCCAAGGTTCGTGTTCAAGGACTTGGTCAAGGTTCTGGTCGATTACAGCGACGGAACGTCGAGGTCGTTCTTTTCCCCCCCGGAAGTTTGGGACAGCTACTCCTGGAGGATCGAAAGCGGAAGCGTGTTGGAACCGGACAATT
>CAYRYU010000227.1:0-2755 GCA_964428355.1 uncultured bacterium
GGACGGGTTACACCCTGACGTTCGTTTCTTCCTTGTACAATCTTAACGTCGGGGTGAGCTCCCCGACGACGTCGATCGTGGTAATCGGGACGCTTCCAACACCGCAACCCCGGTTCCTCCTGGATCCGCTGGTACCGACGGGCGGATATGCGGGAATTGCGACCAAGTCGGTATTCGTGGATGGTGAGTCCACCCATGCCGGCATCATCGTGCGGCTTTCGACCGGATCGGTGAACGTAGCCGAGACGCAGACGGATGGGGCAGGCTACTTCCGGTTCTCCGGAGTCCGGCAGGGGACGGGTTACACGCTCGTGTTCGAATCGGAGCGGTATTCGCTGGTGAGCGGCTCGAGTTCTCCGACTACATCGATTACGGTAACCGGGACATTGCCTGCTCCGCTTCCGCGGTTCCTGTTCGCCCCGATCACGGCCCCGGACGTCCTGGGCGGGTTGACCGGGGTGATCACCAAGGCAGGGACCCTTTTCCCGAGTGAAGACAACTCGGGAGTCACTGTACAGATAGCGACATCGGGGTCCAATCCCTTTCAGACGACCAGCGGGGCGGGCGGGGCCTTTTCATTCACCGGGGTCCCCGTTGGAAACTATGATTTCAGCATCGTTTCCCAGGATTACTACCCCGTGGGCGCACCTTCCACCGTGACCATCGCCACGCCCCCAACTGCATTGGGTTCAGTTGTCGTCACTCCGAGGACCTACTGGGCGGGTCGGGTCGTCGGGTCCTTCACCAACACCCCTGGATATCCCCAGAGCCCTGTCGAAGTGGAACTGGTGAACGCGAGCAAGACCTACAAGATCACCACCCAGATAAACGCAGCGGGGGTTTTTTCGTTCGAGTCGGTTCCCCCCGGAACCTATACCCTCCAATTCGCGTCAGGTTCTGGATTCCTCTTTGCTGCGGGGCCGGTCTTCGCCGTTAACTCGGGCCAGACCAACTACCCCGCTCCCGGCGGGTTCGCTTGGATCGATGTGGTTCCCGTGGTTTCTTCGGTCGTGGTAGCCGGCGACATCCTCACCGTCAACGGCGCGTCGTTCACACTTCAGACGAAGGGATTCTCCGATGGAAACCTGATGCCCGATTCCCCGCAGGCGAACTGGGTGGTTCCGGCCTCCATCGGATTCGACATCTCGAGCCTCCTCCCCGGAAAGCATTTCCTGAAGGTCCAGAACATCGACGGAAGTTATGACGGGAACTGGACTTTCACGATTCCCCTTGCGACCCCGACCCTGATTTCCTTCAGCTCCACCGACATAAGCCTCACGATCTCCTGGAGCGATGTTCCACTTGCCGATCGGTACTCCGTCTCCATTTCCGGAACCAACTTTCCTATTGCCTCAACCACGACGGTTTTCGCGAACTCCTTCACGTTTAGCGGGTTGGGGGCGAGCGATTCCTGCCTGATTTCGATCACGCCTCTGGGCCCAGCAGGTCTGATGGGTTCTCCCAGGGTGGCAACGATAGCCACGAAGCTGTCCAGCTTCGATTCTCCCTACTACATGTATTCATCCCTGATTGCCACATCGGCCGTCCAGTTCTGTGGCTCGAAAATCCGGAACGGACAATGGTATTTCCTGGATCCTTCGCTGGGATACCTTTACCAGGCTGACCTGGCAGCGCACACGGATTTCGTTGCCGCCTCCAGTACCTTTTTCGCGCAGGATTTCGAGGTGACGTCTTCGGGAGGAGTTTTCAAAATCGGCTCCGGATACGTCGAATACTACGCCAGTCTGACCCTGCCGGTTGCCTCGTCCGGTTACATGCAATCGCCGATGCCAATATGCTCTCTCCTGTACAATCCCGTCAATGACCACGTTTATGCATTCAGCTCGGATGGGGCATCCAATGCCTTGATAAATGTTTATGATGGCACCGGGAATCTTCTGGGTAGCTTCGACGTGTCATCGGTCTTGGCAATGGGATTTGCCGGGTGGGAGATTTCAAGGGACGGGTCCAGCGTGATCGTCGGTTCGACGTTCACCGGATTTCTTCAGTTCTATGTTTTCACGGGGGAAAACTTCACCCCGGGAAGTCCCCTCAACCCGGGAGTTAATGATGTTTGCTTCAGCCTGTTCAAATACGGGCAAACAGGTTTGGGCTATTCGGTCTACAACTCTGATTACACTGGGGCGAAATTCGGGGTGCTCGATCTTCCGATCGAGGACGAGTTGAACAGGTTCCATTCACAGTATGTTCAGGATGGTCTGGGCCGGATCTGGGCGCTTCCGGATTTCAATTCCTTCGACAGGGTCCTGACCCGCTATCCCTCAGGTCAGGAGGCGGGGGAATACCGGATGAATTCCTTGCTGCTCACTGTTCCCATCGATGGTGTCGAGAAGAGAATCGATTTTGATCCTGTCACGAAACAGGTCGTCATCCTATGCTCCGCTGGTGCTGGGTGGAACCAACCTCTGCGATTGATCTATATCGACGCTTCCTTCTGAGTTCTTTGTAAAGTCGGCCCCGGATGGAATGTCCGGGGCTTTTCTTTGTGCTATAATGCGCTATTGTTCTTGGTGCGTTCTTGCGTGGAAACTCCGGCCGCCGAACCGAGGAAGTCGGGGTTTTCGGAACTGCTGATTGATCGCCCCTGAATGGGGCGGAGTTTTTTGGGGAGTGGTTGCGATATGAAGAAGCTGTTCGTTCCGGTCGTTGTTATTCTTACCGTTTTTTCCTGCCTCCTCCTCGGTTGTGGCGGCGGTGGCGGGGGCGGTGGAGGGAATCCGGTCGCGGAGACGAC
>CAYRYU010000228.1:0-2748 GCA_964428355.1 uncultured bacterium
TCTGGTTCTCGATGGCGGCCGGAACGAGGATGTCGACGTCCTGTTCGATCCAGGCCTCGCCGGGAAGGACCTCGTATCCCTTTTTCTTCGCCTTGTCCTTGTCGATGGTTCCGAATTTGTCGGTGAACGAGAGAAGCTCGTCGGGATCGATCCCGTTCTTCCGGAAGAATGCGTAGGTCTTTTTGTCTTTGTTGTCCCAGCAGGAGACGCAGACGGGGGTTCCACCGTATTCTTTGTACAGTTTTACGGCATACTGGGAGACGTTACCGAAGCCCTGAAAGGAGGCCTTGGTGGATTTCACATCCACCCCGTGCATCTTTAGCGCTTCGCGGAGACAGTAAATGACGCCGTAGCCGGTGGCTTCGGTGCGCCCGAGAGAGCCGCCGACCCCGACGGGTTTTCCGGTGATGAAACCGGGGTACTTTCCGCCGTGGATCCTTTCGTACTCATCGAGCATCCAAATCATGTGCTGCCCCGTGGTCATGACGTCGGGGGCGGGAACGTCCTGGATGTGTCCGACGTTACGCGCGACCTGGCGGACCCAGCCGCGGCAGATCCCTTCCTGTTCGCGCATGGAAAGATGGTGCGGATCACAAATGACGCCGCCCTTTCCCCCGCCGAGAGGGATGTCAACCACGGAACATTTCCAGGTCATCCACATCGCCAGAGCCCGGACGGTATCTACCGTTTCGAGAGGATGGAAACGGATGCCGCCTTTGCAGGGGCCTCGGGCATCGTTGTGCTGGACCCGGAAGCCGCGGAAGACCTTGAAGGACCCGTCGTCCATGCGGACGGGAAGGTTGAAATGATACTCACGGTCCGGGGTCCGAAGGAGGTCCCGGGTGGCCTGGTCGAGACCGATCTTCTCGGCGACCGCGTCAAACTGATCCTGGGCGAGTTTAAAAGCGTTGAAAGACTTGTCAGCCATGATTTCCCCCATATTGAAAGATTTTTCACAAAACCTGACGAAGAGTAACACAATTTTGGGGAGAATGAAACCCGGAAAGCGGGCCGAATTTCTGGCGATTTTCGGTACCTAAGCGGTTTTCCCAGGTTTTCCGGGGGATGGAGGTTTTTGCTCGGGTATATGAAGGTATGCGACGTTTTTCGGACCGAGGATGGAAAGCAAGTTCCCTTCGCCGGATTTCGGTCTGGAAACGCTGATCAGACGAATGATCGGGTCGACGTGCAAAGGGGCGGCATTTCTGCCGCCCCATCCGGCGAACCCGAAAAATTCTGTGGAATCTACTTCTTTCCACCCTTGACTTCGGAATTGAGGTCGATGACCCGCTTGTAGGCCCTTTCCGCCTCGGCGGTCTTCCCCATTTTCCTCAAGAGGTTTCCAAGATTCAGGATGAGCCGGGAAGCGACTTCCGGGTTTTCCCCCTTGATCTTTTCAACCCCTTCGTTGAGGATGGTTTCCGCTTCGGCCAGTCGGTCCTTTTCGAGCAGGATTTCCGCTATCTCCATGTATACCCGGCCGATCTGGCCGGAAGCCCTTTTCTTCATTTCCTCGTCATCCACCGAGTTGGCCAATTCGAGAATCTTCTTCAGCTGGGCGATCGCCTCGTCCGTCTTGCCCATATCACGGTACATGGATGCAAGGTTCTTGTAGGCTTCCGCGGTGGTCATAAGGGTTCCCATCTTCTTTTTCTTCTCTTCGAAGGCCTTGTCCTTCATTCCGGGCCTTCCGGGATGCCCTCTCTCCATTCCGGGAGGGGGTCCGCGGAATGCCTCCGGGGGCCCGTCCCCGGGTTCGACCGAGACCGGCTCCGGGGCGACCTGAGCCCAGCCACAGGGTGCTGCGAGAACAACCAATAGGACAGCCAACATCAACCCGCCGAATTTTGTAACCATGATTCCTCCTTTTCGTCTTCGAGAAATGAATAGGACTCATCTTTTTCGATGAAGCTCCAATCCTGGGAGGGCGAAACCTCCGGTTCGGTTACACCGTTTTTCACGAAGGAAACCTGCGACAAAGCGCAGAAAGCATCCCCATCCTGGGGAAACCCGACCTGAGGTGCCCCTGCAATAGTGACATCATGAGAGACCCAATCGAACCTGTCCCCCAGAAAGGTGAAGGAGTCGAGCGAGTTCCGCTGAGCTGGTGCATGCCCAACCGGGGCTGGAACGTTGACCCAGAGGAATGCCACGAAAGCCGGGATGGCGAAGGCCAGGAGCCACTTTTCCCAGAGGGAAACCGAAGGGGCGCGGGTTTCCTTCATTCCCGCCGAGGGGAATTCCATCAAGGGAGGCTCATCCCATGCCGGAGTTCGAAGGCCGTCGGGGGTTCCACGGAGGGACTCCTCGAGCCATGCAACGCAGTCAGGACAGGTTTCCAGATGTCGGGACGCTTCGGCCTGGAGCTCGTCCCTCCCTCCGCCGAGAGCTCCCCGGAATTCGATGCAAGTCATTTTCACAAACCTCCCTCCATGGCTTTTTCCGGCCAGATTTGCTGGAACCTTCCCCGGGCACGGAAAAGAAGCACCTTAACGTGGTTTTCGGTCAATCCCATTATTTCGCCGATCTCACGGCAGGTCAGGTCATCCCAATAGGCCATGATCAAAAGAGCCCTATCTCGAGATGGAAGACGGTCGAGAATATCCCTTACATCCAACCTCCGGGCAACAGCACTTTCCGAGTCGGATGCCCCCGAAACGGAAATCTCAGCGCTGACCACCTCCCGCTTCCGTTTTTCCTGAACTTTCAGGGCGGCGTGGAACCCGATCGAGTACAACCAGGTCTTCA
>CAYRYU010000229.1:0-2728 GCA_964428355.1 uncultured bacterium
GTGTCCTCAAGGACTGCGCCATCCTGGCTTTTCGGCCACATTCGCCCCATCGTGGGGCTCGTGTCCGCGGCCGCGAAGAGCTCCTTCTGCCGTTCGAGAACGGAGCGATCTCCCACCATCATCCCGAGGTTCCGCGGGGCATAGGGGAACCATACGGCACCCTCCTTCGGGTTTTTCGGAGAATCCTGAACCCATCGCGGGCAGAACCCGTTCAGCCCGGAAAGGACGACTTCGGTAGGCCGTTCGTCCGCGCGCAGGCATATCAGGAGCGGCTCGTTATCCTTTCCGAGGTCGGATTCGGGGCTCACAACCGCCCGGATCTGCCACCCGCCGACCACCCGGAGATTCTCTGCCCGGGTAAGGGCCTCCAAGGCTTCGAGCGGGGTTGCGCTTGGGGGGCAGAGGAACCCTTTCAGGGTGCTGTCCGCGACGTCGACCGCCAGGTCCAGCCTTCCACGGCGGGCGATCTCCTCGAATGCCGCGAACCGGGTTTTCCCCGAAAAGTCCCATGCGCCGAGCGGTTGGGTCGCGGCAACCACCGTTACCAGGGTAAGGGTCACCCTCAACGCTGAACGGATCCAGCCCATGCGTTCCTCCCCCGCCGTGATTTGGCGTGCCTGTCGGGCGACTCCAGGATTGTTTTCCGGGGGGTCAGTGCTGGGTGTCGCGGAAATGCGTCAGTGCGAGGAACTCCTTGGCAATCTGCGATTGGCGGAGGATCGGGGACGCCTGGATCGCGGTTCCAACCTGGCGGAGCATCGGACCGTCATCGAGGGAACCCTTCACCGCCTGGACGAACTCGCGCCTGACCGAGTCCTCGCGACCCAGCAGGTAATCGTAGTTGCTGTCCCTCTTCCTGAACAGGTCCTGGATGAAGTTCCGTTTCCATTCGACCATGGCGACGGCGACCTTTTCGTACTCCCTTACTTCTACTGCCCTGTCGCGGCCAAGGAAATAGAGCCTCTCATAGGCTCCGTTCTCTTCTGGAACGCAGAAGTAGGTCTTGTCGAACTTCAGGTCGAGACGTTGAACCCCCTTGGCAGCAGGAAAACGCAGGGTGGAAGAAGGGCGTGTCTTCTTTTCCACACCGTCAAGTTTTACCCAGACCTTCTCGGGGACGATTGGCCTGGACCTGAAGTCGGTGAACCTGACTGCCCAACCGTCGTTTTCCCGGGTAACGTTCACGCGGATCCTGTGCGGGAAGGCGATCCCCTGGTAGAAGAACCCGGCGGGAAAGGCCCGTAGGCGGGGGCCGAAGAAGCTGTCTTCGAGGTAGTCCCTGTGGTTCTTCCCGAAAGTCTCGTAGTAAAGGACGACGTCCTTTCCGTTCAGCCTTCCGGTTCCGACTATGTCCACCGAGTGCATTCCCTGAACCTTGAAGGACAGTTTGTCATGGAAAAGCCGCACCGTGTGCTGCGCGTAGAGGATTCCGTAGCGTCTCAACGCCTCGCGTATGGCGGGGACCTCGCCTTTTGAGTGGTTGAAAACGACGAAGAAAGGCTGGTCCATTCCGAAACGTCCTTCCGGAATGGGATAAGAAATGTCCTTTTTCAAAGGGTCGGAAACACCCTCGGGAGGTGCGATTACGCTCAGGACATAGGCGTAGTGCTTGGGTGAGTAGGCGATCTCCTCGCCGGTGACCCGGTCGTGGCCGGTGAACTTGATGAACGAGTAGGGCGACTTTTCAACGGCATAGTAGAGTGATTCCAGGAGCCTTGGGTTGAGGCCGTATTCCATCTCCCCATTGACGAACGAGATATAGGGCTCGAGCTTCATTCCCTGGATGATCTTCCACCAATCGCTTGCCATGCTTGCGGCGTAGGAAAGGCATTTTGATGAACCCGTCCGGCGCCCGAGGGTGCTCTTGAGGTCCGCACCGCCGACGTATTCACGGCGTTCCTCCTGGGTTTTTGGGGGGATCGCATCGATCTGGTCGATCAGGTAGCAGTCTTTGATGTCCGACGGTTCGACCGGAGTTCCCGCAGTGAACCCTTCCTTGATCGGTATCAGCTCCGCCGCCTCCGGAACATCATTCGCAGTTGGGGCCGCTTCCCAGATCTTGCGGGGCGCCTTGAACAGAGGTGAGAGGTCGGAACTCCAGGTCGGCCGCGATAGGACAACGGATCCATCGGCGGAAATCTGGTAGAACCCCCCGACCTGGTCTTCATCCAGAATGAATGGGACCAGGATCTTGACGGGTTTTCCCGCGAGAAAAACGGTCTTGGGAACGGCCAGTTCCGGATGTTTCCTGATGAGGGCGCGGAGGTGTTCGTCAAAGGAGGAAAGGCGGCCCAAGGCACGAACCTGCGGGGATCTCCCCTCCCCGACGGCCTGGATTTCCTTTTTGACGGTGTTCAACGCGGCTTCCTCCGCGGGGGAGAGAGCCCACGCAGCCACGACCGAAAGAAGAAGGAAAAGGGAAATCATCGATGAGGATCGGAAATTCACGCTTTGCACCTCCGCGATGGGGATTTTTCCGTTCACCACATCCAATATACCATCAAGAAAGCCGGAAGAGGGAAACGGGTTCCTTTTTTCCCTTAACCGTCGTTGTTTCGAGCGGCAGGAGCGGGACGTTGTCCGGAAGCAGGTTTTTGAATGCCTCCGTCACTACCCAGGACGTTTTGGCATCGAAGCGCTCTGCGAGCGACTCACAGCGCGCGGCAAGGTTGACCACGTCTCCGATGATCGTATGATCCCGCCGCTTTTCCGAGCCAAGGAAACCCAT
>CAYRYU010000230.1:0-2718 GCA_964428355.1 uncultured bacterium
CCCCTTTTCTCGACCGACCGCAGTTCCAGGGTCAACTCGAGCGATTCGAAAGCCTCCACCGAGGGTTGCGCGCGAAACTCCACCGAAGAAACGAGGCCGGGAGCATTGAAAAATGATTCAGGCGCACCGTCCGCGGTTCGGACAAGGGTTCGGGCTCCTTCGTCGAAACGGTAGGCAACCTGGATTTCCTTTCCTTTTTTCCGGGCCGTGAAACTTACCTTGTCCTTAGAACAGGATTTCACGGCAACCAGCGTCCGAACGTCGCTCCGGATACGCTCGTTGATCGACCGGAGCGCGAGCTGGAGGTCCATCATCTCCTCACCCTTGACCACCGTCCGACTGGTTCTTCCCCAGACCAGGAGGCCAGCCCCCATGACAAGGGTGGCCAGGACCACGACAACCAGTATCTCCGCAAGAGTGACGCCGGAAGGCCGAAGATGGCCTTTCGGCGACGAACACCTGGAGTTTGTCATCAGGGATTCTCCAGGAATTTCACTGCGCTGAGCGAGAACTGCCGGACAACCTTGGAACCCGCATCGGAAGGCCAGCTGAGGGAAACCGAGATCGTGACCATCTGCCCCTTCTCGTCAGCCTTGTCGGGTTCGGTCATCTTCACTTCATACTGGAAATCCTTGAAACTCTTGTCCAGAACGTCTGCCAATTTCCCCCCTCCGCTGCCGGAGCCTTTTACCGAGGGATCATCGAGCACCTTTCTCGGATACCCCCCCTTGGCGATCTCGGCCTTGCACTCATCGAAGGTCATGGCGAGCAGGCGGTCCAGGACGCCCTGGGCGAACTGGCCCGCGACAAGATGCTTCTCCATGGAAAAGGTCCGTTTGGAGGTGGTGGTGGTCATCATGAGGATCGGGATCATCGCCGCGGCGAAAACCATCACCGCAATGGTTATCTCGAGCATGGTCAAACCGGCTCTGGGCGCAGCAACCAGGGGCATGCCACGCTGTAGCCATCGCCCGCGCGGCCAATTCCGCTCAGTCCGCGTTGAATTCATATTCCTGGATCCTGTCGGTGATGTCGACGGTGTATGAAGCCTGGGGACAAGCGAGAGTGTGGGCATAGTTGATCAGGGGATAGAGCCCCTGGTTGGGCGGAAACTGGCGGGTGATCCGCTCTAGTTGAGGGGTGCTGCACCCGAGGCCCCCGAAGAAAGTGAACTTCGTTCCCTGGCTGAACCCCAACTGTTCAAGGGTTCCGGAAAGCCTTGGTTTGAAAGAGAAGAACTGGACTCCGAGGTAGGTGTTCCCGGTCAAGGTGATCCTGGCACCGGGAAGACTGACGAAAGTCAGCATTTTGTCCAGGGGGATTGCGGGACTGACAAACTTCCGGGATGCCGAGGAGTCCCCGCGATCGATGTTTCCGATCGAGATATCGCCTTTCACGAGGACGACCCCCCCTCGGATGTCGTCCGTCGTGATGCCCTCGGGGAGGGAAAGACGCTCATGTACGTAGACGACGCCATCGATCCAGCACCTTTTCTTCGGAGAACCCTCGAGGCCCACCGCCTTCTTGAAATCACGGGCAGTCTTGAAGTAGCGGGTGATCCGGCCGAGGACGCTCTTCTCGCCAGAGTTGGGCCGACCCCCGGGGCCTGTGTAGGGCCCGTCCGGGAACCACGCACCTCCGATGGCCGAAAACCCCCCCGCGGGGCGGAGACCGTCGCATTCCTTGAAATCCGACGCCTTGAGGATCTTGTGCTTCAGCGACTGATCGCGATAAACGGGGACGCTCGCCTTCTCGCCCAGCGATTCGATGGGCTTTCCCCCGGAGACGACCCTGGACATGTAATCGCAGTAGGTTCCGTTGACCGGCTCGAAGGATATGTTCTGGGCGTTTCCGTACTGGGCGAAGTTGAGCTTCTTGTTTGGATCGCTGCTGAATGAGACCGGGGATCCCACGGACGGTGCCTCGAAAAACGAGAGCAGGAAGAACCGGGCGAAAGCGTTTCCGAAGATCTCGCGTTCGAACAGGACGAACCGGAGGTTTCCCCTCAACCTCAAAGCCGAAGATTGCTTGAGGCTCCCGGATCCTCCCTGGAGGGCAGCGAAAGACGGATCCCCGTTCAGGAAGCGATCGAGCCGGAAGTCGCCCAAGAGAGCGCTTCCGGAGATTTCCTCGGAAAACCCCAGCAACCCGAATCTGGAATAGTGACCCTGGTATTTCAGGGGAATTCCCGCTCCCCTCACTATGACGGGGTTTCCGGTGGTGTCGTTGAACAACGTCTCCTCCCCGAACTCTTTTTGCCCGGCTGTGACGTCGAAAGCCGAGGGTGCTATCTGGCCCAGATCCTCCAGAGAGGGTCTGGTATCGTCCTCCTTGAAAGCCCCTCCGACCATGTTCAGAAAGATCTTCTTCTCGTCGCTTCCGAGGAATACGTATCCGTTCTTTTCGCGATCCTGAGGGTCATTCCCCGACAGGGTGAATGGGGAGAACCCACCTTGCGCCAGGTTACTCCCGATGGGGATGACGTTGATCCGGTCGGAAGAACCGAAGGGT
This sequence comes from uncultured bacterium, assembly GCA_964428355.1. Classification (GTDB taxonomy): domain Bacteria; phylum Muiribacteriota; class Ozemobacteria; order Ozemobacterales; family Ozemobacteraceae; genus CAYRYU01. The sequence continues at coordinate 2,512 of CAYRYU010000230.1, forward strand.
TCAGGCTGCTGCTCCAGATGGAGCTGGTCGAAGAAAGCGACGAACTTCCTCAGGACCGGGGTGGTCTGGAGAACCACTTTGAAGGGATACCGGACCTCGAGGGAGAAAGCCCTCTTTTCATACTTGATGCGGCAGGTAATCCCGAGAATCCCCTTCTTCTCCTCGTTGGCCTTGTCCTGCCGAAAGGCTTCGGGAGCGTAGGGCATG
>CAYRYU010000231.1:0-2705 GCA_964428355.1 uncultured bacterium
TCATCGGTCTTGCAGCATTCTCCATCTACAAAGTCCTGACCGTGCCGGCGAAAAAACACGCCGATTTCCCGAACGAGGCGGCGGGATAGAGCGCACCGTTACCTTTGATCCCAAGGGCGGGTGCCGGTGCGGACGCCCGCCCTTTCCGAAAAGGAATACCGGACCCCAAGAACATGCCCCTTTCGAAAAAAAGCCTCGAAACGGTCCTCGAGATCTGCAGGAAAGACCTTGCGGAGCCGCTAACCGTAGAGGAAAGGGCGGTCGACCTGAAGTCTGCCCTCGGTGAGGACGGCTTCCTCGTTGATCTGCTGGTCGAGAAACTGCGGGCGGAGAAGGCCTGCCAGATCGGCCGGCTGCAAGCCGGTTGGTTCGCCGTTCTCGGGTGGTGGTTAGCGAAGCTGTTCATGTGGGGGGCAGTGTTTTTCGCCGGGATCGCTTTCCTCCTGGGCGGTGCAAAATGGGCGGATCCCTTCACATGGGGCACGGTAGGCGCGATCCTGTATTACGTGGCCATACAAGTTTTCACCCCGATGCGTCTTTCCGGAGAGGCGAAACACCTTCAAAGCCTCGAGGAAGGGCACCGGATCGAATTCGGAAAAAAGCTGGATCAGATCGCCAGGGAGCTGGAAAGCCGTAAACAATGAGGCGGTTGAAAGGTTGCCTGATCATACTACTCCTCTTGATCGCCGCTTCCGGCGCACTTCTCTACTCCTACTACACATCCACCTTCGAAGCCCCGGAGTTTCTCAAGGACCGTATCCGGGCGGGGGCACTGGAAAAATTCGGGGTCGATCTCCGCTTCGAATCCCTGAAGGTTTCCCCAAGCACCGGACTGGTCCGGATTTCCGGGTTCTCGATCGCCAGGCCCGGAGAAAAGCCATTCCTCTCCGTTAAAGAAGGGTATGCCGAACTGGCCTCGGGAACCGGGATCCTCGAGGTCATCCGCGGATCGGCAGCCTTGGAGCGCGTCTTGATCGGGGAAATCCGGGTCGATACCACCGCACCCCGTCCCGAGCTTCGACCGCGCGGTTCCTCATCGGGCCTTTCTGGAATTCCCACCAAGATATCTAAGGTTTCGAAGGTCACGGTCGACCTCGGGTGGACCTCCCTCGAAGCAGCCGATGTCGAGACGAACATCAAGCGAATGGCGGGGCGTGCCGAGATCAACGCACGGTTGGTCAAGAACCCGATGGGGGGTGAAATCCTGGCCTCCGCCACGCTTCCGTTGGGAACCGGGCCGGTCGAACTGAAGCTCACGGGTTCCGACCTCGAACCCGGGCTCCTTTGGAACCTCCTGCCGTTCAGGTTTTTCACCCCCTTGCAGATCTCCCGAGGGAAACTCGGGTTCGAGATTGGTTGGGAAGGGCCAATTCCCGATAAGCTGGAACTGGCATCCCTTGCATGCGAAATCGTCCGCCGGCTCGAGGGAACCTGCGCCCTCGAGAATTTTTCGATCAGCTGGAAAGGAGTCCAGTTCCCCTTTTCCGCAAGTCTGGCGAAACCCGATGCGCTCGTTGGAGCAACCGGAACCGTCGGCCTCGGTTCGGGGACCCTCGAGTTCAACGGCCTCTGGAATCCCTGCCTCGATCCCAGAAACAACCTGACCGTGAACCTTCGGGGAAGCAACCTGGCAACGGTTGCGCCTTATCTCGAACTGGCAGGGGCTTCCCTACCCGCCGAATTCCGCGAGGGGACGCTGGATTTTCTCGCATCCCTCACCCTGCAGGCAGGGGAGGTTTTTTCGAACGGAACGGCAGGGGTTTCCACCCTAGGACTGCCCTGGTGCGATCTCGACAGCTGCACCCTCGATTGGAACCAGACCCCTTCCACCCTGATCGGGACGGTTTCGTCGAATGCGTTCGGGGGACGAGCATTCGCCGGGTTCAGGTTGCCCTTCATCGATCGGCGACCCGGGGAGATCGAGGCGACCGGTTCTTTTTCCGATTTCATGCTGGCTCTTGTTCCGGGAGTTCCGGAGGGGCTGGCCGGGGAGGGTAGCGGGACTTTCACATTCCGCTTGGATCCCACTTTCCCTGCTTCGATCTCTTATTCTGCCGGGATCGCCATATCGGAACCCGCCATCGCGGGTACCTCGGGAAAGCGGCTCGAGGCGCTGTTTGCGGGAACGGGAAGGGACTGGACCGTTTTCGATCCGGCGTTCACAATCGATGGTGCCGGCCGGGTGGTTGCCCTGGGACGGATCTCCCCTTCCGTCCTCGATGCCCGGATCGAGGGTCAGGATGTTCCCAACACGTTTTTCGGTCTTTCGGAAAAGCAGATTCCGGGCCGGGCGTCATTCGAGGGGAAGCTTTCGGGTAATCTCGATCACCCTCGTTTCCTTGGGAATCTCTGGACTGGGGCAACCACGATTTTCGGTTTTCCCGCCGAATCCTTCAAATCCCGCGTCGACATCGACGGAACCAGGCTGGTCCTGAACCCGATTGTGATCAGTGAGCGGGGTGGGGGTGCCGCCGACGGATTTCTGGGCGTGGACATGAAGCTGGGAGAAATTTTCGGAACGAAGGTGAATTTCACGAATTTCGACCTCGGGTTGTTCGAGAAGTATCTTCCACACGAGGTTTTCGCATGGGGTACCAGCGGAAAGCTTGCGGGGAGTTTCGAGCAGCGTCCGATAGGGCCCACCCAGGTTTGGGAGTTCTTCCTGACGGGACGCAACATGAAAGTGGCCTCGGAACCGCTTTCCT
>CAYRYU010000232.1:0-2615 GCA_964428355.1 uncultured bacterium
AAGCCCTCTCCCCCTCATGGAAGGCGGACCTGTCGTCCACGGAGGGCGACGTGTCCGGTTTCCGCCCGGATGGCGGAGTTTTTCCGGACCTGTCGCCCACGGATGGCGACGTGTCGGGGACGCTTGAGTCCCGTTCCCGCCTGGATGGCGGAGGTTTTCGGGACCTCTCAATGTCCCCCTGAGCGGTGGACGCACTCGGAAGGCCGTTTGCAACCTGACCAACAAGGATGCAAGAGACAACCAGAGCCAAGATGAAAAAAGGACGGGAAGTGATGCCTCTTGGAGACACTTCCCGTCCCATTTTCACTCCAGGTCGATTCAGAAGTCCATAAAGACCCCTGCGATGGTCACTTCGAGATCCAGACGTCGTTGGCCATGAATTGGAGCCAGAGAGTCTGGGTTCCGATCGTATCATTGACCCCGCCCACGAAACCGCCGAATGCCGTGAGCGCACCGTTGAACCTGACGAATCCCCCCGAAGACCTCGGCGTGAAGCCGGTGTTGGGGGTAACCTGGGTCCAGGTCTTGCCGTCGGTACTCGAAAGGAGATCGGGCCGGAACAGAACACCGGACCCCGACGCGGGATGGTAGTATCCGCCCATCATCCAGATCCGGTCTCCTTCAGCCAACATGAGAGGACTGATCCTGCCGGGGAACCCGCCGTCAGCCGCTTCCTGCGTCCAGGTTTTCCCGTCGGGGGAGGACCAGATGTCGTTGGTCAGGTTAGCGGAAGGGGTTGCCTGAGCTACGGCGATATTGATCCCGGCCCTGATTCCGGGTTCATCCGCCCCGTTCCTCAGGCTGGAAGAAGGCACCGTCGATTTCTCTCCCGAGTAGACCCAAAGCTTGTTGTTGAAAGCCGTAACTCCGGGTTGGACCTTGTACCCGTATTGAGGGGAAGTCGTTTCGACGGTCCATGTTTTTCCGTCGGAAGACGAAAGCACCGACGAGGAAGAAACGACATACAGCTTGTCACCCAGGACAGCAGCATTCATGTAGCCGTTCGCTCCTATGTTCTCGCACTCCTTCGTCCAGTTCACCCCGTCGGAGGACGACCAGGCGTCCGCGTAGGTGCCGTTGATAGGCCTGCCACCAATGATCCACATCTTGCCCCCGAACACGGCCGCGCCGTAAAAGTGCCGGGGTCCCATCGGAGCGGAAGCGATTTCCCGGGTCCAGTTGATTCCGTCGGTCGTGGACCAGAGGTCGTTCTTCATGCGTTCGGATTCGCTGGCGGCCCATGTGTATCCTTCCCAACCGCCATACAACCAGATTTTTCCGTTGAAGACGATCGGAGTGAAACAATCTCGTGCGGAGAACGCGGCATTAGCAGTGAGCTGACTCCATTTCACCCCTGGAACCGTCGTGTCCTGCGTGGATTCCAGATTTTCCGTAGTGACTTTCGGGGTAACCGATGCCACTGCGGCTTGGACCACTGGATCGGTCACCGGGGTATAGGTTGCAAGATTCTCGGTGTTGTTCAAGAACTGGTTCTGGATCTTGGCCCCAATCCCGCGGATCTCCGCATCGAGGCCGGCTGCGACCACGTTCGATTCGAAATTTCCCATGCTCGGATTGGTGGGACCCTTGGCAACCCATTGCTGGTAAACGATTGCCTTGGCGGTCGTATCAGGGTTGACTTCCATCGGAACCGTTCCTTCGTTCCCAACCGATGGCGGAGTGACGATATTCTGCATTACCGTGGTATTGGAATCCGAGGCGATGAATTCGATCTGGAACTGGGAGTTCTGCTCAACCTTGACGCTTCCCTGGAAACCCTTTCCACTGTTGACCACGTCCCCCTCGAAAATGGTGGGTGATGCGGTCAGGTCCTCGGTTCCGTTCTTGAACCGCTTGACCCGAAAGCGAAGTTTGAACTGTCTGGCCCTGGCGCCTTCGAAAATCTTCGGTTTGATGTCCTCCCTGACCGAGGCGGCAAAGGCCACCGGTGCGCCTGCCCCGCCGGTCGCGGTTACCAGGAGAGTAACGAACAGGGCACCCCCGATGATCGCCCCGATGCCGTCCCCACCGCCGCATCCGGAGGAGAAAACCATCCCACAAACAAAACAGATCACCAACAAGAGCCCGAAAAACTTCTTCACTTTCTTCCTCCAAAACCTTTGGCCAAACCTTTCCGAAAAAATTGCATAAGGTTTGTACTTAAAAGTTCTTTACAATAAAGGTGGAAGAAGGGAAAGTCAACAAAATCCGTTTCCAAAAACACTTTCGATGACACCCTTGCGAAAATTTTCGAAATGCTTCTAAAATCTTTCCGTATGTTTGGGGAATGTAATTCCATGGAGTTCGAACCAATCTCCGGAAAAGAGCTTCATCATGAATCCTACTTCAACCGGTATGGGTAAAAAAAGGGGCTCGGGAGACCTTCCTTCTCTTGGAAGCGGTATTGGAGCCAGTGTCCTTCTCATCCATCCCCCCGTCACCCGTCCGACCGAACCTCCTGCGGGGCTGGCACGGCTGGCTGGTTTTCTGCGTTCCATCGGTGTCACGGTCGAAGTCTGGGATGCCAATCTCGAGGGACTTCTTTTCCTCATGAAAAGCCAACCTGCCGCGGCCGATACCTGGACGAAACGGGCACGTCGCGACCTTCCCGGGCA
>CAYRYU010000233.1:0-2457 GCA_964428355.1 uncultured bacterium
TGGGGCTGCTTCCAGCACCCTTCGACGCAAACAGGGACTGGCCAAGGATCAGGGTATTCCTGGACGACTGATCTCGATTTTTTCGCCCGATCCGGAAGTTGCAATCGAAGGGGTTTTCTGGTAGGGTGACCCCGGTGAAAACCTTCACATTTCCGGCAGGGTCTTCGACATGAACGGGCCGGCGCGGGGCGTCCGGCGACTGCGGTTACTGCACGAGCCAAGTTCCGCGGTGGTTCTCACCTTTTTTTCCCTCGCGCTCCTCGTCTCGCTTTCCGCCTTTCTTTCAGGCTGCGGAAAAACGGGACATGGCGGAGTGGTCGCCGGTTCGACGTCGGTCCAACCGGTCATGGAAAAGATCGTGCGATTGTACAGGGTAAAACGCCCCGAGCAAAGGGTCTCGGTGGAGGGTGGCGGCAGCAGCAGCGGCATCATGGCGGCGGTCACAGGAACCGCCATCCTGGGAATGTCGTCGCGCGAGCTGAAGAGCGACGGGCAGGAAAGCCAGCTCATCCCTCATTGCATCGCCCTGGACGCGATCGCCCTGATCGTCCACCCAGCCAATCCCGTCTCGGAGCTTTCGCTCGCCCAGATCCGGGACCTTTTCTCCGGCCGGGTCAAGTCCTGGAAGGATGTGGGTGGGAATGACGGCGAGATCCACCTGATCCTTCGCGAGGAGGGCTCGGGAACCCGCAGCGCTTTCGAGGAGCTGGTCATGAAGGTTGGCAAGGAGACCGCCCCCTTCGATCCTTTCGCACTCGTCCAGGACTCCTCGGGAGGATTGCGCGAAGTCGTCCGCCAGGACCCGGGAGCGATCGGCTTCGTATCGCTGGGAGTGGTCAATCGCGATGTGAAAGCGCTCGCCATCGACGGGACAATGCCCACTCTCGATAGTGTCAGGAAAAAGGAGTACAAGCTCGTACGTTCTTTCTTTCTCGTCTCGAAGGGGCCTCCCGAGGGGGTCGCGAAAGACATCGTCGCTTTCGCAACCGGGTCAGAAACTGAAGCCATTCTCAAAGAGGAGGGTCTCGTCGGTGTCGGACACTGAATCTGCACTTTCGAAGCCGGTTTCCTCGCTTGCCGCCCGGGAGGAGCTCATCAGGCGCGGCCTGATGTTCGTCGCCTTCTCCTCGGTTTTCATCCTTGCGCTCATCATCGGGTTCGTATTCAAGAAAGGCTTTCCAATCATCTTTCAGAACGGGGTGGGTGAGTTCCTGTTCGGAACGAAATGGCTTCCGACGAAGGGGATAGGCAACTTCGGGATCTTCCCCATGATCATCGGGACGATCGAGGTTACCTTCGGAGCCCTTCTGATCGGCGTTCCCCTGTCTCTGCTGACCGCGATCTACCTTTCCGAGTTTGCCGCGCCGAGGGTCCGCAGGTTCCTCAAGCCCCTGATCGAACTGCTTGCAGCCATCCCCTCGGTCGTCTTCGGTTTCCTGGGCCTCGTGCTGATAGTCCCGCTGATCCGTGAGAACCTTGGCGGGACGGGCTTTTCCGTTCTGGCATCCTCGATCATGCTCGGGATCATGATCCTGCCGACGGTGATCAGCATCTCTTTCGACGCGCTCAGGGCGGTTCCCCAATCGTATCGGGAAGGCGCCCTGGCGCTGGGGGCCACGCCCTGGCAGATGGTCACCCGGGTGGTGGTCCCCGCCGCCCGCTCAGGAATCGTGACCGCGGTGATTCTCGGGATGGGCAGGGCGATGGGGGAAACCATGGCCGTGATCATGGTTGCCGGAAACGCCGTCGTGATACCGACCTCCCCGCTCCACCCCTGCCGGACGCTGACCAGCAACATCGCGCTCGAGATGTCCTATGCATCTGGAGCTCACCAGGAAGCCCTTTTCGGAACGGGAGTCGTCCTCTTCCTCATGATTCTTTCGATCAATATCGTCGCGACATTCCTCGTGAGAAGGAAGTAGGCGATGGACGCCACGACAAGACGCAAGAACCTTCTCCGGAGCCGCCTCGGCCGGAATCTTTCGCGCGCCGCGACGCTCATGATCGCGTTCCTCCTTGCCGGGATCATCGCATTTCTTTTCATTCACGGCTGGAAGCGGCTTTCCTTGGGCTTTTTCCTCGAAAGCCCCGTCGACCTGGGGAGGGGCGGGGGTATCTTCCCTATAATCGTTTCCACGGTTCTTCTGGCGCTTGTCTCACTTGCAATCGCGGTTCCGCTCGGAATTGGAACCGCCGTGTTCCTGACCGAGTATACCAAGGAGGGATGGCTGACGACGGTCATCCGTTTCGGAGCCGAGTGCCTGGCGGGGATTCCATCTATCATCTTCGGCCTTTTCGGGTTCCTGCTTTTCGTGATCACGCTGGGGATGGGCTGGTCGATAATCTCGGGCGGCCTGACACTGGCGTGCATGGTCCTCCCCACGATCATCAGGACCAGCGAGGAGGCTATCAAAGCGGTTCCCAAGGGCCTCCGCGACCTCGGATTCTCTCTCGGGG
>CAYRYU010000234.1:0-2409 GCA_964428355.1 uncultured bacterium
CTGGTCGAGTTCCGGCTCGAGGACACCGGGGGTTCGCTTCCCGCCTCGAAAGCGAAAGAGCTCATGGACGCAACCTCCATGGTTTGCCTCGATCCGGGGGGACTTCCGGCCGACCCCGAGAAGCGGGATTTCATGGACCGGACCGCGGAGCTTTCCCGAAGTCAGGGGGTTGATCTATTCTCATCCCTGGACACCAACCATCCATATTTTCCCGCGGGTCAGGGCGAAACGCCGGAGGTATTCCCGGAATGTCCTTTCTGGAACAGGTCGGGAATCCGTGTTCCCTTGGAGGACACCGGCAAAACGGGGTCTTTTCCCTTCAACCACGTGAACCTCTGGGGGCAGAGAATGGAGCGGGCTTCGGAGCTGATCACCCTTGGGATCATCGATCCGGAAAACCATCGCTTGAACCTTCACGGAGTCCACTGGGTCTTCGAGCCGGTGACAATCGGGGAACCGGGCCAGACGTGGAAGATTTCGGGCCAGGGGGTGCTTTTTTCCGAGCAGGGTTTCGACATCAGGGCGGATCTGGAAAAGGAAAACCGGGAAGATCTGGGGATCTTCGCGACCAGGGGAAACATCAAGCTTTCCGGAAGTTCATACCAGGCGTCGTTCATTGCCATGGGAGAGTCCGGGAAGGTGCATCCATCCCGACCCTTCCGTGTCCAGGGCGCCCTGGCGGTTACCCGCCTGGAAACCGGGACATGGAAACCCGGGAACTACGTTCTCGAGTACGACCGGTTTCTCAAGTCCCCATCAGAAGATCTCTTCATCGCCAACCTGTCGCCGGCGGTAAACTTCTTCCGGGTTGCCGAGCCATGAGATTGGCGAAACACGCTTTCACTCTTCCGGAGCTTCTGATCGCAGGCCTACTTATGGCCGTCGCCCTGCTCGGAGTGATCCGGATGATCCGTTCGACCGCCCAGGGGTCCATGGATGCCTACTACGAAAAGCTGGCGCTCAGCCTCGCGCGGGAACCGATCCGGATTTTCCGGGGTCTCGGTTTCTCCTGGATCCAGGATGTACGGAGCGGAAAGCTGGAAACCAAGGACGGCCCGATCCTGCAGACGATGCCAATTGGAGAATGGTTCCCGATCGAAAAGGCGCGCCACGGTCTGTATCCCGCCGAAGCGGGTGCCTTTCTGAGACGGATTGATGTCGAGGGACCTCTGGTCAAAGGGTCGGTCAGGGCTTTCCGGGTGACCGCCACGGTGGTTCCCGTCCAGAATTCGAAGGTGGATTCCTGGTTGAGCCGCAACAGTGTCGACTTCGAATCCCTCGTTTTCGAGCAGATGCCATGAAAGAGAGCCCTGGACGCCCCGGATTCACGCTGATCGAACTTCTGGTGGGGGTTCTTTGCCTGACCGTGCTTCTGGGCCCCGTTTTTCGCGTATTCCGTCAGGGGACCCGATCGACCCTCAAGGAAATGCTCGCCATCGAAACGACGATGGAGGCCAGGAGGATCCTCAGACTGGTCGAAAGCGACCTTCAAGCCGCCTGTTTTCCAATCGACGGGAATCGCACCCAGGTGAACTGGAAAACACTTCTTTCGATCAAGGGGAGTTTTCCCGATGTCTCATTCGGGTTCCTGAGATTTCCCGGCCATGGGGAAATCGAAGAATGCCTTTCCCATCTGGGGGTGGGAACGGCGGAACGCTTCGCAAGCAGGGTGGGTTACCGGGTGGAACCCCACCCCGACCGGCCGGCGCTCCGCCGCCTCGTCCGGACCGAAGTCTTCCATCCGAAGCATCCCCTCGCCCGGAGGTATCCGCTTGGGAAAATTGAGAGCGTCCTGACCGACCGGCTGAACCTGTTCGATATCAAGCCCGAGCTGATCGAGTCGGGCGGACATTCACTGCTCACCTTCAGAGTGACACTCCAGCTGATCGATTCCTCGCGACCTGAGGAGATAACCAAGACCATGCCTGGCGGCGCGGGCATCCAACGGCCGGTTGATGGAACGATTGCGGATTTCTTCGAAGTGGTGAACTCCGAGTTTTACCGGTTGATGATCGACCGTCGAAATTTCAACCCTAACTGGCAGACCAGGATTTCCGGACCATGATCCACCCCCCAAATCCGAGAATCCGGGTAACGACGAAGCCCGCTCCTTCGTATTACTCGTGAGGAATGGAAAAATGAAATCGATTGTGATTGGTGAGGTGCCATTGGAAGTGTACGACCAGCCTTTCCCTTCGTGCTTGGTGCCGCCACACGATTTTGGCATCCGTCGTAGTTCGCAATACCCCGTTTGTTTGTTGCTGGTATTGCTGGCTTCGATCGTTGTCCCCGCACTTTTTGCTCAGGAAACGATTCTTCCCTCGGAGGAAGAGGAGATTTTCCTTCCTGAGCCGCAGAATCCAGCTTCGGCCCCCGGCCACGACCCGGTTGCACCCTCACCTGGGACAG
>CAYRYU010000235.1:0-2397 GCA_964428355.1 uncultured bacterium
GTGGTATGATTATGAAGGTTGATCTTTTTCATGCCATTCCAACTTACCCCAAAAAAGGGGACACAAGAATCTTTTTCAAAAAAGGGGACATGTGAATCTTTTGGAAACCGGCGAACAGTGCGGTCTTCTGGAGAAAGAGTTGATCTTTCGAAAAATCGCTCATGAAGAAGACTGGAACGAAGGACTTCTTGGAAATTCGGGGACATGTGAATCTTTGAAAAAGATTCACATGTCCCCCATTTAGGGAACGGCAGTGGGGAAGGGCAGGGTTTCGGGGGTGGTTGACAGGATTGAGGGAAACGTTGTGGTTGTGGTGGTCAGAGACCCGGCCGACCCCGACAACACGCGGGAAGTCTATGTTCCGCGTGACAAGATCAAGAAAACAGACCTGAGGGAAGGAGACCGGGTCACGGTCATTCTGTGATGTTTTCCATCCGACCCAACCGAACCCCGGTATTCTACGCCTCACTCCTTCTGCTTCTCATTGTATTTCTTTCCATATCGGGGTGCCGGATCTTCAATCCTTTCGGGGGAGAGTCGGAAAAGGTTTCCCCGGCCATATCCGAAGGTCCTTCAAGGGTTTCGTTCCGATTCGTTTTCCCCGGTGCTGGAATCTCCCAGAACCATGCGCCTTCGGTCATGCCGAATGCCGTCGGTATGGGAGCTCAAGTCATGTTCCGATTGCTGATACTCAATCCGGGGAATTCCGCCCAGCCCTTCGTGGTCCTTTCCCGCATCCTCACCGTGACTTCTGGGGAAACCGCGACATTCTCATTTCCCTCGCTTCCCTCGAAACCCGTGATCGGCCAGGTCCGGATCAATGGCGGAAATCTGCAGGGATGGACCGACTTCCACGGAGCTCTCGACCTTCTTCCGGGCGTTAACACGCTCGAAGTCGCTCCCTGCGGGTCTCATCTGATACAGGACCTCGCGGCCCACTGTGCGGAAGCCGTTTCGCAGTCGGCCGCACTGATGGATTCCGCCCCGGCTTTTCTGGTTTCGTTCATTCTTGGGGCGATAAGAGGGGTCGATCCTTCTTCCCCTTCCGCTTACAGGGAGGCTTTCAAAGCCGTCACGCTGGCGATTCTTCCGGCGGCGACGGTTAAGCTCGAGGCGGGAACCCCCTCTTCTTCGCTGGTTGGAACCCGAGCCGGAATCACCTTATGGAATCTGGCTCCAAACGCTTTTTTCCCCGAGATCACATATCTAGAGTCCGCGAGATCCGACTTCTCGGTTTCGGGAATCCTCCGCCATTCCGTCGACCAGACCGGCCTCGCGGTCTGGGGAAATTCCGCCGGAAGCGTTCAGGTCCTTTCCCGCCCTGATCCGGCCACCGGCACGGCTTTCGGCACCTGCGCAGCCCCGGGAACTATCGAACAGGCGCTCGTTTTGAAAGACGGATCGATCGTCGCGGGTGGATTCCATTCGGAGAAAGCCTGCCCTATCCTTTTCCGTTGGAATGGAACCGGATCCGCGCTCCTTGCGCACGGAACAGCTGCAGCAACCGGCCTGACGTGGGAACACGCGTTTGCCAGTCAGGCAGCTTCGGCAGGGATCCCCAAACCCTCTGTCGAGTCGATCTCATACGATGGGGTTGATACCATTCTGGTAACCGTTCGTGACCCCGCCACGACTCTTCCCCGGTTCTTCAGGGTCGATCCCGGAACTGGGGGCGCGTTCGACCCGGCGTCACAGACGATCCCGAACTTCTTCCCATCGGTCACTCTCACCGATCCCGCCTCGGAAACGGTTTTCCCCCCCGGAGCCGCGATCACGATCGTTGCCACCGCTTCCGACCCCGACGGGACGATCACCAAAGTCGACTTTTTTGCAGGTTCGCAGGTTATCGGGACCGACAATTCAGCTCCCTGGTCGGTCCAGTGGTCGACTCCCACAGTGGGCCTTCACGTTCTTTCCGCCAGGGCAACTGACAATCGCGGCGCAGTCTCGGTTTCCGAAGGTATCCGGACGGCAGTCTCGCCGGCCGTGAACTCGACAGCCTCCCCTCCGGCCCTCGCTTCTTCAAACCCAGCATCCGGAGCGGTTGACGTCGCCACGCGAACGGCTCTCTCCATCACCTTCGATCGCCCGGTAAAACCCGAAACCTTCTCTGCCGGACTTTTCGACTCGACTTTCCGACGGACGCCATTCGTTGGGACATTCACATTCCAACCCGATCTCCAGACCGTCGTTTTTTCTTCCGACCTACCTTTGGCTTGGCATACGACCTATTTTTTCCAGGTCTCCGCTTCCCTTTCCTCTTTGTCGGGAGCGACCATGCCAGGGGATATCGTTCTGTCCTTCACGACCGCCCCCCGTCCGATAATCGGGGGAACCGCGAAAGAGCTCCTGATCACGGAGGTTGGCTCTTGCCTCATCAGCGAGGGAAGCCCCTGG
>CAYRYU010000236.1:0-2390 GCA_964428355.1 uncultured bacterium
AAAGCCGCACCATCGCCTCCCGCCCGCCGCCGGTGAACTGGACCTCGTCCGCCAGAGCGAGTACCAGGCCAAGGCCGCGTCCGCGCTCGCCAAGGTAGATTCCGTCGTTGCCGCCCCCATGCTCCGAGGTCTGCGCGTTGTCCGAGCTCGCGCCATTCCCCGGCAAGGGGACGATTCCCCGGGCATTCTGCAGAACCGCGTCGACGTCGAAACCGTTTCCTGGGTCGGAAACTGTGATCATAGCCGCCCCGCGCCGAAAAAGGGCTTTCACGCTCACTTCCGCGCGCGGTATCCCACGGCATCCGTGTTCGAGAGAATTCGACACGAGCTCCAGCAGGCACAGCCGGGTCCGGTGCAGGAATTCCCTGGACATTCCCAGATCGACGAGCCTCGAGTCGACTTCCTGTATCATCCGGTGAAGGGCGCCGTCGGCTGCGGCTGGGATCGTGATGTTGAGGGCGTATTTTTTCTCCTCGCGACCCTGGAGGTAGGTTCCCCGCTGTTTCGTGTAGTTCTCCACCTGCATCAGTATCTCCTTCTTCACCTCGCCCTGGGCCTTTCCAACCCGGTCCTGGATGGCTTCGAGTTCCCGGAGCTCGGCCTGAAGAAGGGAACTCTCGATCACGCCGGGCGCGCACAGCCGGTCACGGATCACGCGAACCCTGTTCCCGACCTGCTCGAGAGCCCGGCCGGGATTCCCTCCGTCGAGATCGTTCAGGATCTCCTGCTTGACCGCCATCGTCTTGGCAAGGATCACCTCATCGAGGACCAGATCGTCGACGCGGGGAGGAAAACCGTCATCAGCCAACCGTGCCCGGAAGGCCTCGGCATCCTTTCGAACTCCGAAGTTCCCCGAAAGCTCGGTGAAGTTGCACGAGGTGGTCAGTAGGGGCTGACCAGCACGGGCCGCGGAAGCGGGGACCCGGAGGCGGTGGATGAATCGCAGAGTGAGTCCTTCCGCCAGGTCGCCGGGAAAATATGCTTTTGTTCCGGTTCCGTTTTCCTTGCGGTAGGGCGAAAGGTCTTCAACCACCTCGACCCCGTCGCGGAAGGAGAACCCGACGGAAACGTTCTGTCCGACCACGTTGGCCGTTTCCCCGGTTTCGAAGCGGAACGCAGGAGCGAGGTCCTCGGGACCCTTGATGTAATAGAAGTTCCCGCCCCCCCTGTGGGCAAGCGTGGAAAGCAGGTTTTCCTGGAAGTCGTCTCCGAACCCGAATGTGCTCGTGGATATCTTCTTTCCCAGGAAGATCCTGGCGATTTCCTCGAGTTGTTTCGGTTCGCTGACGCCGTAGTTTGCCATTCCGTCGGTGAGAAGGATGGCACGGGTGATCTGCCCCGGCTGCATGCCTTTTTCCAGTTCGGCGAGTCCCAGGAGCCACCCTCCGGAAAGGTTGGTGTTCCCACGGGATGTGATCTGCCCGAGTCTCGCGATGACCCCGGCCTTGTCCGACAGAGTCGTGAGGGGAACGACCAGATCGGCCTCGTGGTCGAAAGCGACCACGGCGATGCGATCGTTGCGCGTAAGCGAGTGGACCACCATCCTTGCGGCATCGAGCGCTCCCTTCATCTTTTCCCCGGTCATGGAGCCGCTCCGGTCGATGATCAGTGCAAGGGAGATCGGCGCCCTGATCTGGCCGGTTCCGGTGCCCTCGACCGCCATCTCCGTGATCAGATGGAATTGCGATTCGCACCCCGCGGGAAGAGAAGAAAACTCAGGCCGGAATGTGATCTTCATGTCCCTCTCCTTTCTGCCCGAAACCGGCTGACGCGATTCCCCCCAGAATTTCCATTGCTTCCATACCTGATTGTCGCCTTCCCCCGACTTCTCGCAGGGTCAATCGCGAAATTCCACCCATCGCTTTTCCAAAAAAGTGAATTCCGCAAAGAAACCCATCCTGGAAAGTGGTAATGCCCACTGTAGCGATCGGTTTCAAACCGCGTTGAAGCGTTTGCTTCAGGTGCTCTCCAGGCCATTCGACGACCTACCCGAACATGCCGATCTGCAGAGACCGCCCACTCCCGCCGAGGTTGTCCGGGTGACCTTCTGCGGAACCTGATCCCATGCTATCAGCGAACATCCCAGGCCCGGGAAACAGCAAGGACGAGAACAGTTCCTGATACTGGTGGGGCTCAGGAAAAGTCGCTTGCCCGTTCGATCCGGTTGAAATCCTCTGCCGACAGGACAAGGTCGGTCCGGTGCAGGAGGGCTTCCAGCTGGCCGGCGGTCCGCGGCCCCACAAGGGCCACGGTGACGACCGGACACATTTTGTACCAGCTCATCAACACCGATCCGACGGTGGTCCGGTGTTCGCTTGCCAGGGTTTCCAGGAGGGCCAGGAGATTCCAGCCGGTCGGGTTGAAACAGTGTTTCCGGATCACCTCGTCGC
>CAYRYU010000237.1:0-2388 GCA_964428355.1 uncultured bacterium
GAAAAGGACCGTCCCGACCAGAATGGCCAACTTTGCAGGAAAACGGAGGTCGAACGAGATTGCGCATGCCGCGGGAAGGACGAGGCACAGGAGGAAGACGATCCCCGGGAGAATCAGCGGAGACCCGAGAGATGAAAGGCCGTCGAAAAGGCTTGCCAACATCGGAACATGGATTGCAAGCGCAGGAAGGAGGAAAAGGAGTCCGACAAGAGGGCGGGACCAGCCCAGTCCCCCTTCCTCCCGGATCGACGAAGCGAGCCAGAAGCCAACCAGGGCGGCCAGGAAAGGCCAGTGGAAGATGTAGCCCGAACCAGGCATCCGGAACGACGCCAGGGCCATGACCGCGGCCCACCAGATGAACGCCCCGAACCGGAACTCCTCGACGTTCCCTTTTTCCCGCCACTTGTCGAAAACGAGGAGCACCCCTCCGACCGTGGCGAAGATGAAAGCGGTCGCGAACCAGTCCGAATTGTACAGGAAGTAGAACCTTTTCGCCGAAAACGCGATTCCGAGGAACAAGGTGCTGATCAGCGAAGAACCACACATGGTCGCCAGGATCACCCCGAACGAGTGAAAAGTCCCCACTGCGGTGATGCTTCCCGACCGTATTCTTCCTCCAAGAATCGTGAAAAACAGCGTAAGAACGCCCAAGGTCAAAGGGACGGTCCACGAGCCCGGGTAGTGGACGACTGTCAGCCCCAGGATATCGAACCAGACCGCATCGGGAGCCGACGGGATCTCTCCGAGGGGAAGGTTCCCGAAGTATCTCGCCGTGGACAGGGCGTAGACGCCGTGATGCTGCAAACTCGCAAGATCGAGATTCCCGGGGGAATCTCTTCCGGAATGGTAGTACGCGAGCCGATCGATGAAAGCCGCGTTCATTCCCGGGAAGAACTCCTTGAGAACGCGATAGTCGCTGGTCACGGGCATCCGCTTGTAGACCTCGAACATCACCGAGGATGTGTGGGGCGATGCGAGGGCCCGGGCGATATGGGGGATGAGCCCCCCGTTCCCTGGCCCGGTTTCGTAGAGGTAGGACAGACCCGATGTCCCTCGCGCATCGAAATTGATCAGGAGAGCCACGTCGCTCGCCCAGGGATGTTGGAGAAAAGCCTTGGCCCCCAAAAGGCCCCTTTCCTCCGCATCCGGGAAGAAGAAGATCACGTCATTTCGCAGGGGAGGCGATGCCTTGAGCGCCCGGAAGGTCTCCAGCAGGGCGGCGACTCCAGCCCCGTCATCCGCCGCTCCCGGCCCGTAGGGGACCGAATCGTAATGCGCCATCAGCATGAAAGCCCTATCGTGATCGACGGTTCCAGGAAGGCGGGCAAGAACGTTATCCACCGTCCCCACCGTTCTGCCGCGAACCGCGGTCGCGGTCTGGACGGTCGGTTCACCCCCAAGCTCGCGAAGGGCGGAAACGAGGTAATCACGAACCTTCACGTTGGCTTCCGTCCCGGCGCGATGTGGAACCTTCGCGAATCTTTCGATGTGGGCGAACGCGCGGACCGCAGAGAACTCCCCTGCCGGGGCATCAGCTGGAAGCGGCACTGGGGGGCGGTTCATCCGGAGAAAGAGGCAGGAAAACAGAATGCAGGCGACGCAGGAAACGAGGGCGGATCTCCGGAACAGACCGGGCCTGGGGGAAATGTTCGTTAAAGCCATCATCGTCCGTCCTTCCGACCATCCTAGTCCAGGCCCCGAAAAGAAGCAACCGGGGATAGGCAGAATGCGGGGAATCTGGTAGGATGGTTCCCACCCATTCCCCGGTTCCGGGAAAACCATTTTTCGGAGTCCGGACCCGGGCACCGGGAAGTGGATCGTCGAGATCAAAACTCTTGGGGAGGTCCAGATGAATTCGATCAGGGAAGCACGAGACCTGTTGAAGGGCTACTCGATCCGGAAAACCGATCACAGGCTTTCCGATCAACAAAGAAAGGTTCCCCAGCCTCCGCTGGTGAAACCTGTTCCTCAAGATGCTGTTCCCCTGGTTCTTCCCGATCCCAACCTGGTCCACCTGCTGAAAACCGATATCCGAAACTGCATCAGGGACAGGGTCAGCCACCGGAAGTTCAGCTCGCGGCCGATGACGCTCGAACAGCTTTCCTTCCTCCTCTGGGCGACCCAGGGGGTGAAATCCGTCTCCAAGGACCGGTATTTCACCAAGAGGACGGTTCCCTCCGCCGGAGCAAGACATCCGTTCGAGACGTACCTCGCGGTGTTCAACGTCCGGGGGCTTGAAACAGGCATCTACAGGTATCTTCCCTTGCGCCATCAGCTGCTCTTCTCCCATCCGGTCGGGGATCTCAAGAAATCCGCAAGCGAGGCCGCCTGCCGTCAGAAGTTCTGCGGTGAAACGGCCGTCCTTTTCGGCTGGGCCGTGATCCCCTA
>CAYRYU010000238.1:0-2365 GCA_964428355.1 uncultured bacterium
GCCGGGCTCACAGAGGATTTGCACCTCCAGGGAAGTGCGCCCTGCCGGGCGCACCAAAAAAAAACCGCGGGGGCTTTCGCCCTCGCGGTTTTCCTTTCCAAAAAAGGATCAGAACTCGAGGTAGGGCATCTGGACGTTGTTGAACCTCAGAGTCCCCGCACCCGGCTGATCTCCTCCACCCTGGCCGCTGCTGATACGTTCCTGGCCGAAAACCGCAGGTCCCGAGGCGGTTATCCGGGAATTTGAGCCGGCCGGGTTGAAAAGGTAGGAATCGTTGGCCAGACCGATTCTTCCCAGGAAGTTCCCGTTCTTCATCGCCATGAACCCGGCAATCTCGATCACCCCATCCTGGACGAAAGGAACCGTCCGGGGGCAGTTGTAGACCGCGCCCCGCTCGGACACGATCCGGTCGGCGGCGACGACCCCGGGAGAGACCCTGAGGGAATCCGCCCAGACGGGGACCAAACCGGCGGGCCGGAGAATCAGATCGCAACCGTTCATGACGAGTGCCCCCGATGCCTGGGATGTTCCGAGGTTGAAGGTCGCTCCGACCATCTGGAGGGGACTGAGAGCACCCAAAGGAGATTCCTTGGTACAGACCTCATCGATGAAAAGCCCCGTGAGAATCTTCTGCGGGGCCAGGAAGATCCCCTGACCCTTTTCCGAAACGAACCGGGTGTCGGTCGGGGCATACTCGTCGTTCTGGAACAGGTGTCCGCCAAGGACCATGTGCAGGCCCCCTGCCAGGTCGACAATCGGGGCGATCTGGCCGTTGTTCACCAGGTTTCCGGTGATGGTAAGGGTCGCCACCTGGCCAAGTTGGTTGGCTACGGTGGTCCCGGGCCTGACGACAACGGCGCTCTCGAAGGAACAAGAAACCGGCCGGAACTGCCCACCCAGGTGGATGGGATCGCCACCCACAGTCGTCACCCGGGGACAATTGAACCGGGAACCCGGGCCCGCCAGGATGTTCCCGCACCTGAGATCCCCGTTTACCAGGGTGAAGGGCCCCCCATCAATGACGAGACCGAAACCACTCATATCGAGCGTTCCTGAAGCATCACCAAGGAAGGTGAGAATGAAATCCCGGACGGCAAGATTGGAGGCCGCCCTGACTTTCGATGCCGGGAGCTCGTCACGGAAGTTTCCGGTCAGCAAGCCACCCGGAGGAAGGGCGATCCACTGGTCTTCGGTTCCGGTGAAGACAGTGGTTGTGGGCGTGTATCGCCCGGTCTGGGCGAGGTTTCTTCCGAGACGGACGGTAAGGGTTCCGGCGTCGAACAAAACCGCCCCCTGGTTAACGATGCCACCAGCAACGACGATGGCGGTTTCCGATCCAGGGGGGTTCCTGAGGCTCCCGAGAGGGGTAACCGCAAGATTGCGACAAACGGCGGGAGAACCGTCCTGGGCCTGGTCGACGATGACCGGACCGGCCAGGGCGACGTCGTTCGTCTGCGTGGGAACGTGGTTTCCCGCCCAGGTCGAGGGGTCGAACCAGCGCCCGCCCAGGGGAGTCGATTGGATGAGAACCGCGCCCAGATCGGTGGGCGTTCCCGATGCCTCGGGTGATCCACCCGACTCGAGCCATTCGTTGAAGGCGGTCACAATGTAATGGTAGTTCTGCCCATTCCGCAAACCGGTGTGGACGAAGAGGGGAATCGGGATTCCCGGGATCTTTACCCCCGTCGCCCGCGTCACTCCAGCCTCGCTTGACCAGTAGAGGTTGTACCCGGTGGCTCCGGGGACCGGAGGCCAGCTGAGGACACATCTGCCGTTTTCAGGAACGACGTTGAGAAACCTCGGGGAGCCCAGGAACGGGCGGCGGGCAGTATGGAAGCGCCAGATGAAAGGCAATCCGAGCGGCACCCCCCTGATATCCGTCACCTCGGAAGCTATGGTGACCCGGATCAGGGTTCCTTCCGGAAGATCGGCCCCGGAAAAGGAAATCAAAGTTCCTGTCGGATCGACCGAGAGGATTCCCCCGATCAGAGTTTCCCCCCCGGTTGCCAGGGCATGGACCGAAAACCTCTCCCTGGTCAACGATGACGTCGCGATCGGAACGTTGAAGGTCACCGTAATCGGGAACGATGCGGTGTTGGTGGCGACCTCGGTCATTCCCTCCCGCGGAAAACAGGAGATAACCTCCAATGGAACCTGGATGCCGCTTCCTGTGTGGAATTCGAACCTCACCGGAGAAACGAGCGGACGGCCGCGCAGGTCCTTCATCCCCGTGGCGATGTCAACGAGGATTCCCGCATTCCCCGGAAGCCCCGTTTCGGGCTTGAAAACGACGGTTCGAAGGTCGGTCGAGATGAAGAACCGACCGGGAATGGCAACGGGAACGGGGTTCGTGATGTCCATCACC
>CAYRYU010000239.1:0-2349 GCA_964428355.1 uncultured bacterium
CCTTGCTGACCGTTTCCGCCCTGAGCCTCACGGGCTGCTCCTCGGACCAGGTCACGAACATCATCAAGATGGTCGTCGAGATCGCCAAGGGGATCGCACAGATCAATGTCGATGGAACGAATGACACGACCGCAGACGCGACCGCAGATGCGACCGTCGATGATACCACCCGGACCTCCAATGACCAGGTCGAGTTCTACTGCGAGGAATGCGGCAAGACCGAAAAGGGCGACCCCAACAACCCGCCCTCCTGCTGCGGAACCACCATGGTCCAGGTCGGATCGACCTCTTCCGAATCCGCCACCAGCTCTTCCACATCCTCGGCCTCCAGCAGCACGTCAGGGTCCAGCCAGGTCGAATTCTACTGCGAAGAGTGCGGAAAGACCGAGATGGGCGACCCCGGCAACCCGCCCTCCTGCTGCGGAACCACCATGGTTCAGAAGAGCGGTTCCACCACCACCGCCTCCAGCAAGGTGTATGACAGCGAGGATGAGGACGAGGAGGACGACTGAAAGAGCTTCCTCCCGGTTCCGATCAGGAAACGGGCCGGTGACCCCGGCCCGTTTTTCTGCCCAAGGGGAGGTTGGATGGTAACGCAATCCCCTGTTGGTGATCCGGAGCTCGTCCAGCAGGCCAGGCAGGGTTCCAGGGATGCCTTTACGGCCCTCGTCGATCGCCACCTCTCCGGACTCGTGAGTTTTTTTCGATACATGCAGGTGCCCCCCGACCTGATCGACGATGTCGTCCAGGAGACCTTCACGAGAGCCTTTTTGCACCTGGGAACCTATGACCCCAGGAAGCCCATGATCAGTTGGTTGATAACGATAGGCCGGAACCACTATTTCGACATCTGGCGCAGGAAATCGAAGGAGAGGACCCTTCCCGAAGACCCTCCTTCGAGCCGAGAGGTGAATGTCGAGGAGGTCGCCCAGGGCCGGACCTCGGTCCAGGACCTTCTGGACCACCTTCCCCAGGACCTCCGGCTCCTGGTGGAACTGAGAATCTTCAAGGATCTACCCTTCGCTGAGGTGGCGCAAATCCTGGGAGACAACGAGGCGAACACCAGGGTAAGGTTTCACCGGACGATGCTGAAGCTCAGAACCGTCCTGGAAAAGGAGGAAGCAGATGACAACAGATAAACCGTGCGACAAGTTTCTCGAGTCATGGTCCGGGTCCGCTTCCCCCTCTCCAGAATTCCTCGAGCACATGGCTTCCTGCCCCGACTGTGCCGCCCTGGTGAAAACCGCCCGACATGTCCGGGAAAAGTGCTCGATCAACCCGCCCGCCGCCCTCGCCGGGTTGCGGGATCGGATTCTGAAGGAGAGCATCCCCGAGTCCCCTTCTCAGGAGGTTTCTTCCAAACCCGGTCCCGTAAAACCCTCTTCATTCCTCCCCCTCGGAATCCTCTTCTTCGCCCTTGCCGTCGCAATCGGCGTCTTGATCTCCCAGCAGGAAAAAATGGGACCAAAATACCGGGTGACCGTTCCGGGTGAGGCCGCGACCGAGATTCCGCTCGACCAGCCACTCCATCTCGGCTCCGGAACTGCCAGAATCGAGCTCCCCCAAAACGTCACGTTGGAATGCGACGGACCCGCCTACGCAGCCTTTTCACCCTACCAGGTTCAGCTTTTCTGGGGAAGCTCCAGATTCACCATCGGGAACACACCCGCCACCTTCACGGTCATTCTTCCAGGAGGCAGGCTCGAAGCCAGATCAGCCTCCTTCCGTTGCGACTTTTCCGGCAACGAGATCGAATTGATCATCGGCTCCGGCTCCGCGCTCATCATCGAGGAGGGGAAGGCTCCCTTCACGCTGGCCTCCGGTGGGAAGGCGCAACTGATCCCGGTCTTGATCCCGACGGGATCAGATTCCCTCGGAATCCTCGAGCCCACGATTTCCTCGGCCACGCATCCGGTTTACGAGACGGACGAGGAACCCGGCAAGAAGTGATCCGGACCCAAATTCCCCGGAGCGGCCGGCAAGGGATCATCCTCTATGTGGTTGTAATGGTGTTCCTATGCCTTTCCATCCTGGCCCTTCATTTCCTGAGGATTTCGAGGGAAGCACGGCATGTGGCTTTCCGGTTCGAAAAAGGCGAGGTGGTCCGGCAACTGGCCCAAGCCGGAATCGAGGAGGCTTTCGGCCGCTTTTTCCGGGAAACCGCCGATCCCGGCTCGAAAGCCGGGGTCTGGCTTCTCCAGCGATCCCCAGGTTCCTTCACGGTCGAAATTCCCCGAACGGAGGAGCTTGCCGGGAGTTCCGTCCTCGGGTCTTTCCGGGCAAAGGTCAGGGCCGAGACCCGCCTGGTCGATTTCCGGAAGACCGATGGAAAGGGTCGTCCCTACTACG
>CAYRYU010000240.1:0-2192 GCA_964428355.1 uncultured bacterium
GTGCCCTCAAGGACTGCGCCATCCTGGCTTCTCGGGCACATTCGCCCCATCGTGGGGCTCGTGCCTGCCCAACTTACGGGCTTGGCGCGAAAAAGTCAAATACCAGCCACCCAAATGCCTTTGGCTTGGGAGAATGCCGGTTCCTCAATTGGGAGGGGAAGTTCCCGGGGAGCTACCTGCCCAGGTCGAACCTGTAACCGATCCCGTGAACTGTCTTGATGATCCGCGGGTTCCGGGGATCGACCTCGATCTTCTTCCTCAATTGGGAAACGTGTTGGTCGAGAGTGCGCGAGTTGGGTATGTACTCTTCACCCCAGCAGACGTCGAAAAGGCGGTCCCGGGAGAGGACGGTCCCCGGATTCTCGAAAAGCAGCCGAAGGATCTTCACATCCCTCAGACTCAGATCGATAGCGGTTTCACCCCGACGTGCGCGGAGTTCAGACGGGATCACGTGAAGATCGTCCAGGTCGAAGGGCCCTCCCGGGGCATCCCCTTCTGCGGGTTGTACGTTTCCCGATCCGAGACACCGGCGGGCAACCGCCCTGATCCTTGCCACGACCTCCTTGACCCCGAAGGGTTTCACGATGAAGTCGTCGGCACCGAGTTCGAGACCCACGACCTTGTCGATCTCCTCGCTCTTGGCCGAGATGAAAACGATGGGGACCCGCGCGTCGATTGTCCGGATCTGTCGGCAAAGCTGGAATCCGTCTTTTCCCGGCATCATGATGTCCAGGCAAAGGAAATCGGGCCGTTCCCGGGAATAGAGGTCAAGCGCCTGGTTTCCGTCGGATGCCGAAATGACCTTGTACCCCTCGTCCTTCAGGATTTCCACAAGACCTTCACGGGTCATCGGATCGTCTTCTGCGATCAAAACCTTCATTGTCGTTCCTCCTGCGGCAGGGACCTGACCGTGATGAGAAAGCAGGTTCCTTCCGGAGGCTCGGGCCATGGGCAGGGCGGGCACCCGGGAAGGCCGCCTCCGCTCCAGATCACCCGCAGGTCACCTCCATGGAGCCTTGCCAGGGAACGCGCGATCGAAAGGCCGATGCCTGTGCCAGCCACACCCTCGTTGACGGAATCGGCAAGACGCGTGAAGGGTTCGAAAACCGCTTCGGTCTTCTCTTGCGGGATTCCGGGGCCGAAGTCGCGGACGAAAATGGACAGCTCTCCCCCCGAAACCTGACTCTTCACTTTCATGACTCCGCCCCGGGTGGCATACTTCTCCACGTTGTTGAAAAGGTTTCCCAGCACTTGTTCAAGAAGATCGGGGTCGGCCCGGATGGGGGAGGAAGCCTCCAGGGCAAGCTCGATGGCCAGGTTTTTCAGGCTGAACGGAAGCCGGAAGTTCTCGGCCACCGCCCGGATCGTCTCGTCCACGTTGGTTTCCCGGGGCTTCAGGACAAGCTTTCCCCTCTGATGCTTGGAAAAGGAAAGCACGTTGTTGATCAGCCGTCCGAGACGGCAGCTTTCCATGACGATGATTTCCAGACGCTTGCGGAGGTCGGTGTCCTCTTCGGGAACCCCTTTTTCCATCAGCTCCGCGTAAAGGCGGATGTTGGTGAGAGGGGTTTTCAGCTCATGGGAAACCTGGTTGACGAAAGTGACCCGTTGTTCAGCTTCGCGCAGGTCACGGGAACTTTCGCGGTGGATGACCAGGGCCATTCCCGCCAGGGCGATAGCCATCGCGAAGATGGCGATCAACAAAGGAACGGAGCTCCCCCCGGCGAGCGGTTCCGCTGCCTTCGGACCCAGGAAGAAACGGAAACTCCACGTTCGGAGGGGCGGCTGGAGCTGATATCGAAGGAATGGAGTTTCGGAGGCGGGAGGGTGATATCCACCCCAGTGGTAGATCGGGCGGTCCTCGCCGTCCGCCAGTTCGACCTTGCTGTTCTGGAGAAGCGGGTCGGAAAACGGGGCTTCGGGGAGGACGGCGATGATGTCGGACAGCATTCTGACTCGGTCGAGTTCAGCGCCCCGGACGTCTCCGTTCCGGTCGCGCATCCAGAAGATCAGGTTCAATCCCCGGTTCCAGTACCAGGGGAACCAGTCCCCCTCGACGGGCCCCGAGGCCACTCTCGCCGAAGAGGAGGAAGGTGAAGGGTTCCCGAAACTCTCGCCTGCGGGAGCCGCAGGGGAGGGGTTCCCGAAACTCTCGCCTGCGGGAGCCGCAGGGGAGGGGTTCCCGAAACTCT
>CAYRYU010000241.1:0-2135 GCA_964428355.1 uncultured bacterium
GGCCGCGAGGAGGGCCGAGCTGAAGGCCAAAAGGCAGAACGGCGTTCTTTCGCACGACGACTGCTGAACGAGGGCTTTCACCCCGAAAAGGTGGCCGATCTTTCAGGAATGTCCATCGAGGAAGTGAAAACCCTGACGGGCTCCAAGGTTCAGGAACCGACCGAGGAATACCGGGTCGCTCCTGACCGGAGGCCCGCGGCGGGTCTTTCGGAAAACCGACTCAAGAAACCCCGGACCCGAAGGAAAAAGAAGGCCGGGTAGAGCGTTTCTTCCCGCTCGGCCGATCTTCCATGGGGAGAACAGAGGGCGGAAACCGGGGACACCCGACCGGTTGTTCGGGGAATTTCCAACAAACCTGTCGAGTGTCGCCTTCGGGTGTATTCTCGACCGCGATTTTGGGGAAAACCTCAATTCTTACGGAGGACTTTCCGAAGCTCTCTTCCTTTCGCCGTGAACGGTCCACCGATTGCCTCGAGGTCTTCCGCGAGAGTCGTGAAGAAGAAGTTCCCCGCGGTCTTCAGTACCGAAGGTTCCTGCCTTACTTCCCGCATGATCTCGTCGGCGTAGAGAAGGAAGTAATCTCCGTGGTTGGCGATCTCGTCCTTGGGAATGCGATGTTTGCTCAACGCGGCATAGTAGGGATCAAAAGTTTCGAGCGAGGGCGATCTTCGCCAATCCTCGAAGGTTTCTTTCACCCATGACAAGGTGGCGGGGGGGAAATCCCCGAAACTGAAGTCTTCCCCTGGTACCTCGAAATCGGGTTGTCTGGTCTGTGTTTTGGGGCTGGGAGGTGCGGGTATCGGGTTGGGCGGCATGTTTAGAGGCGCGCCGATGGCGGAAAAGAAGTTTTTCGCCCCGGGGTTGAGGAGGCGGAAAAGGAGCAGGGGAGCCCTATCTAGGGTTTCCGCCCGCTTCGAAAGAGCGTCCACCGCCTCATTCACTGGAAGAAGGGCGGGAGGTGACCTGGAGGCATCGAGGACCTGGACGGAATCCGGGGGAAAGAAGATCTCGAGGCTCTTTCCATTGGCCAACAGGGGCCAGGAGACTTTGGGAAGTATGCCGCAGATACAGAAGAAAGGAGCGGGGGCCTCGAACTTCCATTTGTTGATGGTCATGGGTCCCCGGGCACCGATTACAAAGAGCATTGCGCAGGGCCATGGACGAAGCGCCCCGCTCATGTTCCCGCGGAAAGCCATCGCTTTGTAGAGCGCTTCGTTTTCCCCGGAATCATCGAGCCATGAAGAAGTCCCCCAGTCGAGGACCTTCACGGTCGCGTCCCCGCTTCGGACCGGGGTTATGAGGTTTGCGGTCTTCGTTCCGAGAACGGCGTTCACGAAGGAGGTGAAGGGAGGAACGTTGTAGAATCCCCGGAAATTCTGGGTCATCAGGGGATGTGACTCTGCCTTCGGGTCCTTGAGGTGGCAACCCTCGACGATCAGGTCATCAACCAGGACGTCCCGGAGAACCAGGCAACCGGTCATGGGAAGACATTCCCTGGGGATGAAAGCCGTGTCGGAAACCGGGAAGAAAGGTATCCGCCCGCTTTTCGAAGCCGCATTTTCGGCCCAAATCAGGGGTGAAAGAAAGAGGAACACCGACAGGAGGATCAGTATCCGCGATCCGGGGAAACAACCCGCTCCGCCGATTTCGCCGATTGCCGCAGATGATGAAAACCGGATCGAATCTGCGCCTATCTGCGTCATCTGCGGATCAGAATTCAGTTCCATCTGTAAAGAACCCACGATGGTTACTTTTTCTTGCCCGCCCAGTGGATGAAATTCTGGACGCTCCGGTCGTAGGTCCTTTCCCCGGCGGGGGGGAAAACGCAGCCGGGAAGCTCGCCCGACATCCGGTGATAGGCGATGCACTCGCAACAGATGCCTTTCCGGGAGCAGGGGCTGTAGGTGCATGTGCAGCCGTTGGTGTTCTTGGACTGGTTTGGGCAGTTGGCCATGGGGAATCTCCTTTCGGGATTGGTGTATCGGGAGGAATCCTAACCCATCTTTGAGCCTTCTGACAACCGATTGAACGGGACAGGTGTATGGTGTAAAATGGACGATCTGCGGTTCCGGAAGACATTGCGGTTCCGAAAGATACCGCGGTTCCGAAAGATACCGCGGTTCCGAAAGATACCG
>CAYRYU010000242.1:0-2124 GCA_964428355.1 uncultured bacterium
AGTTTTTGGGCTTTCTCGCTTCCGCAGGAATCCGTATTCCCTGAACGATCCAGATCAAGGTAAGCCTCTATCAAGGGGCCTCTTGTCGGGTGAAAGGTGAGGAGGCGGGGGGTGTCAGATCGCCTGAAGCCTTGCGTGATCTTCGTATTGGGGGAGGAGGGCTTTCTTCACCGCTTCCGTCGTTGCCTTGGGAAGCGCCGTGAACAGGAACCGGAGTAAGCATAGGGCTCCAGTCAGTTGGCCTTCGCGGTTTCCATGAGGGAATAGAGGGCAGCACTGGAAGCCGCTCCCCGGGTTGATTCCGAAAACAGCCAGTTTTTCGGCCTACTGCAAAGGGACGGACCGCATTCTCAGCCAGGTAATGCCGCACTCTGGATTATGCCGCATTGGCCGACAGGGTCGGTTTGAATGGCGGGCCGGTGGTGAACTCATTCGGCATAGTCGGCTCAGAGACTCTTCAGGATTTCCAGAAGATCGTCAGGTGGCTGGTATCGACGTTGCGTCTCACCAGTGGCTGCGGCGTGTGCCAGAGCGCGCTCCTTCAGCCACATGTCTGCGTGGAGGTATATCTGGGTGGTCTCCGGAGATTCGTGACCGAGCCAAAGGGCGATCACCGTCCGGTCAATGCCGTGACGAAGGAAGGACATGGCCGAGATACGTGGAGAGGGTCGGCATGAGCCGCTCCACGTTGCAACCCTCCTGATACCAGGCTACGAGGCGTCTGGTGGCGAAGGTGTGTCGCAAATCCTGGAGCCTTGGGCCACGGCCGCGGAGGCGGCAATTGATCTGTGGCCGCAGACCGGTTGCCTGACCCAGCTTTGCGAAGGTCCGGCGGACCGCAGAGGCCATGAGCCGCCTCCCTCTTCCCCAGACGAGGAAGGCCGACGTCTCCCGGTGTGGGAGGATCTTGTCACGACGCTGCGCGTTGGCCATCAAAGCCGTGCGGGTGGAAGTTTCGACGGGAACAAACCGGGACTTGCCGAACTTGGACTCGCGAACGGCAAGGACGTCGATGGAGAGGTCGACATCGCTGAGATCCAAGGCGAGTGCCTCTCCGGGCCGGAGGCCGGTAGAGGCGAGGAGACCCACAAGGGTGGCGTAGGTCCAACGACGCAACCCGCTCGCTGAGCGCAGGTGGTTCGCGGCCTTCTTCAAGGCAGCAATCTCTCTGTCGTTGTAGATGTAGGGCAGCGGGCGCCTCTGCCCCGTGGGAAGGACTCCCTTGGGCGGTACCTCAGTCCTCGGATCGGTTGCCTGGAGCCAGACGGCGAATCCCCGCACCAAGTCCAAACGGCGCGCCCACGTGCCTGGCTTTGTCCCGACCGACGCGGCATAATCCGGAGTGCGGCATAAGCCATATTGATTTCATCGAGAACCGGCCTGGATTTTTCCTGCCGGAGGGCCACCCTTCATTCCGGATCCAGCCCGGCCTCATCCGCCTGGTGCTAGATCCGGTAGAGGGTCCCGATGAGGTCGATGACCAATTTGGGCGGTCCAATTCGGGCGGAATCGGGCGAATTGGCTGGGGGGAAGAGGGTTCCACTGGGAAACATCGGCTGAAAATGCTGATTCAACCGGCCGATTGGGCTTGACTTAAGGTCGTTGGAGATCCTTTCTTTTACATCTCCTATTCGAAAAGCCCGGGAATATCTAAGGTCGGGTTCTTTCCCGAAGGAACTACTTTTCCTGAATTCTCCCGAAGCCCCTTGGATTCGGGTGGCTTTTTCAAAGAGGGACCGTCAGCCTCATCGCTGCCGGTCAACTCAACGAAAATCAAGCCCAATCTCCCATCCTTACCAGATAAAGAAACATGGATGGAATAAGATGACGTAGTAAGCTCTTCCCACTCAACGACAAACAGGGGATCCAACTCCTCTGGTTTATGATCAATTCCCGGATCATTCCAAGAACGCGTATCGAACTCGCCTCTTTTCACTTCGTGAGTGGCGGGGTTTACCCACCGCCCATAGTTTGGAAATACTGCCTTACTGGGCAGAAACCTTCGACTCACCAGTTTTTTGTCTTTCCAGGGATTGGGAATCCTGAATTCCCACTTTGAGTAATTGCAGCCAGGTTCGAGATACTCTTTGAAACAGTAGATTTTTGTTTCGGTCTTGGCAAATC
>CAYRYU010000243.1:0-2025 GCA_964428355.1 uncultured bacterium
TTTCCGGCGTGAGTGACCGGACGGGAATGTGCCAGAAAGTGGCTTGGAACATTCGGTTGAAGGGATTGGCGAAAAAACCGGCCAGATCTCGCCTCCAGGGGAGGCGGAAAAATCACCCCGGGGGGAGAATCAGGCCTTGTTTTTCGGTCAGGGCGTTGACGCTCTGGTCTTCCTGCGAAGTCGGACGAGGTTCTCGAGTTCGGCGAGGGTTTTCCTTACCTCGGGATCATCTCCGGATTTTTCCCGCAGGAGGGCGGCGTATCTCGAGTAAACCTTCTGGTACTTTGCGTTGAGTGCAGCGAGGGATGCAGCATCGGTAGCGACGGTGGCTTCGGGTTCCGACTCGGGATCCGTTGCCGAAAGAGCCTGAACCGAGGGTGCGGAAAGATCATTCTGGACGCTCTGCAAGGCGGAGAGGGACTCCCTGAGGTTCTGGCGGGCCGCCTCGAGCCGCTTTATCTCGTCCTTCGTTTCACTTCGGGCAGCGATCTGAAGGATCGAGAGTTTTTTGAGGCGGGTATTGGCAACTTCGAGGGCATACTCGATCTCCCTGAGCCGCTTGGAGGTCTGGGAAACGAGAGTGGCGGCCTTCCCGGAGTCGACCGGCTCACCCAGGGTCTGGAGCAGCCCCGCGAGGTTCGCAAGGTATTTCTGTTCCTTTCCGAAGGAATCGGAAAAAGAGTCCCGCTCTTTTGTGAGGTTCCATTTCTTGATCGGATGGAAGAGAGAACAATACTTCGTTTCCCAGAGTTTCCCCCGGAAGGCCCGGTCACGGGAGAGGAGGTCCCGGCCTTTCTGTTGGAGAGAAGGCGAAAGGGTGTTCCTGTCGGAAAAATGGTATGCGAGAAGTCTTCCGGCCTTTTCCCGGGCGAAGGCAAGCTTCTCGGCGGATGGCCGGAAGGGCCAGAACCACGGCCAGTCATTCCGGACCGATTCGATCCGTTCGACTTCCTTGACGGCATCAATGACCTGGGCGAGAGTTGTGGGTTTTCGGCCGTCCTCGGTCAAACCGCTGTCCTTGAACTGCTTCTTCTGTCTGGCCAGGTTCGCCTCGTCGGGGGCGATTCCCTCCTGGGCGTAGGCGATGATCTCGGGGAAGGTGAGATCGTGGCGGGAAACGACGGCGAGAAGGAACTTCTTCACGATCATCTGCTGGCCTTCCCCGCCCCAGGCCTTCGCGCCGCTGAACCCCCCCGCGAAATCCATGAAGGAATCCCGCGAAAAGTCGTTGGAGAGCATCCCTTTCATGAGCATGTGCATGGAAAACGAAAAAATGTCGTTAGCCACTCCGCTTTTCAATGATCGGAAAAGCAGATCGTATGCGAGGCCCTTGATTTTCGCCTTGAAGTCCCCCGAAAGGGCGATTTTCACCTTGTCCTTGCCGTCTGCGGACCCGGCGAAGGATTTCGAGAAATCCCGGTTTCCGTGTTTCCGGAGCATTCCGGCCACTTCGGTGATGCTGATTTCCACTGCATCGTGGCGATCCTCGTAGAAGGAGTCCATTTCCTCGAGAAGTTCGGGCCGCTCCTTGATCAGGTAGTCTGCGATGCTCCTGATGCCGGCGACCGTAGGAATGAACGCGTCGCCTGCCACGCGGATCTCGGTCGCGGTCATGGCTTTTCGGGAGGGATCGTCCTCTTTTTCGGCTTTCATCGAAGCTTCCAAAAGGCGCATCGGAAGGGAAAGGCCGAGCCTCTTGAGGGTTTCCTTTTCCTCCCGGAAGGAGAGGATGTCGACCGCGAACTCGTTTATCTGGTGATTGACCGCGCCGCAGTTGGGGACGGTAGCGGTAATCTTGTTGTTCGGATATCCGTCCTTGGCGTGGGCGGAATTGACTTCCGCAAAGAGATGCCCTGCCCAGCCAAGGGCTTCGATTACGTCCGTGAGGCCGAACCGGGAGTCATTCTTTGCCCGTTCGATCATCCGTTCGATCGTTTCGATATTGTCGTGAAACGCATAGGGAAAGGAAGCACCCCCCGTTTGTTTGATGTCCGGGCAGGCTCCGAGGGCGATGAAGGAGCCCTT
>CAYRYU010000244.1:0-1991 GCA_964428355.1 uncultured bacterium
GGAATGTCCTTCAGCTCCCACAACACCGTCACCTGCCGGATCTTCACCCCCTGCCGCCGCATCCCGTCCAGGAAACTGTTCCGGATCGACTCGCCCGCGGGGTTGATGTCGGTCATCACGAACACCGACAACTCCCGCTCCCCGAGCGCGGCCCGGAGGTTGTCGGAAAAGTATTCCAGCGTCAGCAGCGAGGGTTCCCCGCCAAGACAGATATACGAACTGCCGACTTCGCCGGCGATCATCTTCGCGTCCTCGAGCTGTCCGCCCTTCTCGAGCACCAGCACGACATCCGGCCGTTTCTCCCCGACCCCATGGAACTCCTTCTTCATGTCCATGAAGCCAAAATCCTTGTACCGGAACAACCGGTGTTCGTCGATCAGCTCCCGGAGCGCATCGTAGAACATGTCCACGTCCTCCGGGTCCAGGATCTCATCCCCGCCCAGCGCGTTCTTCACCTCGTACCAGAACGTCCGGATGTTCCCCTTGAACTTGGGCTGGATGCCCTTCTTGATCCACCGCCAGTTCTGCCAGATGATGCTCTTCACCAGGCGCCGCTTGTCGATGATGTTGGCCCCGGCCTGCCGGAAGTAGCGCCGGGTGCGGTCGAGACCGAACAGCACGATCTTCCACTCGGCGATGAACGCCGCCACCGCGGCCTGGTCCGCCGGATCCAGCTTGTACAGATCCCGCCAGGCGAAATCGATGATGCCCAACTCCCGCATCAGCTTGTCGTCTTTGTCTTCGGGAACCAGGTGGTCCAGTCTGCTGATCCCCAGCGCCTTTTTCACGACCTTCGAGTAGGTGGAGGTTACAGGGATCTGCCGATCCGTCCCATCGACCCGTAACTCGCACTCCTCCCCGCCGCCCCGGTCCGGTTCGCGCCGGATCCGCCGGCCCTCCGCCGGATCCACCGGGCCATCCGAAAACCGCTGGGTCACCTCCCGGATCCGGTCGACCGCCACCAGGAAATTCCGGTGGCACCGCACGAACAAGCCCTTCCCGAGCCGCTCGAGAGCCCCGAGGTTGTCGGTGATCTCGAGCCCCTTTTCCCCGGGCCCTTCCCGCCAGGCGAAAATGGCCCCGCCCTTGGCCTCGAAGAAGACCACATCCCGCAACCGGAAACCCCAGCCGTCCCTCGACCAGAGCCGCCGCCGCGGGAGCGCCAGGCGCTCGACCCGCTCGGAAAGGTTCGCCGGCGTCACCACATCCGTTTCTCGAATTCCGGCAGATAGGTGTCTGTTACACCGTTCACCAGCGGTTTCTCGATTCCGTCGAACCAGAGATCCCGGGCGTTGGTGGTCTTGATGCCCCGGATCTTCGTCAGGTTCACGATGTAAAACTTGCTGGTCTTGAGGAAATGCGGATGATCTGCCAGTTTCTTCTCGATCTCGCCCAGGCCCATGCTGGTGTAGAAGGTCTTCCCGTCCGAGGTCAGTAGCGCCGTCTCCTCCCGCCCTCCGTCCGACCTGGTCGTGATATAGCAGACCTGATCGAGCGGAAGCAGGTAAAGCGCCATCGCCGGGTCCGGCGAGGCCACCGCCAGCCGCTTCACGGGCGGATCGAGCGACTTGAGCCGTTCCAGGATCTTTCCCAGGACCTCGGAATCCGTCCGCGGTTCCGTCATTCCGCCGGTTTTCGCGGAACCCGCTCCGGTGCGCTTTTTCATGCCTTCACCCCTTTCCGGGAAACCCGCGTCTTCTTCTCTTCCCGGCATTGGAAATGGACCGCCAGGTCCTCGATGTTGCAATCGCCGATCTCGAGCGTTGCCCCGTTCTTGGAAACCCCCTGGATCACTTGGTCCTCGAGCCCCCCGTCGACCAGGTAATGGAAAAACCGCCGGGCCAGTTCATCCGATTTCGGGCCGGTGAATGTAATCTGCACTGTTTTCATGCCTTACACCCTTTCAAAAGCGCCCTCCCCCACCCGCCTCCCGCGGGCCTGATCCGGCCCTCCGGGCATCAAAAATCCGGCCCCGTCCAAAACCGCTTCGG
>CAYRYU010000245.1:0-1904 GCA_964428355.1 uncultured bacterium
GATGCCTGGGAGCTCCGCCTTTTCCTTCACGCGGGGCTGACCGAGTACAAGTTCTGCGCCGATGGGAACTGGCAGACCAACTGGGGGGACGACAAGGAAACATCGGTTCTTCCCCAGTCGGGAGTGGCCGTCAAAGGTGCCGGGAACATCGGGATCGGCATCGACCGCTCCGGGAAGTTCCTTTTCCGCTTTTCGCCCGAAACCGGGGAATATTCGGTAAAACGCGAGGAAACCGACGAACCCGCTCCCCCCGAGCCTCCCCCCGTTCCGCCTGTTCCGACACCCCCGCTATCGGGGAAGGATTTTCGCGAGGAGACGATCTATTTCCTCATCACCACGCGGTTCTTCAACGGTGATCCGGAAAACGATTTCTACTGCCGCGATCGGGTAAAACGCGGCGATCCCCACTGGCGCGGCGATTTCAAGGGCCTCATCCAGAAACTGGATTACATCAAGGACCTGGGGTTCTCCGCCATCTGGATCACGCCGCCCGTCGAGAACCGGAGCGGGCTTGACTACCATGGTTACCACGCCTACGACTGGACCCGCATCGACCCCCGGAACGAATCGCCGGGCGCGACCTACGAAGACCTGATCAAGGCCTGCCATGAAAAGGGCCTCAAGCTCATCCAGGACGTCGTGATCAACCATTCCTCGAACTACGGTATCCGGGGAAAGGTCTGGATCAACCGGCTCCCGCTCAAGTATTTCCGGAAAGCCGGCCTGACCTTCTCATGGCCTTACGAGAAGAACCTCGGGAACTACAAACTCCAGTTCCGGATGGACAACGACAACCCGGTCGCTCCGGAATGGTTCCGTGAGCGCCTTTCCCGCGACCCCGACGGGACCGAACCTTTGAAGGACCCGGTGACGGGAGCAGTCTTGCCTACGGATAAGTGCGATGCAAATCGCTTTTTTGGAACCGATGCGATGTCGCTCGATCCGAAATGGTTCCATCTGAACGGTTTCATGTCGGGCGGCGACTGGGAAAGCCCCTCTTCCCTGCAATCCAAGCACATGGCCGGGGATTGCATCGATCTCGCCACCGAAAGGGAAAACGTCCGGGAATACCTCAACCAGGCGATCTTCCGATATCTCGACATGGGAGTCGATGCCATCCGGCTCGATACCGTCAAACACGTCGAGCGTGGCGACCTGCTGACCTACGTCAATGCCTGGAAAAACCATAAAAAGGGCCTGTTCGTGTTCGGAGAAAACCTCGTGAAGGGTCATGGCTGGGGCGATCTGGGCGGTGACAACGGTCCCTCGCAGATCCGGCCCTGGTGGTATACCCGTCTCGGGAATGATCCCCGCGACCCCCGGTCCGGAGCGGATTCGGGATTTTCGGTCCTGGATTTCTCGCTCTTCTCCACCTTCCGTGACAACCTCAGCAAGGGGTCCCTCGGCGGCATCGAGTCGGTCCTCTCCATGGATTGGGTTTACGGGGATGCCACCCGCCTGGTCACCTTCCTCCAGAACCACGACGTCGGGCCCGACAACGATTTCAAATACCGCTTCAAGGGTGATGATTGGATGGCAGCCATGGCCTACAATATGCTCTGGACGATAAGAGGGATCCCCTGCCTGTATTATGGCGAGGAGATCGCGTTCCAGAAAGGCCTGCCCCAGGATATCTGCGGTAACGACGATACTCTCGACCAGACCGGAAGAGCCTACTTCGGCGACTTTCTCGAACCCGCAAACATCGGAAAGACCAGGAACCATCCCCTCTGGGGCCATATCCGGCGTCTGAACATGATCCGCAAGGCGGTTCCCGCGCTCCAGAAGGCTCCCATGAGCATGGTCCATGAATGGGGGGCGGGAATGTCGTTCGTCCGGGAGCTCAACAACGGGGAAAGTTATGTCGTTGTCGGGCTCGCCGCTGGTGGTGACCAGCGGATCTC
>CAYRYU010000246.1:0-1885 GCA_964428355.1 uncultured bacterium
GGACTCATCCTGTATGGGTTCAGCCAGGTCGATTCCAGGGCCGTCTGGTGCCGTGCGAAAATGGGATCGGCCGTTTTCCCCATGTTCTGGAGGTGCGGAAAGTGAAGCTTCACCATAATCCACTTGATGGCAGGCGGGGTTTTTCCCTGCTGATCATGATGTTCGGAATGATCCTCCTGGCCCTCGAACTCTTCACGGGGCAGGCCCGGCAATTGATCGGGGTAGCCCGCGTCCAGAAGGAGATCCTGGAGAAGCTTCCCACCACGGACATCCCGGGGCGGAAACCTCCCACCCCGGAGGCCGGCGATCAGCCCGGACCGGCCGTCGAAAACGTCGAGCAAAAACAGACCGAATGAAAGGCATGATATGAAGGAAATCCAGTACAAGCCATTTTTGCGCGGGGGAGAGTGGTACGGCGACGTTTCCCGGGCAGTCAGGTTCTTCTACCAGAAAGGGGAGATCTTCATCTCCGATGCCTCGGTCGAAGCGGCGATTCTTCCACTTCTCGAGAGCCACCTGGGCGCCGCGGGGGGGGCGGTGTTCGGATTCGGAAGTCAGATGCGTTTCGTATTCGAATTCCGTAAAGGAAAAGAAACGTTCGAACGACAGTTCGGGTTGGGTTGCCCGGAAATCAAGTGGACTCCCG
This sequence comes from uncultured bacterium, assembly GCA_964428355.1. Taxonomy (GTDB): domain Bacteria; phylum Muiribacteriota; class Ozemobacteria; order Ozemobacterales; family Ozemobacteraceae; genus CAYRYU01. The sequence continues at coordinate 647 of CAYRYU010000246.1, forward strand.
ATGCGCATTCACTTTCCTTTTCAATTTTCAACCCCGTTCCCGGAAACCCGGAGCAGCCATCCCCCGAGGTCATGGAAATGGCGGACGCGGCGGCGGCTGTCATGGCGGTTTTCATCGTCGACAGACTCGCCGCCTGTTCGGGCCTGATCAACGAAGCAGAAACCTCCCCGATTCCTTCCCCGGCGGTTTCCCGAAAAGAGATGGAAGCATGCGTTTCCCTTGACCAGGTGAAGTTCTGCAGGAACTTCCTGAACGCCAATCCGATGAGCGAAGGGATCGTTTTCACGATGATGAAGGGTGTGAAGATCGAGGACCTGACCCTTTCGCGTCTCTTCGATCCCAAAAACCTGGTTTTCGACAGGTCGGGAGCGCGCCTTTCCGTCCGTTTCACCAAGGAGTTCGAGGCAATCCGGGATGAGCTGATGGGGCTGGTACCCGAGATGAAACCAGCCCGCAGCCCCTTCCCTTTCTGAAGGCCGCCTGGAGGAAGAGAATGGAATGGGTGAAAGACTTCTATCGAAAACAAAACGAATGGGCCCAGGCATACCTGGGTGAAGTGACCCCGGAAAACCGGCAGAAAGCGGAGACAGTGTGCCACCTCGCCCCGGATCAGCGTGGCGGTTCCCTTCTGGAGCTGGGCGCGGGAGGCGGGCAGAATGCCGCGGTTCTTTCCGAGGCGGGGTTTTCCGTCACCACGATCGACCTCGACCCGTCCAACTGCGAAAATGCCCGGAGGCTTTCGGAATCTTTTCCCGACCGAAAAATCCGGGTTCTGGAAGGGGACTTTTTCCAGATCGAACTTCCGGAAACGTTCGACCTCGTCTGCTATCTCGACGGATTCGGAATAGGAACGGACTCTGACCAGAGGCGCCTTCTTGGGAGGATTGCCTCCTGGCTCGCCCCCGGGGGAACCGCCGTGATCGAGATCTACACCCCCTGGTACTGGGCCGCGAACGCCGGAAGGGAAATCCGTTTCGGAAAGGTCGTCAGAAAGTATGATTTCGACCATGGAAGAAGCGTGATGCTCGACAGGTGGCAGGCACAGGATTCCCCGACCGAAACCGTGACCCAACGCCTCCGCTGCTACTCCCCGCCCGATCTGGCCCTGCTTCTGGAGGGGACCGGCCTCGCCTTGGACCGGATCGAGCCCGGCAGCGGAACGGACCACCAGAACGGGAGGTTCATCGAAAAAGCACCCCTTTCCCAGGCGATGCAGTATTTCGCCAGGCTCGTCCACAA
>CAYRYU010000247.1:0-1878 GCA_964428355.1 uncultured bacterium
ATCGCATCTTTCCGGGTTTCAATTGTACACACGGTTTGAATATTCCTCGTAGATTTCCGGTATCCCCAGCAAAGTGAGGACTTCCTTCTGATCGGCGTCCAGGCGGTGAAAAGCACGATGGCATTGGTCCCCAATGGTTACCGTCGTCATCCCTACCTTCTCGAACAAGGCCAGGATGCCCTGCCATGTGGGAGTGTCCGAGCGGCGACCCGGATAGTTCGGCACCTTGCCGCCCCGTTTCTTGAGCGCCCGACGGGCCTCCCGCTGCAAGAGTGCGGCAAAGAGAATTCCCAGCAGGAAAACGAAGCCCAAGGATTGAATGCGGGATGGAAGCTGGAGGAACAAGGGTGCGGCTTCCAAAGGTCCCTTCAACCATTTGAAGCTGGTTTCCACCACATACTGCCCTTTGTAGGCCTCCAGAAGCTGAGCATCCGATTTGACACGGAGATCCGTGACCGAGGTGATCAGAACGAAGAACCCGTCCGGGTCAAAAGGACGCTCCTCCTGCGGGGCCTCCCTGAACGCAAGGGTGACACGCCAGATCCTTTTCGCGGTTGGGGGCGGGCTCGACTGCTTCGAGGGTCTTCCGGGCCTCTTCTCCGGCATCGTCGTCTCCTCCTGTCGCAGGGTCATCGACATGGTGTGGTGGAGAGGCTTGGCCGCCGCCCAATCCCGGTTGGCGATCTTTTCCGCGTCCGCCTGGCAGGCAAAATGGACCTTCTCCAGCCGCTTGGCGAGCTTGGCCAGTTCCTGGGCCTCCTTCTCCAGTGCCCGCTTTCGGCCATCCCGCTTCTTCTCGGCCAGCTGGGAGGAATGGACCACCAGGACCCGCAACCACGTTGGGAGGGAGGCCCTCCCTGGCCGATCTATTCCGACGGGAAACTTGAAACTCTTCCCGTGATAGACTTCTCCCTCCTCCGTGGTCAGAATGTGAGGCAGATCCGCTTCCCGGGAGGCTTTGCCGATGAATTCCTTTCGCCAGGAAAACGTCTCGGGCAAGAGCGTGATCAAGGGGAAACCCAACTCAACCGCCTCGGCAATCGTGTCAACCGTGCAGAGCTTGGTGTCTCCGACCATGACCGCGTTCCAGGCTCGAATCTCGTCCAACATTCCCGCACATTCGGCCATGTAGTTCCGGAAGAGCTTTGTGTCGGCTGCGTTCCCATTCTCGAAGCGACCCATGATCGGAATTCCTTCATCCGAATTGACCAATCCGAACATGACCTGGAGAAGGTCGTTCCGATGATCTTTGCTGAACCCATGGGCAGGGATCGGTGGTGCCTCACGGAAAGAAGGAAGAACTTCCAGGACCTGGAAAAGACCATGCAGGACCACCGTCGTCGTGTCCAGGTGAAGCCTCTTGGGCCTGATGCCGAACAACCGAAGTGCTCCGGAGACGATGTTTCCGTAGATCCGCCCGGTGTGCGAGAAAAGAGCGTCCAGGGTCACGCCGATTCGGGTGTCATTGAAATGGGCGGGTTCGATTCCCTTGCGCCCAAACAGTTTCTCCAGATCGACGTCCCGGAGTTTCTCGTCCACGAAGCAGATCCGGTGGTCGCCATGAAGAACACTGATCAAGAGAGCGACCACGCACTCCCCGTGGGAAACCGGACTTTGGGGGGCTTTGGGAATGACGGTGTCGATGGCTTCGATGATCTTGAGGCGATCACAATACCACTTGATGATGGGAATCGCTCCCAGGACCTCCGGGACGATCTGAGGCGTTCTGGCGGAATCGGCCATAGGCATCTCCTCCCTCCGGAATTCGCTCATCAAGCATACTCCAGGAGAGTCGGAAGTACAATGCCCGTGAAAACCCCGATCAGATGCGCTCAGAAAATCCCCTCCTCAAAAAAGTCGGTACGTCGGAACGGTGGG
>CAYRYU010000248.1:0-1820 GCA_964428355.1 uncultured bacterium
GGAAGGAGTCTCCGGATTCCGAAGTCGAGGCCTCCCTCAAGACTTTTTTCATCCATGGCCGCGATCAGGCGTTGTCTCCGGAAGCCTTCGGAAGACTGACCGGATTCCTGAACTCCCACCGCCAGGACTGGTGCCGCGGGAACATCCGGATGTGCTGGCTTTCCCACGCCGCCCGGATCTACGAGGAGTCGGTCAAGCCCGTCCTTGACCGAGATCCGAAGGAAGCCGAAGGGAAGTTCCCGGTTTTCTTCGAGCAGGTTTCCGATTACCGGGGAGCACTGGAAGCCGCAAGGAAAAAGCCTCCCGAAGGAACTGAGGGGGAATGATCTCCCATTCAGGGCCAGGCCCCGGAAACTGGAGGGTCAATCCATCTGGATGCTTTTCATCCTTTGCCGTTCATCCCTGACGAACCCCCGGATCTTTTCCCGGAAGGAAGCTGGGTCGTGAATCGGGAAGCGAAGGGTGGGAGCGGTCCGGTCATCGGAGATAATCGTTATCTCACCCGTTCCGGTGAGGCGCTGGATTATCCCCTGCTCCATGGTGGTGTCGCTCACCCGGTAATACTCGACCTCTTCTTCTTCCCGGGCAAGAATTCCGCGGGTCAGAACAATCCTCTGGGAGGTGATTTTCACATGCAAGCCCAGGCTCGCGACATAGGCCAGGAGGAGTCCTATGTTCCAGCCCAGGAGAAGGATCCAGAGAAGGTTATGGGAAAAAAGGAAGACCTTCATCGGAATCCGGCCCTCGAAAAGAACGGTTTCTTCGCTCATGTTTTCCTCCATAACGGGTGAGGTTGTACAAACCGGACGGCCACAAATCTACTTCGGACCAATCCTGAATGCAACTGCCCCGGACCGAAGAGACACCTAGAGGGACAATTGATCATTTCCCCTAAACTGGGTATACTTGAGTTAAGGAGGCGGTTTGAAAATTTCTGCAAACATAAGGGATGGTATCCCTGGAAGAGGTATCTAATACCCTTCCGATGAGCAGGGAAAGGTTTGGTTTTGGATGGGGGTAAAGACCTTTTTTTTCCGCCAACTCGGAAGACTCCCAAGATCGTTCGTGCATTTTTTCGGAAAAGATTCCCGGGGGATGTCTGTTCTCGAGGTTCTCGTCGGGATAGTTCTGTTCGTCTTGCTTTTCACCTATATCATGAGCGCCTTTGCCCCCACCGCCACAGATTACCAGGGAATGGTCAGAGGCTATACGACGGCGGTAATCGTGGCCGAATGGTACGTCAACCACGTTGAGGGCGTAATCAATCTGGAGGGTAGCCTTCCCTCATCCGTAAAGGGATTGGCCAAGGATGTTACCAACGTATGTTCCCAGAAGTTCAAAGAAGCCATGACGGTCGATCTGAAGAACGCGAAGGTGATCTCCCAGGTGTATGTTCCCAACCCCAACGACTTCCCCAACCTTGTCCACATCAAAGTCACGGTAACCTGGAAAGGGCGAGGGGTGCAATATCACGTCTACACCATGGAGCGCTACAAGACAATTCCCAGATTTTAAAAGGAAGAATCTCGAATGAGGCCCAGATACAGACGGAATGCCGTTACCATGGTGGAGTTGATGGTGGCCACCGTTCTCATGGCCATTTTTCTCGGTCTCATCATTTATGTTTTCCAATACGCAGGGAGATCCAAGGAAATGACGGAGAAGCTCGATGCCTTGCACGACGCCCGGGTTATCAATTTCCGGGTTTCCTCCGAACTGAAGTTCAGCTCGGGTATTCTTTTTCCCGTCCCCCCGAGGGACCCCGCCAAAACTTCCGTTGCCCACCAGGTCATTTTCAGGGATGCCTACAATCGCGTGAA
>CAYRYU010000249.1:0-1820 GCA_964428355.1 uncultured bacterium
ACTTGCCAATACATACCAAGGTATGTATATTTAGTATGAGGTTCGTCTGGGACGACGCCAAGAGCCGGACCAACCTCCGGAAACACGGGATCAGTTTCGAGATCGCGGCCAACGTGTTCGACGGGCCGATGCTGGTGGCGCGGGACGACCGGGAAGACTACGGGGAAGACCGCTTCATCGGTATCGGGACGGTGGACCAGCGGTTCCTGGTGGTGATCTACGCCGAACAGGAACCGGACCTGGTGCGGATCATCTCGGCCCGAAAGGCGGAGCGGCATGAAAGAGAAGCATTCCAGAAAACCTTCAAAGGGTGAGTGGGAAAAGTTCGACGCGATAGGGGAGGGGGAGATCGACACCTCCGATATCCCGTCGTTGGGAAAAGACTTCTTCCGGAAGGCGGAGTTGAAGATGCCACCGGGGAAAGAGCGGATCACGATCTGGCTGGACGAGGACATCCTCGAGTTCATCCGGGCGCAGGGGAAGGGCTACCAGACCCGCATCAACGCGATTCTGCGGTTGTGGCTCGAGGCGCACCATGAGCGGAAGGTCCGGGCCTGAGAGGGACCGCGGACCGGGAAGGGAGGATCGGACGATGCCGGCGAAGAAGACCAAAGCGGTCGAGAAACCCAAGACACCGAAGACGACCAGGGCGGCGACGCCCACCCGGACCACCAGGGAACAGAAGCGGATTGCCGGCGTCGTGGATCGGATCGAGGGTGACATCGTGGTCGTGGTGATCCGGGATCCGGACGATCCGGAATGCCAGCGTGAAGTCTACGTGAGGCGGAGTCAGATCAAGAAGATCGAGCTGCAGGAAGGGGACCGGGTGACGGTCATCCTCAACCGTGACTGAAGTTTGCAGATAGGGAGGATCGGGCGATGACCGTGAAGAAGGTCAACGGGACCGTGGACCGGGTCGAGGGGGACACCGTCGTGGTGGTGATCCAGAACCCCGATGACAGTGAAACCTACAAAGAGGTCTACGTGAAGAAGAAGGACCTGAAGAAGACGACGTTGAAGCCCGGCGACAAGGTCCAGGTCAACGTGAAGAAATGAATGGCGACCTTCCCCAATCGCCCCTGGAAGGGCTGAAACGGCCGAAAACGGATCGAAATCCGGCCTCCGAAGCGGTTTTGGACGGGGCCGGATTTTTGATGCCCGGAGGGCCGGATCAGGCGCGCGGGAGGCGGGTGGGGGATGGCGGTTTTGAAAGGGTGTAAGGCATGAAAACAGTGCAGATCACATTTACCGGCCCGAAATCGGAAGTGCTGGCCCGGCGGTTCTTCACCTATCTGGTCGACGGGGGCCTCGAGGACCAGGTGATCGATGGCGTTTCCGGAGACGGCGCAACGCTGGAGATCGGCGATTGCAACCCCGAGGACCTGGCGGTCCATTTCCAATGCCGGGAAGAAGAGAAGAAGAAGCGGGTTGCCCGCAAAGGGGTGAAGGCATGAAAACGCGCACCGGAAGCAGTTCCGCGAAGACCAGGGCAAAGACCGTGACCCGGGACGATGCGTCGGTCCTGCAAAAGATCCTGGAGCGGCTCCAGTCGCTCGAGCCGCCCGTGAAGCGGCTGGCGGTGGCCTCGCCGGATCCGGCGATGGCGCTTTATCTACTTCCGCTCGACCAGGTCTGTTACATCACGACGAGATCGGACGCGGGGCGCGAGGAGACGGCGCTGCTGACCTCGGACGGGAAGACCTACTACACCAGCATGGGCCTGGGCGATGTCGAGAAGAAACTGGCCGAACATCCGCATTTCCTGAAGACCAGCAAGTTTTACATCGTGAACCTGACGAAGATCCGGGGCATCAAGACCA
>CAYRYU010000250.1:0-1820 GCA_964428355.1 uncultured bacterium
TTCACGCGATTGTAGGCATCCCTGAAAATGACCTGGTGGGCAACGGAAGTTTTGGAGGGGTCCCTTGGGGGTACCGGGAAAAGAATCCCCGAGCTGAATTTCAGTTCGGAGGAAACCCGAAAATTGATGACCCGGGCGTCGTGGAAGGCATCGAGTTTCTCCGTCATTTCCTTGGACCGCCCTGCGTATTGGAAAACATAAATGATGAGACCGAGGAAAATGGCCATGAGAACCGTGGCCACCATCAATTCAACCATGGTAAAGGCATTCCGTCGGTATATGGGCCTCATTCAAGATTCTTCCTTTAAATTCTGGGGATTGTCTTGTAGCGTTCCATGGTGTAGACGTGATATTGCACCCCTCGCCCTTTCCAGGTAACCGTGACTTTGATGTGGACAAGATTGGGGAAGTCGTTGGGGTTGGGAACATACACCTGGGAGATCACCTTCGCGTTTTTCAGATCGACCGTCATGGCTTCTTTGAACTTCTGGGAACATACGGTGGTAACATCCTTTGCCAATCCCTTTACGGATGAGGGAAGGCCGCCTTCCAGATTGATTACACCCTCAACGTAGTTAACATACCATTCGGCCACGATTACCGCGGTGGTAAAGCCTTTGACCATTCCCTGGTAATCTGTGGCGGTGGGGGCAAAGGCACTCATGATGTAGGTGAAAAGCAAAACGAACAAGACTATCCCGACGAGAACCTCGAGAACGGACATTCCCCGGGAATCATTTCCGAAAAAATGAACGAAAGATCTTGGGAGTCTTCCGAGGTTGCGGAAAAAAAAGGTTTTTACCCCCATCCAAAACCATACCTTTCCCTGATCATCGGAGGGTTGAAGTTACCTTTTCCTGGGATACCGATCCTTGAGTTGCAGAAATTTTCAAAACCCCTCCTTACGTCTCAAATATACTCATTTCGGTGGAAATGATCAATTATAGCTTGGTGTTTTTCTTCGGTCCGGAACCGGTTGCATTCAGGATTGGTCCGAAGTAGATTTGTGGCCGTCCGGTTTGTACAACCTCACCCGTTATGGAGGAAAACATGAGCGAAGAAACCGTTCTTTTCGAGGGCCGGATTCCGATGAAGGTCTTCCTTTTTTCCCATAACCTTCTCTGGATCCTTCTCCTGGGCTGGAACATAGGACTCCTCCTGGCCTATGTCGCGAGCCTGGGCTTGCATGTGAAAATCACCTCCCAGAGGATTGTTCTGACCCGCGGAATTCTTGCCCGGGAAGAAGAAGAGGTCGAGTATTACCGGGTGAGCGACACCACCATGGAGCAGGGGATAATCCAGCGCCTCACCGGAACGGGTGAGATAACGATTATCTCCGATGACCGGACCGCTCCCACCCTTCGCTTCCCGATTCACGACCCAGCTTCCTTCCGGGAAAAGATCCGGGGGTTCGTCAGGGATGAACGGCAAAGGATGAAAAGCATCCAGATGGATTGAACCTCCAGTTTCCGGGGCCTGGCCCCGAATGGGAGATCATTCCCCCTTTGTTTCCTCGGGAGGCTTTTTCTTTGCCGCTTCCAGTGCTCCCCGATAATCGGAAACCTGCTCGAAGAAAACCGGGAACTTCACTTCGGCTTCCTTCGGATCTCTGCCCAGGACGGGCTTGACCGACTCATCGTAGATCCGGGCGGCGTGGGAAAGCCAGCACATCCGGATGTTCCCGCGACACCAATCCTGGCGGTGGGAGTTCAGGAATCCGGTCAGTCTTCCGAAGGCTTCAGGAGACAACGCCTGATCGCGGCCGTGGATGAAAAAAGTCTTGAGGGAGGCCTCGACTTCGGAATCCGGAGACTCCTTCC
>CAYRYU010000251.1:0-1785 GCA_964428355.1 uncultured bacterium
GATCGTCTTTGTGACCTTGGTGATCATTGTGTCTTTGTGGTGAAGCCAAGGTTCTTTCAGCCTCCATTGTTGCTCACGGCGGGAACCTCCCTGCCTGGTTTCCGAAATCGCCTCCACCGTGAACTGCAGCCGTTTCGGAGCCGAATCATGTTACCAGGGTGGCCCCGTTAAATCAATCCTGGAATCGATCTTGGGGGAACAATGCCAGGCAGACCCTTGCCCCCGTCAGGAAAAACCTAGCCAGGCCTTCAACTTCCGATAAGCATTTCCGGCTTTCAGCCACCAGCCCTTGAGGATCTCGAACACCAGGTGGTCAAGGGGCATCAGGAAGAACCTCTTTCTCCACCGCAATCTCTGGAGCTTGGAAAACAGGTAGAACAGAAGTTGGGGGCGATAATTGTTGAAGGACAGGGCCCGGGCTTTTTCATAGGCTTCCCGGGAGTCGAGATCCTTTCCGAAGTAGTACGGGTAACCCGAGGTCAGGAATACTCCCCGGCAGAACTTCAGATGGTCTCGATCGTGCCAGGTGCGGTAACGGAACGGGATGTCGGGAACCTCGTATTTTCCCCATTCTTCCAGAGTCGAGGGAGGTTTGAACCCGAAGTCATTCTTCACCATGTCGAAAAGCGGGGTTCCAGGAAGCGGGACAAACATGAAGATCCCGTTCAGGAAGATCCGGCGGTTCGAAGCGGTGAGTTTCTCGATGAGGGAGAAGGTCATCTCCAGGTCTTGGCGGGTCTCGGTGGGGAAGCATGACATGAAGCTCACGATATGCGGCATTCCAAGCCGGTCGAGACGCTCGCAACCCCGGATGATCTGTTCCACCTTCAGGTCCTTCTGGATGATATCGTCCAGAATCCGTTGAGAACCCGATTCCCCCCCGAACGAGAGAACCTGGCAGCCCGCCCGCTGGAAAAGCCGGATTTCGTCGTCTTCCATCTGCTCGAGTGTGTTGAAACGGCAGAAACCTCCCCAGCGCGTCTTGATATTCTTCTGGAGAAGGAGTTCGGAAATCCTGACGGCACGTTTGACATCGATGAAGAATTCGTCGTCACCGCTGAAGGTGATGCTTTCCGACTTGAACCGCCGGGCGATGTACTCGATCTCTTCGACTACCAGTTCCGCGGTCTTCTTCCGGTAGGTTCGCTTGTTGAATGATTGGTTGTAGCAGAACCCGCATCGGAAGGGGCAGCCGCGGCTCGTGTTGATGGCGAAGGTCGGGACCTTCGAGGGGTCCTCGACGCAACGCTCATAGGGAAGCTTGAAATCCAGCCGGTTGAGATCCACAAAGGGACGTGGAGGGTTGACCTTGGGTTCCCCACCCTCCTTGTAGCCGATGCCACGAATGCCCTTGACGGATTTTCCAGCCATCAGGGCCGCTGCAAACTCCTTGACGGTCTCGTCGCCTTCCCCGATGCAGACGTAATCGACCAACGAAGACCGAAGGGTCTCTTCGGGGAGCATGGACGCGTGAACCCCGCCAATCATGATCGGGATGGAAGGGTTGAAGGAACGCATCCTTCGCGCAACCTCCAGCCCGTCCTTTACCATGCGGCCCGTCATCATGGTGATTCCCACGAAAAGGTAGTCCTTCGGCTGAAAGGAATCCAGCCGGTCCTTTCGGAGATCCAGGAACTCTACATCGACCCCGGCTTCCTCGAGCGCCTTTCCGACGTAAAGCAATCCGATCGGAAAATCGTACTGGCTCGTCCAGAAGAGGAACCTGCCAGGATAGACCAACAGAACCACGGGCCTGGAATTCACCGGGAGCCTCCTTTCGACCAG
>CAYRYU010000252.1:0-1782 GCA_964428355.1 uncultured bacterium
GTGACCTGGTCCGAGGAGCAGCCCGTGAGGCTCAGGGCGGAAACGGTCAGCAAGGCGATGAACATGATACCACGGATCTGGCTGCGGATATTCATGGTTCTTCCTCCTTCGAAATTTGCGTTCCTTCACCCTGCAAACGAACCGTCGCGGGGTTTCGTAACAACTTCCGAAAGATTCTTTCCGGATGGCCCGCAAACCCTTTGCTGAAGCAGTAAAGGAGGTCGAAAAAAGTCAGCGTTTCGCGGATTTCGCCTTGGCGATTCCGGTTTCCAGTGTTTCCGAGCTCACGGCGGCCCTGAAAATACCCATCATTTCGAAAAGGGACGATTTCCTTTCGTCCAGGCCGGAGATGACCATGTAGCCGTTGAACTCGAAAACGGTCTTGACGGCCAGATTCACAATGGCGACCATCCCCGAGCTGTTGACCAGGGGGCAGGCGGAAAAATCCAAAACGAAGCGCCGGGATCCCTTTTTCAGGAGATCGAATCCCGCATCCTGGATCTCCTTGCCGCCCTTGGCATCAACGTAGCCCGAGACGCGGAAGATCTCGATTCCGTCCTGGTTGGAGATATCGATAGAATGAGGGGTCATTTCACTGTTCCTGGCTGGAAGGATACCCTTTCCCACCCCCGGGTGTAAAGTGGGGTGGAAGGGCGATGGGCATCAGCTGGGAGGCTCAGCGGGATCTCCGGTCGGGCTGGAGCCAGATCACGTCCGCGACGATGACTCCACCCGGATTCATGCGCAAGGGGCGAACCTGTGCCCTGATCCGGCTTCCGGGTCTTACCTGGAACCCGATGGGGCCATGCAGAATGAACAGGAATGCTCTTCCGTCCCCGCTTAGAAATGAAATGGTCCCGGTCCCGCGCTCGCGTTTGACCACGGTTCCGGATATTTCCACTCCGACGGGAAGAAGCGCCCCTCCGCGAGACGCTTTTGAGACCGAGCCCGCCTTTCGGTTCGCGAACTGGAAGACTCCGACGAGCAGGAGGCAGATGATCGCTGCCCCCATCATCGCTATTCCCAAAGGTGTGAAGGAGTTTTCCCCCCCGTTCGAAGGAAGCCGGGTCGGGGTTCCACCACCTGTCGCCCATGGATGGCGACGTGTCGGGGACGCCTGAGTCCCGTTTTCCCCTGGATGGGGAAGCTTTTCGGGACCTGTCGGGCCACGGGGTGATACCTGGGGGGTGCATTTTTTCCTGGCCTGCTCCGCTTCGAAGTTCGCCCGGACTTCCCCGAGCAGGGTTCCCGCCCTTTCCGTCGAAACCAGGCCGAATCTCCTCAGGTCGTCGATGGTCTGCCGGAAAACCGCATCGGCTTCCTGACCTGCGGGAGGAGGCAAAGTCCTCGACAACCGATGGAGGGGAAGAAGATTTGCGGTGTCCGGATTGGCCTGGACTATCGTGAGTCCCCTTCGAAAGAGCTGGATATCGGATGTCCTTTCCAGGAAGGAAAAAAGGATGTCACGAACAAGGGGAAAATCGAAGAAAAGCAGGCAGGCAATGGCGGCCCCCTGATGAAAAGGATCCCGGGCCTGGAGCATGCGGTCCTGAAGTGCAATCGCCCTCTCCGGATCGAATTTCCCGAGAACCGTCACCGCGGTGGACCTTACCCAGATGCTTTCGGAGTTGAGAAACTTCCCGAGAAGGGGGAAGAGGCGGTCGGGATCGACGGAGGAAAGATACTCGATGGCGGCCGTCACGAGCGCCTCATCGCCTTTTTGGAGGAGGCTTTCCGCCCGCTCCCCGAAAGCTTTGCAGTTCAGCCTGCAAGCCGCCCGCA
>CAYRYU010000253.1:0-1749 GCA_964428355.1 uncultured bacterium
GGCCCTTTCCCCGCAAGGATGAGATCTCCGAAATACTTGGAAAACTCGCTCGATGAGCCCCCGAAAAAAGGGATGAGGACCTTGGCGCAGATCACATAGGCAAAGGTGCCTGTCCCCAGCAAAGCCAACCCGGCCTTGTTTCGCCCCTCAAGAAATGCGATGAAAGCCAGAACGACGAGGAGCAGACCCGAATCCTCCTTGATCCCAAGAAAAAGGAAAACCGCGAAGCACATCGTCCGGAGCCTGGATTCCTGGTAGGCCCAGAACAAGAACAGGAACAGCAGGGGGAAGAATTTGAGTTCGTGGAAATCCCAGAAAGCGCTTCCCCCAATTGAGGGATGCACGATGTAGAGGCATGAAAGAATCAGCCCCGCGATCCGGCTCCCTGACAGCTTCCGGGAAATGGCATACAGGGGAAAAACGGCTGCCCCGAGAACCGCGGCCTGCATTATGATCAGGGTCTCGGTACGGGGAATGAGCGCGTAGAAAGGAAGAACGAAAAAATAGAGATACGAGATGTGAACCGCCATATGGGACTTCCCCTCGAGGGGGGATTCGAACCAGTTCCCCTGGGTTGAATTCCAGAGAAAGTTCTCGACTATCCCAAGATCGTAATCGCTGGTTCCAAGGGCATAATGGTTTCGGATTGCACCGAGAGATGTGTAACCGGTGAAAGCGATGAAAAGGAAGCCAAGGATGAGCCAGTCGATCCGGGGAGAAACTTCAAATCTCTTTCCAGCATCTCCCTCGCCGCAACCAGGACAAACTTCCGCGGGCCAGAGAAGACGCGAAAAAACAACGGCGGTTCCGAAAGCCAGAGAAAAGGCCAACGAGGGATTCGAATCCCAGAACCTCCCGTGAAGAAGACCGGAAAAGACCCAAAGGAGGCTCAGAGGCCTGGTGAAACGAAGGACCCTCTCGAAACGCTCGAGGCTTTCGCCTGAACCGCGCCCCTTCCTCCAATGCCAAAGGAAAAAAGTCCCAAAGGAGAAGAAACCTACGGCAAGAAGCTTGAGGAGAAGGGAAGCCAGCCGCTCACGAAAGACATCGGGGATGAAGTTGGTGGTTAAAAAGAGGCCCGATGGGAATCCGGGGCTGAGGAAGGCGAAGGACAACCCAAGCGAGTACCATGTGAAAAGCCACCAAGCCAACGCACGAATCATCATCAGGTAATTTCGGGCATAAAAAAGGGCCCCACCTGGGGCCCTTTTCAGATCAGGATCTTAGTCCATGTTCCACGTTGTCGGGGCGCCCGAAGGGGTGGAGGGGCTATAGGCAATGGTGCAGATCGCCGATCCATTGAAGCTATAGGCAACCCCGTATCCTTCGGCACCGGCCCAGATCCGTCCGGTGGGATAACCTTGTTTGGGAATCCGGAAGAAGGAGTCGCAAGCGGAGGTTCCGCCGTCGATCCCGTAGCCGAACTGATAACCGGAGAGCTGATTATCGTTCATGGTTCCAGAGACGCTCGTGTTCATCTTGCCCGTGACGTGGATGGGCTGGGTGGTGCTGGTGAGGTATTTGTAAATCCAGGGATAGGCGCTGTTGCCAAAAGTATTGGTCAGGGTCATGTCATAGCCTGTCCCCTTGATGCCGAACACGGCGGTCCCGTAGAACTGGACCTGGTCAGGAACGGAGGCATAGGAGAACCAAGTGCTCCCACTGTTCAGGGTGGGGGTGATCTTGTTTCCCTGAGCATCCATGAACTTCACCCACCAGGTGAATTTCCAGCTCTGGGTGACCATGGTG
>CAYRYU010000254.1:0-1717 GCA_964428355.1 uncultured bacterium
TGATGGATGCCTACCTCCTCATGTTGAAGATCCTCAGGCCCCTGAATCCGATCGAACTGGTCCCCTCCGACCAATCAGGTGTCTCATCGGCTACGACGATCCTCTCGTTCGACGACTCCGGAAAGCGGCTCCTCTGGCAGGGGCTTCCCATCCTCGACCGGATCGAGGGTGATTTTTCGTACAACGGCCATCCGCGCGCCGACGATACGGGAGCGAACTGGGCGGTGAACTGGGCGACCGCGGTGATCAGGATCGACCTGAGAACAACCGGAGACTTCCCTGAGCCCCTGAGCATTCTTGTACATCCCCGGAAATCATGACATGAAGTCGAGGTCCGAAATGGATAGATGTGTCTTCGGCAGCCGGTCAGGTTTTTCCCTGATGGTCGTCATGGCCTTGATGCTGACCTTCGTGTCCCTGTATCCCTTCGTCTATTTCCAGACGGATGACGGACTGAAACGGCTCGTACAGATAACCAACCATTCCCAGATCTTCTGGGCCGCGAACGGAGCGAACCAGCGTGCGCAGGCGGAGGCCGCGAGCCGCACCTATTCGCTTCCTCCGACCATGGTCGCCTTCACGCAGGTTTCCACCTTCACCCTTTCCCCCGGGGACTTCAGGATGGCCACTTTCACGATCCAGATTTGGCTCGAGGTTTCGCCGAATCCGGCTCGCGCCGACGAGTGGCAGGCGACCCAGACGGTTGCCCTTCTTCAGAATGGCCTGACCACGGAATTCGCCAGCGCCCCGCTCGGTCAGGTGGCGACTTATGTCACCCCGCGCCTGACTTTCGAGGTCTCGGGAACGAACCAGATCATCGCGACCTTCAGCCGTGAAATGGGTCCGGGAATCCTGAATCCGCTCAACTTCACCGTCTCCGGCCCCGGAAAGGGAACATGGGGTGACAACCCGGTTTCCGTCTCCATCATCGGCGACCCCGCCGATCCGCTCGCTTCGCACACGTATCTTCTGACCTTTTCGGGGGGAAATGCCCCCAACGAGCAAATCATCCTAACCATCAACAACGTAGGCGACTCCCTGGGAAACACCGTCGTAATCGTTTATGGAACCTACTCCCCCGAGGGACCTTCCCCCGCCACGACCATCACTTATAATTTTTCCAATGCGGGGGCAACGGGAAGGAGCGGACCTTCCCAAGCTCAGGTCGACCTGGCCTATTCCGGAACGACTTTGGCCGGTCAGGTTACCGTCTCGTCGGGAATCCAGAGATGGACGGTCCCGACAACCGGAAGATACCTGATCAAAGCCGTCGGGGCCGGAGGCGGCCCGTCCAATTTCGGGTCGGGCGGCCGCGGGCAATGCCTTTTCGGAGAGTTCGACCTGGCCGCCGGAACCGTCCTGAACATCGTGGTCGGACAGGCGGGCCAATCAAATGGGAAATTGGGAACCTACAATGGGGGATCCGGAGGAGGCGGAACTTTCGTCTACACCGGATCGATCGGGGGAGCCGGTCTCCTCATGGCGGCGGGCGGGGGTGGGGGTGCCTTGTCGACGTCCTACAATGTTGTTTCCGGGAACATCAACGATGCGAACTCGGGGGAAGGTGGATACACCATAACCGATCGCTCTGGAAATGTTGCCCTTGGAGGAACCGGGGGAAACGGTGGGGGCTTCTCGAACAGGCGAGATTATCCCGGGGGCCTGACCGCTGGTCCTGGAAGCGGTTGGGTGTCGGACTACAACCCTACCTATGGGG
>CAYRYU010000255.1:0-1676 GCA_964428355.1 uncultured bacterium
AGGGAGTCGCCGACGTTGTTGAGGGTCAGGATGATCTGCTCGTTGGGAACATTTGCCCCTGAAAAGGTCAGTAGATACGTGTGCGAAGCCAGCGGATCAGCAGGGTCTCCGATGACGGAGACTGAAACAGGGTTGTCACCCCATGTTCCCTTCCCGGGGCCGGAAACCGTGAAGTTGAGCGGATTCAGGATTCCCGGACCCATCTCCCGGCTGAAGGTCGCGATGATCTGGTTCGTTCCGGAGACCTCGAAAGTCAGGCGCGGGGTGACATAGGTCGCCACCTGGCCGAGCGGGGCGCTTGCGAATTCCGTGGTCAGGCCATTCTGGAGCAGGGCAACCGTCTGGGTCGCCTGCCACTCGTCGGTGCGAGCCGGATTCGGCGAAACCTCGATCCTCATCTGGATCGTGAAAGTGGCCATCCTGAAGTCCCCAGGGGAAAGGGTGAAGGTGGAAACCTGCGTGAAGGCGACCATGGTCGGAGGAAGCGAATAGGTGCGGCTCGCGGCCTCCGCCTGCGCACGCTGGTTCGCTCCGTTCGCGGCCCAGAAGATCTGGGAATGGTTGGTTATCTGTACGAGCCGTTTCAGTCCGTCATCCGTCTGGAAATAGACGAAGGGATACAGGGACACGAAGGTCAGCATCAAGGCCATGACGACCATCAGGGAAAAACCTGAACGGCTGCCGAAGAGATTTCTATCCATTTCCGGACCTCGAATTCATGTCAAGATTTCCGCGGATGTACAAGAATGCTCAGGGGTTCGGGGTGGTCTCCCGTGGTCATCATTTCGATCCTGATCACCGCGGTCGCCCAGTTCACGGCCCAGTTCGCTCCCGTATTGTCGGCGCGCGGATGGCCGTTGTACGAAAATTCGCCCTCGATCCGGTCGAGGATGGGAAACCCCTGCCAGAGGAGGCGCTTTCCGGAGTCGTCGAACGCGAGGATCGTCGTCGCCGATGAGACGCCCGATTGGCCTGAGGGGACCAGCTCGATCGGATTCAGGGGCCTGAGGATCTTCAACATGAGGAGGTAGGCATCCATCAGCCGGGCGGTGTTGGCGTTCCGCTCGGAGGTCATCGAGTAGACGCGGGTTTCCCAGATCAGAAGCCCCGCGAGGCCCCCCGCGAGGATGGTGGAGAGAAGCACGACGAGCAGGATTTCCATCAGGGTGAAAGCCGTCCGTTGTTTCATCTCTGCGACTGCCTCATTCCAACGGATCCCGGAAAGCCTGGAGGGAGACCTGGCTGTCGTGTATGTTTTCCCTGACTTCAATGACGGCGACAACCGTCGCGACCTCGGGGGAACCATCCTGGGCAAACTTGACCGAAGTCGTTCCGATCCGCCCGGTAACGCTGCCGAGCATCCCCTTCGCGGAATAAGCTGCGGGGATTTCGAGCCAGTCAGTGCCTCCGAGCTTGGAGCCGGGGAGGAGGCTGCACAGGACGAGGGTGAAGGTCGCGGAGTTGCTTGTGGCCATCGCCCGCTCGAGTATGTTGTTCGCCGTCACCGTGCAGCGGAGCCTGGCCGCGGCTTTTTCCGCCGCAAGGAAGGTAATGGAGAGGCTCTGGTGGATGGTAATCACGAGAACTGCAAAGAGCAGGAAAGACAGGATCACTTCGGTCAGGGTGAAACCGTTCCGGTCAGGACGGCCGAGGCCGCTTCGTGTCCGCATCGTTCA